>CAYQEC010000024.1:0-33660 GCA_964416425.1 uncultured Acidimicrobiaceae bacterium | reverse complement strand
GTGACCACCGTTGGGTGAGCCGCCTCGGCCACACCTACACCACCAGCGGCCGCTCGCCTTAGGGAGGGGGAGCGAGCAACCCGGTGAGCAGGTTGTTCGCCACCAGCTTCCACAGTGCCTCGGGGGATTCATCGGGGCCTCGAACGCCGAACCCGTCGCTGATGAGGAGCATGGCGAGACCGTGGGAGGCTGCCCAGTACGCCATGACGAGCCCCCTGGAGGGGCCGGGCCGAAACACTCCCTGCTGTTGGCCGCGGTGGATGATGCCGATGCAACGGCTGAACGCCGCCTCGGCGGCATCTCGCAGTGCCGGGCTTGTGTCGCCCTGTTGGAGCAGGCCCCCGAACATGAGCTGGGCGCGCTGAGCGTTGTCGATCGCTTCACGAACGTAGACCGCCCCGGCATCGATCATCTGTTGCCTCGGATCATCGGGGGTCCGCTCGATGACGGCGTCGAGAGCCTTGCCCAGATCCCGGAATCCCTCGATCGCCACCGCTTCGAGCAGGGCCTTCTTGCTCCGGAAGTGCCGGTAGGGAGCGCCGTGACTGACCCCGACGGCGCGGGCTACGCCGCGCAGGCTCAAGGAGGTTGGTCCACGCTCCTCGATGAGCCGCGTTGCGGCGGTTACCAGGGCGGCTTTGAGGTCACCGTGGTGGTAGGAGTCTGGTTTCGCGTGCATACGAGTCCCGTGGCCGGAGTTCGCCCCCGTCAGCCTAGGTGCCTCTCACCGATGTTGACGTCGCCTACATTAGGTGTTTACGCTGTCAACATGACGGAGGGCACGTGACGGGCTCGTGGAGGTTGGCGGTGGCGCGAGGCTACTTCCGCTCCGCCGGGCGTCTCGCACCCCGGCGGGTTGGGCGCCAGGCCTTCGAGCTCTGCTTCACGCCGGCACGACGGCCCGAGGTTGCCGCACCCGCCCGCGAGCTGCTGAACCGCGCCGAACGGCTCTCCGTCATGGCAGATGGCCGGCGGATGCGCGTCTACCGCTGGCCGGCCCGGCCCGGCCCCTCGGCGAAGACCGTGCTGTTGGTCCACGGCTGGACGTCGCGAGCCTCCCGGCTGGTGGCGTGGGTGGAGCCGCTGCTGGATCGTGGCTTCGGAGTGGTCGCCTGCGACCTGCCGGCTCACGGCGACTCCGAAGGTTCCCGCACCAATGGGCTGGAGATGGCCACCGCCGTCGGGGTCGTCGCCGAGGCCGCGGGGCCGCTCCACGGGATGGTGGGCCACTCGGCCGGGGCGTTCGCGGCGGCGATGGCCGTGGCGGGAGGGCACCTTCTCGGCCGCCCTCCGATCGCGGTGGAGCGATTGGTGATGATCGCGGCGGTCGACAACCCGCGCCTTCACGTGACCGCTTTCGCCTCGGTCGTCGGCCTACCGGGAGCGGCCTACCGGGAGATGCTCGGCGTGACCGAAAAGACGTTCGGCCATCCGATGGAGGCGTTCTCGCTGAGCCGGATCCCCGGCGGCTGGCGCCAGCCGACCCTCCTGATCCACGACCCCGCCGACCCGGAGGTCCCGTACTCGCAGGCGGAGGCGGTGGCGGCCATTCGGCCCAATGTCACCCTGCTCCCGATCGACGGGTTGGGGCATCACCGTATCGCCCGCGATCCCACGGTGATCGCGGCGGCGATCGATTTCCTCTCGAGCCACCGGCCCGGAGCGGAGTGCGGCGGTGAGTGATGCCAGGCCACCGTCGGTGCTCGATCGCATCGCCACGGTCGCCGCCGAGGAGGACCTCGCGGTGCTGGGGATCGCCCCGGCCGAAGCGCTGGCGAGCGAACCCGCCGGGCGCCGGCCCAGCGACGTTCTCCCCGAGGCGCGAAGCCTGCTTGCGTTCGGACTGGCCGTCCCCGTCGGGGTGTATGAGACGGCCTCCCACCAGACCGAAACGGCGTGGCGCGCCCAGAACACCTACTACCGGCGGCTCGACGCCCTGTCGCTCCGCATCGCCACCCTGCTCGAGGCATCTGGTGGCAGGGCGGTTCCGGTGTTCGGTTGCCAGCCGATGGGCCTGAACGCAGCGGGGGAGGTGCGGGGCTACCTGAACCAGCTGCGGATGGCGGAAGCGGCCGGCATCGGCGTCATCGGCCACAACGGCTTGCTGCTCCACCGGCGCTACGGCTCCCGGCTCATGCTCGGCGCCGTCGTCACGACCACGCTCCTTCCGGCCTTCCGGCGCGGCGCGGACCCCGGCCCGGGATGCCCGCCGGACTGCCGGATCTGTATCGACGCCTGCCCGGTCGGGGCCATCTCCCTCGAAGAGCGGAGGGTGAAGGTGAACCGCTGCCTGACCTTCACCGCCCGGACGCCGCTGCTGCCCAAGCTCCGGTACCTGGCCTTGCTCCGCCTCCGGCCGCAACGTGCCGAGCGACTCCTGACCCAGGCGACGTTCGACGAGCACACCCTCCATGTCTGCAACGTGTGCGTGACCCGTTGTCCCTACGGCCGAGACGACGCGAACGGCGGCCCCGGCCGAGGCTGACCCCGGCGGCGCCACACGCCGACGCGGCGCGCACGATGGCCCGTTCCCGTCGATGTCCCCGGCGGCGGCGTTCCCAGCGTGGGTCGACCGACCCATTTCCGTCACAACTCCTTCGACGGCCACGGGGCTCCGTGTTCTCGTGTCGCGCCCGTTCCGCTCCCGAATACCCAATGAATACGGGCTGCCACTCATCGTGGTGGTGTGACGTGGTGGGGGAGGCGACGATCCCATGTGGGGATCGGTGGGGGGCAGGGGGAGGAAAGTGATTGACAAGTGGCGCGGAATGGGGGAGAGTGGGGCATCGTGGGAGATGGCGATCGTGATGGAGTGCGCCTCGCGTGTTTCTAGGGACATACGACCATTCGCTGGACGGCAAGGGCCGCTTGGTGATGCCCAGCAAGTTCCGGGGAGACCTGGACAACGGCTGCGTGATCACCAAGGGGCAGGAGCACTGCCTCTACGTCTTTCCCCTGAACCGGTGGCAGGCGGAAGTCTCCCGGATCAGCAACCTCCCGAGAACCGATCGGCGGGCCAGGAAGTTCTCTCGCTCCTTCTTCGCAGGGGCGAGCGACATCACCCTCGACAAGCAGGGGCGCATCCAGATTCCGGAGAAGCTGCGTGCCTACGCCTCCCTGGAGAAGGACGTCACCGTGGTGGGAAGCGCCGAGCACGTCGAGATCTGGTCGACCTCCGTGTGGGAGTCCGAGGAAGCGGAGGCCGACGAGTACTACGCCGGCATCGAGGAAGTCCTCGGCCTTGGAGGGGAGGACCTGTGATCCCCTCCGAGCGACCCGACGCTCACAGGACGACGAGTCAACCCAGCGGTTCTGGCCCATGGTCAGTCCCCCGGATGCCATTTGGAAGGCCCCTTACTCCGCCCGCTTCCATCATGGCGCCAGCGCTCCGGGGGGCTGACCATGGATCAGAACCCAGAAACGAGGCCGTCGAGCTATCACGAGCCGGTGATGGTGGAGCAGGTCGTGGACCTGTTCCGGCCGGTGGAACCCGGGACGATCGTCGACGCCACCTTTGGTGGGGGCGGGCACACCCGAGCGTTGCTCGCAGCGCTGCCGGAGATACACGTCCTCGCACTCGACCGGGATCCCGACGCGGCAGCACAGGTCCCGGACGACCCGCGGCTCGAGTTCGTGGCGGCCAACTTCGCAGACCTGGACCGGGTGCTGGATACCCGGGCATCGGAGGACCGGCGACATGACCGGGAACGTCTTGGTGCTGGGGCCGTGGCTGGAGTCCTCTTCGATCTTGGTGTCTCCTCCCACCAAGTCGAAGCAGCGTGGCGCGGATTCTCGTACCGGCGGCAGGGCCCGCTGGACATGCGTATGGATCCGACCCACGGCCCCACCGCCGCCGACGTCGTCAACGAGCGATCCGTCGCCGAGCTCATCCGCATCTTCCGGCGCTACGGCGAAGAGCGAATGGCGCGGCGCATCGCCGAGGCCATCGTCCGTCACCGGCCCATCACCGACACGGCCGCTCTCGCCGATGTCATCGCCGGGGCCGTACCCGCGCCGGCCCGCCGTCGCCGTCATCCCGCTCGCAAAGTCTTCCAAGCCATCCGCATCGAAGTCAACGCCGAGCTCGACGCGCTGGAGCGCGGCCTCGACGCCGCTCTCGACCGGGTCCGCCCCGGGGGGAGAGTCGTCGTGATCAGCTATCACTCATTGGAGGACCGCATCGTCAAGCGCAGGTTCGCGGCCGGAGCCACCGGCTGTGTCTGCCCCCCGGACCTCCCTGTGTGCACGTGCGGGCGAGCCGCCGAGCTCAGGTTGCTCGCCCGCAAAGGTCTCCGTCCCACCGCGGACGAGATCGCCCGGAACCCGCGATCCCGTTCCGCCATGCTCCGGGCCGTCGAGAAGGTGACATCGTGACGGCCGGCGCTCTGCGGGCCCACCCCGCCGCCGACTTCGAGGCGGTCGCCGCCGCGGCGCGCCTCAAGCCTCGGGTCCGGCTCTGGGTGCTCTTCGCTCTCGCCGTCATCGTGGCCTTCTTCGGGCTCATCTACTCCCGCATCTCGCTCGACCACTCCGCCTTCGAGATCCAGGACCTCGATCAGCGCATCAGCACCGAAGAGGCCCGCTACTGGCAGCTCCGCCTCGAGGTCGCCGAGCTGCAGAGCCCGCAACGCATCGAGAGCCTCATCGCCGATCTCGGGCTGGTCTATCCCCAGACCCGGGTGGCGCTCTCGGTGCCGGGGATGGACGAGCAACCACTCGACGCCGAGTACCGGTGGGCCCAGCTGAAGGCGATGCTGAGCGCCCAGCCATGACCGGGAAGACGGGGGAGTAGCCGTGGGGCGCCCCCGCTGGCGCGTCGCCGACATCCGCCTGGTTCTCGTCGGTCTCGTTTTCATCGCGTCCTGGGTCGGGATCGGCTTCCGTCTCTTCAGCGTCCAGGGAGTCCACGCCGCCGAATACGCCGCATCCGGTTTCGACCAGCGGGTCCGTCACGAGGAGACGCCCGCAAAGCGGGGGACCATCTACGATCGGGACGGGATCGAGGTGGCGGTCACCGTCGATGCCCCGACCGTTGTGGCCAATCCCAGCGTCATCACCGACCCGACCGGCACCGCCCGGCTCCTGGCTCCGCTGCTGGCAATCGACGAGGAATCGCTCATCACCCGCCTCTCCAACCCGGAATCCCAGTTCACCTACGTCGCCCGGCGCATCGACCCGCTGGTCGCCGACCGGATCCGGGAGCTGGTGGCCGACGAGAAGGTCGACGGGATCTCGCTCGTTGCCGAGCCCGACCGGGTCTATCCGGCCGGGAGCCTCGCCTCCCAGGTGCTCGGCTTCGTCCAGCAGGACGATCAGGCAGGGTTGGAGGGCATCGAGCTGGAGTACGACGACCTGCTCGCCGGCACCCCCGGCACCCGCATCCTGGAGCGTGACCCCTACGGGGTCGAGATCCTCTCCGGTGAGTTGCTCATCGAACCGGCCGTGCCCGGCTCCGACCTGGTGCTCACCATCGACCGGGAGATCCAGTCCGCGGTGCAGGAAGCAGCCGACCGGGCCCTCGTCGCCACCAACGCCAAGGCCGCCACCATCGTCGTCCTCGAGGTCGGCACCGGCGACATCCTCGCTATGGCGAGCGCCCCCGGTTTCGACCCCAACTACCGCGACACGATCAACCCGGAGACGGTCCGTAACCGTGCCGTCACCGACGTCTTCGAGCCCGGCTCGACGCTCAAGGTCGTCACGATCGCCGCCGCCCTCGAAGAAGGCCTCGTCACTCCCGACGACTCGTGGTTCGTCCCCGCCGAGATCGAGATCCCGCCCAAGGAGGTGCCGTACTCCGATGAGGGGCGCGACCACGGGGCGGTGATGAGCGTCACCGAGATCGTCGCCCACTCCTCCAACATCGGCACCATCCAGATCGCCCAGAATCTCGGCAACGAGACCCTCCACCGCTACCTGAGCTCGTTCGGGCTCGGGCAGGCGACCGGCGCCGGCCTCCCCGGCGAGGTCTCCGGCCTGCTGCGGCCCGCCGAGGAATGGTGCCCCAACGTCTGCGGGCCGTCGACCGCCATCGGCTACCGGGTCGACGTGACCGCCCTCCAGATGGCGGCCCTCTTCTCCACCATCGCCAACGACGGGGTCTGGGTCCAGCCGCACGTGGTGCAGGAGGTCGTCGACAGCGACGGCAACCCCGAGGCCACCGAGCCGCAGCAGCGCCCCGTGATCTCCAAGGCGACCGCCGAGACGATGCGGAGCCTGCTCGGCGGGGTCGTCGAGGTCGGCACCGGACACCGCGCCGCCGTCGACGGGTTCACGGTCGGCGGCAAGACCGGCACGACCCAGAAGTTCCTCAGCGAGGAAGGCGTCTACAGCGAGGACGACCGGGTTGCCAGCTTCATCGGCATGGCACCGCTGAACGATCCCCGGATCGTGGTGGCGGTGGTGCTCGACTCACCGCACGGGGAGATCACCGAGGGGGACGGGACCGTCGACCTTCGCTTCGGCGGCGTCTCGGCGGCGCCCGTGTTCGCCGAGGTCGCCGAGTCGGCGCTGAACCGCCTCGGGGTGGCCCCGGATGCCCCCTGACCTCACCCTCCGCCGGCTTGCCGCCACCCTTTCCGTCCACCAGCAGGTCCGGGTGGTGGGCGACGACGTCCCCGTTACCGACGTTCACCACGATTCCCGGCGGGCCGGTCCCGGCACCCTCTTCGTCGCCGTGCCCGGAGCCCGGGCCGACGGTCACGATTTCGCCCCCGCCGCGGTCGCCGCCGGAGCGGCGGCGCTGTTGGTGGAGCAGGAGCTCCCCCTCGACGTGCCACAGCTCGTGGTGGAGGACGCCCGGGCCGCCCTGCCGTGGGCGGCCGCCGAAGTCCATGGGCACCCGACCCGGTCCCTCGACGTTGTTGGGATCACCGGCACCAACGGCAAGACCACCGTGACCTATATGCTCGAAGCCATCGCTCGCCACGCCGGCATCCCCGCCGGGGTGATCGGCACGATCGGTGCCAGCATCGACGGAACCCCGGTGCCGCTGGGACGCACCACCCCCGAGTCGAGCGACCTGCAGCGGCTGCTGCGCCGCATGGTCGACGAGGGGGTGCGGCTCGTCGCCATGGAGGTGTCCTCCCACTCCCTCGCCTACGGCCGGGTCACCGGCGTCGAATTCGACGTCGCCGCCTTCACCAACCTGTCGCAGGACCACCTCGACTTCCACCGCGACCTCGAGGACTACTTCGCCACCAAGGCCTCCCTCTTCCGGCCGGAACACGCCCGTACCGGGGTGGTGTGGCTCGACGAGCCGTGGGGCGAGCGCCTCGTCGCCGTCGCCACCATCCCTACCCGCACGGTCGGGTGGGCCCCCGCCGGGGACGTCCAGGTCGCCGACCTGCTGCTCACCGGCTCCGGGTCCCGCTTCCGGCTGGTGGCGGGCGACCAGGAAGTCCCGATCACCCTTCCCCTCGCCGGCCGCTTCAACGCGGCCAACGCCGCCGTCGCCGCCACCTGCGCCCTCCAGCTCGGGGTGGCGGCCGGCGACATCGCAGCCGGGCTCGCCGGGCTCCCGCCGGTCCCGGGCCGGTTCCAGCGGGTCGACCTCGGCCAGCCCTTCACCGTCGTCGTCGACTACGCCCACACTCCCGACGCCATCTCGGCCGTGGTCACCGAAGCCCGCGGCCTCGTCCCGGGCCGGATCATCGTCGTGCTCGGGGCCGGTGGTGACCGCGATCGCCGCAAGCGCCCGATGATGGGGGCGGCCGCCGCCACCGCCGACCTCGCCGTCCTCACCAGCGACAACCCGCGCTCTGAGGACCCGGCGGCGATCCTGGCCGAGGTGACGTCGGGCGTCCCGGCCGGGGCCGCGGTCCGCACCGAGCTCGACCGCCGCCGTGCCATCGCCCTCGCCCTCGACGCCGCCACCGAGGGCGACGCGGTGCTCATCCTCGGCAAGGGACACGAGCAGGGCCAGGAGTTGGCCGGCGGTGTCATCGTCCCGTTCGACGACCGGGAGGTCGCCGCCGCCGAGCTGCGGACCCGGCTCGGAGGGGATCGATCATGATCCGTCCCTGGACACTGCAGACGGTGGCGGAGGCCACCGGCGGACGCCTCGTCGGCGATCCCGCCACGCCCGTCGCCGGGGTGTCGGTCGATTCCCGCGCCGTCGCCCCGGGGGAGCTGTTCGTGGCGCTGCGAGGGGAGCGCTTCGACGGGCACCGCTTCACCGCCGAGGCGCGGCGCAACGGCGCCGCCGCGGTGCTCGTCGCCACCCCCGCGCTGGGGGAGGAACCTGCCGTGATCGTCGCCGACACCGCCACCGCCCTCCGCGACCTGGCGGCCTATCGGCGCGCCGAACTCGACGTCCCGGTGGTCGCCATCACCGGCAGCACCGGCAAGACCACCACCAAGGACCTGCTGGCGGCCGCCCTGCCCGGTAGCACCGCCTCCCTCCGCTCCTACAACAACGAGGTCGGCGTCCCCCTCACCGTGCTCGCCGCCGGGCCCGACACCACCTACCTGATCGTCGAAGCCGGGTCGCGCGGCGTCGGTCATCTGCGCTGGCTGCTTCCCGCCATCCGCCCCGACGTGGCGGTCATCACCAACCTCGGTGTCGTTCACCTCGAGACGTTCGGCACGGTCGAGCGCCTCGCCGCCGCCAAGTGGGAGCTGGTGGAGGGGCTGAAGCCGGAAGGGGTGGCGGTGCTGCCCTCCGACGACCCCCGCCTCCGCCGGGAGCACCCCGGTCGCACCATCACCTTTGGGGCCGGCCCGGGGGCCGACGTGGCGGTGCGCGACGTCACTCCGGGGGACGACGGCCGGGCCCGCTTCCGCCTCGTCACCCCCGCCGGGGAGCGGGCAGTCACCCTGCGCCTCCCCGGCAGCCACCAGCCACGCAACGCCGCCGCGGCGGTGGCGGCCGGCCTGGCGCTCGGTGTCGACCTCGACACGTTGATCGACGGCATCACCCGGGCCGAGGGCTCGCCGTGGCGGATGGAAATACACCGCGGTTCCTTCACGGTGGTGAATGATGCGTACAACGCCAATCCCGATTCGGTGGAGGCCGCCTTGCGAACGGTGGCGGCCATGCCCGGTCGGCACGTCGCCGTGCTGGGTGCCATGGCCGAGCTGGGGCCCGTCGAAGAGGAGGAACACGTGCGCATCGGCATGCTGGCAGCCGATTTGGGCTTCGCCGCCGTGGTGACGGTGGGCCACGATCCGGGCATCGCCCGTGGCGCCGGTGAGGTGGCGCACCCCGCGGCCGACGACGGCGCCGCGTTGCAGCTCCTCGACACCATGGTCGAGCCGGGCGACGTGGTGCTGGTCAAGGCGTCGCGGGCGATCGGACTCGAAGGTCTCGCCGCCGCGTTGCGAGAGGAGGCCGGGGCGTGATCTCCCTCCTGCTCGGCGCCTCGGTGGCCTTCCTGGTGTCGATCCTGTTGACGCCAGTGGCGATCAAGGTGCTGCGCCGGCACGAGATCGGGCAGTTCATCCAGGACGAGCTGGCCGGCCACAGCCACAAGCGGGGCACGCCCACCATGGGCGGGATGGTGATCATCCTGGCGGTAGTGCTCGGTTACGTGCTCTCCCACCTCCGGCTTTTCACCTTCGGGGTCGGCTTCGAGTTCGAGATCCTCCAATTCGCCTACGAGGGATGGCTGGCGGTGCTCGCCCTGGTGGGGATGGGGGTGATCGGCTTCCTCGACGACTTCGCCAAGTACGCCCGCCGCCAGAACCTCGGGCTCAGCAAACGGTGGAAGTTCCTCGGCCAGCTGGCGGTGGCGGCCCTCTTCGCCTGGGCGGCGGCCGCCATCGGGGTCAGCACCGAGCTCTCCTTTACCCGCGGCATCGGGATCGACCTCGGTCCCTGGCTCTACGCCGGCCTGGTGCTGCTGATGCTCACCGCCTTCGCCAACGCGGTGAACTTCACCGACGGCCTCGACGGGCTGGTGGCCGGCTCCGGTGCCCTCGTGTTCGGGGCCTACATGCTCATCGCGTTCTGGCAGTTCCGTAACCCGGCCTTTTACGGGGTGGCGGGCGCCCTCGACCTCGGGGTGTTCGCCGCCGCCCTCGTCGGGGCCTGCCTCGGCTTCCTGTGGTGGAACGCCGCTCCGGCCAAGATCTTCATGGGCGACACCGGGTCGCAGGCGCTGGGCGGGTCGCTCGCCGCCCTCGCCCTGCTCACCAACACCCACCTGCTGGTGGTGCTGCTCGGCGGCCTCTACGTGATGATCACCCTCTCGGTGGTCCTCCAGATCTTCACGTTCCGGGTGTGGGGCAAGCGCATCTTCCGTATGGCGCCGCTCCAGCACCACTTCGAGCTGAAGGGCTGGCCCGAGACGACGGTCATCGTCCGTTTCTGGATCCTGGCCGGCATCATGGTCGCTGCCGGGGTCGGCATCTTCTACGCCGACTTCCTGCAGGCCACCAACGGGGGGGTGCTGCCGTGAACCTGCTCGTGCTCGGAGCCGCGGTGAGCGGGAGGGCGGCCGCCGCACTGGGGCGCCGGCTCGGCCACGCCGTGACGGTCTACGACCGCGACCCGGAGGCCGTCGCCGCCCTCGACGGCGGCGTCCCCACCCGCTTTGGCCCATGGGATCCGGCGCTGCTCGGCGGCGTCGATCTGGTCGTCACCAGCCCCGGGATCCCGGAGCACGCCCCCCCGATCCGTGACGTGGCGCAGGCGGGGATCCCGCTCTGGAGCGAGATGGAGTTCGCGGCTCGGCAGCTCCAGGCCCCCTACGCCGCGGTGACCGGCACTAACGGCAAGACCACCGTGATCGCCGCCACCGCCGCCATGCTGGAGGCCGAGGGGCTCCGGGTGGTGGCCGCCGGCAACATCGGCCGGGCCCTGTCGGACGTGGTCGAAGACCGGTGGGACGTCGTCGTGATCGAGGCGTCCAGCTTCCAGCTCCGGTTCACCGAGCGGTTCCACCCCAGGGCCGCCGCCATCCTCAACGTCGCCCCCGACCATCTCGACTGGCACGGCAGCCTCGCCGCCTACAGCGAGGCCAAGCAGCGGATCTACGCCAATCAGACCCCCGACGACCTCCTCGTCTACGACGCCGACGACCCGGGCGCCATCGTCGCGGTGGCGGCGGCGATCGCCCACCGGGTCCCGGTCAGTGGGAGCCGGGTGCCGCTGCACGGCAACGGCCCCGACGGTGACACCCTCCGCTTCGGCACCATGACGCTGCCCCGCCCCGACCTCGACCCCGCCTTCACCTTGGATCTGGTGGCGGCCGGCACCCTCGCCGCAGCCCTCGGCGCCGGTCGGGGCGCCATCGAGGTGGTGGTGAAGGGGTTCGTGCCCGGCGCCCACCGCCGCACCGTGGTGGGGGTGTGGGACGGCGTGCCCTGGGTCGACGACTCGAAGGCCACCAACCCCCATTCGGCGGCGGCGGCGGCCGCCGCCTACCCGTCCGTGGTGCTCATCGCCGGCGGCCGTAACAAGGACCTCGACCTCTCCCCGCTGGCGACGGTGGCGTCGGTCCGCCACGTCATCGGCATCGGGGAGGCCGCCGCCGAGCTCGCCGCCGCGGTCCCGCCCGACCGCTACACCCCGGCCGCCGATCTGGAGGAGGCGGTCGCCGTCGCCGATACGATCGCCGCCCCCGGGGACACCGTGCTGCTGGCGCCGGGATGCGCCAGCTTCGACATGTTCGAGTCCTACGCTCATCGCGGCGAGGAGTTCGCCCGGATCGTGCGCGCCAGGAAGGGAGCCGGATGATGGCCGGTAGGGTGACCCCCATCAGCTCGGCGAGGTCGGCGATCCGTGCCGAGCGCATCGCCGGAGACCGCACCGCGGTGCTCCTGCTGCTCCCCGTCGCCATGCTGCTCATCGTCGGGCTCGGAGCGTTGCTGTCGGCGTCGTCGGTGGTGGCGATCCGGGCCGACCTCGACAACCTCTACTACTTCAAGCGGCAGATCATTTGGACCCTGGCGGGAGTCGGGGGGCTGCTGCTCGCCAGCCGGGTCCCGTACCGCATGTACGCCCGCTGGGCGCTGCCTATCTTCGCCATCGCCGTCGCCGGCCTTGTCGCCACCCTCGTGTTCGGAACGGTCCGGGGCGGAGCGCGGCGCTGGCTCGAGATCGGGCCGATCCCGATCCAGACCTCCGAGTTCGCCAAGTTCGCCGTTGTCGTCGTGCTCGCCACCGTCATGACGAAGAAGGAGAAGTATCTCCGCCAGTTCTCCCACGTCTTCTGGCCGGTGGTGTCCACCCTCGGCATCGTGGGGGGGCTGCTGCTGCTGCAACCCGACCTGGGGACCGCATTGCTCATCGCCGCCGCCGCCTTCGCGGTGCTGATCGCCTCGGCGGCACCGCTGCGGCACGTGTTCGGCCTCGGCACCCTCGGGGCGGCCGCCGCGGTGGCGCTGGCGTTGGCCGCCCCCTACCGGGCCCGCCGCGTCACCAGCTTCCTCGACGCCAATTCCGACCGGCTCGGAGACGGGTTCCAGGCGTTCCAGAGCCTGGTGGCGCTCGGCACCGGAGCGTGGTTCGGGGTCGGCCTCGGCGCCAGCCGGGCCCGCTGGTCCTTCCTCCCCAACGCCCACACCGACTTCATCTTCGCCATCATCGGGGAGGAGACCGGCCTGGCGGGGTCGCTGGCGGTGATTTCGCTGTTCCTGGCGTTCTCGATCGTCGGCACCGCGGTGGCGATGCGGGCACCCGACCGGTTCGGGCGGCTGCTGGCGATCGGCATCGTCTCCTGGCTCAGCTTCCAGGCCATCGTCAACATCGGCGGCGTCACCGGGGTGCTTCCCATCACCGGAGTCCCGCTGCCGTTCGTGTCGGCCGGGGGCAGCGCCATGCTGGCCAACCTGTTCGTGGTGGGGGTGCTGCTCAACATCGCCTGGTCCGGCAGGCGGGGAACGGAACCCGCCAAGGGCGCCGCATGACCTACGCCCTGGCCGCCGCCGGGACCGGGGGACACGTCTACCCGGCCCTCGCCGTCGCCGACGCCCTCGTCGCCGGCGGGGTGCCCGCCACCGACGTCGTCTTCTTCGGGGGTGACCGGATGGAGGCGCGAGCCGTCCCCGCCGCCGGCTACGACTTCGTCCCGGTCGAGATGCGCGGCCTGCGCCGCTCCCTGTCACCCCGCAACCTCTCCCTGCCGCTGGTGGTGCGACGGGCCCGGCAAGCCATCACCGAGCATCTCCGGGACCGCCACGTCACCGTGATGACCGTCTTCGGCGGCTACATCGCGGTGCCTGCCGCCGGGGCGGCCCGGCGGGTGAAGGCGAGGCTCTTCGTGCAGGAGCAGAACGCGGTGCCCGGGCTCGCCAACCGCCTCGTCGCCCGCCGCGCCTCCGCCGCCTTCGTCGGCTTCCCCGAGGCCGCCGCCAAGCTGCCGCGGGCCCGCTACACCGGCAACCCGCTGCGGGCGGCCTTCGCCGGCTTCGACCGGGACGCCCTCGCCGCCGAGGCCCGCCGCCGCTACGGTCTCCCCGCCGGGCGACCGGTGCTCGGGGTGCTCGGCGGCAGCCTCGGAGCGCGGCTCCTCAACGAGGTGACCATCCGGCTCGCCGACACCCTCGACGCCGACCGCACCGCCATCGTCCACCTCACCGGACGCACCCACCTCGACGCGGTGAAGGCCCGGGCGGAGCGGACCCCGACGGCGTGGGCGGTGCGCCCCTTCGAGGAAGAGATGACATGGTTCTACGCCGCCGCCGACCTGGTGCTGTCGCGGGCCGGAGCGTTGACGATCAGCGAGCTGGCCGCCACCGGCACCCCGGCGGTGGTGGTGCCCTACGCCCTGGGCACCGCCGGGCATCAGGCGGCGAACGCCGCCGCCCTCGAACAGGCCGGCGGCATCGTGGTCATGGAGGAGAGCGACATCGACCGGGTCCCGGCGGCCATCGAGCAGCTGCTCGCCGACCCGGCCCAGCTCCGGGTGATGGCGGAGGCGGCCCGGGCCCAGGGACGACCCGACGCCGCCTCGGTCATCGCCGCCGCGCTGCGGGCCGCGGCAGAGGGTGCCGCGGGGGGTGACGGCGATGGATGACCTCGAGCGCCTCGTCGGCTCGCGTCACATCCACCTCGTCGGGGCGGGGGGAGCGGGGATGAGCGGCCTCGCCAAGCTGCTTGCCGGCCAGGGTCACCTCGTCACCGGCTCCGACCTCAAACCGGGGCGACTCTTCGAGTCGCTCCTCGACACCGGCATCGAGACCTGGCTCGGCCACCGGCCGGAGCGGGTCGTTGCCGCCGACCTGGTGGTGGCGTCCTCGGCCGTGCCCGACGGGGACCCCGAGCTGACCGCCGCGGCGGCGGCCGGCGTCCCGGTGTGGCGGCGACCCCGGCTCCTCGACGCCTTCACCCGGGGCATGCCCGGGCTCGGGATCACCGGCACCCACGGCAAGACGACGACCACCGGGCTGGCGGTGGCGGCCTTCCACGGGCTGGGCCGTGACCCGACCTTCCTCGTCGGTGGCGAGCTGGTGGCCCTCAACACGGGAGCCCACCTCGGGGATCCCGAGCTGTTCGTGCTCGAGGCCGACGAGGCGTTCGGGACGTTCCGCCACCTCCACCTGCGCGGCCTCGTCGTCACCAACGTCGAGGCCGACCACCTCGACTACTACGGATCGCTGGCGGCTCTGGAGGAGGCGTTCGCCCTGGTGGCGAACCGGGTGCGAGGTCCCGTGGTCGGGTGCATCGACGATGCCGGGGTGCGCCGCCTGGCGGAACGGGCGCCCCTCGTTGGCTACGGCACCGATCCGGCAGCCACCTGGCACCTGACCGACATCGTGCACGGCGACGGCGAGGTCGGGTTCCGTCTCACCGGTCCCGAGGTCAGCGTCCCGGTCCGGATCCCCCGCCCCGGTCTGCACGTCGCCCGCGACGCCGCCGGGGCCCTCGCCCTGCTCGCTGAGCTTGGCTACGACGTCACCGCCGCGGTGGGCGGGGTGGCCGAGTTCAGCGGGGTGCGGCGCCGCTTCGAGATCAGGTCGCGGGTGGCGGGGGTGACCGTCGTCGACGACTACGCCCACCATCCCACCGAGGTGGCGGCCACGATCGCCGCGGGCCGGCTCGGAGGCTGGCGGCGGGTGGTGGCCGTCTTCCAGCCGCATCGCTACACCCGCACCTCCGAGCTGGGCCCGGCCTTCGGCGAGCCGCTCGCCGTGGCCGATCGTATCGTCGTCACCGACGTCTACTCGGCCGGGGAGCCGCCCCAACCCGGGGTGTCGGGCCGCCTCGTCGCCGAAGCGGTCGCCGCCGCCGGCGGGGACGTCGCCTACGTGCCCTCGATCTACGACGTGCCGCAGATCATCGTTCCCGAGCTGGCTCCCGGTGACCTGGTGCTGTTGCTGGGCGCCGGCGACGTCAACGCCGTCGCCGACGACATCGCGGCGCTGCTCGAAGGCGTGACGCCGTGACCGCGGTCACGCTCGATGAGCTGGTGGCCTTCGGAGTCGTGCTGCGGGACGCCCCCCTGGCCCCCCTCACCACGTATCGCTTCGGGGGACCGGCTGCCTATCTGGCCGACGTCGCCAGTGAGGGCGAGCTGCGCCGGGTCCTGGAGGCGGCCGCCTCCGCTCCCGGTTCCATCCCACTCTTCGTGCTGGGGCGCGGCTCCAACGTCGTCGTCAGCGACGCCGGTTTCGACGGCCTCGTGCTCCGCCTCGTCGGCGACTTCCTCGAGGTGTCCGTCGGCGACGACGGCACCGTTGTCGCCGGGGGCGGCGCCCCGCTCCCGCGGGTGGCTCGGTTCGCCGTCGCCCACGACCGGGGCGGGCTCGAGTTCTACGTCGGCATCCCCGGCACCGTCGGGGGAGCGGTCCGCATGAACGCCGGCGGCCACGGCACCGACACCGCGGCGTGGCTGGTGAGCGCCGCCGTCCTCGACACGTCCCGCGGCCAGATCAGCTCCGCCACCCCCGCCGGTTTGGAGCTGCGCTACCGCCACAGCCGCCTCCGCAGCGGCGACGTGGTGCTCACCGCCCGCTTCCGGACCGTGCTGCAACCGGCCGCCGAAGGGGAACGGCGGATGCGGGAGATCACCCGGTGGCGCAAGGACCATCAGCCCGGCGGGACCTTCAACGCCGGCAGCGTGTTCAAGAACCCGCCCGGCGACGCCGCCGGCCGGCTCATCGACTCGCTCGGCCTCAAGGGCTTCAGCTGCGGGGCGGTGGCGGTGTCGTCACGCCACGCCAACTTCTTCGAGGCCGGCGAAGGGGCCACCGGGCAGGACGTCCACGACCTGGTGGCCGCGGTCCGGGCCCGGGTGGGCAAGGCGACCGGCGTCTGGCTGGAGCCGGAGATCCAGTTCGTGGGCGAGTTCCGGAAGGGCCCGGAATGAGCCCGGCGGAGCCGGCGGTCGATCCCCGGATCGCCGCCCGCCGCCGACGGGTACGGGAGGCGTCGGCCCGGCGCCGCCTCAAGTGGGTGGTGGGCGGCATCATCCTGCTTCTGCTCGGAGGCCTGGTGGTGGCGGTGCTGCAATCACCGTGGCTCTCGGTTTCCGAGATCCGGATCGAGGGCGCCAGGGTCGCCGACGTCGAGGGGATCTTGCGTCACGCCGGCGTCGAGAAAGGCGTCGCCATGATTTCGGTACGGCCCGGGGCGGTCGAGGCCGCCCTGCTCGCCGACCCGTGGATCGCTCGAGCCGAGGTGCGGGTGACCTGGCCCCGCGCCGTCGACGTCGTCGTCCTGGAGCACGATCCGCTGGCATGGATCGCCGGGAGTCCCGGCGCCGTGGTCGCCCAGGGCGGGGCGGTGCTCGTCACCGCCGAGGCGGCCGGCCCGCTGGCCACGATCGAGAGCGCCGCCGACCCGCTCGTTCCAGGGGACCGGATCGACGACCCCGCCACCGCCGCCGCCCTCGAGTTCGTCGCCCGGCTCCCGGCCGACCTGCGGGAGGGCGCCGTGCTGCAGGTGAAGCAGTCGGGGATCACCGCCTCCGTCGCCGGGCACGCCGTCGAGCTCGGCTCGGCGGTCGACATGGGGGAGAAGGCGCTGGCCCTCGCCGCCATCCTCGCCGACGGGATCCCGCAGGACGCCGCGGTCAACCTAGTGTCACCGCTGCGGCCAGCGGTCGGCGACCCTCAACCATTGGTTGAGAGTCGACTTGAAGGTGACGCCGAAATGCAACCGTCGAGCTAAGGTTGTGGTCGAACCCAGGGGAGACGATCCATGGTGAGCGAAACAGCGAAGCCACAGAACTACCTCGCAGTCATCAAGGTGGTCGGCGTCGGCGGAGGAGGCGTCAACGCCATCAATCGCATGATCGACGCCGGCATCCACGGAGTCGAGTTCATCGCCGTCAACACCGACGCCCAGGCCCTCCTGATGTCCGACGCCGACCTCAAGCTCGACATCGGACACGATTCGACGCGGGGCCTCGGCGCCGGAGCCGATCCGGAGGTGGGGCGGGAAGCCGCCGACGCCCACCGGGAGGACCTCGAGGACGCCCTCAAGGGTGCCGACATGGTGTTCATCACCGCCGGGGAGGGCGGCGGCACCGGTACCGGGGCCGCCCCCATCGTCGCCGACATCGCCCGTAGCCTCGGAGCGCTCACGGTGGCCGTCGTCACCCGTCCCTTCGGCTTCGAGGGCCGGCGCCGCTCGGTCCAGGCCGAGCAGGGCATCCAGGGCCTCAAGATGGCGGTCGACACCCTCATCATCATCCCCAACGAACGGCTCCTCGAGATCGCCGAGCCGAAGATGCCGGTGCTCGAAGCCTTCCGCCTCGCCGACGAGGTGCTCACCAACGGGGTGCGCGGCATCACCGACCTCATCACCACCCCCGGCCTCATCAACGTCGACTTCGCCGACGTCAGGACCGTGATGACCGATGCCGGCTCGGCCGTGCTCGGGATCGGGACGTCGAGCGGGGAGCACCGCGCCATCCAGGCGGCCGAGAAGGCGATCAGCAGCCCGTTGCTGGAAACGTCGATGGAGGGCGCCCGCGGTGTGCTGCTCTCGGTGGCCGGGCCCCGTGACATGACCCTGCACGAGATCAGCACCGCGGCCGGGCTCATCTCGGATCACAGCGACCCCGACGCCAACATCATCTTCGGGGCCACGGTCGACGACACCCTCGGCGACGAGCTGCGAGTGACCGTGATCGCGGCCGGCTTCGAGCGCGACCGGCGCCCCGTGTCGCGGCCCACCTCATCCTTCGAGGGCATGATCCGGGAGGGGATCACCCGCCACGAAGAGAGCGGCGACGACCTGGACATCCCCGGCTTCGTCCACGGATGATCCGGCCCCCCGGGTTCCGCGGGGCCGCCTTCGGAACCGCCCGGGAGGGAGACGGCCGCCGCGACCCCGCCGCCCGCCGAGCCATCTCCGCCGCTCTCGGCATCCCTACCGAGTGGGCCTCCCTGTCTCAGGTGCACGGCGCCCACGTCTTCCGGGCGGTGGCCCCCGGGATGCTCGGAAAGGGTGACGGCGCCTTCACGACCGTGCCGGGGCTCCCCCTCACCGTGGCCACCGCCGACTGTGTCCCGGTGATCCTGGAAGGGTCTGAGGTGGCGGCGGTGGTCCACGCCGGCTGGCGGGGCGCCACCGCCGGTGTGCTGCTGCGGGCCCTGGAGGCGATCGCGGCGGCCGGGCTGACAGTGCAACGAGCCGCCATCGGACCTGCCATCGGGCCCTGCTGCTACGAGGTCGGCGACGAGGTCGCCGCCCGGTTCCCCGGATTCACCGCCCACACCACCTGGGGCACCCGCAGCGTCGACCTGTCCGGTTACCTGGCGAGCCAGCTCCCCGACCTGGCGGTGTGGCGGTCGGATGCCTGCACCTACACCACCGGTAGCCTGCACTCATGGCGTCTCGACCGGACCCGGCAGCGGCAGGTGGCGGTGGCATGGTTGCCGAGCGGCTAGCCGCGGTGCGGCAGCGGATGGCGGCTGCGGCGGCCCGGGCCGGCCGCTCCGCCGACGACGTGACCTTGGTAGCCGTCTCCAAGGGCCACGGGGTGGATCAGATCCGCGCCGCCTACGACGCCGGCCAGCGCCACTTCGGGGAGAACCGGGCCGCCGAACTCTCCGCCAAGGCCCCCCTGCTCCCCGGCGACGTCCGCTGGCACTTCGTCGGGACCCTGCAACGGCGCAAGGTGCCGCTGGCCCGCCCCGCCACCACGCTGCTCCACTCCCTCGACCGTCCCTCCCTCGTCGCCGCCTGGAGCCGGGGAGACGATCCGATCCCCCCGGCCCTCGTCCAGGTCAACGCCGCCGGCGAGTCCCAGAAACATGGGGTGCCGCCCGCCGAGGTCGGCGACCTGCTGCAGCTCGCCGAAGCGGCCGGGATCACCTGCCGGGGCCTCATGCTCATCCCGCCGCTCCAAGAGGCTCCCGAGCAGAGCCGGCCCTGGTTCCGGGAGCTGGCGGCGCTGCGGGCCCGGCTCGCTCCGGCCCACCCTTCCCTCACCGAGTTGAGCATGGGGATGACCGACGACTTCGAGGTCGCGGTCGAGGAGGGTGCCACCCTCATACGTGTCGGACGGGCTATCTTTGGGGCGAGGGACGCCGGGTGAGCGGACCGGACAGGCGAATCCGAGGGACATCGATGGCATCACTCTGGCAGAAGACACTGTTCTATCTCGGGCTCGTCGACGACGAGCAGATCGAGGCTACCGAGGAGGCGCCGCAGGATCTGCAAACCCAGGTCAGGACCGTCGACCCGCCCCGCCGCCCCCGCGGGATCCCGGTCCAGCCTCCCACGGCCCGTCCCGCCCCCTCCCCGTCCACGGAGGCACCGCGGTCGCTGCGTCCCCCCTCGGTGGTGGCCGGCCGCCGGGTCGAGCCGCCGGCGGCGGCACGACGCAAGGTCTCCGACAACATGGATCATGCCGAAGCCGGGGTGCTGATCCGGCCCGGGAGCATGGCCCCCCCATCCCGGCCCGACGAGACGGAGATCATCCCGGCCCGCACCCTGTCCGACGCCCAGACCCTGGCCGACCACATCCGGGCCGGGCGTCCGGTCGTGCTCGACCTGCGCGACACCGAGAGTGCCATGGTGCGTCGCCTGGTCGACTTCTCGAGCGGGCTCACCTACGCCCTCGACGGGCGCATGGTCAAGATCGCCAAGGGCGTGATCCTGGTGACGCCGGCCGGCACCGTGATCCCGGTCCAGGAGCAGCGCCGGCTCGCCGACCTCGGTCTCTACACCGCCGCGATCGGGAGCTGAGGATCGGCCGATGAGCAATCTCCTCTGCGCCGCGTTGACGGTCGCCCTGTGGGTGATCCTGATCTGGGTGGTCCTGAGCTGGATCGCCGCCTACGGACGCCTCCCCTGGGGCCACCCCGTCCGCCGCTTCTACGATGCCCTGAGTCGGGTGGTGGAGCCGCTGCTCGCCCCGATACGTCGCGTCCTCGGTCCGGTCCGCATCGGCAACGCGGCGCTCGACCTCTCGCCGATCGTGCTCATCCTCGTGATCGGGATCCTGCAGCTCATCGTCTGCTGAGGCCCGCGTCTGACCGATTCGGGGCTGGGACGGTTCCCCGGCCAGGCTCCCGGTACCCCGGATCCGGTAGTGTGGTGGGGTGGAACTCACAGCAGGTGACGCGCGCAACATCCGCTTCTCGGGCACGGAGACCTCCTACGACGGAACCGAAGTCGAAGACTTCCGTCGCGAGGTGGTGACCGCCCTCGAGACGAGCGAACGCCGGGCCTCCGAAGCGGCGGCGCACGTCGCCCGTCTCGAGGCCATGCTGGAGGACCGTTCCGCCGCCGACGGCACGGCCGATGTCGACGCCGCCCGCCGCGCCCGAGACCAGGCCGTGCAGCTCACGAGTCGGATGATGGCCGAGGTGCTGGGCGGCAAGGTGCCCACCATCGAGGAGGGCATGGCGACCTGGCAGGACGCCGTCACCCTGAAGGCCATGGCCGAGGAAGAGCTGGCGGCGGCACGCGAGGAGGCTCGCAGGCTGCGGGAGACAGCCGCCGCCGAGGTGACGGCGCTCCGGGCAGCTACCCGCGCCGGCCTCGACGACGAGGTGCGCACCACGCTCGAAAACGCCACCCACCGGGCCACCATGATGACCGCCGCGGCAGAGGAGGAGGTGCGTCGCCTCGACCGCCGTCTCTCCCAGCTGCGGACCGCCCTGCGGGACGCCGAGGCCCGGATCCGCAGCCTGACCGGCGACGCCCTCACCGAGCTGCGCATGCTCGGTGACCTGCTGGAGCTGGAGACCAACGCCCTCGACGAGATCGAATCCCTCAACCCGCCCCGGGACCGGGTCATCGATCTCGAGGAACCGGCCTCGGTCGCCGGTCCCACCCCCGGCGACGTGCCGGAATCCCCGGCCGTCGCCGCCGCCGCCTTCGTGCGGAGAGTCCGGGAGAAGGAGGAGGACGAGACGGTGGGCCGGGGCTTCTACGAGCGGCGCCTCGCCGGGTTGCGGGAGCGGCTGGAACGCAGCAACGCCGAGAGCGGGCGCGAAGACTGACGGCACGGGCCTTCGGCCCGCCACCGCGCCGGCGCTCAGGTCGCCACCGGCTCCAGACTCACGGTGAAGGTCAGCCCGTTGATGTCGAGGGTGGTTCCGCTGGCGACGTCGCGGCGCACGATCTCCACCGCGAGGACCTCGTCGGCGATGAGCTGCTGGTGGCGCTCGAGGGCGGCGACGAGGTCGGCGCTGTCGGACTGCCAGGCGAGGATGATCCGGTCGCTCACCGCCAGGTCGGCGTCACGGCGCAGGCCCTGGAGCCGGGCGACGATCTCGCGGGCCAAGCCCTCGGCGGCGAGCTCGGGGGTCACGATGACGTCGAGCGCCACCGAGACGCGGCCTTCGCTGGCCACCACCACGCCGTCCCGCGGGTCCCGTTGCACCACCACGTCGGCCAGGGAGATCTCCTCACCGAGGATCCCCAGCGACGACCCCGTCACCAGCCGGTCGACCGCGGCGTGGTCGAGGGCGGCGATGGCGGCGGCGACCTCCTTGGTACGCCCCCCGAGGCGGGGCCCGAGGACCTTGAAGTTGGCTTTGGCGGAGAGGCGCACCAGGTGCTCCTCCTCCCGGTCCACCTCGACCGCCTGCACGTTCAGCTCGTCGCCGATGAGTGCCAGGTGGGACTCGACTGCGGCGACGGCGGCCTCGTCCCGGGTAACGACGGTGAGCCGGGAGAGGGGCTGGCGCACCTTGATCTCGTGGCGCTTACGGAGGCCGTGCCCGAGGTTGACGATCTGGCGCACGATGGCCATCGAGGCTTCGAGGTCCTCGTCGATGACGGCGGCGTCGGGTCGCGGGTAGTCGGTGTGGTGCACGCTGGCGGGCCTGTCGCCGCCGCCGTCCACCACGAGCCGCTGGTACAGCTCCTCGGTGATGAAGGGGAGCACCGGCGCCGCCACCCCGGCGAAGCTGACCAGGACCTCGTAGAGGGTGGCGAAGGCCGCCAGCTTGTCCGCCTCGGTGGTGGCGCCGCGCTTCGACCAGAAGCGGCGGCGGCTGCGGCGGATGTACCAGTTGGTCAGGTCGTCGATGAACCCGAGGATCGGCGAGATCACCGCGAAGAGGCGGTAGCTCTCCATCTCGAGGTTGACCTGCCGGATCAGGCTCTGCAGCATCGACAGGATCCAGCGGTCGATCTCGCTCCGCTCCGCCGGGGGCGGGGCGGCCGCCAGGTCGCGGCGGGTGATCCCGTCCGCCTCGGCGTAGGTGGTGAAGAAGGAGTAGGCGTTCCAGAAGGGCAGCAGCACGGTGCGCACCACCTCGCGGACCCCATCCTCCGAGAACCTCAGGTTGTCGCCGCGCACCACCGGCGAGTCGATCAGGTAGGCCCGCAGGGCGTCGGCCCCGTACTCCTCGAGCACGTTGGAGGGATCCGGGTAGTTCTTGAGGCTCTTGGACATCTTGCGGCCGTCCTCGGCCAGGATGTGCCCGGTCACCACGCAGTGCTCGAACGGCACCTGGTCGAAGAGGGCAGTCGCCAGCACCACCAGGGTGTAGAACCAGCCCCGGGTCTGGTCGATGCCCTCGGCGATGAAGTCGGCCGGGAACCGCTGGGCGAAGTGCTCCTCGTTCTCGAACGGGTAGTGGATCTGGGCGTAGGGCATCGAGCCCGATTCGAACCAGCAGTCGAGCACCTCGGGGATGCGCCGCATCGTGCCCTCACAGCGGTCGCACGGGAAGGTGACCTCGTCGACGACGTGCTTGTGGAGGTCCTCCAGCATGACTCCCGACAGCTCGTACAACTCCTGGCGCGACCCGATGCAGACCCGCTCCGAGCACTGTTCACACTCCCAGATCGGGAGGCAGCTCCCCCAGTAGCGGTTGCGGCTGATCGCCCAGTCGCGGGCCCCCTCCAGCCAGTTGCCGAAGCGGCGGGCCCCGATCGCCTCGGGCACCCAGTGGATGGTGGCGTTGAGGTCCACCATGCGGTCACGGAAGCTCTCCACCCGGACGAACCAGGTCGGGATCGCCTTGTAGATCAGCGGGGTCTCGGTGCGCCAGCAGAACGGGTAGGAGTGGTGGATCTGCTCCTGCTTGACGAGGGTGCCGCGTTCCTTGAGGAGCCGGATCAGGGTGGCGTCGGCGTCTTTGACGTACTGGCCGGCGACGTCGGGCACCTCGTCGGTGAAGCGGGCCTCGGCGTCGACCGGGTCGACGAGGAGGTCGATCCCGGCCGCCTGCAGGGCGAGGAAGTCGGCCTCGCCGTAGGCCGGCGCCATGTGCACCAGGCCGGTCCCTTCGTCCATGTTGACGTCGTCGCTGGCGATTACCCGGAAGGCGCCCTGCTCGTCGAGGTCGGCGAAGTAGTCGAAGGGGGGCCGGTAGTGGGCGCCGATCAGCTCGGCTCCGGTGGCCCGGGCCGAGATCACCGGATCGTCGAAGGTGGCGGCGGCCAGCTCGCTTCCCAGCCAGTAGCGCCCCTCCAGGCCGCCGATCGAGCCGTCCACTCGCACATAGGTGAGGTCGGCGCCGACCGCCACCGCCAGGTGCCCCGGCAGCGTCCACGGGGTGGTGGTCCACACCAGCAGGTGGTCGCCGGCGGCGGCGGGCCCGTGATCCTCGCTGAGGCGGAGGCGGAGCGTGATCGCGGGGTCGTCGACGTCCCGGTAGTCGAGGTTCGCCTCGAAGTTGGAGAGGGGGGTGGTCGCCCCCCACGAGTAGGGGAGCACCTTGAAATCCTGGTAGACGAGGCCCCTGTCCCACAGTGACTTGACCACCCACCACACGCTCTCCATGAAGTCGACGTCCAAGGTGCGGTAGTCGTTCTCGAAGTCGATCCAGCGCCCGATGCGGCGGGTGATCGTCTCCCACTCCCCGGTGGTGTGCTCGACCATGGCCCGGCAGGCGGCGTTGAACTCGGCGACGCCGAACTCGTTGATCTGGCGGGGGCCGGACACGCCGAGCTGCTTCTCCACCTCCATCTCCACCGGGAGGCCGTGGGTGTCCCACCCGAAGCGGCGCTCCACCCGGTGGCCCTGCATCGTCCAGTAGCGGGGGATGATGTCCTTGACGACCCCCTGCAGGATGTGCCCGTAGTGCGGGCTGCCGGTGGCGAACGGCGGGCCGTCGTAGAAGGTGTACTCGGAGTCGGCGGGACGCAGCTCGACGGAGCGGGCGAAGGCGTCGATGTCGTCCCACAGGGCGAGGATGCGGTGGTCGAGGGCGGCGAAGTCGAGCTGCGGTGGGACGCGCCGGAAGCCGTTGTCTCCAGATGGGGTCCTGTCCTCACTCACGCTCTCGTCCTTCCCGACGTGCAGCCCGGCTGCCTGTCTGCCCGGGACGAGGTGACCCGCGGTACCACCCGGATTACCGGAGCCTACGCCCCGGTCGCTTCATTCGGCCCGGTCACGGTGGGCTCCCGGCGAGGTCTACTCCCGGCGAGGCCGGTTTCTTCCCGCGGCTCGGGGGTGATGTCCTGCGCCGCCCGGTACCGACCTCGCACCGTCGTCGGCTCGCTCCACCCGGGGGAGGGCGCAGGCGCGTCCCCGTCGTCGCCTCGGCCGCCAATCTACACGCTCCCCGGGGCACGATCGGCGCGCCCGGTAGGATCGCCCGGTGCGTGATCCCAGCCCGCTTCGTTCCCACCCCGAAGGCGTCGCCATCACGGTGTGGGTGGTGCCCGGCGCCCGCCGCAACGAGATCACCGGCCTCTACGGCGACGCCCTGCGGATGCGGGTCGCGGCCCCGCCGGAGCGGGGGCAGGCCAACCGGGTCGTCATCGAGCTGCTGCGCCAGACCTTCGGGGCGGAGGTGCGCCTGATGGGGGGTGCCGTTTCCCGGCGCAAGCGGTTCCTGCTGCGGGGGATGACGGCGGCGGCGGCGACCGAGATCATCGACGCGCTGGGACGCTAGCCAAGGCGGCGGACCTGGTATCGTCCGGCGACCGCAAGGAGGTCGCGGATGGGCAGACAGCTCGCGAAGTCGACGATGGAGCGTCTCCGCAAGAAGCTCGAGTCCGAGGAAGCCAGGCTCGTGTCGGTCATTGCCGAGTACGAACTGGTGTTCGAAGAGGCGCGCCTGGCGGAGACCGCCGCGGAGCACAACGCCGACCCCAACAACGCCGACGGCGGGTCGCTGGCGTTCGAGCTGGAAATGGATCTGTCCGTCCAGCAGAATGCCAAGGAGCTGTTGAAGAAGGTACGTCATGCCATCGGGCGTATGGAACGGGGGGTGTACGGAACGTGCGAGGTGACGGGGGAGCCGATTCCGGTGGCGCGACTCGAAGCGCTGCCCTACGCCACCACGGTGGTCGAGTGGGCGCACCGCATCTGACCCCGCGGCGGGTCGCGGTCCTCGTCGCGCTGGGCGTGATCGCCCTCGACCAGGCCACCAAGTCGTGGGCCGTCGCCGCCCTCGACGAGCCGGTGCATCTCATCGGGGATTTCCTGCGGCTGGCGGTCACCCGCAACTCGGGGGCGGCGTTCTCCAGCTTCACCGGCGGCGGCCGGGCCATCGCCGTCATCGCGGTGGCGGTCATTGGCCTGCTGGCGGTGCTCATCGGGCGGTCGCACCGCACGGTCGAGATCGTGACGATGGGCGCCATCCTCGGCGGCGCCACCGGCAACCTCCTCGACCGCATCTTCCGGGGCGCCGGGGTGTTCGACGGCAAGGTCGTCGACTTCGTCGACTTCTCGTCCTTCCCGGCGTTCAACGTCGCCGACAGCGCCATCACGATCGGCATCACCGTGTTGCTCCTCGTCACGTTCTTCCGGCCGGAGCCGTGAGCGAGGCACCGCGGTTCGTGGTGTCCGAGACGCTGGCGGGTTCGAGAGTCGATCGCATCGTGGCGGTCCTCGGCGACATGAGCCGGGCCCGTTCCCGAGATCTCGTGGCGCACGGCCTCGTCACCGTCGACGGCCGTCCCGCGGTCGCCTCGGAACGGCTCGCCGCCGGCGCCGTCATCACCTTCCCGGCGCCGCCGTCACCGCAGCGTCTCGAGGGCGCTCCGGTTCCCTTCACCGTCGTGGCGGAGGACGACGCCGTGATCGTTGTCGACAAGCCGGCCGGGATCGTCGTCCATCCCGGGGCCGGGCATCACGACGACACCCTGGTCAACGGGCTGGTGCACCGTTTCCCCGACCTGGCGAACCTGGGGTCGGAGCACCGCTGGGGCTTGGTGCACCGGCTCGACCGGGACACGTCGGGGCTGCTGCTGGTGGGCCGCACCCCGCAGGTCCACCGCGCCCTGCAGCAGGCGTTGCAGCGCCGGGAAGTGCAGCGCACCTACCTCGCGCTCGCCCATGGGAGCTTCGAGGCCGCCACCGGCACCGTGGAGGCTCCGATCGGCCGCGACCCGCGCCACCCGACCCGGATGGCGGTGACGTCACGGGGCCGTGCCGCCCGGACCCATTACCGGCGCCTCGCCGTCTGGGACGGGGCCACCCTGCTGGAAGTGACGCTCGACACCGGGCGCACCCACCAGATCCGGGTGCATCTGGCGTCGATCGGGGCGGCGCTGGTGGGCGACCCGGTGTACGGGCGGCGCCCCCTGCCGGCGGCCGAGCCGGGCCGGGTGTGGCTCCACGCCTGGCGCCTCCGGTTCCGGCATCCGATCAGTGGCCGCACGGTGGAGGTGGAGGCGCCGTTGCCGGCCGACCTCGCCGACTCGCTCACGCGCCTCGGCCCTCCCGTCGGCGGGGAGGTCCCGGCGACGGGCTGAGGGTGGCCGCTCAGCCGAAGAAGGTGGAGGCGGTGTCGTACAGCTTGTCGCTGACGCCGCGCACCGAGGCGCACGCCTCCTCCATCGGCACCGGCACGATCTCGGTGCCCCGTACCGCCACCATGACCCCGGTCTCCCCGGCAACCGCCAGATCGGCCGCTCCGACCCCGAGCCGGGTCCCCAACACCCGGTCGAAGGCGGTCGGGGTGCCGCCGCGCTGGATATGGCCGAGCACCGACACCCGCGTCTCGAACCCGGTCAGCTCCTCCAGCGAGTTGGCGATGGCATAGCCGACGCCGCCGAGGCGGGCGAAGCCGAAAGCGTCCTTCCTCTCCTCCGGGTCGAACCCGGGCGGCGGCTCGATCCCCTCGGCGACGACCACGATCGAGTAGCTCTTGCCGCGGCGGTGGCGGGTCCGGATCACCTTGGCCACGTCTTCGAGGTCGTAGGGGATTTCGGGGATGAGGATCGAATCGGCCCCACCGGCGATACCGGCGTAGGTGGCGATCCAGCCCTTGGTCCGCCCCATCACCTCGACCACGATGACACGGTTGTGCGCTTCGGCGGTGCTGGCGAGCCGGTCGATGGCGTCGGAGGCGATCTGGACCGCGGTGTCGAAACCGAACGTGACGTCGGTGCCGGAGATGTCGTTGTCGATCGTCTTCGGGACGCCCACCACCGGGAGGCCCTCTTCGGCCAGTTTTAGCGCCGAGGCGAGGGTGCCGTCGCCGCCCACCACGATGAGGGTCTCGATGCCGTTCCGCAAGATGGTACGCCGGCAGCTCTCGTAACCCTCGCCGTGTACGTAGGGATCCATTCGCGAGGTGCCGAGCAAGGTGCCACCCCGGGTCAGGATGCCGCGCACCGCGTCCCGGTCGAGCGGCATCGTGTGGCCCTCCATGAGGCCTTCCCACCCGTTGAGGACCCCAACCACCTCGGCGTCGTGGACTTCGGTGGCCCGGCTGGTGGCGCCTCGTATGACCGCGTTGAGACCGGGGCAGTCACCCCCGGCGGTGAGGATTCCGATGACTTGCATGGTGAGGCTCCAGGTTGGGATACGCGGACGGTACCAGGACACCAGCGTACCGACGATGATCGAGCCTGCATCCGATCTCGCCCCGAACGCGCCTTGGCTCCGCCGGGCACGGTAGGTTGGGGCTGCATGCGGCGCGTCCCGCGACCGAGGAACGGAGGCAGCAATGGAACGCCCGGCGTGGAATCCCAAGATCGTGGTCGTCGGCATCGACGGCTCCGAGCATTCACGGCACGCCGCCCGCGTCGGGGTGGCCCTGGCGCGCCAGAACGGCGCCGCCCTCCACCTGATGACCGTGGTTCGCCCGCCCGAGGGGTGGTGGGGCATCGTCGGTTCGCCCCCCACCCCGACCGCCCTCAGCAAGTCGCTGGCCGACGCCCAGCACGAGATCCTCGATTCGGTGCTCTCGGACCTCGACCTGTCGGGGATCGACTACCTGACCGTCGAGGAGGTCGGAGACCCGGGACGGACCCTCATCCAGCATTGCGAGGAGGCCGGCGCCGATCTCCTCATCCTGGGGACGCGCGGGGCCGGCCTGATCGAGCGGATCATGCTGGGCTCGGTGGCGAGCCGGGTGGCGCACGACGCCCCCTGCCCGGTGATGCTGGTGCCCTGAGGCTCAGTAGAGGAACATCGGCTTGCCGGTGACGTGCCGGACCTTGGCCCGGTACTCGTCGATGTCGTACAGCTCGTCGGTGTCGACCCGCTTGACGCCCTCCTTGGTGACGGCGATCGGAACGGTCGTGTAGGTGCCGCCGCGCAGCGCAACCATGCGCCCGGTCGAGCCCTCCAGCGCCAGGTCGGCGGCCATCACGGCGTAGTTGGTGGCCACCATGAGGTCGAGCGAGTCGGGGCTGCCCGACCGCATCAGGTAAGCGATCTGCTGGTAGATGATGCCCTCCCCGGTGCGTTCCTTGAGCAGCTCCCCGGTCAATGCCCCGATGCCGCCGAGCTTGCGGTGCCCGTAGGCGTCCTCGTCGCCTCTCAGCACCATCTCTCCCTCCAGCAGCCGGGCGCCCTCGGAGATCGTCACCATGGCGTAGTTGGAGGGATTCTCCCGCTTGTCCTTCATGAGGAGCTGGGCGAGGCGGTCGATGTCGAACGGGACTTCGGAGATGATGGTTCGCTTCACCCCCGCCAGGTAGGCGGTGACGAGGGCGGTCTCGCCGCTGTAGCGCCCGAACAGCTCGACGACCGCGATCCGCTCGTGGGAACCGGTGGCGGTGCGCAGGTTGTGGATGAACTGCACGCCGCGGGTCACCGCAGTCGAGAAGCCGATGCAGTAGTCGGTGCCGTGCACGTCGTTGTCCATCGTCTTCGGGATGGCGATGACCGGGACGCCCTCTTCGTGCATCCGCAACCCGAAGGAGAGGGTGTCGTCGCCGCCGATCGGGATGAGCACGTCGATGCCCTGCTTCTCGATGACCCGCAACGCGTGGGCGGTGAAGTCCTGGATGCCGTCACCCTCGACGGACCCTGCCAGGAAGTCCGGGACGTCGGCGGGGCGCACCCGGCTCGGGTTGGTGCGCGAGGTGTGGAGGAAGGTGCCGCCGCTGCGGTCGATGGTGCGCACCACCTGGGGGGTGAGCTCGACGAAGTGGTCGCCGAAGGTGGCCGGATCATCGGGGTTGGCGTAGAGGAGGCCACCCCAGCCGCGCCGGATACCGAGGACCTGGTGGCCTTCCTCGGCGACCCGGTTGACCACTGCCTTGATACAGGGATTCAGGCCGGGAACGTCGCCGCCACCGGTGAGGATTCCGATTCGCATTGTCGCCTCCCTCTGCGGGTTCGGCGCCGGCCGCGCCGAACCGATCTGCCGAACTGTCTCGAAGTCCCGATGGTAGCCGGGCCTCCGGCGCCCCTCATCCGGGAGGAGTTTTCGCCACGATTTCGCGGGTAGCGCCATCGGCCCCGACGTGGTTACATGAATGTAGTTCTTCGCTCGGAGGGTCGTTGGCCGCGGACAGTTTCGTTCATCTGCACGTCCACACCGAGTTCTCCATGCTCGACGGCGCGGCCCGTGTCGACGACCTGGTGGCGGCGGCGGCCGCCGACGGACAGCCGGCGCTGGCCATCACCGATCACGGGGTGCTCTACGGGGCGATCGACTTCTACAAGGCGGCGACCGCGGTCGGGATCAAACCCATCATCGGGATCGAGGCCTACCACACTCCCGGGTCCCGTTTCGACCGGCCGCCGCGGCGCGATGACATTCGCTACCACATGACGTTGCTGGCGATCGACAAGACCGGTTACCGCAACCTCATGAAGCTGGCGAGCGCCGCCTACCTCGACGGCTTCTACTACAAGCCCCGGATGGACCTCGAGCTGCTGGCACAACACGCCGCCGGCCTGGTGGCGGGGACCGGCTGCCTCGGCGGCCACGTTCCGCAGCTCCTCGCCCCCGACGCCTCCCAGGAGGAGGGGAACCAGGGCCAGGTCCGGGACTACGACGCGGCGGTGGCGGCGGCGGGTATGTACCAGGACATCTTCGGCAAGGAGAACTTCTTCGTCGAGGTCCAGGACCACGGGATCCCGGGGCAGCAACAGATCATGGAGGATCTGCTCCAGGTCTCCCGCGACATCGGTGCGCCGCTGCTGGCGACCAACGACAGCCATTACACCTACGCCCACGAGGCCGACACCCACGACGTCCTGCTCTGCATCCAGACCGGGGCGAACAAGGCGGACGAGAAGCGGTTCCGGTTCGGGTCGAACGAGTTCTACCTGAAGAGCGCCGCTGAGATGCGGAGCCGTTTCCCGGCCGACCGTTTCCCGGGGGCATGCGACAACACCCTGCTCGTCGCCGAGCGGGCCGACGTGAAGCTCGAATTCGGCACGATCCTGCTGCCGCAGTTCCCGGTGCCGGCCGGGCACGACGAGACGTCGTACCTCGCGGAGCTCGTGATGACGGGAGCGCGGGAACGCTACGGGGAGATCAGCCCCGAGGTCCAAGACCGCATCGCCTACGAGCTGCGGGTCATCACCGAGATGGGATTCTCCTCCTACTTCCTCATCGTGTGGGACCTCATCCGGTACGCCCGGGAGCAGGGGATCCGCACCGGGCCGGGCCGGGGGAGCGCCGCCGGGTCGATCGTGGCGTACACCCTCGGGATCACCCAGCTCGACCCGATCGAGTACGGGCTGATCTTCGAGCGCTTCCTCAACCCGGGCCGGCGCCAGATGCCCGACATCGACATGGATTTCGACGAACGCTACCGGGGCGACGTGATCCGCTACTGCGCCGATCGCTACGGTGCCGACCACGTCGCCCAGGTCATCACCTTCTCGACGATCAAGGGACGTCAGGCACTGCGCGACGCCGCCCGGGTGATGGGGCATCCCTACAGCCTGGGTGACCGCGTCGCCAAGCTCATGCCGCAGTCGATCCTGGGCAAAGAGGCAACCCTCACCCAGTGCCTGGAGCCGCCCGGAGTGGAGGATGACCAGGCGACCCGCGACTGGTACACCGGCGCCGCCGGCCTGCGCGAGCTCTACGCCACCGACCCGGCGGCGCGGGAGGTCGTCGACACGGCCCGCGGCCTGGAGGGCCTGCGGCGCCAGGATTCGATCCATGCCGCCGCGGTGGTGATCTCACAGCAGCCGCTCACCGACATCGTCCCCATCCAGCGCAAGGGCGAGGGCGCCGAGATCGTCACCCAGTACGAGATGCACGCGGTGGAGGCGCTCGGCCTGCTCAAGATGGACTTCCTCGGCCTCCGCAACCTGGCGACCATCGAGCGGGCTCTGGAGTTGATCGAGCACACCACCGGGGAACGGGTCGACATCGACACGATCCCGCTCGACGACGACATGGTGTTCGAGATGCTGCGCGCCGGCGACTCGATGGGGGTGTTCCAGTTCGAGGGCGGCCCGATGCGGGCCCTGATGCGCAACCTGCGGCCGGAGGAGTTCGAGCACCTCATCGCCCTCAACGCCCTCTACCGGCCGGGGCCGCTCGGGGCCGGCATGCACGCCGAGTACGCCGACCGCAAGAACGGGCGGGCCCCGATCGAGTACCTCCACCCCGATCTGGAGGAGATCCTCGGCGACACCTTCGGGATCATGGTGTACCAGGAGCAGGTGATGCAGGTGGCCCGCAAGATGGCCGGGTACACCATGATCGAGGCCGACACGCTCCGGAAGGCGATGGGGAAGAAGATCCCGAGCGTGATGAAGGCCCAACAGGAGCAGTTCGTCGCAGGGTGCGTCGCCCACGGCCACACCCGGGAGCTGGGCCAGGAGCTGTTCGGGTTCATCGAGCACTTCGCCGGCTACGGATTCAACCGCAGCCACTCCGCCGCCTACGCCCTGGTGGCCTACCAGACGGCCTGGCTCAAGGCGCACCACCCGGCCGAGTACATGGCCGCCCTTCTCACCGCGGTGAAGCGGGACAAGGACCGGACCGCCCTCTACCTGCACGAGTGCCGCCAGATGGGCCTGCAAGTCCTGGTACCCGACGTCAACCGCTCCGATCTCGACTTCTCCTCGGTCGACGGCGACATCCGCTTCGGGCTGTCGGCGGTCCGCAACGTCGGCGAGCCGGTGGTGGAGATGATCATCGAAGAGCGCACCAAGAACGGCCGGTTCGAGAGCTTCCAGGACTTCGTGAACCGGGTCGACCTGGCGGTGCTCAACAAGCGCACCATCGAATCCCTCATCAAGGCGGGGGCGTTCGACTCCCTCGGGCACACCCGCCGCGGCCTCTTCGAGAGCTACTTCGATCTGGTCGACGCCACCGTGACCCGGCGCCGGGCCGAGGAGATGGGCCAGTTCAGCCTGTTCGGGGAAGGCGAGGCGGCGCTGTCCTCGGTCGAGATCACGGTGCCCGAGCACGAGTGGGACAAGAAGGTGAAGCTCGCCTTCGAGAAGGAGATGCTCGGCCTCTACGTGTCCGACCATCCGCTGTTCGGGATCGAGCGGGCCCTCACCACGATCTGCACCTCGACGGTGGTGGGGTTGTGGGATCGCTCCGACAAGGAGAAGGTCACGGTGGGTGGGATCGTCGGTGGCATCACCCGCCGCTACACCCGCAACGGCGAGCCGATGCTGTTCTTCGCCCTCGAGGACCTGCAGGGCAGCACCGAGGTGGTGTGCTTCCCTCGCACTGCCAAGGAGTATCAGCACCTTGTTCGGGAAGACGCCATCCTGGTCATCAGCGGGCGGGTCGACCACCGCGGCGACGAGGTGAAGCTCATCGCCGAGACGCTGCGGGAGCCCGACCTGCGGGCCGAGGCGATGGTCCGGGTACGGGTTCCGGCGTCCCGCCTCTCCCGCAACATGGTGGACCGGATCCGGGCCGCCCTCGAGAACCATCCGGGATCGGCATCGGTCTATCTCCACATGACGTCGGACAGCGGGGAGACGGTGCTGCGCCTCGGTGACGACCACCGGGTCGAGCCTCGCACCGCCCTCTACGCCGAGCTGCGGGAGCTGCTCGGGCCCGGTGCGGTGTTCTGAAGGGCGTCCCAAAAGTGCGATTGGCGCCCGCTGAGGTGCGGGCCGCGGCTAGCGGCTTCCGGTCAGCAATCCACGGTTGCGCAAAATACGGCGCTCCATCGCTCCGAAGACGAGGCCGTCCATCGCGATCCCGATGAAGAGCACGACGAGCATCATC
>CAYQEC010000023.1:0-35814 GCA_964416425.1 uncultured Acidimicrobiaceae bacterium | reverse complement strand
CGGGGTGCTCGAGCGCAGCCGTCTCGGCATCGCCTACGTGCCCCAGAGCCGCCTCGGGATGGGATTGGCGCCGGGCCTCACCACCGACGACAACCTCGCCCTCAAGTCGTTCCGCGATCCGCCGTTCTCCCGGGGCCCGCTGCTGTCGACGAGCGCCTTCCGGGACCATGCTGCCGGCCTCATCGAGCGCTATGACATCCGCGGGGTCCGTCCCGGCCTCCCCATCCGGCTCCTCTCCGGCGGCAATCTCCAGAAGGCCCTCATCGCTCGCGAGGTGAGCCAGCACCATCTCGTGCTCATCGCCCGCTCCCCGACCCGTGGACTCGACGTCGGCGCCACCCAGGCGGTGCGCAGCCTGATCCTCGCCGAACGCGGCGCAGGCATCGGCGTCCTGCTCATCTCCGAGGACCTCGACGAGCTGATGGCGCTGGCGGACCGCATGCTGGTGCTCTACGAGGGAAAGGTCGTCGGCGAGATGACGGCCGAGGAGGCCACCGCCGAACGGCTCGGCCTGCTCATGGCCGGCCACTCGGAGGTGATGGAGGCATGACGGCGCGTCGACTCCACGTCGAGCCGCGGGGCCTCGCCTCGACCCGGGTCACCCTGCTGGTGCCGATCCTCTCGGTGCTGGCCGCCCTGGCGTTGGGCGCCGCATTCCTTGCCGTCACCGGCAACAACCCCTGGAACGTCTACACCAAGATGATCGACGCCGCCTTCGGGTCTTCCCGCAGCGTCAGCGAGACCCTCGTCTCGGCGACGCCGCTGATGCTCACCGGGGTCGCCGCCGCCATCGCGTTCAAGATGCTGGTGTGGAACATCGGCGGTGAGGGACAGCTCCTCATCGGCGCCGTCTTCGCTGCCGGAGCCGGTATCGCCCTCGGTGACGGAACCCCCGCCGCCGTCGCCCTGCCGGTCGTGATCCTCACCGGCGCCGTCGGCGGCGCCCTCTGGGCGGCGTTGTCGGCCGTGCCGCGGGTCATGCTCGGCACCAACGAGATCATCACCACCTTGATGCTCAACTTCATCGCCCTCAACCTGATGAACTACCTGGTGCTCGGCAGCTTCAGCCCGTGGCGCGACCCGAACTCGACCCAGTTCCCCCAGGGCCGCCCCATCCCCGAGGCGGGCCGGCTCCCCGAGTTCTTTCACCGTCTCGACTGGGGGATCTTCATCGCGGTCGCCGTGGCGATCGCCGCCTGGCTCCTCATCGGCAAGACCCGGTGGGGATTCGAAGTCCGCGTCGTCGGCGACTCGGCGGACACCGCCCGCTACGCCGGGATCGCGGTGCCGCGCAAGATCATGGGCGTGTTCCTGCTCTCGGGGGCCGCCGCCGGGCTCGCCGGCTCGCTGCTGGTGGCCGGGATCCTCGGCAAGATGGACCCCCGCTCGCTCGATCTCGGCCTCGGCTTCACCGGGATCATCGTCGCCGCCCTGGCCCGGCTCAACCCGGTGGCGGTGGTGCCGGTGGCGGTGCTGATGGGGGCGCTCAACAACGCCGGGCCCGCCCTGCAGTCGATCTCGGTGCCGTCGGCGACGGTGACCATGCTGCAGGGCGCCATCCTCATCTTCGCCGTGGCCGGGGAGTTCTTCATCGCCAACCGGGTGCGGCGGCGGCCACCGGCGACACCGACCGCGCTCGTGGAGGAGGGGGCGACGTGAACGAGAGCACCTTCGTCCTCACCGCCTTCGCCGCCATCGGCCTCGGTACCCCGATCGTCTTCGCCACCCTCGGGGAGATCATCACCGAGCGGGCCGGCGTGCTGAACCTCGGGGTGCAGGGGATGATGCTGGTTGGGGCGGTGTCCGGTTTCTGGGCGACTTTCAAGACCGGCAACCTGTTGCTCGGCGTGGTGGCGGCGATGATCGCCGGGGCGGTCCTGTCCGTCATCCACGCCTTCTCGTCGATCACGCTGCGGGTGAGCCAGATCGTGTCCGGTATCGCCCTCACCCTCTTCGGCACCGGGCTCGCCAACTTCATCGGGCGTACCGGTACCCCGGCCCTGGTGGGCCAGCCGTCGCGGGTGACCTTCGAGCCGCTGCTCACCAGCGGCATCGCCGACTGGCCGGTGGTAGGGCCGCTGGTCTTCGGCCACGACGCCCTCGTGTACGTGTCGTGGCTGGTGATCGCTGCCGCCAGCTACTACCTGTTCCACACCAAGATGGGCCTGACGCTGCGCGCCGTGGGAGAGGATCCGGCGAGTGCCGACGCCGCCGGCGTCGAGGTGGCCCGGGTGCGCTACGTCCATGTCATGGTGGGCGGCGCCCTGGCGGGACTGGGCGGCGCCTATTTCTCCCTGGCGCTGGTGCCGTCGTGGCAGGACGACCCGATCGGCGCCGCCGGGTGGATCGCCATCGCCCTGGTGATCCTGGCGAGCTGGCGGCCGTGGCGGGCCCTCCTCGCCGCCTACCTGTTCGGCGCCGCCGGGCGCCTCAACTTCACGTTCCAGACGCTCGGCGTCTCGGTTCCGGCCAACCTGCTGGCGATGATCCCGTTCATCCTGGCGATCATTGCCATGATCGTGCTCACCAGCGGCAAGCGGGCCCGGCTGCTCGGCGCCCCGGCCGCCCTCGGCATCCCCTATGCCCGCGAGCAGCGCTGAGGGCGCGGCAACCACTCGCGGCGGACCGAGGGGATGCGAGACCGCCGCGCGGTACGGTGACCCTCCCCGGATCGCCGTTGCTCACCCTCCCCGGAGAAGGAAGGTGAAGGAGATGGCCGGCTGGGAGACCCCCTACCCGAATCGCTCCCGCGCCACCACCACCCGGCGATGCGCCCCCTCGGCGACGATCTCGCCGTCCATCCGCACCGTGAACGAGAAGGCGATGGAGCGCCCGTCGACCGAGACCACGGCGGAGTTGGCCTCGACGGTCGCCCCGATCGGGCTCGGCAGCAGGTGCCGGATCTCTGCGGAAACCCCCACCGAGGTCTCCCCGGGCGCCAACTGACCGGCGAGGGCGGCGACTGCCGCCTCCTCCGCCAGCGCCAGGATCCGGGGGGTCGCCAGCACCGGGACGTCACCGGAGCCGAAGGCGATGGCGGTGTCGGCCTCGCCGACGACGAGGCGGACGGAGGCGTCCCGGCCGGCGGTGATGTCGCCCATGGGGACGAGGCTAGACGACGGCGTCACGCCGCGGGGTCCCGCCCTTCGAGCGCGGCTCGGAGGTCGGCGCCGATGGACCCGGACGCCGCCAGCCGGATCGGCGTGATCGTGACGTGGCCGGCCTCCCCCTCCCCGACGTCGGTCCCGGCCGGATCGCCCTCGACATGGAGCACCCCGTCGAAGGCATGGGCCAGCATGAACTCCTCGGCGGGGGCGAAGAGCGACCCATAGCGGGTGGTCGCCAGCCGGGTCACCCGCCGTTCGGTGGTGAGATCGGCCCCGCTCGGGATGTTGACGCTGACGATGTCGGCATCCTCCGGGAACCCCTCGGCGAGGATCACGGCGACGATCTCGGCACTGATGGCGGCCATGCGCTCCCACATCTCGGCCGCCCCCGGGCTCCATACCCAGCGCACCCAATCCGGCCAGGACCCGACCGAGCGGGCCGAGAAGGCGAGGGCCGGCACTCCGGCGTTGGCGGCCTCGGCGGCGGCGCCGATGGTGCCGCTGCACACCGCGAAGGCGCTGCCGTGGTTGGAGCCGATGTTGACGCCGGAGACCACCAGGCGCGGCGGTTCGTCGAAGAGGTTGTAGATCCCGAGCTGGACGCAGTCGGCCGGGTACCCCGAGACCGCGTGTATCGCCACGTCGTCGCGCATCACCTGCTCCACCGAGAGGGCGTCGTGGCGGCTGATCGCCTTTGAGATCCAGGAGCGCTCCCGATCGGGGACCACCACCTCGACCCGACCGAAGCGCCGCAGCGCCTGCGCCAGCGGCACCAGAGCGGGGGAATCGACCCCGTCGTCGTTGGTGATCAGGAGGTGACTCATCGGCGGTGCAGGCTACCTGCCTCCTCTACATCTCCCGCCATCCAAAGTTCTGGGTTGAAATATGAGTCGCGGGGACTAAAGTTACCTTTGTAGTTGTTGTAGCGATAGTCTGAACCCCGAAATGGGAGGCACATGATGAACCTGGTACGTCTTGACCCCTTCGGAGTGGTCCGCGACCTCGATCGTATCTTCGAGGACATGGGGCGACCGGCCCCCACCGGCAGCTGGCTCCCACGGGTCGATGTGTTCGAGCGTGACGCCAACCTCGTCGTCCGCGCCGAAGTCCCCGGCATCGACAGCGAGACCCTCGACGTCACTGTCGAGGGCGGGACGCTGACGCTGACCGGCAGCCGCAGCTTCGAAGACGAGAAGGTGGAAGGCGACTTCCATCGCAAGGAGATCTTCGAGGGCTCCTTCAAGCGCACCGTGCTGCTCCCTGAAGGCGTCGACCCGGATGCGATCACCGCCACCTCCAAGGACGGGATTCTCGAGGTCGTCGTCCCGAAGCACCCCGAGGTGCTTCCACGGAAGGTGACCGTCGAGGTACAGCGGTAGTTCTTCCCCTCCCACCCACTCCCGCTGTATGGGACCGGCTCGCCTCATGGCGAGCCGGTCCTCTCGCGTTCCGGCCGTAGAATCCGGGCAATCCGAAGAGAGGCCGAACCGTGATCCACGTCACCGAGATCGTCGAGGTCGACGACGCCCTGCTCACCGCCTTCGGGCGGCTCATCCCCCAACTCTCCTCCTCGGCCCCGCCCCCGACCGCCGACGAGCTGGCCGCCATCGTCACCAGCCCGGCCACCGTGCTGTTCGTGGCCCGTGACACCGACGCCGGGACGATCGTCGGCGCCCTCACCCTCGCCCTCTTCCGCATCCCGACCGGCATGCGTGCCTGGATCGAGGACGTCGTCGTCGACGCGAACGCCCGCGGTCGCGGCATCGGCGAGGCGCTCAGCCGGGCGGCCCTCGATCGGGCCCGGGCCGAGGGGGCCAAGACGGTGGATCTCACCTCGCGCCCGTCCCGGGAGATCGCCAACCGCCTCTACCGGCGCATCGGGTTCGAGCAGCGCGACACCAACGTCTACCGCTACCGCCTGGAGGCCTGACCTGCCACTGTCGCCGCAGCGGCTGCGGTGCCCGATAATGCACCCCCATGACGAGCGGCGACATCAGGGTCGAGGCGGCAGGGCGGGAGATCAAGATCTCGAGCCCCGACAAGGTGGTGTTCCCCGCACAGGGATGGACCAAGCGTGACGTGGTGGAGCACTTCCTCGCCTGCGCTCCCGGGGCGTTGCGGGGCGTCGCCAACCGGCCGGTGAGCCTGAAGCGCTGGCCGAAGGGAGTCGGGGAGGATCCGTTCTTCGTGAAGCGGGTGCCGGCGTCGGCCCGCTCCAGCGTCGAGGTCCGCTTCCCCTCGGCCCGGCCCGGCCGCATGTTCCTCCCCCTCGACGAGGGCGACGTCATCTGGATGGCGCAAATGAACTGCATCGACTTCAACCCGTGGAACGCCCGGGCCGACGATCTCGACCATCCCGACGAGCTGCGCCTCGACCTCGATCCCTCCGAAGGCTTCGACTTCGAGGCCGTCCGTGAGGTCGCCGCCGCCGCCAAGGAGCTGCTCGACGAGTTGGGGCTGGTGGGCTGGCCCAAGACGTCGGGCAACCGTGGCATCCACGTCTACGTGCGGATCCCCCCACGGCACGACTACTACGCCCTGCGCCGCGGGGTGCTCGCCTTCGCCCGCGAGCTGGAGCGGCGCCACGAGCTGGCGACCACCGCATGGTGGAAGGAGGAGCGAAACGGCGTCTTTGTCGACTACAACCAGAACGCCCGGGACCGCACCGTCGCCTCCGCCTACAGCGTGCGCCACACCGGCCTGGTGTCGACCCCGTTCCGTTGGGACGAGCTGGCCACCATCGACCACACCGCCATGGACATGATGTCGTTCCGGGACCGCTGGGCCGAGGTGGGCGATCTCACCGCGGGCATCGACGAGGCGATGTGCCCGATCGACGTGCTGCTGGAGATGGTGGCCGCCGACGAGGAACGCGGCCTGGGCGACGCCCCGTGGCCGCCTCACTTCCCGAAGATGCCGGGTGAGCCGCCCCGGGTGCAGCCGTCGAAGAAGCGCGAGGAGAACTGGGAGTAGCGAAAACGGCCTGCCCGGCGCCGGGACCGGGGCGCGTGTTGCGGCCTCGGGCGACGATCCGGTACGTTGATCGCACGGCGGCATGGGAGGAGTGAATGGACGTCACCACCGAGCACCCACGGAAGGTCGAGGGCCCCAAGCCGGGGAGGCGGGTCGGGTACGCGGTTGCGATCCTTGTCAACGCCGTCTTCCTCTACGTCGTCAACAACCTGGTCGACTGGGACATCTCCTGGATCACCGACGACTTCAGCCGGTTGGTGTGGCTGTTCAACCTGTCGCTCGGCGTCACCATCGCCGTCAACGTGATCTACCTCTTCTTCGACCCGCCGTGGTTCAAGTCGCTCGCCCAGATCGGGATGCTGAGCATCTCGCTCATCCTCGCGGTGCGCCTCTGGCAGGTGTTCCCGGTCGAGTTCACCGGTGACTTCCCCTGGACAGGAATCTTCCGGGTGGCGCTCGTCGTCGGCATCGTCGGGGTGTCGATCGGGATCCTGGTCGAGCTCGTCAAGCTGATCCGGATCGCCGCCGGCATGTCGCAACCGGAGGCCTAGCCGCATTCTGTCGCCGGGGAGGGTCACCACGCAGTCCCCCACCGCGACCCCCCTCGGCTCACATTCGCTCGCCGGTCCCCCCTGATCCCAGGGGGGACGACAGAAGAGACAGGCGGGAACGACAAGAACCGCGACCCCTGGCTTCTCTCGCCCTCCCTGCCACGCCTTCCTCTCACCCTCCCTGCCGCACCTCCTCTCGCCCTCCCTGCTGTGCAGGGAGGGCCGAAGAAGCGCCACCGCAGGTGGCATCTGATTCGGGGAGGGTCACCGTTCAGTCCCCCAGGGGGGACGACAGAGTGGCGGACCAGCGGGAGCTGGGCGTCCCTACCCCACCACGTCGCTGAACCCGGCTCCCTCGGGACGCTCCAGCTGATCCATCGTGCATTCGGACGGTTCCTTGTCGGGGCGCCACCGCTCGAAACGGGTGGCGTGGCGGAACCGTCCCTCGGCGAGCTGGTCGTAGCTGATCTGGACGACGACCCCGGGCGTCACCGGGACCCAGGAGAGATCCTTACCCCCGGTCCAGCGGCTCTCCGCCCCGGGCCGGCGGGCCTGCTCCCCGAAGCTCCGGTCGTCCCGTAGCTCCTCGAATCGGGCCAGCATCTCACCCCGGTCACGGTCGGAGAAGCCGGAGCAGTGCCCGATGAAGTGCAGCTCCCCGACGCCGTCGTAGAGGCCGAGCAGCAGCGACCCGATCTTGTCGCCGTCCTTGTGGACCCGGTAGCCACCGACGACACAGTCGACCGAGCGGCGGTGCTTCCACTTGATCCACTGCCGCTTCCCCTCCACGTACGGCTCGTCGAGCCGCTTGCAGATGATGCCGTCGCATCCGGCCGCCTCGTACTCCTCGAACCAGATCCGGGCGACGGCCAGGTCGTGGGTGACCGGGGTGAGGTGCCAGGGCAGGTCGAGCCCGGCGAGGACCGCCTCGAGACGGGCCCGCCGCTCGGCATAGGGAGCGCCCCGGAGATCCTTCCCCTCCTCGGCCAGCAGGTCGAAGGCGACCAGCTCGGCCGGCGTCTGCTCCGCCAGCAGCCGGATGCGCGACTCGGCGGGATGGATGCGAAGCTGGAGCGAGTCGAAGTGGGTGACGTCGTCGACGATGACCACCACCTCCCCGTCGACCACCGTCCCCGCCGGAAGCCGGCGCAGCGCCGGGAGCAGCTCGGGGAAGTAGCGCAGCAGCGGCTTGCCGCTCCGGCTGTCGAGCCGTGGCTCGTCGCCCGACCAGGCGATCATGCGGAACCCGTCCCACTTCGGCTCGTAGGCCCAGCCGGGCGGCTCGGGCGGCGCCTCGCGCACCTTCGCCTTCATCGGGTCGATCGGCGGGGGGAAAGGCTCCACGGACCGCAGCCTACGGATCGTGCTCGGCGCGGGACAGGGCGAATTGCCTCACGTCGCCCGATTCGGCGCCGCGTTCCCGTCCCGCGGGGAAACCCGGACCCGGGTGACGGCGCGGCCCCCCACCTCGACCACCTCGACCGTCCACCGATCGAAGGCGACGAGGTCACCGGGGCGGCGCGGGATGTGGCCGAGGCGGTCGAGCACCAGGCCCGCCACCGTGGTGTATTCACCCTCCGGCAGCTCGATCCCGAGATCGACCAGGTCGTGCATCGGGAAGGAGCCAGGAATGAGGAATGACCCTCCCGGTTCCCGTACCACTTCGAGCACGTTGCGGTCGATCTCGTCGTAGATCTCGCCCACCAGCTCCTCGATCAGGTCCTCCACCGTGACGATGCCCTCGGCCCCGCCGTGCTCGTTCACCACCACCGCCAGCTGCTGGTGCTTGGCCTGCATCGTGCGCAGTGCCCCCACCACCAGCAGCGATTCGGGAAGGGCGAGCAACTCGCCGGCGACGTCCCCGGCGGTGCGCCCCGGCCGGTCGATGAGGTCTCGCAGGTGGACGACGCCGGCGGCGTCGTCCAGCCCGGCGCTCACCACCGGCGCCCGGGAGTGGCCGGAACCGACCAGCGTGGCCAGGGCCTCGGTGGCGTCCATCGCCGCCGGCACCGTCAGCACCCGGCTACGCGGGATCATCACCTCGCCCAGGGTGCGGTCTCCGATCTCGAAGGCGCCCGAGATGATGCGGCGCTGCCCGGGACTGAAGCTCGATTGGGAGAGGGCGAGGTCGCGCAGCTCCTCCCGGCTGATCTCCTCCCGGTGCCGTCGCGGGTCTCCGCCGAGGAGCCGGACCACCCCGTCGGTGGAGCGGCCCAACACCCAGACGACGGGGGCGGCGAGGCGGGCCCCCATCGCCAGCGGGCCCGCCGCCACCAGGCCCCAGCGCTCCGCCCCCTGCATCGCCAGCCGCTTCGGGGCCAGCTCGCCGAGCACCAGCGTCACGAAGGTGAGGGCGATCGTCACCAGCACGATGGCCACCGGCTTGGCCGCCCCGCCGAGGAACCCGAGCGGGCCGACCAGCGGATCGGCCAGGGTGACGGCGGCGATCGCCGACGCCAGGAACCCTGCCAGGGTGATCCCCACCTGGGTCGTGGAGAGGAATCGGTTCGGGTCGCGGGCGAGCCGGGCCAGGGTGCGGCCGGTGCGGCTCTGCCGCTCGAGGCGCGCCAGTTGGGAGTCGCGCAGCGTGACGAGGGCCATCTCGCTCCCGGCGAACACCGCGTTGAGCCCGATCAGGAAGGCGAGGAGCAGGAGTTGCGGGAGCGGCTGCGGCACGGGGGACCTCCGTTGGGTGGCTCCCTCTCATTCAACCAGCAGGCCGACGCGCCGGAACGGACGAGGCGGCGAGACACGGCGGCGAACCCACCCCGCGGCTCAGAGCCGGGTACGGCACCGCCTCAGCAGCCGCCGATGTCGCCCACCCGCTCCCGCAGCGCCGCCACCAGGCCTTCGGCGTCGCCGACGGTCACCGTCATGCCGGGGTGGCGCAGCCGCGGAAACACCCCGCCGACCGGCTCGTGGAAGCAGACGCACACCCCGCGGCGGGCATTGGACCCGAAAGTGATGCCGTGGTCGACCAAGGAACCGCGGATACCGATCGCCTTCACCGCCCTGTAGCCCTCGGTGATCCGGGTCCCCGCCACGTTGGCGAGCGGGGTGCGGAGGCCCCAGCGGCCGAACCGCACCGCCAGCGTGTCGTCGTCCACCGTGACCCCGGCACGATCGGGCCGGATCCCGAACGGCCGCAGCAGGAAACGGAAACGGGGATCGAAGTCGAACGTGAACTCCATCGCGCCATTCCAGCACGCCCAGGTTCTTGGGTGACGGGCAACCGCCTCCCCACAACCCACCGGGGTTGTGCCAGACTTGGAACGGTCGCTCAAAGTCTGTGAGGGAACATGGCAAAGAATAAGGTCGGTGCCGCCGACGGGCGACGGGTCGCCATCGTCGCAGGTCTGCGGATACCGTTCATGAAGTCCGGGACCGTCTATCGGGACCTCTCCACCCTCGACCTCGCCGCCGCCGCCGTCACCGAGCTGCTGCAACGCAACAACCTCGAAGGTGGGCAGATCGACCGCATCGTCTTCGGCGCCGTCATCCCCGACCTCGCCGGCCCCAACATCGCCCGCGAGGTCGGGATGCGATGCAACCTGCCGGCCTCGGTCGACGCCTTCTCGGTGAGCCGGGCCTGCGCCACCTCGACCCAGGCGATCGTCAGCGGCGCCGAGGCGATCCTCCTCGGGGATGCCGACGTCGTCGTCGCCGGCGGGGCCGACACCCTCTCCAAGCCGCCGATCCTCTACAGCGACAACGTCGTAGACGCCCTCATGGCCGCCAACGCCGCCAAGGACCTCTCTGCCAAGGTGAGGGCCTTCGCCCGCCTCCGACCCGGCGACCTGGCGCCCCATCCCCCGGCGCTCGCCGACCTGTCGAGCGGCCTCACCATGGGAGCCGCCGCCGAGAAGATGGCACGAGAGAACGGCATCGAGCGCAACGAGCAGGACGCCTACGCCCTCGACTCGCACCGCAAGGCGGTGGAGGCGTGGGAGAAAGGAATCTACGACGACGAGGTGATGGCCCTGCCGATCCCGCCCCGCCTCGTCGAGACCGCCGCTCGCGACGGCATCCCCCGCCCCGACAGTTCCCTTGAGAAGCTCGCCAAGCTGCGACCGGCCTTCGACCCCAAGTACGGCACCGTCACCGCCGGCAACGCCTCGCCGCTCACCGACGGCGCCGCCGCCGTGGTGCTGATGGAGGCGGCGGCGGCGGAGCGGCTCGGGTTCGAGCCCAAGGCCTACGTGCGGGCCTGGGCCTTCATCGGCCTCGATCCGAGCTGGCAGATGCTCATGGGTCCCTCCTTCGCCACCCCGATCGCCCTCGACCGGGCCGGCCTCACCCTCGACGACATCGACGTAATCGACATGCACGAGGCCTTCGCCGCCCAGATGCTGTCGAACCTGCAGGCCTTCGCCTCCGACGACTGGGCCCGCCGCCACCTGGGACGGGACCGCGCCATCGGCGAGATCCCCCCGGACAAGCTCAACCTCTACGGGGGCTCGATCTCGCTCGGCCATCCCTTTGCCGCCACCGGCGCCCGCCAGGCCCTCACCATGGCCAACGAGCTGCAGCGGCGCGACCACGGGACCGCCCTCGTCACCCAGTGCGCCGCCGGAGGCCTCGGGGCGGCGCTGATCCTCGAGCGCTGAAAGGACCGTCGTGAACACCGAGACGAACCTCGCCAACGTCCACTTCGAAGTCGACGACCACGGGGTCGCCACCATGCTGCTGGACAGCCCAGGGATGCCCGTCAACACGCTGACCCCGACCCTGTCCGCCGACCTTGACGCCGTGCTCGACCGGGTCGAATCGGATCCCGGGATCGTCGCCCTCGTGATCGGCTCTGCCAAGCCGGACATGTTCCTCGCCGGCGCCGACCTGCGCTGGCTCCTCGAGGTCCGACGCGCCGGCACCATCGCCGAGGTCCTCACCGAGGCCCAGGCCGGCTTCCTCCGCCTCGAGCGGCTCGCAACCGAGCACGGCAAGCCGGTCGTCGCCGCCATCCACGGCCCCTGCCTCGGCGGCGGCCTGGAGCTGGCGCTCGCCTGCTCGATCCGGATCGCCTCCAACGACGAGGGCGTCACCCGCCTCGGCCTGCCCGAGATCCAGCTCGGGCTCATCCCGGCGCTCGGCGGCACCCAGCGGCTCCCGCGCCTCATCGGGATCGCGGCGGCCCTCGACCTCATCCTGGCCGGGAAGCGCATCCGGCCCCGCAAGGCCCGCAAGCTCGGCCTGGCCGACGAGATCTGCCCGTCCGAGGTGCTGCTCGACGTCGCCCGCACCAGGGCCCGGGAGGCGGCCGCCACCGGCCCGGCGCCATCCGCCGGCGGGTCGGGGTTCGGGCGCATCAAGAGCTTCCTCGCTCCCTCCCACCTGCAGCAGCTCGCTCTCGAGGAGAACCCGATGGGCCGCCGGCTCCTCTTCTCGAAGGCCGAGGAGCGCATGCTCGCCGAGACCAAGGGCAACTACCCGGCTCCCCCGGCGGCGCTGCGGGCGGTGCGCACCGGGATCGAGCAGGGTCTCGACGCCGGCTACGCCGCCGAGGTCGAGGAGTTCTCCCGCCTGATCGACTCACCGGAGGCGAAGGCGCTGCTGTCGATCTTCTTCGCCACCCGGGAGCTGAAGAAGGACTCCGGCGTCGACGGTGACGTGGAGCCCCGGGCCGTTCACAAGGTGGGCGTGCTCGGCGGCGGCCTCATGGGAGGCGGCATCGCCGCCGTGACCACCACCCGGGCAGCGGTGCCGACCCGGATCAAGGACATCGACGACGGCGGGGTGCGCCGTGGCATCGGGTACGTCGGGAAGGTGCTCGACGGCCAGGTGAAACGGCGCCGGATGCAGCGCCGCGACGCGGCCCGGGCCCGGCAGCTCGTGACCGGCACCAAGGACTGGTCGGGGTTCGGCAACGTCGACCTGGTGATCGAAGCCGTCTTCGAGGACCTCGCCCTCAAGCAGGCCATGGTGGAGCAGGTCGAGGCCGCCACCGGCCCCGACACCATCTTCGCTTCCAACACCTCCTCGATCCCCATCGCCCAGATCGCCGCCAAGGCGGCCCGGCCCTCCCAGGTGATCGGCATGCACTACTTCTCACCGGTGGACAAAATGCCGCTGCTCGAGGTGATCGTCACCGACCAGACCGCCGACTGGGCCACCGCCACCTGCGTGGCGTTCGGCAAGCTGCAGGGCAAGACCGTGATCGTCGTCGGCGACGGCACCGGCTTCTCCACCACCCGGATCCTCGGCCCCTACCTCGCCGAGGCGATGCACCTGCTCGAAGCGGGGGCGTCGGTCGAGGCGATCGACCGTGCCATGGTCAACTGGGGGTTCCCGGTGGGCCCGGTCACCCTCACCGACGAGGTCGGGATCGACGTCGGCGGCAAGATCGCCACGATCCTGGCCGAGGCCTTCGGCGACCGCATGCTGATGCCCGAGCCGTTTGCACGGCTGGCGACCGACGATCGCAAGGGCCGCAAGAACGGCCGCGGCTTCTACGAGTACGAGGATGGCAAGAGGGGCGGAGTCGACGAGAGCGTCTACCAGGTGCTCGGGCTCGGGTCCCGCGTCATGGTGCCGGAGCGGGACCTCCAGGAGCGGCTGGTGCTCCCGTTCGTCAACGAGGCCGCCCGCTGCCTCGAGGAGGGCATCCTGCGCTCCGCCCGCGACGGCGACCTCGGGGCGATCTACGGGCTCGGCTTCCCGCCGTTCCGCGGCGGGCCGTTCAGCTACCTCGACCAGCTCGGGGTGGGCATCGCCGTCGATCGTATGGACGCCCTCGCCGATGTCCACGGCGAGCGCTTCCGGCCGGCCCAGATCCTGCGGGACCATGCCGCCTCCGGCGAGCCGCTGCGGAGCTGACGATGCCGCGCGGACTCCCGGCCCGGCGGGCTGGCGGAACGGGCCTCCTCCCGGCACCATGAGCCGGCCATGTTGAGCCCCGCCAAGGTGGAGTCGGTCGCCGGCTCCACCCTCACCATCACCTGGGAGGACGGCCGCACCGACGTGCTCACCGCGTCGCGGTTGCGGGCCGCCTGCCCGTGCGCCGGTTGCCGCGAGTCGGGGCAGGAGCCTCCCGCCGGCGCCGCGGCCGAGATCCGCGAGGTCCGGGTGGTCGGTGGCTACGCCCTCGGGTTCACCTTCGGGCCGGACAACCACCAGACCGGGATCTACCCCTACGACCTGCTGCGGCGCCTCGGAGAGGATTGACGCGGCAGTTCCCTCGGTCCGCTCAGCCGACCCGCCTTGGCGGGAGCCGGGGCGGCGACGGTAGCCTCCCCTCCGGTTCGAGGAGGAGGTTGTGTGGCACGGATTCTGGGGTTCGGCGGCTACGTCCCGGCACGGGTGATGAGCAACGAGGACTGGTCGCAGCTCGTCGACACCACCGAAGAGTGGATCAGGAGCCGCACCGGCATCGAGCGTCGCCGGTTCGCCGCCGACGACGAATCCACTCTCGACCTGGCGGCCCAGGCCGCCACCGTGGCCCTCGCCGACGCCGGGCTCGATCCCGCCGACATCGGCGAGATCATCGTCGCCACCGACACCCCCGAGCTGTACACACCCGACACGGCGGCGCTGCTGCAGCATCGCCTCGGCTGCGGCAACGTGCCGACCTACGATCTCGGCGGCTCCGGCTGCGCCGGCTTCGTTCAGGCCCTCGACGTGGCCCGCGCCCGCATCCACTTCACGCCGAAGCGGGTGTTGGTGGTCGGCGTCGAGCTGATCTCACGGCTCATGTCGTGGACCGATCGGGCAACCTGCGTGCTCTTCGGCGACGGGGCCGGGGCGGTGGTGATGGGGCCGGAGGGCGGGGTGGCCGAGATCCTCGATATCGTCACCGGCACCGACGGCAGCAAAGCGGAGATCCTCACCGTCCACACCGGGGGAACCCGCCATCCATTCAACGCCGAAACGGTGGCGAGTGGCGCGCACCAGCATATCGACATGGTGGGAAGGGAGGTGTTCCGGGAAGCCGTCGTCCGCATGACGGCGGCCGTCACCGACGTTCTCGAACGCATCGGCAAGACGCTCGACGACGTCTCCCTGGTCATTCCCCACCAAGCCAACATGCGCATCATCGATGCGGTGCGGCAGCGCCTCGGTGTCGACGAGTCCGTGGTGTACGTCAACGTCAACGAGTACGGCAACACCGGTTCGGCCTCGGTCCCGCTCGCCATGTGGGAGGCGCGCAACAAGGGCCTGATCGGCGACGGCGACCTCGTGGTGCTCACCGCCTTCGGAGCGGGATTCCACTGGGCCGCCGCCGCCCTTCAGTTCTGACCTGCCGGCCCTTTCCGACACGCTCGCCGCTACCTCCAGCCGCCGCCGGGAGGCCTCGACACCGAGAACGAGAGAGCCGGAGCCCTCAGCCCTCCGTGGCCCTTTGCAGGATGCCGAACACCGCTCCTTGCGGGTCGCCGAGAATCGCGATCCGGCCCACGTCGGGAACGTCGAACGGTTCCGTCATGACGGAGCCGCCGGCATCCCGGGTGGCGGCGACGACACCGTCAGCGTCCGCCACGGCGAAGTACACCAACCAGTGCGGGGGGGTTCCTTCCGGCAACTGCCCCTTCATGTCGTACATCCCGACCACCTGATCGCCGGCGTTGGAGAACGTCGTGTACGGCATGGCGCCGGCGTCGCCGTGCTCGACCTCCCACCCGAAGAGGCCCGTGTAGAACGCCTGCGCGGCGGCGGTGTCGGCGGTCGCCAGCTCGACCCAGGCCAGCGACCCCAGCCCGGAGAGCTTCTGGGCGCCCTGGTGGTTCCCGTCTTGCCAGATGCTGAAGACGGCGCCGGTGGGATCCTGCAGGATCGCCATGCGCCCCTGGTCCATGTCATCCGTCGCCGGCATCACGATCGTCCCACCGAGTTCGGCGGCGCGGACCGCGGTGGCGGCGGCGTCGTCGACGGTGACGTAGCTACTCCAGGCCGGGCGCATGCCCTGGGCCTGCTGCTCGGCCGGGATCTCGCCCAGCCCGGCGACGGTCTTCCCGTCGCTGCTGAACTGGGTGTAGGTCTCCCCCGGCCTCGACGGGTGATCCTCCGACGTCCACCCGAAGAGCGACTCGTAGAACGCCTTTCCCGCTGCCTGATCCGTGGTCATGACGTCGACCCAGTTGAATCCGCCGGTCGTACCCAAGATGTTCTCTCCTTGCCGTCCGACCGCCTGCACCCCGCAGGCGTTCCGCTGCGTCATCATCCCGGGCGGCTGCGACACGAACCCTCAGGTCGCGCCACCCGGCGCGGACCCTACGCGCCCGGAATCGAGAGGGCCAGGGTGGGTAGGCTTGCCGGACGTGACCAGTGAAGGGCCCCCGGCCGTCCCCACCACCTCCTCGACCTCCCAGGCCGCCCTCGAACGCGTCTCCGACCTCGCCCCGGCGGGTTCGGCCGACGTCGTCACCGCCTTCGCCCGCGTCTACCTGCGGCGCCTCCCCGCCGGGCCGCTCTCCCATCTCGGCGCCGACGAGCTCGCCGGCCACGTCCTCGACGTCTTCGCCTTCGCGGACGGCGCCGGCGCCGACGCCCGGGCGGTACGGGTCTTCAACGCCGAGACCGAAGGCAACGGCTACCGCTCCGCCGGGACCGTGGTGGAGATCGTCGCTCCCGACAGCCCGTTCCTCGTCGATTCGGTGCGGGCCGAGATCCAAGCCCACGGCTACCGGGTCGCCAACGTCGTGCACCCGGTCATCGGGACCCGGCGCGACGAGGAGGGGCGCCTGCTGGCGGTGCTCCCGGCGCGGGACGCCCCCAGCCGGGAGTCGCTGCAGCACCATTGCCTGGATCGCCGCATCGATGAGGCCGCGGCGGCCACCCTCACCACCGCGGTGGATCGGGTCCTCGCCGACGTCCGGGCCGCGGTGTCGGACTTCGAGCCGATGAAGGACCGCGTCGCCCGCATGATCGAGCTGGCCAAGACCACCGGCGCCCGCTACGCCCTCGGCGAGATCTCCGAGGCGATCGCGTTCCTCGAGTGGCTGCTCGACGTCAACTTCATCTTCCTCGGCTACCGGGAGTACCGGATCGTCGCAGAGGGCGGGGAGCGCAAGCTGCAGGTCGTCGCGGACTCAGGGCTTGGGATCCTCCGCGGCACCGCCGAGTCCGCCTACGCCCGGCCGGTGCCGCTCGCCGACCTCCCGCCCGACCTGCGGGCCCGCTACGAGAGCGGCGACCTGCTCGTGATCAGCAAGACCAACCGCCTCGCCACGGTGCACCGTCGCCGCAAGATGGACTACATCGGGCTGCGGCTGATCGACGACGACGGCAGCGTCGCCGGGGAGGCCCGCCTCGTCGGCCTCTTCACCTCCAAGGCCGCCATGGCGCAGGCGGCGACGATGCCCGTGCTCCACCGCAAGCTGCAGTACATCGTCGAGACCGAGGATCTGATGGAGGGCACCCACGACCACAAGGCCGTGGTGCAGATCTTCGAGTCGTTCCCCAAGGTCGAGCTGTTCGCCATGTCGCCCGAGGAGGTTCGGCAGGCGGTGATGGGAATCCTCGACCTGCACGAGCAGCGGCGGGTCCGGCTCTTCATCCGGCACGACCTGTTCGGGCGCAACGTCTCGGTGCTGGTCGCCCTGCCCCGGGACCGCTTCAACGCCGCCCTTCGCCGGCGGCTGCAGGACATGTTCATGGAACGCTTCCACGGCACCTCGATCGACTACCACCTCGCTCTCGGGGAGGCCGACCCCGCCCAGATCCACTTCACCGTCTGGGTCGAAGGCGACATCCCCGACGTCCCCTACCACGACCTGGAGCTGGCGGTGGTGGCGCTCACCCGCACTTGGGAGGATCTCCTCGAGGACCGGCTGCGGACCCGGGTCGCCGAGGACGAGGCGGCCCGCCTCACCGCCCGCTGGGCGCCCCGATTCCCGGAGTACTACAAGGCGTCGGTCGACATCGACGTCGCCGCCGGGGACGTACTCCGCCTCGACGAGCAGGCCGAGCGGCACGAGCCGCTGCTGATCGGGCTCCAGAACGAGGAGGTGGCGGGGCCAGGGGCGCCGCTGACCCGGGTCGCCCTCTACCGGCGCGGCGACAGGATGGAACTGTCGGAGATCGTGCCCCACCTCGAGGCGCTCGGCCTCCGGGTGGTCGAGGAGGTCCCGACCCGCCTCCGCCCCAACGGCGATCCCGTCTTCATCCACGACTTCGGGGTGCTCGACCTCGAGGGCCACCGCCTCGACCTCGACGCCTGCGGGCCCCGCTTGGCCGCCGCCCTCGAGGCGATCATCGAGGGTCGGGCCGAGTCGGACTCGCTGAACCGCCTCGTCATCCGCGGCGAGGTGAGCCACGAGGAGGTCACGATCCTGCGCGCCTACCGCACCTACTGGCGCCTCGTGACCGCCACCTTCACCATCTCCTACATCAACGACGCTTTTGCTGCCCACCCGGACCTCGCCACCACGATCTGTCGGCTGTTCAAGGCCCGCTTCTCCCCCGACGGCAACGCCGAAACGGAGCGGCGGCTCCACGACGAGATCGTGGCCGGCCTCGACGCCGTCGCCTCGCTCGACGAGGACCGCATCCTGCGCGGGTTCGTCGACCTCATCGAGGCCACGGTGCGCACCAACGCCTACCGCCCGGACCGCACCTGCCTGGCGCTCAAGCTGCGCTCCGCCGCGGTGCCCACCATGCCGGAGCCGCACCCGCTGTTCGAGATCTTCGTCACCGCCCCCGAGGTGGAGGGCATCCACCTCCGCGGCGGCATGATCGCCCGCGGCGGCATCCGCTGGTCGACCCGGCGCGACGACTACCGCACCGAGGTGCTGGGACTGATGAAGGCCCAGATGACCAAGAACGCCGTGATCGTCCCCACCGGCTCCAAGGGAGGCTTCGTGATCCGCCGCGGGCGGGACGACGGCGACCCCGCCGCATCCATCCGGAGCCGCTACGTCACCTTCATCGAAGGCCTGCTCGACGTCACCGACAACCTGGTGGACGGCATGGTGATGCATCCTCCGCAGCTGCGGATCCACGACGGGGACGATCCCTACCTGGTCGTCGCCGCCGACAAGGGCACCGCCACCCTGTCGGACACCGCCAACGAGGTCGCGGTCCGCTACGGCTACTGGCTGGGCGACGCCTTCGCCTCGGGCGGCGCCACCGGCTACGACCACAAGGAACTCGGCATCACCGCCCGGGGGGCATGGGAGTCGGTGAAAGCCCACTTCCGGGAGCGGGGCCTCGATCCGCAGACCGATCCCTTCACGGTCATCGGCATCGGCGATATGTCCGGCGACGTGTTCGGCAACGGCATGTTGCTGTCGCCCGTGATCCGGCTCGTCGCCGCCTTCGACCACCGCGACATCTTCCTCGACCCCGACCCCGATCCGGCCCGCAGCCTCGAGGAGCGCCGCCGCCTCTCCCTGCTCCCCCGGTCGTCCTGGCAGGACTACGACCGCGCCGTGCTGTCGCCCGGGGGTGGCGTGTTCGCCCGGAGCGCCAAGTCCATCGAGCTGTCGCCGGAGGCCCGCCAGGCGCTCGGCACCGAGGCGACGACGCTCACGCCCCAAGAGCTGGTGCGCGTCATCCTCCGCACCCCCGCCGACCTGCTGTGGAACGGCGGGATCGGCACCTACGTGAAGGCGAGCAGCGAGTCCCACGCCGACGCCGGCGATCGCAGCAACGACGCGGTGCGGATCGACGCCACCGAGCTGCGCTGCGCCGCGGTCGGCGAAGGGGGGAACCTCGGCTTCACCCAGCGGGCCCGGATCGAGTACGCCCGGGGCGGCGGCCGGATCCTCACCGACTTCATCGACAACTCCGCCGGGGTGCACTGCTCGGACCGGGAGGTCAACCTGAAGATCCTGCTCGGCCTCGCCGAAGAGCGCGGCGAACTCGACCGGGCCGGGCGGGATGCCCTGGTGGCCGAGGTCGCCGCCGACGTGACGCAGCAGATCCTCTACGACAACTTCCTCCAGGCCCAGATCCTGTCCCAGGAGGTGGAGACCTCACCCCACCGGATGGAGGCGTACGAGGAGGTGATGTCCCAGCTCGAGGAGGAGGGCCTGCTCGACCGTGCCATCGAGTTCTTGCCCGGCTCGGAGGACATGGCCGAGCGGATCCGGTCCCGGCAAGGCATGACCGGACCGGAGCTGGCGGTGTTGCTCGCCTACGTGAAGCGCAGCCTCTACGAGGCACTGCGGACCTCCGAGCTCCCCGACTGGACGTTCTTCGCCGACGACCTGCGCTCCTACTTCCCGGGCCCGGTCGTGGTCCGCTCCGGGCACCTGGTGGAATCGCATCCGCTGCGTCGCGAGTTGATCGCCACCATCGTCGCCAACCAGGTCGTGAACTCGGAGGGCGTGACGTTCGTGTCGCGGCTCACCGCCGAGACCGGCGCCGAACCGGCGGAGGTGGTACGGGCCTACCGGATCGCAAGGGCCGTCACCGGGGCCGAGCGGCGCTGGGCCGACCTCGAGGCGCTCGTCGCCGAGATCGAGCCCGAGGCGGAACGAGAGCTGATGGGCGGGGTCGACGCCCTGGTGGAGCAGACGGCCCGCTGGTTCCTCACCCTGGGCGGCAACCAACCGATCGAGGCCACCATCGCCGCCTTCGAGGACGACCTCCGCACCCTCGCCGAGGCCATGCCCGAGGCCGGACCCGCAGGGTGGCGGGCCGCCCACGAGGCGACTGCCCGGGAGCTGGCCGATCGCGGCATCCCCCCGGCAGTGGCGGCGCGCCATGCCTTCCAGCGCGACCTCGTCCACGGGCCGGCCATCGTGCAGCTCGCCCATGCCACCGGACGTGACCTCGCCACAGTGGCTGGGGTGTTCTTCCACCTCGGGGAGGCGGTCAACCTCGACTGGCTGCAGCAGCAGGTCGACGGCTTCGCCCCGGCCAATCGCTGGCAACGGCTCGCCCGGCAGGTGGTCGAGGACGACCTCGCCGTGTTGCGGCGGGATCTCGCCGAGCGGGTGCTGGTATCCACCGCCCCCCGCCCACCCGAGGCGGCGGTCCAGGCCTATCTCGCGGAGCGGCCCAACGGCCACCGCCGCCTCCTCGCGCTGATGCGGAGCCTCGGCGGCGACGGCATCGCCGACATGGACGCCGCCATGGTGGCGATTCACCAGATCCGGCGCGCCGTGGGGTGATCCTCTCCGGGCCTTCACCACGGCCGCGCAGGCCGGCCTGGCGAGCTGGACCGGTGGCGTCGGCGGCGCCGTCATCAGGGCGGTGGCCAGAGCCGACCCCTACTCCATGATCCGCAGCGTTCCCGAGAGATCCATGCGGCGCAGGCGGCGCGCCGTGAAGGCCGGCGGTCGGGTGGCCGACCTGTTCCGAACCGCCCAGCAGAGCGACGAGATCGGACCGGCCGCCACCGCGCGATTGGCGCGTGCCGAAGCGTTCTATCGCTTCTTCGAAGAGGCGATGCGGGACCGGCTCGAGGAATGGCTCGCCCGGGAGGGCGGTCCCTGATCGGATCGCGCCCACCCGGCTAGAGAAACTCGGCCAGGTCGTGCGCCGGTCCGGTCTGCCGCCACGGCAGCCGGTACCTGCCGTCCGATTCGTGCCCCAGCCACAGCACCGCCGACCAGGGGAGCCGGATGATTCCGAGCAGGCGCAGCGTGTCCCGGTGGAGAAAGACCCCCAACAGGTAGTCGTACTCGTCGGGCACGCGCCCCAGCTCGAACACCGTCCCGTCCTGCATCGAGCGCACGGTCCGGGCCCGGACCTTGTAGCTGTGGCCCTCCCCATCCCACAGGAGGTCGCGGTCGGCTCGCGTGCGCCGCGGCCGGGAGTCGAGATGGAGACGTTCCCGGGCGTGGGCGCGGGCCAGGGCGTGCACTTGCCGGGGATCGCGGCGGTCCCCCGGGGCCCGCCGCAGCCGGGCGCGGATGTCGCTACTGCTCGCCATGATCTCCGCGAGAGGCCAGATCGGAGCTTACCGAGGGTCGCAAGAGCCTCCCAGTCGGATGAGGCGATCGACCCCTTCAGAAACACTCAGAGCGCGCCGATACGATCCAGCATGTGGAGACGAGCACGGAAGAGGAAGCGCGAGGACGCACAGCGTGAGGACGCAGAGCGCGAGAAAACACAGCGCAAGGAAACCGCAGCCAAGGCCGCAGCCGAGGACGCAGCACGGAACGCGCGTGAGCTCGAGGAACGCACAGCCTCCCGCCTGCGGAGCATCGACGGGTACGACTTCGACGAGGATGAGGCCGCCGAGGTCGAGGCGCGCCTGCGGCGTATGAGCTACGGGCACAAGGTCGAGAAGTAGCCGGCCCTCGCTCCGGACCCGTTCCGCCGGGTCGGGAACATCCTGCCGTCCCGCAGCCTCCCGGAGCCCGGGCATCGACGCCCCGCTGCCCCCACGACCTGCCGCCGGGATTCCCCGCGCCGTCCCCGGGATGTCGTTGCGCCCCGCCGTCGATCATTTGGATCGAACGCGGAGAGTGACGGTGGTCGGCGGCCGGCATGGACGCGGAGAGTGACAGTGACGGAGCCGCCATTGATCGAGATCCAGGGTGCGCACCATCTCGGATCAGACCGACGAGCATGGGGGCGCCGACTTCCTTCGCTTCGTCGCCGTGGCGGCGGGCACCCTTCACCGCCGGGATCGTGGAGGAGATCGTCGCCGGCCGCTCCCGAGAGCGCACCGGCGGTGCTGGATAACACGATGGTGGACGTTCTCGATCCTCATGCGCGGCCCATTCTCGCCCGATCGAGCCGCAGAGGTGGTGACACCATCGGCGGGCGCCGCCGCAGACGGCTCGACCGGTGGCCGGTCCGCGGCGTCACTCCACGGTGGGTCCCGCCGCGGCCACCTCCGCGCCGGCTGTTGCGGCAAACTGTTCGAAGTTGGCGACGAAGAGCCGGGCCAGCTCGGCCGCCTTCACGTCGTACTCCTGGGGATCAGCCCACGTGCTGCGTGGGTCGAGCACCTCGGCGGGGATCCCGGGACATTGCTGAGGAACCTCGAAGCCGAAGACCGGATCGGGGGTGAAGGCGACGTCTTCGAGTTCCCCCGAGATGGCTGCCGCGATGACGGCCCGGGAGTAGGCGATCTTGAACCGCTCCCCGACCCCGTAGGGACCGCCGGTCCATCCGGTGTTCACCAGCCAGACCGAGACGTCATGTCCGATTATCTTCTGCCCGAGCAAATCGGCGTACACGGCCGGATGCAGCGGCATGAACGGAGCGCCGAAGCATGCCGAGAAGGTCGCCTTGGGCTCCTTCACCCCCTGCTCGGTTCCGGCCACCTTGGCGGTGTACCCGGAGATGAAGTGGTACCGGGCCTGCGCCGGGGTGAGGCGGGCGATGGGGGGCAGCACGCCGAAGGCGTCTGCGGTCAACATGAAGATGTTCTTGGGATGCCCGGCCATGCCGTCCGCCACCACGTTGTCGAGATGGCTGATCGGGTAGGCGCCACGGGTGTTCTCCGTGTCGGCCTGATCGAGGTCGATCCGGCGGGTCTGGGGGTCGATCGTGACGTTCTCCAACACGGTCCCGAAACGGCGGGTCGTCTGGTAGATCTCTGGCTCCGCCTCGTCGGAGAGGCGAATCATCTTGGCGTAGCAGCCACCCTCGAAGTTGAAGATGCCCTCGTCGCTCCACCCCAGCTCGTCGTCGCCGATGAGGGCGCGGTCGGCCTCGGTGGAGAGGGTGGTCTTGCCGGTACCCGACAGCCCGAAGAAGACGGCAGACGCACCGTCTGAACCGACGTTGGCCGACGAGTGCAGGCTGAGCACGCCTTGCAGGGGCAGCAGGTAGTTCATGACGGTGAAGACCGACTTCTTGATCTCCCCTGCGTAGCTGGTGCCGCCGATGACCACCATCTTCTCGGCGAGGTTGAGCAGGATGAAGGCCTCGCTCCGGGTGCCCTCGCGGGCAGGGTCGGCGTGGAATCCGGGGCAGTGGATCACCGTGCAGTCGGGCTGGAACCCTTCGAGCACGTCGGGATCCAGCTCACGGATGAACATGTTGCGGGCGAAGAGGCTGTGCCAGGCGTGCTCGCTGACGACTCGCACCTTGATGCGGTACTGCGGATCCGCGCCGGCGTAGCAGTCCTGGACGAAGACGTCCTTGTTCTGCAGATAGGACGACAGCCCGTATCGCACCTTCTCGAAGTCGTCGACGGCGAAGGGGCGGTTGACCGGGCCCCACCAGATCCGTTCCTTGCTGGAGCCTTCTTCGACGACGAACTTGTCGTCGGCGGAGCGGCCCGTGTACTTGCCGGTGCTGACCACGATGGGACCGAGGTGCCCGACGGCGCCCTCCGCGCGCAGGATCGCCTGTTCGTAGAGGGCGGGGGTCGAGAGGTTGTGGTAGACGGTGCCGAGGTTGGTCAGTCCGATTGTCGAGAGATCGACCATTGCTGCTCCTTGGGTCGAGAAAAGGGGCCTCCTCTCCAAGGCTATCGATCGAAAACGCGAACCGGCCCCGCAGGGGCCGGTTCGGATCATCGAAGATTGGCCCGGGTCAGCGGTGGCGCCACACGATCCGGCCCCGGGTCGGGTCGTACGCCGAGACTTCGAGTTCGACCCGATCGCCGGGAATGATGCGGATCAGGCGGCCGCGACGCATCTTTCCCGAGGCCCGGGCCACCACCTCGTGGCCGGAGTCGAGCCGGACCCGGAATGTGGCGTTGCGGAGGGTCGCAAGGACCACTCCCTGGGCGCGAAAGACGTCGTCGGAGCCTGCCACCGGACGCCGCTAGCGGCGCGGCTTGGCTTCGTTGACCCGGAGCCGGCGACCGTCGAGGTCGTGACCGTCGAGTTCCTCGATGGCACGGCGCGCTTCGGCGTCGTTACCCATCTCAACGAAACCGAACCCGCGGGATCGGCCGGTGTCACGGTCGGTGATGACCGCGGCTGAATCCACCTGCCCGTACTCCCCGAACAAGCGCTCGAGGTCGTCACCGGTGGTCCGGAAGGGAAGGTTGCCTACATAGATGTTCATGCCTGAACGTCTCTCTCCTCGCAAAGTGGTCCGTCCGTCCGCGGGCCGACTGACCTGTGACTCGACCTCGACTCGAAATGACGGATTGCAGGAGAACGGGGCGAGTGCCGCCTCGGCGGCGACCACACCATAGCGGCGTCGCGAGGGGGGTGTGACCGCCATGGGTAGCTTCCCCATTATCCCCCAGGAGCCACCGGGCGCGCCGGCGGCTGATCCCGGAGATGAGCACTCCGGCGCCACGACGACCGCACAGCCCCCGCGCCCGCTCCGATCGACCTCAGTGTCTGCGCCCGATGACGGCGGCGGCGATCGCCCACGACCCGACCGTCCAGGCGGTGAGCACCAGGTAGGAGGCGGTGACGTTCTCGACGATGCCCTCGGTGAGGGAAGCCCGTAGCACCACCGCCATGTGATAGAAGGGCAGCACCTGGTGCCCCGCCGCCGCCCACCCCGGGAAGTAGTCGAGCGGGATCACCAGCGGCGAGAACAGCAGGATGAAGAAGATGATGAGGTTGGTGATCAGGTTGGTGATGCGTGGGTCGGGCACTCCGTGCCCCAAGGCATAGCCCACCGAGGTGGCCATCAGCGACACCAGCAGCATGGCGGGGACGACGGCGAGCGACATGTGGAGGCTGACGTCGTAGCGGACGTCGGCGATCCACAGGGATGCCACGGTGGCCGGGATCGCCAGGAAGGTGAACACGGTGAGGGTGCTCGCCGCCGCCACCAGCCGGGGCGGGGGCAGCGACCAGATGTAGTCGTAGGTGTCGGTGAACTTGAGCATCATCACCGTACTGGGGACCATCACCATCCCGATCGGGATGATCGCCAGGGCCGGGATGCCCGTCACCATGAAGGTCGCGGCCGGCGCCGACAGCTTGCCCAGGTAGAACCCGTAGATGTACGCCATGCCGGCGCCGAGGAGGAGCTGCACCACGAACGTCGACACGATGATGGAGCGGAGGTTGATGAGGTCGAAGCGCAGCATCGCCCGGTAGCTCGCCCACCAGAACCGGGGACCGTGCCGTGCCGCCATCGTTGCCGTCATCAGTGCCTCCGCAACGCCCAGGCGGTGAGGGCCATACACCCCACGCTCCAGATCGCCAGCACCGCGTAGGAGCGGGCCAGATCGTGGACGATGCCCTCGGTGAGCCCGGCCCGCACCACGTTCGCCATCGACTCGAATGGCAGGTAGCGGTGCAACGAGGCGAGCCAACCCGGCATGTTCTCGGGTGGGAAGTTGATCGGGGAGAAGCCGATGACGGTGAACAGGGCCACCTGGGCGATGCCGTCGGTGACTTCGGGTTTCGGGATGGCGTGGGCCATGGCGTAGCCGACGAGAGTGCCGCAGAACACGGTGAGCGCCACCGCCGGGACCACCGACAGCGACACGTCGAGATCGATGTCGAAGCGGACCAGCGCCACCAGCAGCGCCACCACCATGCCGGGCAGGGCGATGAGGACGTTGAGCGTGATCCAGGCCGACGCCGCCGCGCTGCGGGGCACCGGGAGCGACCACACGAAGTCGTAGGTGCCCATCTGCTTCTGCTGCGCCACGAGCTGGGGTCCCACCACGATCCCGACCGTGATCAGGGTCACCACCGCAGCTCCGGTGGAGAGGAAGAGGGCATTGCGAGACGGGATCCCGTGGAAGAGGACCGCGATCCCGACGATCATGCCGGCGCCGATGAGGACCTGGACGACGACCGTGAGGGGCAGCAGCAGCCGCATCCCGGTCACCTCCCAGCGCAGCATCGCTCGGTAGGTGTCGAGCCAGTGACCGACGCCCGACCGTTTGGTCGGGACGCCCGCCGCCGCCGCCACCGACGTCACTACAGCTCCTTCGACTGGCCGGTGAGCCGGATGTAGGCGTCCTCGAGGGTGGTGGCGCCGAGGGCGTACTCCTCGGCGACGCCGGAGGCCATCGCCTGCTGCGCCCAGGTGATGCCGTCGGCGGCGTCACCCTCGTCGATCACGGTCACCAGGTGGTTGCCGACCCGGGAGTGATCGTGGACCAGCGCCGGCAGCTCGGGCGTCTCCGCCCCGGGAACGAGCATGAGCTGGAGTCGGAGGCGACCCCGGTCGGCGGCCTTGAGCGACGACGGGGTGCCCTCGGCGATGAGGCGCCCCTCGTCGATGAGTGCCAGCCGATCGACCGACTGCTCCGCCTCGAGCACGTTGTGGGTCACCAGCAGCACCGCGGCGCCCTCCGCCCCGAGACGCCGGATCTCCTGCCAGAGACAGCGTCTCCGCAGCGGGTCGACGTCGTTGGTGGGCTCGTCGAGGATGACCAGCAGCCCAGGCCACACCGTGGCCATGGCGAACCCGACGAGGCGCCGCACCCCGCCCGACAGCTTCGCCCCGAGGGTGTCGCGCCACTCCTCGATCGCGAGCGCCTCGATCATTGCCTCGGCCCGGGCCCGCACCGCCTCCTTCTCCCCACCGCGGATCCGGCCGCTGACGGTGAGGGCTTCGTGGACCTTGAAGGAGTCGATCGGTACCTGCGCCTGCGGCAAGTAGGAGCAGAGTTGGCGGGCGACGTTCGGATCGGCGACCAGGTCATAGGGGCCGAGGGTGATGGCCCCCGAGGTGGGTTTGAGCAGTCCGATGACCTGCTTGACCAGGGTCGACTTGCCGGCGCCGTTGGGTCCGAGCAGGCCGTAGACCTCGCCGGGCCGGATCTGGAACGTGATGTGGTCGTTGGCGAAGGTCGCACCGTCGTCGTAGGTCTTGGTGACGTCCTCGATGTAGAAGGTCCACGGCCGATCCGTCACGGTCACCCCTCTCCCTCGCCGGGTCAGCGGGAGCATACCGACGCCAGGTGCCGCGCCGGCCGCGCCGCGGGCGCGGCGGGAACCCGCCGGGCACGGGGACGGCGGCGGACGGCCGGCTCCGCCGCCCCGATGGTCTCCAGCCCGGGTACCATCTCGACTGTATGTCGGATTCCCCCTTTCGCAACGTCGCGCTGATCGCGCACGTCGACCACGGCAAGACCACCCTGGTCGATGCCATGCTCGGCGCCACCGGCGTCTTCGCCGCCCACGAGACGCGGATCGAGCGCGTCATGGACTCCAGCGACCAGGAACGCGAGCGCGGCATCACCATCCTCGCCAAGGCGGCCTCGATCGAGTGGAAGGGGATCCGCATCAACCTGGTCGACACCCCCGGGCACGCGGATTTCGGCGGTGAGGTCGAGCGGGCGCTCGCCCTGGTCGACGGAGTGCTGCTCCTGGTCGACGCCGCCGAGGGCCCCATGCCGCAGACCCGGTACGTGCTGTCGAAGGCGCTCGCCCTTCATCTCCCTGCAGTGGTGGTAATCAACAAGATCGACCGTCCCGACGCCAGGGTCGCCGCGGTGGTCGACGAGGTCTACGAGCTGTTCTTCGACCTCGGCGCCGAGGAACGGCACATCGAGTTCCCCATCGTCTCGACGATCGCCCGCCTCGGCCGGGCCACGGAAGGAATCGGGATCCCCGGCGACGACGCCGACCTCGCTCCCCTGCTCGACGCCATCATCGAGACCATCCCCGCCCCGGCGGGCAACCCGGCGGCGCCGCTGCAGGCCCTGGTCACGAACCTCGATGCCTCCGACTACCTGGGGCGGCTCGCCATCGGCCGGGTGGTCGAAGGCACCCTGGCCCGCGGCGAGCAGGTGGCGCTGTGCCGTGCCCTCGACGAGGAGCCGCCCTTGCGCCGGCGCCTCACCCAGCTCCTCGGCTTCTCGGGCCTCGACCGCATCGAGGTCGACGAGCGCCGCGCCGGCGACCTGTTCGTGGTGGCCGGCTTCCCGGAAGTCGAGATCGGCGACACCCTCGCCGACGCCGCCGATCCCCATCCCCTGCCCCGGCTCGAGGTCGACGAGCCGGTGCTGCGGATGACTTTCGGAGTCAGCACCTCGCCGCTCGCCGGCCGGGACGGCAGGTTCCTCACCTCCCGCCAGATCAAGGAGCGGCTCGAGCGGGAGGTCCTCGGCAACGTCTCGATCCGCATCGGGGCCACCTCCTCGCCCGAAATCATCGAGGTCGCCGGCCGGGGCGAGCTGCAACTCGCCGTGCTGATCGAGTCGATGCGGCGGGAGGGCTACGAGCTGCAGGTGAGCCGGCCCGAGGTGATCATCCGGGAGATCGAGGGACGTCCCCACGAGCCGCTGGAACGAGCGGTGGTCGACGTTCCCAACGAGCACGTCGGCACCGTCACCCAGGCCCTCGCTCCCCGCAGGGGCAAGGTCACCGACCTGCGCCCGGGCGATGCGGGCCGGACCATCGTCACATTGGAGGCTCCGGCCCGCGGGCTACTCGGCTTCCGGTCCCTGCTGATGACCGCCACCCGGGGCACCGCGCTGGTGCACCAGCACCTGGCGGGATGGGTCCCATGGGCCGGTGAGCTCCCGCACCGGGCGGGCGGGGCGATGACGGCCGACCGCATCGGCACCTCCACCGGATTCGCCCTCGACAACCTCCAGAAACGGGGGGAACTGTTCATCGGCCCCGGCGCCGACGTCTACGAGGGGATGGTCGTCGGTGAGGCGTCACGCCCCGAGGAGATGCAGGTGAACCCCACCAAGACCAAGCAGCTCACCAACATCCGCACCCACAACACCGACGAGGCGATCAAACTCAAGCCGGCCCGCGAGTTGACGCTGGAGACGGCGATCGAGTGGATCGCCGAGGACGAGTTGGTCGAGGTCACTCCCACCACCGTCCGGGTCCGGAAACGGTACCTCGGCGAGAACGAACGGAAGCGCAGCAAGAGGCACTAGCTGCACGGCTGCACGCCGACATGCGCCCTCCTGCATCCTCTGGTGGTTCCTACAGAAGGACGAGGCCAATCGCGTTCCTCGTGATGGGCTGGAACCCCCGGTTTCATGGGTTCCAGGTCCCAATTCTCCGGGCCGCTCGACCTCTGCAAGCGGAGCGACTGCATATGCATGCTGGTGCATGTAGGAGACCCCATCCCGTTGGAGGGCAGCGCCGGCAGGGCTCTGCAGATGAGCCCGGTCAGGACGACCCGCCCCCACCGACGGCGAGGTAATGGTGACAGTCACGACGCGCCCCAACGGCAGAGCCAAGCTTCAGATCACGCGCCGATCGTTCCTCAAGCGAGGACTCACCGCCGGCGCCCTCGGCACGCTCGCCCTCCAGGCCCGCACCACCGCCGCCGGGGCCCTGGAGCGCTGGGGCCTTCCCTCTGCCTGGTTCCGCCAGGGCACCATCGCCCCGGTCGCTCAGCGCATGTAGTCGGGCACGTTGCCGCGCCGGAACTTGATGCTGCAGCCCATCGACGGGTACTGCATCTCGGGAACCGGCTCGTCCGCCAGCACGGCGTCGATGGCCGCCCGCAGCTCCTCCCCGGTCACCGGAATCGAGGAACCGGGCCGGCTCCCGTCGAACCGGCCCCGGTACACCAGGCCCCGGTCGGGCCCGAAGAGGAAGAAGTCCGGCGTGCAGGAGGCGGTGTATGCCTTGGCGACCTCCTGGCTCTCGTCGAAGAGGTACGGGAAGGGATAGCCCCGGCGGCTGACCTCGGCGGCGATCTGATCGGGGGCGTCCTCGGGATAGGTGGCGGGATCGTTCGAGGAGATGGCGACGATCCCGAGATCGGCGCCGCCGTAGTCCTCGCCGAGCGCGGTGAGGCCGGCGGCGACATGCTGGACGTAGGGGCAGTGGTTGCAGATGAACATCACCAGCAGCGCCTTGTTGGTCGAGAAGCCGTCTCGCGTCACCACCGTGCCGGTGGCAGGCTCAACCAGCGAGAAGTCGGGAGCGTGGGTTCCGAGAGCGAGCATCGTCGACGACACGGCCATGGTGATTCCTCCTTGCGGCGCAGCGCGAGTGTATGCGGCCTCCTGTGCCCAACCCGACGATTCGGAGGGTCAAGCCAAAGGCCCGCGATGCCGAATGAGGAGAGATGCACGATCTCCCCTCCGATCCGTGGCAATCGCCTCTCATGGGCGTGATGAGACGTGCCCCGGGCCAGAGCGCCCAGGCGCAGGCGACGCTGCTACGAGAGGGCAGGCCACGAGATGCCGGTGGGGGCCCCGGTGGGATGCCGGGTACGGCGTCGTCGTGGGAGAAGGGCGCGGCCGGCGAGAAGATCGTCGGCAATCTGCTCGACGAGGGCCTCGACCCCCATCGCTGGATGGTGTTGCACGACCTGCAACTCACCCCGGAAGGGGCCAACGTCGATCACCTCGTCATCGGACCACCGGGCGTGTTCACCATCAACACCAAGAACCACGAAGGCCGCCACGTATGGGTGGCGAAACACAGCATCTGGGTGGCGGGGCACCCGGCCGACTACTTGAGGAAGGCGCGCTGGGAAGCGCGGGAGGTGCAGCGTCGCCTCAAGGCTCACATCTCCGGCGACCTGTGGGTGACCCCGGTGCTCGCGGTCTTCGCCGGCAAGCTCACGGTGCGGGGGCTCCCGGACGGGGTCGGCGTCATCTATGCCGCCGGGGTCCACGAGTGGATCGCTTCGCACGTTCGTCGGTTCAGCAATCTCGAGACGCTGCTGCTCCAGCACGCCGCCGGGGACTGGGCTCGATCGATGGCGATGAGCGCCTGATGGGCCACTCGGCGACAATCCGGCTTGACGTGGCGCAGCAGACGCCTATCGTCGTCCCCACGATGATGATCTTCACCACCGCCGCGTGTTGTTGCTGTTGTGGCGCCGCCATGGTGCCGTGCGGGGAGGTCGACGCGTAGCGAGAAGCTCACATCCGAAGCCTCACACCACCCGCACCGGCACCAACCGGGGCGGGTGTTCTCATTTCTCAGCCCTTCCACTCCCTCACCACACGAGGAGACATCATGACCACCGGCCTCACCGTCCCACTCCAGCGCCTCACCCGCGACCCGGACGTGCGGCGCTACGACGACATCCGGCAGTTGCTCCCCGACGTCGACAATCCGACGCCGCTGGTACGCGTCAACTCGGTCCTCCCGGAAGCCGGGCTCGATCTCTACCTCAAGCTCGAATGGCTCAACCCGTTCGGCTCGATCAAGGACCGGGCGGCCGCCTACCTGTTGGCGGGCATGGCCGAACGTGGCGAGCTCGACGGCAAGGAGCTGGTCGAGGCCTCCTCCGGGAACACCGCCATCGCCCTGGCGGCCCTGGCGGCGATGCAGGGCATCAAGCTCACCGTCACCATCCCCGACGAGGTTCCCATCGAGAAGCAGGTGATGCTCCGCATGCTCGGCGCCGACGTGTGGGCGACGCCCGACGACCTGTGCCCGGTCGACCATCCCAAGGACGGGGCCATCGCCCTCGCCCGGTCGCTGGCGGCCAGCGGCAACGGCGAGCTCTATGCCATGCCCGACCAGTACGAGAACCCCGACAACGTCCGGGCCCACTACGAGACCACCGGACCGGAGATCTGGCGCCAGACCGACGGTCGGGTTCGCTACTTCTTCGCCGGCTTCGGCACCACCGGCACCATTACCGGAGTCGGCCGTTTCCTCAAGGAGCAGGATCCCTCGATCCAGGTCATCGGGGTCGAGCCGCAACGGGGCCATCGGCTTCCGGGCCTGAAGAGCTTCCAGGAGGCGAAGCAGCCGGGGATCCTCGACTGGGACGTCATCGACGACGTGGTGCGGGTCGACGACGACCCGGCCTACGCCGTCACCAAGCGGCTCCACCGGGAGGAAGGCCTCATTGTCGGACCGTCCACCGGCGCCGTCGTCCACGCCGTCCACGAGTACGGCGCCGGCAAGGACGGGATCGCGGTGGGCATCTCGCCCGATTCCGGCGCCAAGTACGCCAGCTACTTCGCCGAGTTCCTCGGCGACGAAGGCCTGCCGACGGTCTGACCACGAGGAGGCAGCCATGACCCCGCCCATCGACACAACCCGCGTCACCAGCAGGCTCGACACCAGCGGCCTGCTCTGCCCGCTCCCGGTCTACAAGGCCGCCCTCGCCCTCAAGCAGATCGAACCGGGCGAGGTGCTGGAACTGGTCTGCACCGACCCCGGATCGCTGGAGGACATCCCGGCCCTCGCCCGCCAGCGCGGCGACGTGCTGCTGGGGGTGGAGGAACGGGACGGCTCCCAGGTGTTCTGGCTCGAGCGGGGCGGTGCCGGATGAGTGACGCGGCGCGGCTCCTCACCGAGGACGTCTCCCCCGCGGCCGAGGCGGAACCCCGCCGCAAGCGGCTGGCGCTGGTGGCGTCGAAGGGCACTCTCGACCAGGCCTACCCGCCCCTCATCCTGGCGACCACGGCCGCCAGCCTGGGATGGGAGGCCGGCATCTACTTCACCTTCTACGGGCTCGACATCCTCCACCAGGAGCGTTTCCGGAAGCTGAAGATGGCGTCCCTGGCGAACCCGTCGGGCCCGATCCAAATCCCCAACCTGCTGGGGGCGGTACCGGGCGCCACCGCCGCCGCCACCAAGGTGATGAAGCGGTGGATGAAGCGGTCCCGGATGCCGGACATCCCCGAGTTCATCGAGATGGCCCGCGATCTCGGCGTCACCTTCTTCGCCTGCGCCACCACGATGGGGGTGATGGGCGTCGAGGAATCCGACCTCATCGAGGGCTGCAACATCGCCGGCGCCGCCGCCTTCCTCGACTTCGCGGCCACGGCGGACGTGCAGCTCTTCGTCTAGCCCGTCACCAGGACGAGGCGGACCCGGCCTCACCGGCGAAGCGGGGCGCCGCCTCCAGGAACCGGCGCTCGACCCGGATCAGGGTGCGGCGGGCGATCCCGGCCGACAACGCCGCCGGGATGGTCCGCAGCACGATCCCGATCCGGGTGCGGGGTCCCCGCCACGGCGTGATCCCACATCGCCGGGCACAGTGCCGGTAGTGGCGGTCGGTGAACAGCAGCATCATCACGGCCGACGCCCGTGCCCCGGGCCGGTGGAGGCCGAAGGCTTCGAAGACCCGCCGGTACGCCGGGACCCGCCGCAGCGCCATGCCGGTCAGCTCCGCCCGCACCTTCCAGACGGCGTCGTCCCGTGCCGCCGCGTCGCCGCCGTTCCCGAGGAAGGGGGCGAGGGCCGGGTGGTAGGCGATGCCCCGGGCCAGGTCCCGCTCGATGTCGCGGGTGATGTTGGCGAGCTGGACCATCTCCCCCACCGTCATGGCGTCGTCGCGCATCTCGGGCGCCAGCTCCCCGTCACCGAGCACCTCGAGGGCGAAGACGGCCGGGTTGCCGATGACGTTGCGGCAGTAGCGCGTCACCTGCTCCGGGTCGGCGAGCACCCCTCCTTGAGCGGCCATCACCTCGGTGGACCAGGCCATGCCGTCGGCCATGGCGCGGATCATGGCGGCGATCGCCTCCCGGGTGGGCGGTGGCAGCGTGCGGTAGACGGCGTCGACGTGACTGCAGCGTTCGACTAGGAGGAGGTGGACCCGGTCCCGGTCGTCACCGGCGAGAGTGGGCGGGATCGGGGCGGGTGCCGGCATCGGATCGGCCTCAAAACGAGTGGCGAAGGCGCCCAGCTTCTCGACACGGGCATCCAGATCGGGGAAGAGGTCCTCGTAGGTGTCGAGCATCCGGCTGTAGAGGTACCCGACCGCCATGGCGCGTGCCTGCGGTGGGGGTAGGACCACGATGCTGGCGGCGAAGCTGCGGGCGGCGTGCGGCAGCACCCGCCACACGAACCGCTCCGGGTCCTCCTCGGCGGCGAGGGCGGCGAGGTCGGGGCTGGCGCGGCGCGCCATCAGCCCACCGATGACGAGAAATGGGCGGAGTCGGGCGAGGCGGGCGAGCATGGACCGCCAAGGTAGCAGCGCCCGTCGGCAGCCCGGTAGATGCGGGAGGGCGTGCCCGCGCCGCAGGGAGGCGAGAGGTCCTTCCACTACTGCGTAATCCGTAGTAGTGTCGTGCCAGAAGTAGCGGAAGGCACGATATGGACACCACCCAACTCCTCAAGGGCGTTCTCGATCTTGCCGTGCTCGCCGTGCTCGACCAGGAGGACGCCTACGGCTACGAGATCCTCCGCCGGTTGCGCGAGGCGGGCCTGGAGGACGTCGGCGACGCCTCGGTCTACGGCACCCTGCGTCGTTTGTTCCGGGCCGGTCACCTCACGTCGTACGTCGTCCCGTCGGAGGAAGGCCCCCATCGCAAGTACTACGCCATCAATCCGTCCGGCCGGCACCTGCTGGACATCTCGTCGAAGACGTGGGACACGTTCGCCGGCACCATGCATCAGCTCTTGACACCCGAGGAGGTCGGCGCATGACGACCACAACCACCCGCACCGACGGCGTAGCGGAGTACCTGGAGCAGGTGCGCCGCCACCTCGCCGACCTTCCCGACGACGAGCGCGCCGACCTGCTCGAAGACCTGGAGGACCACCTCACGGAGCTGTGCGCCGAGTTCGACGACGGCCTCGAGGCGCACCTGGGCACTCCCGAACGCTACGCCGAGGAGCTGCGCGCCTCGGCCGGCCTCGCCGATCTGGCGCCTCGCTCCCGGTTCGGCGCCCTCGCCGACGCCGTGGTGGCCTCGCGTCCCATCGTCCGGCTGCGCCACGCCTCGAGAGCGGTCCAGGATCTCCCGGTCTATGGCAGGGCTCGCCACTTCGCCGACGAGCTGCGCCCCGGGTGGTGGGTGTTGCGCGGCTACCTGCTGGCGCTCGCCGCTCAGGTGGTGACCGATGCGGGCGAGTACAGCTACCCGATCCCACGCTTCATGGGGCGTCGCTCGCTCGGCCTGGTGATGGTGGCAGTCGCCGTCTACGCCTCGATCGGCCTGGCTCACAGGGGGGACCGCGGTCGGCGGTGGCGGCTGCTCGCCGTCGCCGCCACCGTGGTGGCGCTCATCGCCGCCGTCCATGCCGGCAGCCTCATCGACGATGCCGCATACCAGTGGTCGCATTCGGGTGGGTACGTCGAGTACGTCTACCCGTCAGACGGCCTCTACGGCGTGAACGGGCCGATCACCAACATCTATCCCTACACCGTCGATGGCGAGCGTCTCGAGAACGTGTTGCTGTACGACCAGAACGGGAACCCGGTCGAGATCTCCCCCTACGGGGTTTCGGACACCGAGTACGACCTCTACCGATACGAAGGCGGGACGCCGACGACCATGGGCCAGCCGTACTACGGCTACGGCGATCCCCCATTGACGATCGACGACCGGCCGGTCTACAACCTGTTCCCTCTCCCCACACCTGAACCGTTCCCAACGCTCCCGGGCGACTGACACGCCTTCCTCTCGTCCCCTCGCCGGGGAGAGAGCGTCGAAGGGTGACCCTCCCCGCACGGCAGGGAGGGCGAGGAGAATGCCGAGGGGGGTGCCGAGTTGTGACGTCAGGGTGGCCACACCCTCCCCGAATCGGCTCGCCTGCGGCGATCCTCTTCGACCCTCCCTGGTG
>CAYQEC010000022.1:0-36439 GCA_964416425.1 uncultured Acidimicrobiaceae bacterium | reverse complement strand
GCCGTGTCATTCGGGTCCGTGTTCGCATTCGCGTCGATGTAGGCAACCCACACCGGCCCGGCAACCGGCGTGCCACACACCTGAGGAGACCACGGCGACGAGCCGTTGACGTTGTTGGCCCGCACCTGGAAGCAGTACTCGACCCCGGTCGTCAGACCAGTCGCCGCATACGGCGAAGTCACCCCAAGCACGGGGCTGCCCACGGCACCATCGATCGCCACGTCATACGAATCCGCGTTCCCCACCGGGAGCCACGAAACCTCCAACTCCGACCCACTCACCACATCCACCGACACCCCCGCCGGCGTCGACGGAGGAGCACTCGGATTGGACGGGCCGTCTTCGACGAGTTGGATGGCGATGGCGGCATAGGACTTGTCGTTGCTGCTGACTCCGCCGTCGTTGAAGATCGACGAGAGAGCGAACTCACCGTCGGCACCCGGAGTGATCCCGGTCCAACGAGCCACATAGCCTTCGGCAGTGTTCTCGCCGGTGACGATCACCACCGAATCGGTCCCCGTCGACACCGCCGCCGACGAGTCCTCGGTGAAAGTGACCATCCCAGAGATCTGGAACTCGGTGGCACGGGTGTAGCCGCCGTCACGGTTGGCGGTCGCCACCAACGTATACGACGCGTTCTCGTCCAAACCACTGAAGGTCATCACGAACGGGTCGTCGTCGTCGTCGATCTCGATCGAACCCGACTGGTCGACGATGCCACCGAACACCTCATCCGAATCGGTACCCGCATCCGGATCGGCGCCGGTGTTGCGAACGGTGAAACCGGTCGAGACGAACGACACCTCGACCCCAGGGATCGCCGCACCATCGTCGAAGTCGAGCAACGAATACGTCTCGGTCCCGGACCAATCGTCCGGATCGATCTGCAACACGTTGTCGGCCGTGTCATTCGGGTCCGTGTTCGCATTCGCGTCGATGTAGGCAACCCACACCGGCCCGGCAACCGGCGTGCCACACACCTGAGGAGACCACGGCGACGAGCCGTTGACGTTGTTGGCCCGCACCTGGAAGCAGTACTCGACCCCGGTCGTCAGACCAGTCGCCGCATACGGCGACGACACGCCCACCACCGGCGAACCGGTCCCACCATTCACCGCCAGGTCGTACGAATCAGCGCCACCGACCGCAGGCCACGACACACTCAGCTCGGTCTCGCCAACCACATCCACCGACACCGACGGCGTCGACGGAGGAGCCGTCGGATCAGATTCCAGGAGCAACATCACCGACGACGCCGCATACGACTTCGTGCTGTTGTCGCCGCCGTTGTGGAACAGCGACGACATCACGATCTGGCCGTCGCCTCCGGGCACGATGTTGGTCCACTTCGCCACGTGACCCGTGGCCGCGTTGTAGCCGGTCACGATCGTGATGGCGTCGCCGGAGGCACTCGTGTCGAAGACCCCGGCCGACGATTCGTTGGTGAAGGACTCCACGTCCGACAGCTCGAAGGTCGTCGCACGGGTCCCACTGCCGCTCTCGTTGTACGAGGTGCTGTTGCGGTTCGCCGTCGCCACCACCGTGTACGTCCGGCCCGGATCCAACCCGGTGAAGGTCATGTTGAAGGACTCATTGGATTCGATCTCATACGAGCCGTCACCGTCGACGATCCCGCCGAAGATGTCGAACGCATCACCACCGGTCGACGTCGCGCCGGCCGGCGAGTTCGTCAGACTCGCGGCGTCGATCACGACCTGGACACCGGCGATGTCGGCACCAGCATTGGTGTAGTCCTTCAACGTCGCCGTCACACCGGTCGAACCGGCAACCGACCCGGAGCTGAAGGACAACACATCCGGACCAGAACCGGTGCCCCTGTCATTCGTATCGATGTAGGCGACCCAGTCGGGACCGAGATCGGTGGTGGCGCACACCTCCGGGCCCGAGGCCGTGCTGCCGCCGGCGTTGCTGGCGTAGACGACGAAGCAGTACTCGGTGCCCGCGCTGAGGCCGGCGGCGGAATACGACTCACTGTCGGCGCCGATGGTCGCGTGCTGCGACAGCTCCCCTGAGGGGCCTTGGTAGATGAGGTAGTGGTCCTCGTTGGAGGCGTTATCAGTCCAGGAGAGGTCGATCTGGTGGCTGCCGGCCGCCACCGCGGTGAGCCCGCTCGGGGCCGCCGGTGCGCCGGGGAGCTCCGTGGTGAAGCTCCACGGGGTTTCCTCCGTGGAAATCATGTCCCCACCGTCGCCGACTTCGACATACCACTCGTACTCGGTTGCCTCGTCGAGGCCGCTCCACGTCACGGACGCCTGCCCGCTCCCGCCCGAGACGACGTCGGAACCGATCACGGCCCAGCCGGCCGCGTCCATGTCATAGTCGAGGGTGAACTCGCTGTTGGCGTCGGTCTCGTAGTCGCCGGCCCCGCCGTTGCGGGTCGGGGAGTAGGTCTCGACGGCGATGGAGTCGGCGGCGGGGTCGAACGTCATGATCCGCAACCAACCATCGCCGCCGTTGCTCCGATCCTGGTAGTCGCTCATACGCATGTGCACGGTGTCGCCGCAGCTGTTGGTCTCGGTGCGCTCCGCCTCACCGGGGGTTGATCCTGAGTGGTTGTGGGCGCCCAGGATGAGGAAGACATTGCAGTGCTGGGACAGGACGTTGGTCCAGGCGCTGCCGGCACCTTCGCTGCTGATCGAGTTGTCGTCCTCGAGGAACTGGTGCGTCGAGATGATCGCCCGGCGTTCCGGGTAGGCAGTGAGCACGTCGTCGATCCACTGCTCGGTCTCGAACGGGAAGTTGTACTCGATGGCGATGTTGATGAAGTCCATGCCCCCAGCGGAGAACAGGACGTAGTTGTTCTTCCACAGCCGGTCGGTGTAGACGCCGTCATCGGCGGTCACGAGGTCGTTGGTGCCTCCCATGTAGCCGCCATACCAACCATCGTGGCGCTCGTAGCTCTCGATTCCACCCTGCTCCAAGCTGATCAATGCCGGCAGGTTCGCGTCGTAGAGGGGGGCCGCACCACCGACCATGTTGTCGTAGTCGTGATTGCCGGGGGCGATGCCGACGGCGAAGTCGCCCTGGTTCAACAGGAGCAGAGCCTGCGCCGCCCGCTGCCACTCGGTGCTGGAGCTCGCGGTGCTGACGATGTCGCCGAGATGGTCGACCAGCACGATGTTGCGGCTCTCACGCTCGTCGAGGATCCATTGCGCCTGGTCGATGAACAGTTGGTAGTTGGTGGCGCTGTTTGAATAGTTCTGTGTGTCGGGAAGAGCGACGATCGTGAACGGGTCACCAGCACCCGCTTCTCGGCCGTAGAACGTGACGTCGAGGTCTTCGCCACTGGCGTGCTGGACGGTGACCGCGAGCCCCGCATCCGTGGCCACCCCGGTCGCGCCGTCGGCGGGAGCGACGAGCACCGGCTGGGCCGGAACGTCGGCAGCCGCCAGACTCGTGTCCAGCACGACGATCGACATGAGAAGTGTGTAGGCCACGACGAGCCTCGTGAGCGCCCGCCGGCGTACCCGCCCCGCCGCACCGCCACGAGAACGCGGCGACGACGCGATCAAACCATCAGAACGTGATGCATTCCCCATCGCAAAGCCCCCTGTTCCCCTATGTCCCCTGCGTGGAGCGGGTTCGCTCCATGCGGCGGGTACCTTGCTCGCGGACCGCCCCATCGCCCGCTGGCAAGCACATCCAGCCCTGCCCCGGACCGTAAGCAGGTTCGGTCGCCACCGTCAAGCCAGACAGGCTGGGCTAGTTCACCGTTGCCCTTCTGTCGACCTGTGGTGAGTCAGTGGATCGCCGAATCACACCGGGCAGTGAGGATGAGGACCGAGGGGCGTCGCCGTCTCGTAGCCCGCTCAGACGAGCACGCCGCCTGCCTCCTCGACATCGGCGAGGGCACGCTCGCCGTCACCCGGCGTGAGGTCGACCGCCCGCACCGCGTCGCACATCAGCCGCACCTCGAAGCCCTCGTCGATGGCGTCGAGGGCGGTGGCCTTCACGCAGTAGTCGGTGGCGAGCCCGGAGACGATCACCTTGGTGACCCCCTTCTCCCGGAGGAGTCTGACCATCTCGGTGGGGGTGGTCTCCCCGGTCTCGGGATCGGCCATCGAGAACCCCGAGTAGCCGTCCTCACCGTTGGATCCCTTGCGCACCACCGGCCCCTCTACCACGAGATCGGGATGGAACTCGGCGCCCCACGTGCCCGCGACACAGTGGACCGGCCAGATCCCGCCGTCCTTGGCGAAGTGCGGCGTCGTTTCGGGATGCCAGTCGGCGGTGTACACGACGTGGGCTCCGGCGGCCTGCGCTCGAGCGACCTCGGCGTTGATCACCGGCACCACCTCGGCGCCACCGGCCACCGACAGGTTGCCCGAAGGGTCGGCGAAGTCGTTTTGCACGTCGACGACGATGAGCGCCGTCCGCGGGTCGTACTGCACGCTGTCCATGGGCCGATGATACTTCCGGCCCGTCCCGGGCTCCGGCGCCTCCTACACTCGCCCCGGCTTCGAGCCGAACAGGTCACGATGGGCATCGTCCAAACGCAACAACGAGAACGCCGGCACCGCCGCCCAGGTGCGGGAGCGCGGCGACCTGCCAAACCGGGAGTGTCGTGACGAGCCCGGCCGACTATGACCTAGCGGCGCTCGAGAACGAGGTCCTGCGAGCCCTCCGCACCGGCGACGAGTCCCACCTCCGCGTGCTCGGCTACGGGGAGGTCTGCACGGTGCTGCGGCTCGACACCGACACCGCGTCCTACGCGTGCAAACGCCTCCCTCCATTCCGGCACGAAGCCGGCTTCGGCCGGTACCGACACGTTTACGAGCAGTACGCCGACCACCTCGCCGCCGCCGGCATCCGCCTCGCCCCAACCGAGCTGCGAACCCTGCCGTCTCCCGACGGTGGCCTGACCGCGTACGCCATCCAGCCGATCTACCCGCCGGAGCGGGTGGCGCCCACCTACCTGGCCGCCTGCGACGCCGCCTCCGGCAGGGAGCTCGCCGACGAGCTCACCGACGCCGTCGTCCGGGTCGCCGGCCCCCGGGTCGGCTTCGATGCCCAGCTCGCCAACTGGGTCGTCGACGACGACGGCGGGCTCCGCTACATCGATCTCACCACCCCGCTGCTGCGGGACGAGCGCGGGAGGGACCGGCTCGACGTCGGCGTGTTCGTGCGGTCGCTGCCGTGGGCAGTCCGCAGCCTGGCCCGGGTGGTGGTGCCCCGCCTGGTGCTTCATCATTTCTACCGGCCGCGCGGGATCCTGCTGGACGTCACCGCCAACCTCCACAAGGAGCGGCTGGCACAATGGATCCCCACCTTCGTGGCGGCCGCCCACCGCAGGCTCGATCGCCCGATCACGGCGCGCCAGGTGGATCTCTACTACCGGGCCGCCTCCCTCATGTGGGAGGCGGTGCAGCAGATGCGCCGCCTCGACCGAGCCTGGCAGCTCAGGGTGCGACACCGCCCGTACCGGTTCCTGCTGCCGCACCCGATCGAGCGCTGACAGCGGCTTCCGCTTCGGCGGCTGCTCGCTCGGCGGCGGCCGCTTCGGCCGCAGCGGCCTCGGCCTCGATTCGTCTCCCGAAGCCGTGGAGCTCCCCGGCGGCCCGTTCCAGTGTGGTGGCCCGTTCCACGGCGGCGACGCCGAGCCGGATTCCGTCCGGACTCGACCACACCAGGTCCACCCGATCCGCCAGGGATCGGAGCACGGCGACCTCCTCCCGCTCCAGTGCCGTCGCCTGGGATGCGATGAGGTGGCCGAGGTTCCGCCGGCTCACCATCATGCCCACTCCTCGGGATTCAACGGGATATAATGATGTCTGAGCATACCATACAGCGCCGGAGGGGAAGCAGGTGGAGTGGGACACGGCGGGCATGCGGGACACGGCGGAGCGGCTGCGGCGCCTCGCAGGCGAGGTGTGGCGGCGACGCTGTGCCGTCACCTCCGCCATGCAGGAGCTGGGGCGCTGGCACCCCGCCCATCGCGACCTCGACGCCACGGCAGCGTGGGCCGACGAGGAAGCAACCGGACTGGAACGGCGGGCCGCGGCGCTGGAACGGGCCGACGGCATGATGCATCTCGACGTCGACCTGGGGTGGCTCGCGGTCGATTTGTGGATCGACCTCGACGCCGTGCGGCGGACCCCGTCGGGCGGATCCAGCGGAACCGCCGCGGTCCTCGAGCGGTGGCGCCACGACCCGGCGGCGCTCGCCGCCGCCGCCCACTTCCTCGACACCCACCCTTCGGGCGCGCTGGCCCGCGCCCTCTTCGCCTCCCTCGGCCCGGCCGGAGTGGCCGCCCTCCCCTCGGTCGTGGCATCCGCCTTCCCCGACGACCCGGCCGCCGCCCGCGGGATCCTGGCGTCGATCTCGGCCGCCCTCGGCCGGGCGACGCGGCACGGCGACCTCGGGTTCGATCCGGCGGACCTGGTCGCCGCCTGGCGTGACGACCAGCTCCGGTATCACCCCGCCGAGCTGCTGCGATTCGGCCAGTTCTCGGAGGCGTTCGTGGTCGAGATGGCCGTCGAGGTGCTCGAGCCATACGGGTTTCTGTCCATGCCGTTGCCGCTGCCCACCGCCCCGACATTCGGTCCTCCCGGATCCCCCGGCAACGTCGACCCGCGGCTCCTCGTCCTCGATTCGGCAGCGGCCGACACCGCCTGCTCGGTCGCCCTGCTGAATCGTCTCGCCGACCGTGACACGCTGGCGTCGCTGCTGTTCCCGGCTACCGGGTACGACGATGAGGGAACCGCGGCCGGCCGCATCCTCGCCCAGGTCGGTACCGCGGCCGACCCCGCCGGCGCCTGGGCCGGCACCGAGGTCGAGGCCGCCGCCGACCGTGCCATCGCCGCGGTGGTGGGCACCGTGTCCGCGCACGAGCCGACGCTGCCGGGGATGGTGGGAGTCGGCGCCGCCGCCATGATCCGCACCAACCTCCCGGCACTGGTCCCGAGCGGGTACGCCTGGGACGGCGCCGCCTACCGCCGACGCCTGGTGGGAACCGTCCCGCGGGCTCTCCACGATCTCCCCGACAACCCGGGGGTGCGTCTCGATGAGGCGGAGGTGCGGCGGTTCCTCGAGAGCGTGCTCGCCTCCGACACGGCAACCACCGCCCTCCTCGACATCGTCTCGACCTGGATCGCCACCGAGGTCACCGGCCGCACCGCGGCCGAGCAGGCGGCCGTGCTCGACGACATCGGGGCGTTGGTGGGACGCATCACCGAGATCCGGGCCCAGATCCAGATCGAGCAGGGAGCCGCCGCCGACTCCGCCCACGCCCTGATGCGCACCCTGCTGACCGGGGCGATCGCTGTCTTCGCCGTGGCCGCTCCCGCCTCGGCACCAGTGTGGGTGTCGCTGCTCGCCCAGACGGCAGGCGGTCCGGCGGCAGAGTGGGCCGTGGACCAGATCCTCAACGACGACAACGAGAAGGACGCCCTCACCGCCGCCGCCGATCGGGGTGATGGCTTCGAACGCGACCTGTGGCTCGTGCTGTCGGTGGCCGGCATCTGGAACACCGAGCCGGCGTGGTTCGGCGCCACCCCACCCCCGATCGATGGCGCCGGGCGCCTCCTCCTCCCCGACCCGGGCGCCGATCCCGACGAGCCCGCCGAGGTCCGGACCCGCCGCCTCTGGGCCGAGTGGGTCGACCAATTGCCGATGGAACGCCTCCGAGAGCTGGAGCAGCTCGCCGGGCTCGCCCTCGGCCAAATGAGCCAGGCAAACGAGCTGGAGGACGCCGTTCAGGAGGGAAGGTAGGACGTCAGGTCGTCGAGACGGACCAGTGAGACGGCGCTCACCGGGAAGTCGAAGACGTCCAGGGTCAGCTCACCGCCCTCGACCGGAGCATGGGCCACCCAGAGGCGATCCCGTTGCAGCCGGCGGAACTCGATCGGCACCCCGTCCACTGGGATCCGGCACGGTTCCCACTCGGCGCCGAGGAGGGCAGGGTCGGGCACGGGCTCGCCGAGCCGGTCTCTCAGCCCCAACATCTCCAGTTCCTGGTCGCGCATCGGGCGGGTGTGGAACCCGACCTCGACGTAGGGCCCCGCGGAAGGATCGCCGTGCCCGAGCGTCACCGAGGTGACCTGGTCCCGACTCGTCCCCGAGCCGCGGAGGTCTCGGCGGCCACCCATCTCGGGAGGGAGCCCGTAGGCGACGGCCCGGCCGGCGGCCACCAGCGAGGAGAGACGATGGTGCCGGGCCCAGCCCTCACCGCTTCCGAACACCTCGACCACCGTCACCCTCCAGCCCCACAGCCGGATCGACCGCCAGATCGTCGGGGCCGCCGTCGCCAGGAACAAGCACCACACCAGGAAGAGCACACCGAGGACGAAAGCCCACCAGGGCCAGCCGAGCCACCAGTCGGCGAGCAGCCCCAGCGCCAGCCCGAGTGCGAGGGCGGCGAGGTGGATCCAGGGGGCCGGCTCGGCCCGCCGCGCCCCGCGGAGGAACCGGATCAGGCGAAAGGGGACGACATGCCACGGCCGCGCCCGCCGCAGGTACAGCATCGATCCGGTGGACCATTCGTGCCCGTGGACGCAGACGGAGAGGCGGCCGGGCCGCGGCGCCCCGTGAAAGAGCCAGCGCCCGACGTCGGCCCACCGCACACTGCCTCGGCGCCGGCGTCCCGGCGCCCCGCAGTAGGGGCAGCGCCGCTTGCCGTGCACCACGGCGAGGAATCCCGAGTCGTCCATTGCCGGATCATGCCAGAAGGTCGCGGAACGTGGGTCGATCCGTTCTGTGGCCTCGCCCTCGCCTTCTCGTTCTCCGTTGTCGCGGTGGTACCGCGAACCCCACCACCGCGCACCCTCCATACGCCCGCGGCGCCCGACACGCCTAGAGGCCGAGGGACACTTCTGGCCTGGCGCCGAAATGCACGGTGACCCTCCCAGCCAGCAGGGAGGGTGAGAGAAGAGGACCGAGGTGAGTGCGAACCCGCGACCTCAGCCGGCGGGGTAGGTCTCCGCCAGCACCGTGTTCACCATCACCTCGTGGAACCGCGCCGGCTCCTCGAAATGAGGAACGTGACCAGAGTGCTCGAAGACGATCAGCTCCTTGGAGGGAGCCTCGAGCTGGGCGAAGTACTCCTGCGCCAGATCAGCCCGCGCCGTCAGCTCGTGGGCGCCCTGGACGAGATACACGGGAACCTCGAGCCGCGGGGCATCCCGCCGGAAGTCGATGTCCTGCGCCTGCGGGTACAGCACCGACCCCATGTCGGCCAGGCCCCGCAGCACGTTCGCCTTCTCCACGAAGCTGTACTCGCTCACCCCGGTGCCGGCGATGCCCGACGTTCCCTTCCGGAAGGTCTCGGTCTGGGTGTAGGGCTCGAGGTCGTCGTAGTGCTCGATCACCACCGCGTAGGCGAAGACGTCGCCGTAGGGCGGCTCGCCGTAGCCCCGCGTCGTCTCTGCCAGCGTCTCGTCGCCGGTGCGGGTGGCGTAGTCGATCATCTGGCGGTAGAGGCGCCGGTCGGTCTCGAGCGGGTTCACCATCTGGCCGGCGCCGATGTAGGCGTGATACAGCTCGGGATGCTGCTGGACTGCGAGCACTCCGAGCACACTTCCCCACGAGTTGCCGAGCAGGTAGATCTTCTCCTCGTCGAACCGGTCCCGCAGGTAGTTGGTCAGCTCGATGGTGTCGGCGACGGCCTGGTCGAGGGTCAGCGTCGAGGTCGGGTCGAGTGCCGGGTAGGACTTGCCCGCCCCCCGCTGGTCCCAGGCAACGAAGACGAAGTCCTCCTCGAGGTCTTCGAGGAATGCCCGGGTATAGCCGAGGTCGCTGTTGCCGGGCCCACCCGTCAGGTAGAGCAGCACCGGAGCGTCGATGCTCCTCCCCCGCATCATGATCCACTGGTCGTGGCCGCCGAGCCGCACCGCCTCGAGAGCGGCGACACTCCCGGCGACCGGGTTCCCGTCGTCGTCCACGATGGGGGCCGTCGTCGCCGGCTGCACGATCGCCAGCGCCAGCGACACCAGGATCGCCCCTGAGATCACGGCGGCGGCGCGGCGCACGAAGGTGGCGACCCGCGACAGGATCGGGCGGTCCGGGAACAGCTCGGGAGTGAGCTGGCGGGCGATGCCGGCTCCGATGGCCGCCCCCAGCACCATCGGCGCCAGCCCCACGATCCCGTGGAACACGCGTCCGGCAACGAAGAGGGCCGCCCCGAGCCCGTTGTCGAGCCGGATCCCGTCCACGCTCGGGCCCGAAGTGCCGATGCGGGCGACCTCGAAGGCCGCGGCGTGCACCACCGGCGTCAGCAGCATCGCCCACCGTGACCCCATGGCGAGGCCGGCGGCGGCCCCGACGAGCGCCCCGGTGATCATGACGCCGATCGCCTCTCCCGACGTGATGGGACCCCGCGGCATGCCGATCCCCACCGCCACTCCGGAGAGGATCCCCAACCCGGCTGCCACGGTGGCGCCGCGGCGCCAATCCGCCCACAAGGGCCGCAGACGCGACGCGAAGAACTCCCGGTTCATGCGGCGCAGCATGCGTCGATGCAGTGCCTTTCCATAGAGTCCATGGTCCCACGCCCGGTGGTCGTTTCTGGCACGGACCGGGACCCGGCCGACCCGGCGCCCGAACCCCGCGGTCTAGTCTCCGCCGGGAGAGGAGTGGGACATGACCGACGAGCAGACTCCCCCGACTCGCACCGGAGCGGCCGTCATCGGCGCCATGCTGATCCTGACCGGCGGGCTGTGGCTGCTGAGCGAGGCGTTCGACTTCGACTTCTGGGGCGAGTATTGGCCGTTCGTCCTCATCGTGCCCGGCCTGGCCGGGGTCATCGCCGGCCTGTCCCCGGCCCGGACGACCGGCGCCGGCCTCGCCATCCCGGGGTCGATCGTGCTCATGACCGGGCTGCTGCTCTTCTACCAGAACGCGGCCGACCACTACGAGAGCTGGGCCTACGCCTGGGCGCTGGTCGCCCCCACCGGGCCCGGTCTGGCGCTCTGGGCCGTCGGGTACCGAACCGGCGACGACGCGATGAAGAAGGGCGGCCGGGTCATGGTCACCATCGGCCTCGCCCTGTTCGTGGCCGGCTTCGCCTTCTTCGAGCTGCTGCTCGGGATCTCGGGCCGCGATTTCGGCCAGTGGGGCAGCGCCCTCGTCGCCCTTATGCTCATCGCGGCCGGCCTCTCCCTCATCGTCCGCCGCCGCTGAGCATCGGGCGCCGCGCCGTCACCACCGGAGTGGGTCTGTCCCGAACGGCGAAATCGTCCAACCCCCGACAATCATGCCCCGCTGCGGTTTCGAACGGACACACTGGGCTGCCCGCAGGGGCGGAGCGGAAAGCCGCTAAAGCAACCTCGGGACCCGCTCCGATGACATGAGGACGATCACGCTGGAGAGGAACACGTGGACGGTCTCAATCTGTCGTTGATGGCCGCCGAGCTGGCCCAAGAGTTCACCAAAGAGAGATTCACCCACCGCACCGGCCGCGTGCTCATCGCCCGCGTCCCGCTCGACCTCGGACTCCTCGCCGGCGACCTCTACGAGATCTACGACGAAGACGAGGCGTACCGTGACGTCAACCGGGCTGCCTCCTCGTCACCGCTGGCCATCTTCCACTGGGCCGAGGACGACGCCCAACCCTGGTTCAACTCGCTCGACCTCATCCCCCTCGGAGACCGCTCCTACGTGGCCATGTCACCCGACGTCGCCGTCAACCAGGAGTGGGAGGCGATCGCCGCCCTCGAACCGCACAGCACCGAGATCGTCGAAGCGTTCTTCCTCGATCTCATCGCCGACAACGGCGTCGCCTACAGCGTCGACCTCTTCAGCAGCCTCCCGACCCGCGTCGTCAGCGATCACCTGTCGCGCGACACGATCACGGCCGCCTTCACCGCCTATCTCGACTGGGACGAGCGCCGCAACCCGGGCGCCTGGCGCACCGCCGCCGAGTACCTCCCGGAGTCGGTGTGTCACGACGTCGAGCTGCGGGCGGCCGCGGTCGAGCTGGTGGCCGAGGACACCGAGCAGAACCGGCGCCGCTACATCGAGGCGTACAGCACCGTGGTGTGCAACGGAACACCAACCGGAGCCACAGCCACGGCGGGCTGAGGCCCCGGTGCGATGTTCGTGATCCTCAGCTCTGGTCGTCGAGCGCCGCCTGAGCCGCCGCCAGCCGCGCCACCGGGACCCGGAACGGCGAGCAGCTCACGTAGTCGAGACCGTAGCCGTGGCACAGCGTGATCGACTTCGGATCCCCACCGTGCTCGCCGCAGATCCCGACTTCGACGTCCGCTCGGGTCTCGCGACCCTCCTTGACCGCCAGCTCGATGAGCCGACCGACCCCGTCGGCGTCGATCGAGGCGAACGGGTTCTCCGGCAGGATCCCCTGCTCGATGTACTGCATGAGGAACCCGGCCTCGGCGTCGTCACGGCTGATGGCGAACGTCGTCTGGGTGAGGTCGTTGGTGCCGAATGAGAAGAACTCGGCCTCCTCGGCGAGTTGCGCACCGGTGAGGGCCGCCCGTGGGGTCTCCACCATGGTGCCCATCATGTAGTCCACCCGCACGCCCTGTTCGGCCATCACCGACTCGGCCTCCTCGGTGAGGACGGCCTTGAGCCTGCGCAGCTCGTTGACGTGGCTCGTGAGCGGGATCATCACCTCGGGAATCACCTTGGTGCCGTCCTTCTGGGCAGCACAGGCCGCCTCGAAGATGGCCCGCACCTGCATCTTCGGCAGTTCGGGAATCATGATCCCGAGGCGCACCCCGCGCAGGCCGAGCATCGGGTTGGCCTCGTGCAGGCTCTCGACCCGCTCCCGGATCTGCTCCTTGTCCGCCAGCTCGGCCGTGGTCGCCTCGACGTCCCCTTCCCCGGAAGCGAGCCGGATCTTCAGGTCGGCGATCTCAACCGTGAGGTCCTCGAAGCTGGGCAGGAACTCGTGCAACGGCGGGTCGATGAGCCGGATGATCACCGGCAGACCGTCCATGGCCTTGAACAGCCCGAGGAAGTCCTCCCGCTGGTACGGCAGCAGCTCGTCGAGCGCCTGGCGGCGAATCGCTGCGTCCTCGGTCATGATCATGCGCTGGACGATCGGCAGCCGCTCCGCCTGGAAGAACATGTGCTCGGTGCGGCACAGCCCGATGCCCTCGGCTCCGTAGGCGCGGGCCCGCTCGGCGTCGACCGGGTAGTCGGCATTGGCCCGGACCCCGAGACGCCGGAACTCGTCGGCCCAGTCGAGCAGGCTCGACAGCCAGCGGTCCGAAATGTCGGGCACGAAGGTGTCCAGCTTGCCGTAGTAGACCTCACCGATCGTTCCATCGATCGAGAGCCACTCGCCCTCGGCGATGACCCTGCCTCCGATCTCCATGGTGCGGGCGTTGAGGTCGATGTCGAGCCCGGCCACGCCCACCACCGCCGGCTTGCCGAACTGCCTCGCCACCAGGGCGGCATGGCTGGTCCGGCCACCACGGTTGGTGACGATGCCCTCGGCGGCCAGCATGCCGTGCACGTCGTCGGGCTTGGTCTCGGGGCGCACCAGAATGACCTGCTCGCCCGCGGTGGCCATTTCGACGGCCTTGTCGGCGTCGAAAGCGATGACGCCCACCGCGGCACCGGGGGACACGTTGAGGCCGGTGGCGATGAGGTCGCCGGCGTCGGCGGCGTCAGCCCGGGATTCGGCGCCGAGCTGGGGGTGGAGGAAGAAGTCGATCTGATCCGGCGAGACTCGCCGCACGGCATCCTGCTTCGAGATCAGGCCGTCTTCGACGAGGTCGACCGCGATCCGTACCGCAGCCTGGGCGGTGCGCTTCCCGTCACGGGTCTGCAGCAGCCACAGCCGGCCGCGCTCGACGGTGAATTCGAGATCCTGCATGTCGCGGTAGTGCTTCTCGAGCCGACCGGAGATCTCGGCGAATTGCCGGTACACGTCGGGCATCTCGTCGGCGAGCTGGGCGATCGGCTTGGTGGCGCGGATTCCGGCGACGACGTCCTCGCCCTGGGCGTTGACCAGCCAGTCCCCCTCGATGCTGTTCTCACCAGTTGAACCGTCACGGGACATGGCGACCCCCGTCGCCGAGTCCTCGCCCATGTTGCCGAACACCATCGTCTGCACGTTGACCGCGGTGCCGAGGTCGTGGGGAATAAGGGCGGCGTTGCGGTAATCGATGGCCCGCTTCCCGTTCCACGACTTGAAGACGGCTTCGGTGGCGAGGCGGAGCTGCTCGATCGGGGTCTCCGGGAAGTCCTTGGCGATCTCCTTGAACCGGACCACGATCTGCTTGAGGGCGTCGACCGAGAGGCGGGCGTCGTCGGTGACGCCGGCCTCGGCCCGGGCCTCGGTGAGGACTTCCTCGAAGCCCTCGTCGGAGGAGCCCAGCACCACCGATCCGAACATCTGGATGAGGCGGCGGTAGGAGTCGTAGGCGAACCGGGCATCGTTGGTGAGGGTGGCCAGGCCCTCGACGACCTCGTCGTTGAGGCCGATGTTGAGCACGGTGTCCATCATGCCGGGCATCGAGAACTTGGCGCCCGAGCGGCACGACACGAGCAGCGGGTTGGAGGGATCACCGAACGTCTTGCCGGTCTTCTCCTCGACCTTGGCGAGCGCCGCGGTCACCTGGTCCCACATCCCCTCGGGGAAGACGTCCCCGGCGGCCACGTAGGCGTTGCAGGCCTCGGTGCTCATCGTGAATCCCGGCGGCACCGGGACCCCGAGTCGGGTCATCTCTCCCAGGTTGGCGCCCTTGCCTCCGAGCAGGCCGCGCACCGCGTCCCAGGATCCGCCGACGGCCTCTTCGGCTTCGCCGACCTCGTCGAACGCGTACACCCATTTCTTGTCCGGCATCTCATCCCTCGCTGACGTCGAGTCTGACTTGCGTGCTCCACACGGTACAACGCTACCGCGCCGATCCAATCCCGCTCCAACCGAGTCGGCCCGCCGACCATTGTGGGAGACCGCCGTCCCGCGACCTAGGGGCCACCGGTCCCATCGGACCCAACCGGGGGCCTCCACTCCGGTGCCGTAGAGCCGATGTCGGGGCCGGCGACGCCGCCGGATCCCGCCGCGAAGGTCTTGCGGCGGGTCAAACGGGCCGATGGCCCCTATTGATGCGCGGCGCCATCGGTACGGTGTCAAAGGCTGCGTCGCGCGCCGGCCATCGGCGCGACGGGAGCGGCTGCAGATCGGCAGAGTCAGTCAGGAGGACACCGCCGAGAGCTCTCTCGGGACGTGGCACGCCATGACAGGAGGATCTCCCATTGTGAACGAACCAGTCGTGATGGATCGCGCCGGCTTCGACCGGCTGATCTCGGTGCTGACCGGCCGTGGATACGAGGTGGTCGGGCCGACGGTCCAGGCGTCGACCATCGTCTTCGACAACATCGAATCCAGCGGGGATCTCCCCGTCGGTTGGACCGACCACCAGGAGCCGGGCAACTACCGCCTCGAGCACCGCGACGACGGGAAGCTCTTCGGGTACGTCGTCGGCCCGCATTCGTGGAAGCAATACCTGAACCCGCCCGAGGTCGTGATCTGGTCGGGCGAGCTGACCGAGGAGGGCATCACCACCCGCCCCGCCCCGCCTGCACCGCGGTACGCCTTCATCGGGGTGCGGCCGTGCGAGCTGGCTGCGCTCGGCATCCTCGACCACGTCTACACCCCTGACGGCTTCGAGCCCACCAACCGCATCTATGCCGAGCGGCGGAGCAACGCCTTCGTCGTCGCCGTCAACTGCACCGAGCCCGGCGGCACCTGTTTCTGCGCCTCGGTCGGCACCGGGCCCACCGCGATGTCGGGCTACGACCTCGCCATCACCGAGGTCACCTCCGACGGCGAGGTCAAGCTCCTCGTCGAAGCAGGATCCGAGCAGGGCAACGAGGTTCTGGCGGCTGCCGGCGACCTGGCGGCGGCGACCGAGGCCGAGACCGCCCGCGCCGAGCAGTTGCTGGCGGCGGCGGCCGAAGCGATGGGCCGCAGCCTCGACACCGACGGGATCAAGGAGCTGCTCTACGGGAATGCGACCCATCCCCGCTGGAAGAGCATCGCTGAACGCTGCCTCGCCTGCGCCAACTGCACGTTGGTGTGCCCCACCTGCTTCTGCAACACCATCGAGGACTCGATGGAGCTGGCGGCGCCCGTGGCCACCCGGACCCGCAAGTGGGACTCCTGCTTCAGCCTCGACTTCACCTACCTGCACGGCTTCGCGGTGCGTGAGTCGACGACGGCCCGCTACCGGCAATGGATGACCCACAAGCTGGCGTCCTGGATCGATCAGTACGGCATGCTCGGTTGCGTGGGATGCGGCCGCTGCATCACCTGGTGCCCGGTCGGCATCGATATCACCGAGGAGGCGGCCGCCATCCGGCGCGGCGATCTGCGCGTCGGCCCGGTTCCGGCACCGGGAGGTGCACGATGACACACCTGAGGCAGACCCTCTCCACGATGTCGTTCTTCGAAGGGCTGTCGGAAAAGCACCTCGACGCCATCGCCGAGTGCGCCTCCGAGGTGGCCTTCGACGCCGGGGCGATGATCTTCGAGGAGGAGGGGGTCGCCGACGCGTGGTTCATCATCACCGACGGCGCCGTCGCCCTCGAACTCGAGGTCCCGGGACGGGGACACCACGTCATCCAGACCGTCCACGACGGCGAGGTGACCGGTTGGTCATGGCTCTTCCCTCCCTATCGCTGGGTGTTCGGCGCCCAGGCACTCGATCCGACCCAGGCGATTCGGTTCGACGCCGATTCGCTGCGTGTGAAGCAGGAAGCGGACTGCACGCTCGGCTACGAGCTGATGTCACGGTTCGCAAACGTCTTGGCGAGCCGCCTCGAGGCAACTCGCCTCCAACTCTTGGATGTATATGGCAACCGTGCTTGAACCCATCGAAACCGACACGATGGCCCCTGTGCCGTTCCGGGTGGCGCGGGTGCGCCGTGAGCTCTCCGACACCTTCACCCTGGAGCTGGAACCACCCAACGGCTCGTTCCCGTTCGCGCCGGGGCAGTTCACCATGCTCTACGTCTTCGGGGTCGGCGAGGTTCCGATCTCGATCAGCGGCGACCCGGCCGAGCCCGAGGTGCTCGTCCAGACCATCCGCAAGGTGGGGGCCGTCACCCGGGCGCTCGACGGCATCCGTCCCGGCGACTATGTCGGGGTGCGCGGGCCGTTCGGTAAGCCGTGGCCGGTCGAGGAGGCCGAGGGCGGCGATCTCATGATCGTCGGCGGCGGCATCGGCCTGGCGCCGCTGCGGCCGGCGATCTACCACGCCCTCGCCAACCGCAACCACTACCACAACGTGGTGCTGCTCTACGGCACCCGCAGCCCGCGCGACCTCCTGTTCGGGGCCCAGCTCCAACACTGGTCCGCCCGGCTCGACATCGAGACGCTGATCACGGTCGACACCGCCGATCGAAGCTGGCAGGGCTCGGTCGGCGTGGTGACCCGGCTCATCCGGCGGGCGGCCTTCGACCCGGACAGCACCACGGTGTTCGTGTGTGGCCCCGAGATCATGATGAAGGTGACCGCCGAGACGCTGACCCGGACCTCCGGGATCGCGCCGGAGCGGATCCATCTCACCATGGAACGCAACATGAAGTGTGGGATCGGAGCGTGCGGCCGCTGCCAGTTCGGCCCCCACTTCGTCTGCTACGACGGACCGGTGTTCCGGTACTCGGACATCGAGCGACTGCTCACCCTGAAGGAGGTGTGACATGCCCAATACGCCTGCAGCAGCTCCGGCGAAGCCGAAGCTCGGCGTCTTCAAGTTCGCCTCCTGCGACGGCTGCCAGCTGAGCCTCCTCGACGTCGAGGACGCCCTGCTCGACGTCGCCGGGGCGATCCAGATCGCCAATTTCCCCGAGGCCTCACGCGAGATCATCGACGGGCCCTACCAGGTGACGCTCGTGGAGGGATCGATCACGACCCCCCACGATCTCGATCGCATCCAGCAGATCCGTCGCGACTCGGAGTTCCTCATCACGATCGGCGCCTGCGCCACCTCCGGCGGCATCCAGGCCCTCCGGAACTGGAAGGACACCGCGCTGTTCACCCAGACGGTGTACGCCCACCCGGAGTACATCGAGACGCTCAACACGTCGACGCCGGTCAGCGACCACGTGCAGGTGGACTTCGAGCTGCGGGGTTGCCCGATCAACAAGTACGCCCTCGTCGAGGTGGTGGCGGCGTTCGTGCAGGGTCGCCGGCCCAACATCCCCACCTACAGCGTCTGTGTGGAGTGCAAGCGGCGCGGCACGGCGTGTGTGATGGTCTCGCACGGCACCCCCTGCCTCGGCCCGGTCACCCAGGCCGGCTGTGGCGCCATCTGCCCCTCGTACAACCGGGGCTGCTACGGGTGCTTCGGACCGACGGAGACGCCCAACACGACGGCGTTGTCCGCCGCCTTCCGTCTACTCGGCGTGTCCGACCGGGGATTGGTTGACGCCTTCCGGGGCTTCAACGCATACTCCGAACCCTTCCGTATTGCCAGCGATCGCCACGAGGCGCTGGCCATCGCCTCAGGAGAGTGATCGGCATGACCAGCAACACCCGACGGATCGACGTCGACTACCTCGCCCGCGTCGAGGGCGAGGGCAGGATGCACGTCAGCGTCGTCGACGGCGTCATCGAGGACGTCGAGTTCTCGATCTTCGAGCCGCCCCGGTTCTTCGAGGCGTTCCTCGAAGGACGCCCGTTCTCCGACGCCCCCGACATCACCGCCCGCATCTGCGGCATCTGCCCGGTGGCGTACCAGTCGAGTTCCACCCAGGCAATGGAAGACGCCTTTGGCCAGAAGGTGCGCGGACCGCTGCGCGACCTGCGACGCCTCCTCTACTGCGGCGAGTGGATCCAGAGCCACGTGCTGCACATGTTCCTGCTCCACGCCCCCGATTTCCTCGGGTACGAGAGCGCGGTACACATGGCGGCCGACCACAGGGACATCGTGGAGTTGGGCCTCCGCCTCAAGAAGGCGGGGAACGCCATCGTCACCGTCGTGGGTGGTCGTGAGATCCATCCGGTCAACGTCAAGGTGGGCGGCTGGTACCGGACTCCGTCCAAGAAGGAGCTGGAGGCCCTCGTCCCCGAGCTGGAGTGGTCGCTCCAGGCGGCCAAGGACACGGTCCGGCTGGTGGCGGGCTTCGACTTCCCGAAGATCGAGCAGGATTTCGAGTTCGTGGCCTTGAGCCACCCCGAGGAGTACGCCATCGAGTTGGGCCGCATCAAGTCGAACAAGGGCATCGACATCGACGTCTCGGAGTACAACGACTACTTCGAGGAGCATCACGTCGCCCGCTCCAACGCGCTCCACTCGATCATCAAGGAACGGGGCGCCTACCTCGCCGGGCCGCTCGCTCGCTACAGCATCAACTTCGAGAAGCTGACGCCGATGGTGCGCGACCTGGCGCTCGAGGTGGGGCTGGGACCGACCTGCAACAACCCGTTCAAGAGCATTGTGGTGCGCGGCATCGAGGTGCTCTACGCGGTCGAGGAGGCGCTGCGGCTGATCGACGCCTACGAGCAGCCGGCTGCACCCTCCATCGATCTGGACGTGAAGGCCGGTGAAGGCCACGGCGCCAGCGAGGCCCCCCGCGGCCTGCTGTACCATCGCTACGTGGTGGGCGGCGACGGGCGGATCCTGAAGGCCCAGATCGTGCCCCCCACCGCCCAGAACCAGCTCAGCATCGAGAACGATCTGCGGACGGTGCTGCAAGACTCGCTGGATCTGCCGGACGACAAGCTGAGCTGGGTGCTCGAGCAGTCGATCCGCAACTACGATCCGTGCATCTCATGCGCCACCCATTTCCTGGATCTGACGGTAGAGCGCACCTCGAGAATGGGATGACCCGCCCCGAGGTGGTGGTCGTCGGCGTCGGGAACGCCTGGCGCGGTGACGACGCCGCAGGTCCTGCCGTCATCGACCGGCTACGCAACCGGGTCGGCTCCGCCGTCGCCCTCGTGGAGAGCGACGGCGAGCCTTCTCGGCTGCTCGACAGTCTCGGCCTCGCCGACCGGGTCATCCTGATCGACGCCATCCGGACCGGCGCCGAGCCCGGCACCGTGGTTCACTTCGCCGGCGACGAGCTGCCGGCCGATCTCGGGACGGGGCAGTCGACCCACCTGGTCGATCTGGTGGACGCCATCGCCCTGGCGAAGGTGTTGGGCCGGCTCACCGGGACCCTCGAGTTCGTCGGGATCGAGGGCGCCTCGTTCGAGCCGGGAACCCCGATGTGCGCCGAGGTCGACGCCGCGGTCGATCGCACGGTGGAACAGGTGATCGCCACGACGGTGGAGGAGGCCGGGGATGCATGAGATGTCGCTGATGAAGGACCTGATCCGCAAGGCGGTCGAGGTGGTGCGCCGCGAGGGCGGCACCCGGGCGACCCGGGTCGGGATCCGGCTCGGGGCACTCAGTCACATGTCCCCGGAGCACCTCCGCGAGCACTTCGACCAGGCGGCGGCCGGCACCCCCCTCGAGCACGCCGAGCTGGACGTCGAGGTGATGGAGGACATCGCCGACCCGGAGGCACAGTCGATCGTGCTCACCAGCGTGGACGTCGCCGACGACTGAGAGGGTTCTCGCGGGCCGCCCCAAACCTTATCTCACCCTCTCTGTCGTGCAGGGAGGGCCGCCAACTTCTCTCACCCTCCCCGGTCTTGACACCTGGGATCAGGGAGGTTTCTCCCCCGTAGGGGGAGCGTCCCAGAGGGAGCCGAAGGCGACCGATCCGGGGAGGGTCGCGGCTCGTCGACGGCACGGCATCCCCTTGGGAGTGGCGAACCAGATCCTCCTGATCAGAAGGGGGAAGGAAGCCTCGCGGCGCTCAGGCCCGCCCCGCTTCCGGGCTCCCGGGCAAATCGAGCGTGCCCCGGGCGGTGGCGATCAGGATCGCCACGACGATGACGTTGGCCGCCAAGCCGAGGCTGGCCCCTGACACATACGGGATGATGGCGATCGTCGACACCACGACGCCGACCAAGGCCGCCTGACGCCACCACACCCGGCCCAGCACCACGGCGACACCGGCCGCCGCGAACAACAACAACGCCGCCAGCCATACCCCGCCCCACAGGTCGACGAGCCACGACGGCATGTCGAACCACGGATCGTTGTCGAGACGTTCGTACTCGGCGAGGCCCCAGGCCAGGGACGCCCCCAACCAGTGGATCACCCCGTGGAAGCTGAGGAAGAAGCCGACCACGTACCTCTGCATTCCGCCCTCCGATCGGCGCATGTTCGGTTCACGATCGTCCGCCGGGACCGATTGGCGCAAATGGCCCTCCATCCTCCTCGACGCCCCTGGTGAGACCCCTGTTTTAGGGCACGGCCGCGGACGGTCCCGCTCCCGGATGCGAAACCGGCCCTCACGCTCGGGACCATTGGGCCTACCGCCGGTCAGGCGCGAAGCGAAAGATGGGCCCACTGGGCAACCCTGGAGTTTTCGATGAGCAACAACCACATCATCGTCGACGGCAACGAAGCCGCGACACGGGTCGCGCACGCGCTGTCGGAAGTCTGTTCGATCTACCCCATCACCCCCGCCTCCCCCATGGGCGAGCTGGCCGATGCCTGGTCCCAGGCCGGCCGCACCAACATCTGGGGAACCATCCCCGACGTCGTGGAGATGCAGAGCGAAGGCGGCGCCGCCGGCGCCGTCCACGGCTCGCTCCAAGCCGGGGCGATGACCAGCACGTTCACCGCCTCACAGGGCCTGCTGCTCATGCTCCCCAACATGTACAAGATCGCCGGCGAGCTGTCGCCGACGGTGATCCATGTGGCGGCCCGCACCCTGGCCACCCACGCCCTCAGCATCTTCGGTGACCACAGCGACGTCATGGCGGCCCGCGCCACCGGGTTCGCCTTGCTGGCGGCGGGCCCGGTGCAGGAGGCGCAGGACCTGGCCCTGGTCGCCCACGCCTCCACCCTGCGCAGCCGGGTGCCGTTTCTCCACTTCTTCGACGGGTTCCGCACCTCGCACGAGGTGAGCAAGATCGAGGGGATCTCCGACGACGTCGTCCGCGCCATGATCGACGACGACCTGGTGGCGGAGCATCGCCTCCGTGCCCTCAACCCGAACCGTCCGGTGCTGCGCGGGACCGCCCAGAACCCCGACGTCTTCTTCCAAGCCCGGGAAGCGTGCAACCCCTACTACGAGGCCGTCCCCGCCATCGTCCAGAAGCAGATGGACCACTTCGCCGAGCTCACCGGGCGCTCCTACCACCTCTTCGACTACTACGGGGCACCCGACGCCGAGCGGGTCGTCATCCTCATGGGCTCCGGCATCGGCGCCGCCCGAGAGGCCGTCGACCACCTCGTCGCGAAGGGCGAGAAGGTCGGCATGGTGGCGGTGCGCCTGTTCCGCCCCTTCTCGGTGGCGGACTTCGTGGCCACGGTGCCGGAGACGGCCAAGGCCGTCGCCGTCCTCGACCGCACCAAGGAGCCCGGGTCGCCCGGCGAGCCCCTCTACCTCGACATCGTGGCGGCCTTCGCCGAGGGACACCCCAATCCGCCGATGGTGATCGGCGGCCGCTACGGGCTGTCGTCAAAAGAGTTCACCCCGCCGATGGCCCTCGCCGTGTTCACCGAACTGGCCAAGGAGAGCCCGAAGAAGCACTTCACGGTGGGCATCATCGATGACGTCACCAACACCAGCCTGCCGGTCGAAGCCGACGAGTGGAGCGATCCCGAAGACGTGGTGAGCGCCGTGTTCTACGGCCTCGGCAGTGACGGCACGGTCGGCGCCAACAAGAACACGGTGAAGATCATCGGTGGCTACACCGACCAGTACGCCCAGGGCTACTTCGTGTACGACTCGAAGAAGTCCGGGGCGATGACGGTCTCCCACCTCCGCTTCGGGCCGCGGCCCATCACCTCGGCCTACCTCATCAACGAGGCGAACTTCGTCGCCTGCCACCAGTTCGGTTTCATGGAGAAGATCAACGTCCTCGACGCCGCCCGTCCCGACGCCATCTTCCTCCTCAACAGCCCCTACGGTCCCGACGAGGTGTGGGATCAGCTCCCGCGCGACGCCCAGCAGCAGTTCATCGACAAGAAGATCCGCTTCTTCGTCGTCGACGGCGACCGGGTGGCGAGCGATGCAGGGCTCGGCGGCCGCATCAACACCGTGCTGCAGACCTGCTTCTTCGCCCTCGCCGAGATCCTGCCGCGGGACAAGGCGATCGAAGCCATCAAGGAGTCGATCCGCAAGGCGTACGGCAAGCGGGGCGAGGTGGTGCTCAACCGCAACTTCGCCGCCGTCGACGGCGCCCTCGCCTCCCTCCACGAGGTGACGGTGCCGTCCGAGGTCACTTCCGAGACGACGCTGCGGCGCCCCGTCCCGGCGGAGGCCCCCGATTTCGTGCAGCGGGTCACCGCCATGATCATCGCCGGGAAGGGAGACCTGCTCCCGGTGAGCGCCCTCCCGATCGACGGGACGTTCCCCACCGCCACCACGCAGTGGGAGAAGCGCAGCATCGCCCACGAGATCCCGATCTGGGATCCCGACATCTGCATCGACTGCGGTCGCTGCGCCCTGGTGTGCCCGCATGCCGCCATCCGGATCAAGGTGTACGACCCCGACTCCGTCGACGGCGCCCCCGATACCTTCAAGACCAAGGCGTGGAAGGGCCGCGACTTCGCCGGCATGAACGTCACGGTCCAGGTGGCGCCCGAGGACTGCACCGGCTGCCAGGTGTGCGTCAACGTCTGCCCCGCCAAGAGCAAGGAGGAGGTGCGGCACAAAGCGATCAACATGGAGCCGCAACTGGACCACCTCGAGGAGGAGCGGGCCAACTTCGCCTACTTCCTCGACATCCCGGAAGCGGACCGCACCGAGGTGCGGGTCGAGACGTTGAAGGGCTCGCAGGTGCTGCGGCCCCTCTTCGAGTTCTCCGGCGCCTGCTCCGGCTGCGGCGAGACCCCGTACATCAAGCTGCTCAGCCAGATGTTCGGCGACCGCATCCTCGTTGCCAACGCCACCGGGTGCTCGTCGATCTACGGCGGCAACCTGCCGACGACGCCCTACGCGGTCGACCGCAACGGGCGGGGTCCGGCGTGGTCGAACTCGCTGTTCGAGGACAACGCCGAGTTCGGGTTCGGCATGCGGCTCGGGATCGACCAGCAGAGCGCCACGGCTCGGAAGCTGCTGGAGAAGCTGTCGCCGCAGGTCGGTAGCATCGCCGGTGACATCCTGGCGGCGGACCAGTCCACCGAGGAGGGCATCGCCAAGCAGCGGGAGCGGGTCGCCGAGCTGCAGAAGATGCTCAAGGGGATGGATGGGCCCGAGGTCCGCTACCTCGCGAGCCTCACCGACTACCTGGTCCGCATGGGGGTGTGGATCGTCGGCGGGGACGGCTGGGCCTACGACATCGGGTTCGGCGGCCTCGACCACGTGCTCGCCCAGAACCGGGACGTCAACATCCTGGTCCTCGACACCGAGGTGTACTCCAACACCGGTGGCCAGGCCTCCAAGGCCACGCCGCGGGCCGCGGTCGCCAAGTTCGCCGCCGGCGGTAAAGAGACCGCCAAGAAAGATCTCGGCATGATCGCCATGGGGTACGGCAACGTGTACGTGGCCCAGGTGGCGATGGGGGCCAACATGACCCAGGTGGTGAAGGCCTTCAGCGAGGCGGAGGCCCATCCGGGCCCGTCGCTCATCATCGCCTTCAGCCCGTGCATCGCACACGGCATCGACATGGCAACGATGATGGATCACCAGAAGGAGGCGGCCGAATCCGGCTACTGGCCGCTCTACCGGTACGACTCGGCTGCCAGCGCACTCGGCCAACCGGGGATGCGGCTGGACAGCCGGAAGCCGACGATCCCGTTCCGCGAGTTCGCCAAGAACGAGGGACGGTTCGCCATGCTGACCCGATCCAACCCGAAACACGCCGAGGAACTCACCCAGCAGGCGCAGGACGACATCGACAACCGGTGGCACCTGTACGAGCAGATGGTTCACGTCGAGCGAACCGCAGTCTTCGAGGAGACCGAAGAATGACCGTCGACATCACCACACGGTATCTGGGACTCGACCTCGCCAACCCCCTGGTGCCCTCGGCCGGGCCCCTGACGGGGACGATCGACAGTCTCTTGGAGTTGCAGGAAGCAGGCGCCGCGGCAGTCGTGATGCCGTCCCTCTTCGAGGAGCAGATCGAGCACGACGCCATGGAGGCGCACCACTTCTTCGAGTACGGGGCGGAGATCTCGCCCGAGTCGTACGGCGGCTACCTGCCGGAGATGGACGCCTACAACGCCGGCGCCGACAACTACCTGGACACCCTGCGCCGCGCCAAGCAGGAGCTGTCCATCCCTGTCATCGCCAGCCTCAACGGCGAGTCGAAGGGCGGATGGACCGCCTACGCCCGGCTGCTGGAGGACGAGGGCGCCGACGCCCTGGAACTCAACGTGTACCGGGTGGCGGCGGACACCGAGAAGGGCGGCAAGGAGGTCGAGCTGGAGTACCTCGAGTTGGTCGACGCTGTCCGCAAGGCGGTGTCGATCCCGCTGGCGGTCAAGGTCAGCCCGTACTTCTCCTCGATGGCGAACATGGCGGTGCGCCTGTTCGACGCCGGTGCCGACGGCCTGGTGCTCTTCAACCGCTTCTACCAGCCCGACATCGACCTCGACGAGCTCAAGGTCGTGCCCGACCTGATGCTCTCCAACCCGGTGAACATGCGGCTGGCGCTACGGTGGATGGCGATCCTCAAGGGTCGAGTGAGCGGCTCGCTCGCCGCCAGCTCCGGGGTGCACACCGGCGAGGACGTGGTGAAGCTGATCCTCGCCGGGGCGGACGTCACCATGATGACGTCGGCCCTCCTCAAGTACGGGGCGGGTCACCTGGCGACGGTGCTGTTCGACATGGAGTCGTGGTTCGCCGACCGGGAGTACGTCTCGATCGAGCAGGCGAAGGGCAGCCTCAGCCAGCGATCGAGCACCGACCCGGCCGGCTACGAGCGCACCAACTACATGCGCACTCTGGTGTCCTACACCTCGCCGGTCTGAGCGGAGGATGGCGGCTCAGCCGCCCTCTGCTCTGGTCGTGCACGGCTCGTAGCGTTCCGCGGCGGCGATCGGGTCGACCATCCTCCAGATGGTGACGTCGGCATCGATCGCCTGTGGCTCGTAGGCCGCGTCGAGCACGTCGGTGATGCGGTCCCAGGATCCCACGGAGAAGCGGTCCTCGAGCCTCGCGTCGCTGACCACCATGTCGGGCGGGGCGGGTGGCCCTTCGAAGTACCCGAACGTGTCCTGGAGGCAGAGGAACGGCCGCGGGAAGACCATGACGGTCTTCCTGCCGGAGAGGCGCGCCAGTGTGCCGGGCGAGGTCGACAGCGCCGCGTCGGGAGCGGCGGATGCCTCCTGGTAGACAGCCCGGGCGGTCGGATCAGCTGAGACGTCGAAGACGCCGCCCAGGTCGGGAGCCCAGAGCACCCATGTGAGCACCAACAACGCCACCGTCAGCAGCGGATAGAGGCGCCGCCACCAGTCAGAGAGAAGCCCGAAACCGAGCACCGAACCGAGCGCTGCCGGGACGAGCAGGATGTGCCAGTAGTGCTCCCAGTAGGAGTCGGCGGCGGCCCAGGTACCGAACACGGGGATGGCCACGAGTGGGAATGCCACGAGGAGCCATCTCCATGCCCGCAGGACCGCGATGAGACCGAACGGCAGGAGCCACACCACGAAACTGGCGACCGCCATCCGATCGAACACCGGGGCGAGCGCGGCTCCGGGGTCACGGATCGCCCCGCGCAGGATCTCCGAGGGAGTCGCACCGAGATGGGCGAAGTGGTACCCGGCCATGGATCCCACGCTCGAGATGGCGAGGAGCCAGACGACGGCTGCCGCCAACACCCCGCCCCCGATCGCAACGACGGTGACCGCGGCACGGCGGTTGCTCCGCCACAGCAGCAGTCCGGCCACGATCACGGCCGCCGCGATCTCTTGCCGGGAGAACGCCGCCAGGAGGGGCCAACACCACCACAGCCGGTGGCGCCGCGGGTTCATGCCCTCAACGATCGTCATGGCGAGCGGCCCGAGACCGAGGGTGGTGTCGTGGAAGCCGAACTGGGAGACGAGCACCGTGCCCGGCCCGAGCATCGTGATCGCCACGAAGAAGAACAGGAGCTTTTCGTCCAGGCGCTGCAGTCGGCCGAGGCGCAGGACGGCGAAGCCCACCAGGCCGAGCGAGATCGCCCCGGCGACCAGCAGTGAACAGATCCCAACGTCGATACCGAAGCGGAAGATCGGCACAAACAGGAGGAGCAACGGCGGAACGTGGTCGGTGAAGAGATGGATACCGGTGATGGCGGACTCGCCAGAGAACCCGTGAGCGAGACGCCACAGCGTGTTGCCGTAGATCGCCGTGTCGTAGCCGCCGTTGTTCAACTGGAGGTAGCGGACAACGGCGAGGCTGGCCAGGGCTGCGGCGGCAAGGACGACGAGCAGGATCAAGCGACCGTCGCCGGGCCGATCGATCGGCGACCCGATCACTGCCTCATCCCGACCACTCGATCCGTCGAATCCGGCAGCGTGCCCCCACATTGTGCGGGGATGGTAGCGGCGGAGATCCAGCTCGATGATGACGCTATCCACCGATCGACCACCTGCCTGCCCCCGGCCCAGGGCTCAGGCACAGGAATACTCGGCGTCCCAACCCTGGGTTGGCTACAGGAGTTCAGGCCGGGGTGCCTGTTTCCCGGTCGAGGACGGCGACGGTGTCGTGGTAAAGCTCGGTGGCGCGCTCCGGGGAGGGGGCGATGCCGACCAGCCCGAGCTTGCCGTACTCGGAGAGCGCCCCGATGAGGTGGAAGACAACCCCCTCCTGGCGGTGCAGGTCGAAATGCAGCTCGTTGCCGACGACGATGTCGATCAGGTCGTCGGGGGTGAGCCCGCGGTAGCTCCGCTTCTCGACGTTGTCGGAGGCGTGGTAGTAGCGGGTGGTCCCGGCCGCGGTGACGTGAACCCCGCGGTCTGCGTCGTAGGCGCCGCCGGTGAGGAACTTGAGCATGAGGTAGGGCAGGGTGGTCCCGCCCTTGCGAAGGTTCACCTCGAGGGCGTAGTGCTCCCACCCTTCGGTGCCGGGCACCGAGATGAAGTCGAGACTGAAGCGGCCGATCACGCCCTCGGCCGCCAGCTCCTTCGATACCCGGCCCGCCGCCTCGTGCAGGTCGGCGCGGTAGGCGCCGTCGGCGGGGAAGGTACAGCCGAGGTACACCTGCTGGCCGGGGCCACCCAGCACCTGATCGTGGGTGGAGACGATGCTCGACACTCCCAGCGGATCGATCCGGCACTGCACCGATGGTGAACGGCGGTGAGGATCCTCCAGGAACGCCTCGACGATGCCTCCCATCTCCCGGAACTTGGCGGCGTACGGCTCCCAGGTCTCCCCCTCCGCCCCGAAGGTGAGCCGCTCCCACAGGTTGCGGCGCACCCACCAGGCAATGTCCAACTCGTCCGGGGCGCCTTCGAAGCTGAAGATGGCGTTGCCCTCTCCCGAGAACCCGTCGTTGAGCTTGAGCACCGCCCGATGCAGACGCGGGTTACGGCGCCGCAGCACGGCGAGCGCCTCGACGACGTCGCCCTCGTCGCGGAGATGCTCGGCTCCGTCCGGCACCGCCACTCCGGCCCGCCGTAGCAGCACCCGGCCGTTGGACTTGTTGCCGAGCGGGTAGAGCGACGGATCGCAGGCGTAGAGGGGGATGCCGACCTGGACGGCGAGGCTGCGCTCCATCCAGGTGGCGTTGAAGCAGGTGATGTGGGACGACTCCGGGGAAACGACTGCCTCGGCGATCCGCCGCACCAGGCGGGGTCGGTCGAGGATCTTGCGGGTCAGCGGGGTGTCGGAGCCGTCGTCGCAGTCGAGCAGGGTGAGGCGGTTGCGGGCGTGGGTCCCGGGTACGCCCGGCAGGAGGTGCAGGTAGTAGTCGATGATGGAGGGGTGAATCGCCCGGCTCGTGACGTACACGAGGTTGGTGGCGGGGAGCCGCAGCAGCATGAGCAGGCACAGCATCCGCTCCTCGTAGTGGCCGATCCCCTTGACCTTGCGCAGCTCGGCCGGGTCGAAGCTGAGGCTGGGGATCACCACCACGGTGCGAGGAACCCGGTCGTCGGAGAACACCCGGGAGTACATGGGGGCGAGCCGGCGCTGCAGCTCGGCGAAGGCTGCCAGCTCCTCGGCCGAGCCGGGCACCGTGGTCAGGCCGGCAGTCCCCGCCATGGGTGCAGTCCTCCTCCCGACACCCTATCTCGCCGGCGACTCCCTGTCTCGACTCCGTGCCGCCGCAGGGGTCACCGGTACTGCTCGATCGGGGGGCAGGCGCACATCACGTGGCGGTCGCCGTAGCTGGCGTCGACCCGCCCCACCGGCGGCCAGTACTTGTCGGCCCGAAGGGTATCTACCGGATATGCCGCGAGCTCCCGCGAGTAGGGGTGGGTCCACCCCGCCGCCAGCAGATCCTCGGCCGGATGGGGGGCGTTGCGCAGCGGGCTGTCGTCGAGCGGCATCTCCCCGGCGGCGATGCGGTCGATCTCGCCCCTGATGGCGATCATGGCGTCGCAGAAGCGGTCGAGCTCGGCGAGGCTCTCGGATTCGGTGGGCTCGATCATGAGGGTACCGGCGACGGGGAACGACATGGTGGGGGCGTGGAATCCGTAGTCGATGAGGCGCTTCGCCACGTCGTCGGCGGTCACGCCCACCTCGGTCCGAATCAGGCGCAGATCGACGATGCACTCGTGGGCGACGAGGCCATGGGGGCCGGTGTAGAGGATCGGGTAACGGGGTGCGAGCCGGGCGGCGACGTAGTTGGCGGCCAGCACCGCCACCTGGGTGGCCCGCAGCAGGCCGGCGCCACCCATGAGAGCGATGTACGACCAGGAGATGGGCAGGATCCCTGCCGAGCCCCACGGCGCCGCCGACACCGCCCCCAGCCCGTCGCGGAACCCGTCCTGGTCGGGAACCAGGGGATGCCCCGGGAGGAACGGCTCCAGATGGGCCCGCACCCCGATCGGGCCGACCCCGGGGCCGCCGCCCCCGTGCGGGATGGCGAAGGTCTTGTGCAGATTGAGGTGGGAGACGTCGCCGCCGAACTCCCCCGGCTTGGCGATCCCGATGAGGGCGTTGAGGTTGGCGCCGTCGACGTACACCTGGCCGCCGTGACGGTGCACCGTCTCGCACACCTCGACCACCGTCGGCTCGAACACCCCGTGGGTGGACGGGTAGGTGATCATGAGCGCCGCCAGGCGGTCGGCGTGCCGCGCCGCCTTTGCCCGCAGGTCGTCGAGGTCGATGTTTCCGTGCTCGTCGGTGTCGACCACCACCACCTGAAGCCCGGCCATGGCGGCGCTGGCCGGATTGGTGCCGTGGGCCGAGGCCGGGATCAGGCACACGTCACGGTGCCCTTCGCCCCGGCTCTGGTGGTAGCCACGGATGGCGAGCAGGCCGGCGTATTCGCCCTGGGCGCCGGCGTTGGGTTGGAGAGAGACGGCGTCGTAGCCGGTCAGCTCGGCCAGCCATCGCTCCAGGTCGCCGATCAGCTCGAGGTAGCCGGCGGCCTGGTCGAGCGGGGCGAAGGGGTGGATGGAGGCGAACTCGGGCCACGCGATCGGCAGCATCTCGGAGGCGGCGTTGAGCTTCATGGTGCACGAGCCGAGCGGGATCATCGACCGGTCGAGGGCGATGTCCTTGGCCTGCAGCTTCCGCAGGTATCGCATCATCTCGGTCTCGCTGCGGTAGCGATGGAACACGGGATGGGTGAGGTAGGCGCTCGTTCGCATCAGATCCGGGGGCATGCCGTCGGGCGCCGTGCGCTCCAGGTCGGCCACCCTTCCCGCCACCAGGAACGACTCCAGCACGGCGTCGACGACGGCCGGGGTCGTGGTCTCGTCGAGCGCCACCGCCACCGTGTCGGGGTCGACGAGCCTGAGGTTGATCTTGCGGTCCTCGGCGGTGGCCACCACCTCGTCGGCCCGCCCCGGGACCCGGACCGTCAACGTGTCGAACCAGGTCTCGTTGACCACCTCGGCGCCACCGGCGGCGAGCCCGGCGGCGAGGGCCGAGGTGAGACGGTGGACCCGCTCGGCGATGCGGCGCAGCCCGTCGGGACCGTGGTAGACGGCGTACATGGCGGCGATGACGGCGAGCAGCACCTGGGCCGTGCAGATGTTGGAGGTGGCGCGCTCCCGCCGGATGTGCTGCTCGCGGGTGGCGAGGACAAGCCGCAGCGCCATGCGGCCGGCGCCGTCCTTGCTGACGCCGACGAGACGTCCCGGGACGGCGCGGATGAAGGCCTCCCGGGTGGCGAGGTAGCCGGCGTGGGGACCGCCGAACATCGGGGGCACGCCGAAGCGTTGCGAGGTGCCGACCACGACGTCGGCCCCCATCTCCCCCGGAGGGGTCAGCAGGGTCAGCGCCAGCAGGTCGGCGGCGACGGCCACCAGTACCCCGGCCTCTTCGAGGCCGGCGATGAGGTCGCGGTCGTCGCGCACCCGCCCGCTGCTTCCGGGGTACTGGAGTAGGACCCCGTAAGACCTCTCCGGGTCGAGGTCCCGGCCCGGGTCGCCGACGACGACGTCGATGCCGAGAGGTTCGGCCCGGGTCCGCACCACCTCGATGGTCTGGGGATGGCAGTCGGCGTCGATGAAGAACGCCCCGTCGCGCCCGGCGAGGCGGTGCAGCATCGTCATCGCCTCGGCGGCCGCCGTCGCCTCGTCGAGCAGCGAGGCGTTGGCGATCTCCATCCCGGTGAGGTCGCTCACGGCGGTCTGGAAGTTCAGCATCGCCTCCAGCCGGCCCTGGGAGATCTCCGGCTGGTAAGGGGTGTAGGCGGTGTACCAGCCGGGGTTCTCGAGGATGTTGCGCCGGATCACCGCCGGGAGGTGGGTGCCGGCGTAGCCCATCCCGATGAGGGAGGTATAGACCTGGTTCTTCTCCGCGATGCGACGGATCCGCGCCAGCACTTCGGGTTCGGAGGCGGGCTCGGGGAGGTCGAGCGGCCGGGAGGTGCGGATGCTCGGAGGCACAGCCCGGTCGACGAGCTCGTCCAGGGAGGAGACCCCGACGACGGCGAGCATGGCAGCGACGTCGGCGTCGTCGGGCCCGATATGGCGGCGCGGGAATTCGGCGGCCTGGCTCAGCTCGGAGAGGCGGCGGGTCATGCTCTCGGCTCCTCGATCGGCTCGGCGGCGACGCCGGCGCGCCGGCTCGGTCGTCGCCCCGATCTGTCATCGGTACCTGAGAGATTCGCCGCCGCGGCGGCTTGCCCCTTCGGTGGGGCCGTCGCCGGCCCTCTTTCCAGATGTACCTCGTCCCTGCGGTACGGGTGCCTGAGAGTTTGCCGGGGCGGTTTGCTCCTTCGGCGCCGGGTCGGGCCCGGGCTCTCCCGCAGGGCTTCGGCGGTGTTCCCGACTGTACACGATGGTTGGAGCTGCACCCGGCGCGCGGGGAGAAAGGCGGCGTTTCGGCGGCCACGGCCGGGCCCGGTTTGCGACAATGCGGCATGCCGACGACGAAGAGCTTCCGCGGCGAGGTCACCCGGCAGGGCGCCAACTATGCGGTCGCGGTGCCATCCGACGTCAGCATCTCCTTCGGCGCCAAGGGCCACATCCCGGTGGTGGGGACAATCAACGGTCATCCGCTGCGGGCCACGATGGTGCCGGCGGGGGGCGGCCGGCACCGGATTCTGCTCAACGCCGAGGTCCGCACCGCCCTCCAGGTTCGGGTGGGGGACACGGTGTCGTTCATGCTGCAGCCCGACACCACGTCACGGGAGGTGCCGGTGCCCGACGACTTCGCCGCCGCCCTCGAGTCGGTCGCCGGCGCCCGCCACGCCTTCGCCGCCCTCCCACCCTCGCATCGCAAGGAAATCCTGGTGTGGATCAGCGACGCGGTGCGGCCCGACACCCGGGCCCGGCGCATCGCCCGCGCCGTCGCCCATGTGATGCAGGACTGACGGCCGGATGTCACCGGGCGGACCACCCCGCCCAGCGTTCCACCACGATCTCGATCACCGGCCCGCCGGGGCGTCGTTCCCGGTACTGCCGGTAGCGGCTCGCCAGGAGGTCGAGCGCCCGTTCCCGCTCGACCCGGTCCTCGACGAGCCGTGCCCGGCCGTCGGCCCGCACCCACCACAGAGCCTCCCAGTCGTCGGTGTAGTGGTCGGCGAGCAGGGCGACGCGGGGATCGCGGGCGATGTTGGCGAGTCGTTGCAGCCGGACGGTCCGCTTCGGCTTGTGGTCGACCGCGCTCACCACCCGGTCGCCGTCGATGGCGAACACGATCGGGACGAGGTGCGGGCCGGCGACGCCACAGGTCGCCATGCGGGCGACCGCCACGGCGGTGAAGCGGCGGCGGCATTCGGCGGGATCCACCCGCCGAGGCTAGGCGTCGGCCAGGAATGCGGCGGCCAGGAGGCGGGTGGCGCCGTTGGCGACCGGGGCCCCGGCGAGATCCGGATTTGGTGCCGCCACCGAGAACCCGACCACCCGGTCGGTGGCGGCGAGATGGATCATGGCGGCCCGTACCGCGGCGACGCCGGGGCCACCGCCGGCCGGGTAGTCCACCGCCGGCATCTCGTGGGGGTTCACGACGTCGACGTCGAGGTGGACGAAGAGGGGTCCGTCGGGTGGTACGGCGTGGGCGATGTCGTGGACCGAGAGCCGACTCAGTCCCGAGGCGGCGAGCGCCTCTGCTTCGGCGGGATCGAGATCGCGGGCACCCGACAGCACCACTCGTTCGTCGGGAACCGGGGTGAGCTCCACCGCCTCCAGCAGGCTCTGGTCGCCCCGGCCGGTGATCATCGCCAGCGGCATCCCGCCGAGGTATCCCGACGGGCTCGTCTCGGGCGTGTTGAAGTCCCCGTGGGCATCGAACCAGTAGACCGTGGGGAACAGGCCCTTGCGTTCCAAGCCGGCGATGACCCCGATGCTCGTCATGCAGTCACCGGCGAAGACGACCGGGTGCTCGGTGGCGGCGACGAAGTCGGCGACGTGACGGAGGAGGGCGGCGATTCGCTCCAGTGGAGTGCCGTCGGGGAGCGGGGGCGAGATGGTCTGGTGCGGCTCGGGGACGACCAGCCGGGTCATCCGTTCCCCGAGGGCAAACGGCACCGAGGCGACGCTCATGGTTCGTACGGTACTGCACGAGGCGAACGATTCCGCCACCGCACGGCGCCGCCGCACCCGCGGCCGGTTGATACGCTGCCGGGATGGCCCGCTACCGCATCGTGCCCCACACCGCCGACGTGGCCATCGCCGTCTCCGGGGCGAGCCTCGGCGAGTTGCTGGAGAACGCGGCGTACGGCATGTTCGACCTCATGGTCGACGTCGCCGCCCTCGACCCGGTGCGGGAGGTCGCCTTCGAGGTGACCGCTCCCGACCCGTCGGAACTGCTCGTCGATCTGCTCGCCGAGCTGCTGTACCTGGGCGAGACCGGCGATCTCGCCTTCTGCGACTTCGCCGCCGAGACGGGGCGGGCGGGCCGCGGCGAGGTGGCGGTGCGGATGCTGGCGCGGGGCGCTTCCCTGAAGGGCGTCGCCCTGATGGGACCCCCGGTGAAGGCGGTCACCTACCACGGCCTCCACGTCACCGAGACACCGGGTGGGTGGGAGGCCGAAATCGTCTTCGACGTCTGACGGCTCCCCCGCGGGGCCGTCCCGTACAGTTGCCGCATGGAGCTGCGGGAGATCTCGGAGGTGAGCTGGGAGCTGCCGGCCCGGGACGGGATGCGGGTCCCGGGGAGGATCTTCGCCAGCCGGGCCCTCCTCTCCAAGGCGGTCGGGGACGAGGCGGTGCGGCAGGTGGCAAACGTCGCCCACCTCCCCGGCATCGTGGAGGCGTCGCTGGCGATGCCGGACATCCACTGGGGCTACGGGTTCCCGATCGGCGGCGTCGCCGCCACCGATGTCGCCGCCGGTGGCGTCGTCTCGCCCGGAGGGGTCGGTTTCGACATCTGCTGCGGGGTACGGCTGCTGGCCTCGTCCCTCTCCGCCGCCGACTTCCGGGCCCACCGGGACGACATCATGGCCGCGCTGGACGGCGCCATCCCCCGCGGCCTCGGCAAGGGCGCCATCGCCGGGAAGGGCCTGCTGGCGTCCGTGCTGCGGGACGGGGCGGCCGCGGTGCTGGCCGCCGGCTACGGCTGGGAGGAGGATCTGGAACGCTGTGAGGAGCAGGGCACCTCGCGGGGCGCTGACCCGGACCAGATCAGCCCCCGCGCCCTGGAGCGAGGTTCCACCCAACTCGGCTCGCTCGGAGCCGGGAACCACTTCCTCGAGGTCCAGGTCGTCGACCGCGTCTTCGACGAGGGGGCCGCGGCCGCCTTCGGCCTCGCCGCCGGCATGGTGACGGTGATGATCCACTGCGGCTCGCGCGGCCTGGGACATCAGACCTGCACCGATCAGCTCCGCCCCATGGGCGCCGCCATGGGCCGGCACGGCATCACGGTCCCCGACCGGCAGCTCGCCTGCGTCCCCGTCGAGTCCCCCGAGGGCACGGCCTACCTGGCGGCGATGGCGGCGGCGTCCAATTTCGCCTGGGCGAATCGCCACGTGCTGGCCCACGCCGCCCGGCTCGCCTTCGCCTCCGCCCTCGGCGCCGCAACGGAGGACACCGGCATGCGGCTCGTCTACGACGTCGCCCACAACCTGGCGAAGCTCGAGACCCACCAGATCGGCGACCGGGAGCTGCGGCTCTGCGTCCATCGCAAGGGCGCCACCCGCGCCTTCGGTCCGGGCCATCCCGACCTCCCGGCCGACCTGCGCCCCCACGGCCAGCCGGTGCTGGTGCCGGGGAGCATGGGCACGGCATCGTGGGTGCTACGCGGGGTCGCCGGCAACCCCGCCTTCGCCTCCGCCGCCCACGGCGCCGGGAGGGTGATGAGCCGGACCGCGGCGAAACGCACCAAGACCGGCGCCGCGGTGCAGCGCGAGCTGGAAGCGGCCGGGGTGGCGGTCCGACCCGGCTCGATCAAGCTGCTGTCGGAGGAGGCCCCCTACGCCTACAAGGACGTGGACGAGGTGGTCGACGTGTGCGACCGGGCCGGGCTGGCGGCACGGGTGGCCCGCCTGGTCCCGCTCGGCGTCGTCAAGGGCTGAGCGGAGTCACTCCTCCGGCGGCGGCTCCCCGTACTTCCTCTCATGCTCCGAGGCGGCGCTGCTCATCCAGTCGTCGCGTTGGATGCGGCCCGGGAACGACTCGATGGCGACGGCGACGTAGGCGATGTCGTCGTCACGGAAGCCGGCGATCTGGCGGTAGCTGGTGATCCCCATGTCCTTGAGCAGCCGCTCCAGCTTGGGCCCGATCCCGTGGACCCGCTTGAGATCGTCGTCGGAGACCGGACCCTCACCGGCGGTGCGGGCCGCGATCTCGGCGACACGGGCGGTCGCCTCCTCCTTGTCGGGCAGTGCGGCGACTTCCTCGGGGGTGGGCGCCTCAAAGAACAGGGGCTCCGGCTCCTCGGCCACCGGCTCCTCGGCCACCGGCTCCTCGGCCACCGGCTCCTCCACCACCGGCTCCTCCACCACCGGCTC
>CAYQEC010000021.1:0-38639 GCA_964416425.1 uncultured Acidimicrobiaceae bacterium | reverse complement strand
ACGAGATGGGCTTCGCCCAGCACGTCGCCGACCGCATCGTGTTCATGGACGAGGGGGTCATCGTCGAGCAGGGACGTCCCGAGAAGGTGCTGTTCGATCCCCAGCACGAACGGACCCGGCGGTTCCTGCGAGCCGTCCAGCACGACTAGCGCCGTGCCGCCGGTGGTTCTCCGGCGCCGGACGGCCTCCACCTAAGCTGGCCGCGATGCAACGGAAGACGAAGATCATCGCCACCCTGGGCCCGGCGGTGGCGGATCCCGACGCCATCGACCGGCTCGTCGCCGCCGGCATGAACGTGGCCCGCCTCAACTTCTCCCACGGGGACCACCCCGGCCACCGCCGGTTCCTGGAGTGGGTGCGAGCCGCCTCCGCCCGGCACGAGGTCCCGGTGGCGGTGCTCCAGGACATCCAGGGCCCCCGGATCCGGGTCGGCACCTTCCCCGGCGGCAGCGTCACGCTGGAGCCGGGAGCCCGGGTGGAGTTGGTGCCCGGCGAAGACGAAGGGACCGCGGAGCGTATCCACGTCGGGCATCTGGACCGTGCCTCCCTCACCGACGGTGCCCGCATCCTCGTCTCCGACGGGCTGATCGTGCTCGAAGTCGAGGAATGGGACGGGGAACGGGCCACGGTCCGGGTCGTCGAGGGGGGCGACATCCGCAACCACAAAGGCGTCGCCTTCCCGGGTATCCCGGTCGACGTCCCCATCGTCTCCGCCAAGGACGAGGAGGACCTGGCATTCGGCCGGGAGATCGGCGTCGACCTGGTGGCGGCCTCGTTCGTGTCGTGTGGCCGGGACCTGCAGCGGGTCAAGGAGTTGGTGCCGGACACCCCGGTCATCGCCAAGATCGAGAGTGCGGTCGGCTACGGCAACCTCGACGGGATCCTCGACGAAGCGCACGGGATCATGGTGGCCCGCGGCGATCTCGGGGTCGAGCTGTCGTTCGAGAGCGTGCCCCGGGCCCAGATGGACATCCTGCGCCGCACCAACGCCCGGGCCCGGGTCTCCATCACCGCCACCGAGATGCTGGAGTCGATGACGTACTCAACCCGTCCCACCCGAGCCGAGGTGACCGACGTCTCGACCGCGGTGCTCGCCGGCACCGACGCCGTCATGCTCTCGGCGGAGACCGCGGTCGGCAAGTACCCGGTGCGGGCCGTGGCCGCGATGGATCGCATCTGCCGCGACGCCGAGACGAATCCCGGTTTCGACGGCAGCGCCGGCATCGAGTTCCTCAGAGACGAGGCCCGGTTCGCCTCTGCCGTCGCCCAGGCCTGCGTCGACGCCGCCGCCAGCCTCGAGCTGAGCACGGTGGTCGTCTTCACCGAATCGGGCAGCACCGCCCGCCTCATCTCCAAGTACCGGCCCCGGGCCGGCATCGTGGCCTACACCCCGCATCCCGACACCTACCGCCGCCTCGCCCTCTACCGGGGGGTCACCCCGTTCATGTTCGCCGCCGTCGACTCCACCGACGAGATGATGATGCACGCCGAGCAGGACCTGCTGGCGCGCGAAATCGTCGAGCCCGGCGAGGGGTTCGTGCTCGCCGCCGGGGTTCCCCCCAACCAGAAGGCGACCACCAACGTGATGCGGTTGTCCAACGCCGGGGGGACGTGACGGCAACGGTTGGCGTAGGACGCGTGCTGGTCGCTGGGACGGCGATCTCCTAGAGTCCCGCCGCAGGAGGTGCCGCGTGGGCCAGACGATCCAGGTCGCAACCGAGACGCTGGGCGAAGTCGCCCTCTTCTCCACCGACCGCAGCCTGACCGGGCAGGACGGAGCCGGCTTCGGCCGGGACGAATCCGTGGTGCGGCCGACGCTCGCGTCCCGTCTCGCCGAGCGCTTCTTCGAGGCCGACCCGAACGTCGATCACGTATACGTGGCATCCAACCAGGTCGTGGTGCGGCGCCGCTCCGAGTGGGCGCCCGAGACCGCCGAGGCGGCCGCCACCGTCATCTCCGAGTTCTTCCGCTTCTACCCCGACGAGTGAGACGGGCCGGCTACGGGGAGGGGTCCGGTCCCGGGTCCGGCACCGGGGCGGTGTAGACCCCGAGGTTCACGGTCACGGTCGCCCCGGCATCGATGTAGCTCCCGGCCTCCGGGCTCTGGGTGATCACCGTCCCGTGCTGGGCCTCGCTGTCGACCGGCACGGTGGCCCCCTGGGCGATGGCGAACCCCGCTCCCGACAAGGCGGCCTGGGCCGAGGCGAGATCCTGCCCGATCACGGACGGCACAAGGATCGGGCACGCCACCGTGGCGTCGGGCATGTTGCACGGGTGGACCCGGATCGTGGTCGGGTAGGGGCGGTAGCGATGGGTCCAGCTCTGCCGTTCCTGGGAGCCGTCGGGGTAGGTGATGATGCGGGTGACGTCGACCGCCCATCCCGAGGACCCGTCGTCGACGATCTCGTCCTCGGGGGTGAGTTCCGGGTCGGCCTCGTAGACCTCATCGGGGTCGGTGTAGCCGTAGCGGTCGGATTTCTCCGCATCGCATACCCGGCCCCCGTTGTTGCCGTAGAACTCGACGGTGATCGACGTCGAGGTGTACTGGGTCTTGATGATGATGAGGGCGTCCGAATCGTTGCGGAACACCAGGTCCGGCTCCGGCCACGAGATCGTCGCTTCCCGGCCTTCCGGGTAGCGCGTGAAGTAGTAGCTGTGCGGCTTGTGTGAGATGTCCTCGTAGCAGCCGAAGAACACCGCGTTGTAGAAGGTGGTGGCGAACTGGCTCACCCCGCCGCCGAAGCTGTCGACCAGCTCCCCGCCGAGGATCATCGGGGCCAGGACGTATCCCCCGGCCTCGGTGCGCTCCCCGACGTACTGGTTGAGCGAGAACTCCTCACCGGGCCACACGATGGCGCCGTCGACCGCGTCCGCCATCAGGTGGATGTTGGTGACCCGGGCCTGGCCGGGCGGGTACTCGGTGGAGAAGCCGGACACCTTGGTGATCGGCCCCATCGCCTCGGCTTCCGCGGTGGTGAACTCGGGCTCGGTCCCCGACTCGAACGGGAACGGGCCGGTGTTGGTGGGGGACAGCGCCGCCTGGCGGAGGGAGGTGGCCACCATGTCGACGTTGAGCAGGGTGGCGGCGCGGGAGGGCTGCAGCGACACCTGCTCGGTCTCCTCGTCGACGAAGAAGGCGGCGTCGCGGGCCGGCTGCTCGATCTCCTGCCGGTGCGGCTCCAGCAGTGACGCCAGCGAATCCTCGTCGAAGCCGACCAGCAGCTCCGGCGGCGAGGCGGAGCGGACCCTGCTCACGAACATGTCGACGAGCTGCTCGGGGGTGAACGTGATCGACACCGCCGGGTCGGAGGAGACCAGGGTCACCGGGGCATCGATGAGTCGACCGGCCTGGGCGACGGCGGCGTCGACGTCGGCACGGGTCAGCTCCGGTTCGAGCACGCGGGTGGGGAGGGTCGGCACCGAACGATCGAGGGTGCTCAGGGTCTGGAGGGCGATGGCGCCGGCGGCGTCGCGGTCGATGCCCTCCCCGGTGCGGGGGTAATCGGGGAGCACCCGGCCGCCGTCGATGACCACCCCGCCTTCGTAAGCGGGAGCGTCGATCGCCTGCAGCTCCCACTGGGCGAAGACGTCGTTGAGCAGGTCGGGGTCGATGGTGACCGGGATGTCGAGATCGATGTGGTCGCCGAAGCTGCCGAACCAGCCGAAGAAGCTCGCCGGGAAGCCACGGTCGCGGCGCTGCTGCAGCGCCTCCTCCACCACCGCGGCCTCGTCGACCTGGAGGTCGACCACCGCCGGGTCGAGGGTGAACTCGATGTTGTTCACCACGAAATGGGCCGAGGTGCGGCGCAGCTCGTCCTCGTACTGGGCGACGGCCACCAGGGCATCGGTTTGGCCGAGGCCGCCCAGCTCGACGCCGGCAGCCGACACGTTGCGGGCGACCTCGCCGCTGGTGACGACCTGATCGAAGGCATAGGCGATCACAGGCAGCAGCAGCAGGGCTGCGACACTGCCGGCGAGGATGATGGTGCGGAGCTTTTTAGACATCGAGGCTTACGAGACGCGACCAACGAAAATGGACCGAGGACCCCGGGCGAGCGATCAGTGTACCGTTTCCCTGGTCAATCCAAATACCCTGTCGCTGGTCACTCCCCGATACCATCCGATGGTGGTCCCGTTCCCCCCCGTTGCCCCCGGTGAACCGCTCGTCGTCTCGGCGACCCTGTACACCACCTACCGCCGCTGCCCGGCCCAGGCCCTGGCCCGAACCCGCGGCGTCTACCCGCCCGAGAGCCGGCCGTCGTTCCGTGGCAACCTGGCGCATCGCATCTTCGCCCGTCATCTCGCAAGCGGCCCGGTCGCCCCGGAGGAGCTGCGGCAGGCGTGCCACGAGGAGATCGGCTCGGGCCTCAATCCCAAGATCGGCGCCCTCGGCCTCCGGCCCAGCGACCTGGATGCGATCATCCGGGAGGTCGGGGATCTCTACCAGCGGTTCAAGCGGCTCCCGGCGGACGGGTTCCGTTCCGCCGAGGTCGCCCTCGAGGTCGAACCGGTGGAGGGGGTCACGTTGCGGGGCGTGGTCGACGCGGTGTTCGACCAACCGGATGGGGGAGCCCGCCTCGTCGACTGGAAGACCGGCGCCCTCTACGAGATCGAAGACCAACTCGCCTTCTACGTGCTGCTGTGGGCCCTGGAACGTGGTGAGCTGCCGGTCGTGATTGAGGCCTTCTCGGTGGGAACGGGGGAACGGAGGCCCGGGGATTGCAGCCGGGCCGGGGTCGAGGAGACTGCCCGGCGGGTCGCGGATCTCGTCACGGCGCTCCGAGCCGCCTTCGACGCCGGGGACGACCTGGAGCGACGGGGCGGACCGTGGTGCGCGTTCTGCCCGCTGCTGGACGGCTGCGCCGAGGGAAGCGCCGCCACCGCCTGAGCCCGGTTCCGGATGGTGGAGCTCGGCGGCCCGCCGGTGCGATACTCTCTGTCCTCCCATGCGAACCCTGCTGGCGTTGCACGCCCACCCCGACGACGAGAGCTCCAAAGGAGCCGCCACCGTGGCGCACTACGCCGACGGCGGGGTGCGGTGCGTGCTGGTCACCGCCACCGGGGGTGAGGCGGGCGACATCCTGAACCCGGCGATGGACCGGCCCGAGGTCAGGGCCCACCTTCCCGAGATCCGCCGCCGCGAGCTGGAGGAGGCGGCGGCCATCATCGGCTACGACGAGGTGATCCTGCTCGGCCACCGTGATTCGGGCATACCGGGATCGGAGGCGAACCTCCGTCCCGATGCCTTCGTCAACGCCGATTTCGAGCAGGTGCTGAGCCAGGTGGTGGAGATCGTGCGCCGGGAACGACCCCAGATCGTGCTCGGATACGACGACCACCAGTGGTATCCCCACCCGGACCACCTCCGAGTCCACGAGCTGTCGATGGCGGTGGCGGGGGCCGCCGCCGACCCGGATCGATTCCCCGACGCCGGCGACGCCTGGCAGGTCGACGCGGTGTGGGCGGCACTCTTCTCGATGCGCCGGATCCTTACCCTGCACCGCGCCATGGTGGAACGTGGCCTCGAATCCCCCTATGCCGAATGGTTGGGACGGCTCGACGAAACCATGGACGACGGCCGTGCCATCAGCCGCCTCGACGTGACCGCGACGCTGCAGCGAGGCCTCGACGCCCTCCGTGCCCACGCCACCCAGGTCGACCCCGACGGGTTCTGGTTCCAGATCCCGGTCGACCTGATCCGGGAGGTCTACCCCTACGAGGACTTCGAGCTGCTCTTCTCGCGCCTCCCCGCCCCCGACCCGGTGGACGATCTCTTCGCCTTCTCCGACCCCGAGTGACCCGGCGGGCCCGCCTGGGCCCGGGCGGCGCCGGCACAGTGGCCCTCAGGCGACGCGGACGGTGGTGGGCTCGTGGTCCCTCTCCCGACCGAAGGAGCGGTACAGCTCGTCGACCAGGTCGAGTAGTTGCGTCCGCAAGGAGTCGATCTCGTCGCGGACCGAGTCGATGTTCGACTTGGCTGTCGCCAGGATCCGCTTCGAGCGGGAGAAGTGCTGGGCGAGGTCACGAAGCCGTCCCAGGCGCTCGAGGGCGTACTCGGCGTCGCGCCGTGAGCCGTCGATGCGACCGACGGCCACTGCCGCCTGGATCCAGCGCAGGGCGACGCCGACCAGCACCCCGTCGGCGTCGTCGACCACCAGCAGCCGGTTCCCGTACACGCCGAAGCTGCCCACCTCTCCCGGGAAGACGTCCTCCTTCGAGACGCAGAGGCCCCAATCGGCCCGGCGGTTGGTCATGGCCCGGTCCAGCTCCTCGAGGATGCCGCCCGATCCGGTGAGCCCGACCCGTGCCGTGTTCTTGGCCTCGATGGCGATCCGGATCTCGTTGGGGAGCGTCATCACGAAGTCGCCGGCCTTGGTCTGCGGCCCCACCGATCCGGGAGTCTGGCCGGTGCGTTCCACCACACACCCGCCGATGCGGGCACCCTCGGCGCGAAGGGTGGCCTCGAGGTCGTCCTCGTAGTCCCGTCCCTTGGCGGTGCCTCGCCGCCCTTCCTCGGCCCGGCCCTGCTCGCCCACGACGAGGTCCCGCAGCTCGCGAAACCGGACGTCGACCTGCGCCATGATCCGGTTGAACCCGGAATCGGGGCCTGCGGGGTCGAACGCCTCCTGGAGGCGTTGCTGGAGCACGCCACCGGGGCCGAGCAGGTCGTTGAGGGCGGCCACCAGCCGGGCGGTGTGGCTGCCGGTCCGCTCCGGGTCGAGCCGGGTGAGGAGCCGCTCGTGGAGGGCTCCGACCTCGGCGAGGGTGCGGGCGGTGAGCGACGTCCGCACGTCGGGATCGAGGCTGTTGGAGAGCGCCGTGCTTCCCGAGGCGATGACGCCGTCGAGCCGGCGCTGCGCCTCCTCGGTGACGGTCGCCAGCACCCGGCGCACCTCCTCGTTCATCTCGTCGATGGTGGCGCCGAGGCCCATCGAGTTCAGCCCGCGGATCCCCACGGCGAGCGCTTTGGCGATCTCGGCGGGCCGGGCATCGGCCGGAACGGATCGGAGGTGGTCGGCCACCATGGCGTCGGTGACGACGACGCCGTCGATGCGCACCGCCGAGCCGTCCACCACCACGGTCGGGGTGGTCGTCACGGTTCCGATGGTCTCGTAGGTATCGGTCATGGGGTCACCGTACGGCGGGAGGGTGACAGATTTCGCGGTTCTGGCGCCTGTTCCGGTTCCACGGGCAGGTGGTGTGCTGTAATCGTCGCGATGAGGGCAAACGGCGACGCCATTCCCACGTTGCGAGACGAGCTGGCCCGTCTCGGCGAGCTGCTGGCCTCGGCGCCGCTCCGGCTCCCCACCCCCGATCGGGCCGCGGCGCTCGCCATCCGCGACAGCATCGAGCGCACGATCCGTGAGTACCTGGTGCCCCGCCTCGCCGATCCTGATGCCCCCATCGTCGCCGTGGTGGCCGGACCGGGCGGGACCGGCAAGTCGACCCTCGTGAACTCCCTCGCCCAGGATCGCATCGGGAACACCGGCGTGAAACGGCCCACCACGGTCGACCCGGTGCTGTGGGCCCACCGCGACCACGCCTCCCGCTACTGGAGCGAGTTCGTCGCCCGGGTCAGGCAACGGATGGGGCCTGCCGTCGAGGTGGTCATCGGCGACGACCAGCTCACCGCCAACCTCACCCTGATCGACACCCCTCCCGTCGACTGGACCTCCCCGGACGGCCGGCGCCCCGCTCTCGACGTCCTGGCGCTCGCCGACCTGTGCGTCTTCGTCACCAGCCCGACCCGCTACGCCGACGCCGCGCCGTGGGAGTTTCTCCAGGAGGTACGGTGGCGCGGCATCCCCCTCCTCTTCGTCCTCAACCGGCTCCCGGAGGACCCCGACGAGCAGACGGCGCTGGTGGAGGACCTCGCCGCCCATCTCTACGCCCGGGAGCTGCTGCTGGAGCCGGATCCGTCCCTGCTCTTCGCGGTGGCCGAGAGCGGGGTCGAGCGCTGGCACGGCGGCCTCGAGCCGGCCGCGGTCGGGTTGTTGCGCAAGGAGCTCGCCAAGATCTCCGACCCGGCGCTGCGCCGCACCGTGCTCCAGAGCAACGCCGCCTTGGCCGTCCGCAACCTCGTCGAGCGCAGCGAGCAGGTGATCGAGGTGCTCGACGAGCACGCCGTGCTCGCCGCCCACCTCGAAGCGGTGGTGGACGCCCACTACGCCGCCGAGACGGCCGCTCTGAGCGAGACGCTGGCGCAGGGCGGGCTGGCCGAGCAGGCCGGTCACGAGACCTGGGAGCGGGCTGCCGCCGATCTCGTCGGCGTCGTCACCCGGCGCGCCGGGCGGGCCGCCCAGGGCACGGCCGAGGCGTGGGCCGGCGACGAGCTGGGCCGGCGACTCCTTGCCGGCGAAGGGCAGGGCCTGTGGCGGCACACCCACGACACCGGGGCGGTGGAGGCGGCGCTGCTAGGCTGGGAGCAGGAGCTGGGGGGGCTGGCGGCGCGCCACGCCCGCCGCGGCCGGCTCCGGCCCGGCCCCCGGGAGCGGGCCGTCCGTCACCTGTGGCCGCTGGTGCTCGACCCGGCCCGGCAGCCGTCGCGCCGGCTGATCCGGCGGTTCCCGTCCACCCTCGATGCCGTGCTCGGCAACGCCCGGGCTGCCCTCACCGAGCAGTTGCACACCGCCCTCCAGGCCGACGCCGCCCGCTTCCATCACCTCCTCGACGGCGCCACCATCGCCGCCGCCGCCACCGCCATCTCGGGCCGGGTGCAACGGATCGTCGCCCTCATCGACCCGGAGCGGGCTACCGAGCCCGAATCACCCGAGGCCGTACCCTCCGACGAGGAGGAACGAACCGAGGAGACCGAGGCGACCGATGCGTGACGTGACCGAGCTGATCGACGCCCTCGACCTCGCGGTCGCCCGCGCCGAGCCGGTGGTGGCCCCGAAGCTGCTGGAACGCGCCGCCTCCCGCAGCCGCGAGCTCCGCAACCGGCGCGGATTCCTCGGCGAGACCCTGGTGCTGGCGATCGCCGGCGGCACCGGAGTCGGCAAGTCGAGCCTCGTCAACGCCCTCGCCGGCGAGGAACTCGTGTCGGTGAGCGCTCTGCGACCCCACACCGAGCAGGCGACGGCGATCCTGCCCGAGGAGCCGGAATCGAGTCTGCTGATGTTGCTCGACGCCCTCGCCGTCTACGAGCGCCGCCCCCACCCGGGCTTCTCCCACCTTGCCGTGATCGACCTGCCCGACATGGATTCGGTGGTGGGCTGGCACCGGAGCCGGGTCGAAGAACTGATCCCGCAGGTCGACGGCGTCATCTGGGTCTTCGACGCCGAGAAGTACGCTGACCGGACCCTGCACGAGGACTTCCTGGCTCCGCTCGACGTGTACCGGGACCAGTTCACGTTCGTGCTCAACAAGATCGACCGGCTCCGCCCCGAACAGCTCGACGAGGTGCGACACCACCTGGACGAGCTCCTCGGCGGTGACGGCTACCCCGAGGCCGAGGTGTTCACGATGGCGGCGGACCCGCCGACGGGCCGTCGCCGCGGCGTCGAATTGTTGCGGGAGCACCTCACCACCCGCCTCGACCACAAGCGCACGATGCTGGGCAAGCTGGTCGCCGACACCCTGCTCATCCTGCGCGACCTCGGAACCGGGGCCGGCGTGTGGGACGGAGCCGGTCTCGACCTCGAGGAGCGCTGGGCCGAGACCCGGCGCGCCGTCGCCGACCGCGTTCTGGCGGGGAGCGGAGCCGCCTCCCGGGACGACGCCGCCTGCCGGATCGAGGACCTCGTCGCCACCGTCGCCGCCGAAGTCGGCGCCGACTACGGGGAGGCGGTGCGGGGATCGTTCGGGGCCGGGATCGTGGCCGAAGCCGTCGAGCGCGCCGCGGCAACCGCCACCGCCGTGCCGGCGCCGCGCGGCCGGCGGCGCGGTACCGCTCGCGCCCAACGGCAGCATGCCGCCGAGGCCGACCTGGACGTTAGGGTGGGAAGGCCGCTGGCCGAGCTGCTGTGGGACCGGGCCCTCTTCGGGGCGACCGTGGCCTACGCCGGGCTGGCGGCCTACCAGCTCGCCGACAGAATCAGGAGGAGCACGTGATCGAGGCCCTCACCCTCACCGCCGCCGCGGCCGACACCACCACTTCCAGCGAGGAGCTGGTCCCACGCCTGATCGAGACCGGGGTCGTGCTCGCCGGGTTCCTGGTGCTCTGGTTCGTGGTGCGCCGGGTCGGGGCCCGGGTGGTGAAGCGTATGACCGATCAGGCGCTGGCACAGGGAGGGCTCACGGTGCCGGAGCGGGTGCGGCGCATCGAGACGCTGTGGTCGGTGCTGCGATCGGTCATCGTCGTGACGCTGTCGGTCGCCGTCGTGCTCATCATGCTCGACTCCTGGGGAGTGTCCATCACCCCGCTGCTCGCCATCGGCTCCGTCGTCGGCGTCGCCATCGGCTTCGGCGCCCAGGACTTCATCAAGGACATGATCGCCGGGTTCCTGATCGTGGCCGAGAACCAGTACGCCCTCGGGGACGTCGTCAAGGTGGCCGACGCCGTCGGCAAGGTCGAGGCGATCCGGCTCCGCACCACGGTGCTGCGGGACCTCGACGGGTACGTCCACCACGTCCCCAACGGCGCCATCCGAGTCGCCTCGAACTACACCCAGGACTTCGCCCAGGCGGTGATCGACGTCGACATCGACTACTCGGCCGACATCGATCAGGCCATCGAGGTCCTGCGGGACGAGCTGACCAGGTTCACCGAGGATCCCGAGTGGAGCCACCTGTTCCGTGATCCCCCCGAGATCTTCGGCGTCGAGGCGCTGGGGGACTGGTCGATCAAGCTGAGGGCCCTGCTCCGGGTCACTCCCGAGGCCCGCTGGGGGGTGCGGCGCGAGTTCCTGCGTCGCATCAAGAAGCGGTTCGACGCCGAGGGGATCATCATCCCGTTCCCGCATGTCACCGTGGTCAAGGCCGACGGCGGAGACGACCGAGCAGGGAACGCTCCTCGGTCGGGACCGGATGCAGCACCGTCAGGGCGTCCGGCATCGGAGTGACTTCGAGCGACGTGGTGGGGCCGAGGAGCTCCCCGTCGGCCTGGAAATGGCTCTGCGGATCCGCCTCGATCACCAGCTTCTCGAAGCCGCTCCACACTTTCACCCCGCGGTGGGCCGCCGGTGAGCTTCCGGTGGCGGCCCGTCGCACCAGATCCAGGGTTCCGAGGACCGTGAGGCGCTCGGCGGCGAGGGCGGTCGGCCCGGCGCCGGCCGGTCCGAGACGCAACGGCATCCGCCCGAAGAAGGTGTACACGTCGTGGACCTGCACCAGCACGGTGACGGCGTAGGCCCGCTCACCGTCGCACTCCACCACCATGTTGGGTTGGCGGGAGCGGTAGGTGCCGATGATCTGGGAGGTCGCCACCTTGGCGAACGACAGCGACGCCATGGCGTACTTGGTGTAGGGGCGCTGCTCGACGATCCCGACCACGTCGGCGTCGAAGCCGATCCCGAGGGAGAAGACCGCATACTCGGAACGGGCCCCGGTCCGGCTGTCCGACGCCATGTGGGCCACCGGGAGGCGGTGTGGCTCGGCGTCGAGCAGGGCGCGGGCCGCCTGCGCCGTCTTCTGCGGGATGCCGAGGAGGCGGGCCACCACGTTGATGGTGCCGGCCGGCAGGATCCCGAGCGCGGTGGGAGTGCCCACCAGCCCGTTGGCGACGTGGTGCACCACCCCGTCGCCGCCCATGGCGATGACGAGGTCGGTGCCGTCCTCGGCGGCCTCGGCGGCGCTCTGGCGAGACTCGGCGGGTCCGTTGGGCCACGCCGGCGTCACGTCGTAGGCCTCACCCAGGATGGCGAGGACCTCCCGGAACCGGCCACCGGTGAACCCGGAAGCCGATGGGTTGGCGACGAGGAGTGCTCTTCTCATGTGGGAGCAGCAGGCTACCCGCCGGGGGTACCCTGCACGACATGGCTTTCGTCGATCGACGCGACGCCGGGCGCCGGCTCGCCACCGCGGTGGCGGCCGCGCTGGATCCCTTCGACCCGGCCGACGTGCTGGTGCTGGGAGTGCCGCGGGGCGGGGTCACGGTGGCCGCCGAGGTGGCGGCGACCCTCGGCGCCCCCCTCGACCTGGCGCTGGCCCGCAAGCTGGGGGCGCCCGGCAACCGGGAGCTGGCGATCGGCGCCGTCGCCGAAGCGGGCGATCCGGTGGTCGACACCGACCTGGTACGGCGCCTCGGCGTCAGCGAGGAGTACCTCGTGGCCGAGATCAACCAGCAGCGGGCCGAGCTGGCCCGCCGTGCCGCCCGCTACCGCGGCGACCGTCCCCCGCCCCGGATCGCAGGACGCACCGTCGTGGTGGTCGACGACGGCATCGCCACCGGGTCGACGCTGGAGGCGGTACTGGCGGCCATCGCGGCGGGTGGCCCGGCCCGGCTGGTGGGGGCGGTCCCGGTCGGTCCCCCTTCCTCGATCGCCCGACTCGCCGCCGGGGTCGACCTCATGATCTGCCCGCTACAGCCGCGCCACTTCATGGCGGTGGGGGAGTGGTACGCCGACTTCACCCAGGTGAGCGACGACGAGGTGGTCGAGATCCTGCAGAGGCAGGCCTAGCGCCCGGTCTCGATCAGGTCCTCGGGCCGCCACTGCCGGGGGGTGTCGTCGACCCGGCGCAGGATGATGCGGGCCGTCACCAGGAATCCGACCAGCGCCGCCATCGCCGCCGACCGGGGCCAGTGCAGCAGGTTGACGATGATCGCCCACACCAGCGGCCCGAGCACGGTGGCGAAGCGACCGACGGTGGCGTAGAGGCCGTAGAACTCCCCGAGCCGCCGCGGTGGGGCGATACGGGCCATGTAGACGCGGTCGGCCGCCCAGGTCGCTCCGAGGGAGATGCCGCCCAATCCGGCCACCGGCCAGGCGAGCCAGGGGGTGTTGCCGAGCGCCGCCGCGATCCCGCCGAGCATGGTGACCATCCAGGCGTAGAGGGCGAGGTGGAGAAGCCGGCGCGGCCCGAGCCGGTCGATGAGGGGGCCCGAGCCGATGCCGCCGACGATGGCGCAGACGATGGCGAGCGCCAGCAGGATCTGCACCTCGTCCTCGGTGAAGTCGAGCTCCCGGATCACGAAGATCGCCAGGAACCCGCCGATGAGGGTGTTGACGGCGTCGGTGTAGAAGAACCGCCCAAGCAGGAACGGCACCACCCCCCGGTACCCGCTGGCCGCCCGCCACGCCGAGATCAGATGGCGGACGCTCGACCTGATCCCGGGAGGGGGGCCGGGGAGGGCGGCCCGGGGCCGCTCCCGGATGAACAGGAACGCCGGGAGCGAGAACAGTAGGAACAGGACCGCGATGCTGCGGAACACCATGGCGAACCCGTGGCTGTCGAGCAGTAGCCGACCGACCAGGACGGCGATGACCGAACCGCCGTACCCGACCCCGATGCCCCAGCCGGAGATCCGGCCCCGGTTCTCCTCGGTGCTGACGTCCGGCAGCAGCGAGTCGTAGATGACCCCGCCCAGGTTGAAGCCGATCAGGGCCACCGAGAACAGCACGAGGGACGGACCCACCGGAACGGAGGCGAGGAAGAAGGTGGCGGTGACCGCCAGCAGCGTGGTGGGGATCAGCAGCGGGACGCGGCGCCCGGCGTGGTCCCCGACCATCCCGATCCAGGGGGAGAGCACGATGACCACCACCATGGCGGCTGCCAGCGCCACCGACAGCGCCGCGTCGGGCCATCCGCTCTGGGTGAGCCAGGTGGCGAAGTAGAGACCTCCGACGCCGAGGGCGAAGATCGTGTTGGCGAGGTCGTAAGCGACCCACGAGACGACGGAGAGGCGGGCCGGGGACACGGACATGACGGTATTGGTACCACGTCGGGGCCGCACCCCGAACCGTTTTGGTGTCAGCCGGCGAGTAGCTTCTCGATGCGCTCGCGCAGGTCCATCGGCCTGAAGGGCTTGGTCATGAAGTCGTCGGCGCCCCCCTGGGCCGCCTGTTCGGCGATCTCGGGTTGGGCGTGGGCGGTGAGCACCAGCACTTTGATGGATCGGGTCTCTTCGTCGGCGCGCAGGTGCCGGAGCACCTCCCACCCGTCCATGCCGGGCAGTCCGATGTCGAGCACGATGGCGTCGGGCAGGATCTCACGGGCCATCTCCAATCCGCGGATCCCGTCCTTGGCGCCGAGTAGCTCCACGTCCAGCACGCGGAGGCACACCTCGATGAGGCGTCTCACGCTCACCGAGTCTTCGACGACGAGCACCTTGGGCTTCACGGGGTGTATATCGGTTCTACGGACCCCTTCTTCAGGGGTTTTCCGCGAGGCGGCTTGCGCCAGAGGCCGTTGGCCCGGCCCCCTCTGATACTCTCGGTGTGAGAGATCGCCGGTCGAGCAGTAGGAGGCCGAGATGCAGGAGTTCCGCACCGAGCCGTACTCCGATTTCTCCGAGCCCGGCCCCCGCGCCCGCTACGAATCCGCCCTCGCCGTGGTCGAGGCGCAGCTGGGGCGGATCGCCCCGCTCGTCATCGGCGCCGACCACATCATCACCGACGGGCTGATCCGCAGCGCGGACCCGTCCCGCCCCGGCCTGGAGATCGGGAGGGCGGCCTCCGCCACCGCGGCCCACGTCGAGCAGGCGATCGACGCCGCCTGGGCGGCGTTTCCCGACTGGGCGGCACGGCCGGTGGAGGAGCGCGCCCGGCTGGTGAGCCGCATCGGGGACCTGCTGGCGAGCCGCAAGCTCGAGATGGCGGCGTGGCAGTCGTTCGAGGCCGGGAAGAATTGGGCCGAGGCCGAAGCCGACGTCGCCGAAGCCATCGACTTCTGTCACTACTACGCCATGCAGGCCACTGAAATGGAGGTACCCACCTCCGATTACCCGGGCGAGCGCAACGAGTCGTTCCTGGTTGCGATGGGCGCCGGTGTCGTCATCCCGCCGTGGAACTTCCCGCTCGCCATTCTGGCCGGGATGACGGTGGGGCCAGTGGTGGCCGGCAACACGGTGGTGCTGAAACCGGCGTCGGCGACACCGGTGATCGGCTCCAAGTTCATGGAGATCGCCACCGAGGCCGGAATCCCGCCCGGGGTGATCAACTTTCTCCCCGGTTCCGGCGCAGCCATCGGCGACATGCTCGTCGACCATCCCCGGACCCGGTTCGTGAACTTCACCGGCTCCAAGGAGGTGGGGCTCCGCATCGCGGAGCGGGCCGCGGTGGTGCATCCCGGCCAGAGATGGCTGAAGCGGGCCTTCCTGGAGATGGGCGGCAAGGACGCCTTGATCGTCGACGAAACCGCCGACCTGGAGGCCGCCGCCGCCGCCGTGGTCACCAGCGCCTACGGCTACCAGGGTCAGAAGTGCTCCGCCTGCTCCCGGTTGATCGCGGTCGAGGCGATCCACGACGAGCTGCTCGACCGGGTCGTCGCCGCCACCTCCGCCCTCGAGGTGGGGCCGCCGGTCGACAACTTCCCGGTCGGCCCGGTCATCACCGACGTGCAGCACCGCGCCATCCTCGAGGAGATCGAGCGGGGGAGATCCGAGGCGGACCTGGTGCTCGGCGGCCACGCCATCGACCAGGAAGGTGGGTACTACCTCGAGCCGACCATCTTCCGCGCTGTCCGGCCCGACGCCCGCCTCGCCCAGCACGAGATCTTCGGACCGGTGCTGTCGGTGCTGGCGGTGGCGGATTTCGACGAGGCGATGGCGGTCGCCAACGGAACCGAGTTCGGACTCACCGGCGGGCTGTTCTCGCAGGACCGGCGCCGCATCGAGCGGGCCACCCGCGAGTTCCGCGTCGGCAACCTCTACATCAACCGCAAGATCACCGGGGCCCTCGTCGGCATCCAGCCCTTCGGCGGCCTCAACATGTCGGGCTCCAATGCCAAGGCGGGAGGGCCCGACTACCTACGGCTCTTCGTGGAGATGAAGACGGTCGCAGAGCGCCTCTGACCGCGCGGCCAAAGACCCTCGCTAGTCGGGAGGCGGTGGGATAATCCTTCGACCCTGCCCCGGTGGACGATGCGTGCATCTCGCACATTCCGAGCGCGTACCTCGCTGCTGCCGCTCGTCGCCGCCGCGCTGATCGCCGCCGCCTGCAGCGGGCCCCATCTCTCCCTGCCCGAAGGGGTGGGCGACACCGTTGCCGAGCCGACGGGAAGCGAGCCGGCGGCGACCACCACGACGGCGCCGATCTCACCGGACGAGGCGACCGCGGGGATCGCCATCGTCCCGGCCGGGGGAGCCGACCTGGCGGAGACCCCGGGCGGCCCGGCGTTCATGCGGATCCACGACGGCATCGCTCTCGGTTTCCAACAGCGGGACGGCGAGTGGCTCGAGGTCATGACTACCTGCAACGAGACGGCGTGGGTGCGGCAGGACGAGGTTGAGGTCGTGCCCCGGGCGAAGCGTGCGGTGCCAGGTCCCGGGTTCGACCTGGGCGCCGCGGTGGTCGTGCTCGATCCCGGTCACGGCGACCGCGACTGGGGCGGCGTCGGTCCCACCGGTCTCACCGAAAAGGAAGTGAACCTCGATATCGCCGACCGGATCCGGCAGCTCATGGAGCAGCCGCACACGGTGGACTGGACGACCGGCGCCATCTCGGCCGGCGGTGACGTGCCCGCCTTCGGCCGGGTCTGGCTCACCCGGGACCTCACCGGTCCCAACGGCGGCGACTTCGAGCTGGGGCTCGGCTTCCGTGCCGAACTCGCCAACGCCGCCGGGGCCGACGTTCTCGTGTCGATCCACAACAATACCGTGCCCAACATTCACACCGACATCCCGGGGACGGAGGTGTACTACGCCATGTCGGTTCCCGGCGCCGACCGGCTCGCCGGGCTCATCTACCAAGAGTTGATGGTGAGCTTCGCCCCCTTCGACGCCAACTGGTCGGGAGGCGACATCCAGGGGGCCCGGGCCCGGATGGACCCGGACACCGGCGGCGACTACTACGGGATCTTCGCCCGGGCCCAGATGGCGGCCGCCATCGTCGAGGGCGCCTACATCAGCGAGCCCGAGGAGGAGGCGCTGCTGCGCACCGACGACTTCCGCCAGGCGTACGCCGAGGGCGTCTACCGTGGCGTGGTGCGCTTTCTCACCACCGACGATCCCGGTTCCGGCATCCACGAGCCCGAGCTGTTCACCGCCGACGCCGGAACCGTGAGCGGCTCCGGTTGCGTCGTGCCGGCCCAGTAGCGATGCGGCGGCTGCTCCTGCAATGGGTCCTCGGGGCGGTGGTCGTGGTGGTGCTGGCGGTGGCGGCGGTGTGGTACTTCGACTACCGGCCGGGGCAGGCCGAGGCGACCCCCTCCACCACGACCGCTCCGCCGACGACGACCACGACGACGACCATCACCACGACGACGACCATCACCACGACGACGACCACGATCCCGATCGAGCCGATCGGTGTGCCGGCCGAGCCAGACCCGGGACCGGTGCCGCCGGCGCCCGGGATCGACCCCGATTTCGACGGCACCGGAGTGGTGACCATCGCCGCCGGCGGGGCGGATCTCTTCACCGAGGTCGGGGGGGATCCGTTCGTGCGGGCCCGGGAGGGCCTCATCTTCGCCGGCCAGTCGATGAGCGCCGACGGCGAATGGATCGAGCTCTTCACGAGCTGTGACGAGAACGCCTGGGTGCGCCGCAGCGAGGTGGCGGCGACAGCGCCCGCCCCGGACGCCGTCGTCGGGGCCGGCTTCGACCTCGGCGAGGCGGTGGTGGTCGTCGATCCCGGTCACGGCGGACCGAACAACATCGGCGGGGTCAGCCCCGACGGGCTCGCCGAGAAGAACGTCAACCTCGACATCTCCCAGCGCGTCCGGGACCTGCTCACCTCCTCCCACGTCGTCGACTGGGAGACCGGGGAGGTCTTCACCGGGTCCGACATCCCGGCGGTGGGGCGGGTGATCATGACCCGGGTGGGGGACGGTGACCAGGCCGACTACGAGGCGGGACTGCATTTCCGGTCAACCCTCGCCAACGCCGCCAATGCCCACGTCCTCGTCTCGATCCACAACAACGCCGGGTGGGAGATCAGCCTCGACACGGTAGGCAGCGATGTTTACTACCAGTCACAGATCCCGGAGTCGCGGCGGCTGGCCCGGATCATGGTGGAGGAGTTCCGGCGCGGCTTCGAGGAGTTCGACGCCGACTGGGTGGGGGCGGTCATCGTCGGTGCCAAGTCGCGGCTCAGTCCCGGCGACGGCACCTCCCAGTACTACGGCATCCTGCGGCGCACGCTGGCGCCGGCGGTGATCACCGAGGGCGCCTACATCGCCAATCCGAGCGAGGCCGCTCTGCTGCGCACTCCGGAGTTTCGCGAGGCCTACGCCGCCGCCGTCTACCGCGGGCTGGTGCGGTTCCTCACCACCGACGACAACGGAAACGGGCCGAGCTTCGATCCGGAGATCTGGTACGGCGACGCCGGGGGCGGCGCCGCCGCCACGACGTGTCGAATCCCGGCCCAGGGCGAGTAGCGCCGGATCAGTGGTCGACGTTGAAGCGGGCCACCTCGGCCTGGCGGCGGGCCTCGGCCTCGCTGTAGCCGGCGGGTGATCCGTACACCACCCCGGAGCGTTCGATGAGGCGGATGAACGCCTCCACCATCTCGGGGTCGAACTGGGAGCCGGCGTGGGCGCGCAGCTCCGAGAAGGCGTACTCCTGCGACATGGCGATCCGGTAGGAACGTGTGCTCGTCATGGCGTCGAAGGCGTCGGCGATGGCGAGCACCCGGGACTCGACCGCCGGATGTGCTCCCGGACTGCTGCTCGGTCCGTGGTAGCCCGTGCCGTCGAAGTTGACGTGATGGTCGGAGGCGATCGAGACGATGGGGCGGAGCCAGTCGACCTCGCCGAGCAACTCGTCGATGAGATGCACGTGGGCCCGCATCTGGCGGGACTCCTCACCGGTGAGCCTTCCCTTCTTCTTGAGCAGCTCCCGCGGCACCGCCAGCTTGCCGACGTCGTGGATGAGCGCCGCGTGCCGGATCCGCTCCTGGGTGTCGCCGCTGAGGCCCAGCTCCCGCGCCAGCATGCCGGCGAACTCGGCGACCCGCTCGGTGTGGCCCCGGGTGTAGAGGTCCTTGGCCTCGAGGGCCTTGACGAAACCGGCCAGGGTGGACTCGCGGGCCTCCCGTGCCGCCGACAGTGAGGCGAAGACCCGGTGGCTCAGCAGGAAGGTCACCACCAGCAGCGCCAGCATCAGGTTGAGCGATGGCCTTCCCACGGAGTAGCGGACGTAGGCGACGCCGAGGAAGCCGCCCATCAGCCCCAGCCCGACGTAGCCGGCGAGGATCTGCGGCAGGTTGGACCAGGCCTTCACCTGGCGGATGTCGAAGACGTGCTCGACCGTGAAGCGGACCAGGGCGACGTTGAGGATGCCGCCGACGCTGGCCGCCAGCACCGAGCCCGCCATGATCAGCCCCACGTTGCCCGGCTCGCCATCGTGGGGGAGAAAGAGGGTGAGGACGAGGGCGCTGAGTGCCATCGAGATCGCGATCACGCCGAAGTTGGCGATCGGCTGGAACCAGCGCCGGTCCTGGAAATCGGAAATCTGTAGCGGGCTCAGCGCCACCATCATGACGACGGCCACCACCGCGTGCTCACGCCCCACCGCGATGGCGACGGCGATGGCGACGGCGGCGGAGGATGTCACCGTTAACCGGTCGTTGATCGGAACCGCCCGGAACTCGAGGTAGATGAACACGACCGCGAGGGTCGCCCATACCGGGAGATCGGGGGGCCGCGACTGGAAGAAGACGGCGGCGGCGACGATCGCGACACCGAGGACCCCGAACAGGGTCGCGTAGCGGATCTTCAACTTGCGCTGGTGGGCGGGCCGCATGTAGGTGGCCAACAGGGGCTCCTGGGTCGACGTGAGGTGGAAGGCCTGGATCGGCAGCTCTAGTTGATCTTGAAACTTGCCGCGCCGGCCAGAAGCGCCGTCGCGAGGCTCGCCAGGGCTAGAACGATCCTGGGGAGTTTCTTGGTCAAGGCGATCACATCCCGAGTTCGCTATCTCATCACCGGTACTTCGGTGACGGAATATCCGCTCCGCTTGGGTGTCTCACCGACCCAGGCCACTCCACTCCGGTGACCGGAACGAGTAATCGGGAAGGCCCAAGAACTGGTGCCGGTCACAGACCTCGATTGTCCATGTGCATTACCGCCCCTGGACACGAGCCCCGGCAGCACCGGAGCGCTCGCTTTCCCCACCCGGAGTTGTCTGCGATGTCAGCGCGTAGTCACACCATACGAACAAGAGGCCGGATTGCGCAAGAACGGGGACCTGCCCGGGAGGATCCTGTCGCGCCGAGCCGGTCAGGACGGGGCGGAGGAGCGGAGGCGATCGACCACGGTGCCGTGCTCGTCCTGCAGGATGGCGGTGTCGCCATCATTGGACCAGACCGCGCCGGCGCACCAGGAGAGGCGTCCCGCCGCCTCCTCGCCGCACCCGGAGTGGACCCGGACCGCCTCACCCGGGCGCAGCATGAAACCGGGTGGGAAGGTGTAGCGGTGCTGTGACGATTCGTCTCGCAGGACCCATCCCCCGATGGCGACATCGTGGTCCCCGCCGTTGCCGATCTCGACCCACTCCCGGTCGGGCTGCTCGGCGTCGTTCCCGGGCGGATCCCAGGCCGCGGCCGTGAAGTGCGGTCCTGCCGGGGGCGGCGGTCCACAGGCGCCGGCCCCCCACATCCCGCGCCCGTTCTCGTAGGCGTCCTCGTCGAGGGCGAGGAACTCGTCGCGGCGGGGATGCGGGCTCTGCACCGCGAGGGCATCGCCTTGCTCGACCAGCCGGGCATTGACGAGCTCACCGTCGGCGAAGAGGTAGCGGAGGAGCCTGCCGTACTGGTCCAGGTCGTCGCCGTCCCGTTCCAGCGAGAGGGTGGCGCCGGAGACGAGAGACTCGAGCGCGGCACGAGCGGCGGCGCCGTGGCACTCGGCGGCCTCGGGTGCGTTGACGCCGACCAGCCGCACCTCGACCTCGTCGCCGCCGTCGAGGGCGACGACGAGCGAATCGCCGTCGCGGACCGTCACCAGCGTGACGGGCTCACCTCCCGTCGGGACGGCCCCGAGGCCGGACGTCGTGGCGGGAGGCGGGGCGGCGCCGCAGGCGGCGAGCAGCACGACGCCGCAGGCGGCGAGCAGGAGACGCATGACGACGACGGTAGCCGCCGTCACCGACACGTCCCGCCACTGGTGGATCGCCCGCCGATCTCCTAGCGTCGGGCGGAGCACGGGAGACGCCGTCGCGGGGACCGGGCGGCACCGGCGGAGGGAGCACCCATGAGCCTGCTGCACGAGCTGCTCGACCGAGGACGCAGCGGCCTCTTCATCGGAGGAGCGTGGCGTCCCGCTTCCGACGGGGAGGAGATCGAGGTGCTCGATCCCGCCACCGCCGAACCGATCGCCTCCGTTGCCAGCGGTTCCGTCGCCGATGCCTCCGCCGCGGTCGACGCCGCCGCGGTGGCCGCCCCGGCCTGGGCCGGTACCGCCCCCCGGGAACGCGCCGAGATCCTGCGCCGCACTTTCGAGGCCATGGTCGCCCGGGTCGACGACCTCGCCGAACTCATCGTCCAGGAGATGGGCAAGGCGTTCGCCGAGGCGCGGTCCGAGGTGATCTATGCCGCCGAGTTCTTCCGGTGGTACGCCGGCGAGGCGGTGCGCAACCGGGGGTCGCTGCTCACCGCCCCGGCGGGGGGAAAGCGGATCATGGTGGTGCACCAGCCGGCCGGGATCGCAGTGCTGATCACGCCGTGGAACTTCCCGGCCGCCATGGCCACCCGCAAGATCGCCCCGGCGCTGGCGGCGGGCTGCCCGGTGGTGCTGAAGCCGGCCTCCGACACCCCGCTCACCGCCCTGGCGATGGCGGCGCTGCTGGAGGAGACGGGGGTGCCGCCCGGTGTCGTCAACGTGTTGCCGTCCAACCGCTCCGCCGAGGTGGTGCCGCCGATGCTGCACGATCCGCGGGTGCGGGTCGTCTCCTTCACCGGCTCCACCGAGGTCGGCAAGCGCCTCCTCCGCCTGGCGGCGGACGGGGTCGTCAGCTGCTCGATGGAGCTGGGCGGCAACGCCCCCTTCCTGGTGTTCGCCGACGCCGACCTCGACGCCGCGGTGGAGGGAGCGATGGTGGCCAAGATGCGCAACGGGGGCCAGTCGTGCATCGCCGCCAACCGCTTCTACGTCGAGGGGAGCGTCGCTGACGAGTTCACCGCCCGACTGTCGGCCGCCATGGGCCGGGTGGTCACCGGTCCCGGCATGGAGCCGGGCGTGGGGCTCGGACCGCTCATCAACCTCTCGGCCCAGGTGGGGATGGGGGAGATGGTGGAGACCGCCGTCGGCGGGGGAGCGACGGTGGCGACCGGTGGGCACCGGCCGGATCGACCCGGGTTCTTCTTCGAGCCAACCGTGCTCGCCGAGGTGCCTCCCGACAGCGGCATCCTCACCACCGAGGTCTTCGGGCCGGTCGCCCCGGTGGTGCGGTTCGGCACCGAGGCCGAGGCGATCGAGCTGGCGAACAGCACCCGGCACGGCCTCGCCGCCTACCTTTACACCACCGACCTGGCCCGTGGCCTCCGGGTCGCCGAGGCGATCGAATCGGGCATGGTGGGCGTCAACCGGGGCCTGATCTCCGACCCGGCGGCTCCCTTCGGCGGGGTGAAGGAGAGCGGGGTGGGACGGGAGGGCGGGGCCGAGGGCATGGCTGAGTTCCTCGAGGCGAAGTACATCGCCGTCGACTGGTGAGGGCGCGGCGTCTGCGGCGTGCGGCGACCGGCAACGCCGGGGGCGCCACCGCGGCAAGGTCTAGGATCGAAGGGTCGTTACCGTTCCCAGCCAGTGGGTGCGGGAACGGCGCGAGAGGACCCTCCACGCCAGGTCCGTGAACGGAAAGGGTTGCTGCCATGACCACACCGCCGGGTTCCGGGGGCGTCGCCCCGTCGGACGTGCTGCCGTCGATCCCGTGGGAGGATCGGCCGCAGGGCTCGAGTGATTTGCTATGGCGCTCCGGCCGCAATCCCATCATCGGGCGCCACGCCACCCCCCGCTCCAACAGCATCTTCAACTCGGCGGTGGTGCCGTTTCGGGACGCCTACGCCGGGGTGTTCCGGATCGACGACACGCAGCGGATCATGAACGTGCACACCGGGCGCAGCGCCGACGGTGTCAACTGGGACCTCGAGCCCGACCCGATCGAGTTCGTGCCCGCCGAGCCGCGGGTCGAGGAGCTGGAGGGGGAGTTCGAGCATGCCTACGACCCCCGGGTCACCTGGATCGAGGACCGCTACTACGTGACGTGGTGCACCGGCTACCACGGCCCCACCATCGGCCTCGCCTACACCCACGACTTCGGGACCTTCCACCAGCTCGACAACGCCTTCCTGCCGTTCAACCGCAACGGGGTGCTGTTCCCGCGCCGCATCGGCGAGGCCTACGCCATGCTGAACCGGCCGAGCGACAACGGCCATACCCCCTTCGGCGACATCTTCTACTCCGAGAGCCCCGACCTGGTGTACTGGGGGCGCCACCGCCACGTGATGGGGACCAAGCGGCTCACTTGGGAGTCCACCAAGATCGGCCCGGGTCCCACCCCGATCGAGACCGACGAGGGGTGGCTGCTCATCTACCACGGCGTGCTCACCTCCTGCAACGGCTTCGTCTACTCGATGGGAGCGGCCCTGCTCGACCTGGAGCAGCCCTGGAAGGTGCTGGCCCGCGGTCCCCGCTACCTGCTCTCGCCGCAGATGCCCTACGAGCAGGTGGGTGACGTGCCGAACGTCGCCTTCCCCTGCGCCGCCCTGTTCGATCGTCCCACCGACCGCCTCACGATCTACTACGGGGGCGCCGACACGGTCGTCTGCATGGCGCACGGGCACCTGTCGGAGATCATGGACTACGTGCTCACCGAGGGGCGGTAGGCGGCGTCGCTGCGGGTGCCGGTCCGCTCAGGCGTTCTCCGGGGGCGTCGCCTCGGGCGCGTACTGCTCGCCGACCGCGTGGAGGGCGGCGATCGTGGCCGCCACTGCAGGTCGGGTTCGGAGCGCCGGGCGGGTGGCGGCGACGATCGATCGGGTGAGGGAGTGCCCCGGTACGGGCGCGAACACAACGTCCTCTGTCTGACCGCGCAGCGCCAGCCGGGGAACCAGGCCCACTCCCAGGCCACGCCCCACCAGCGAGACCAGCACGTGGATGCTGGTGGCGTGGTGGCGGACGTTCGGCTCGAAGCCGGCGGCCCGGCAGGCGTGGAGCAGGGCGGTGCCCAGCGGGTTGACGGCGGGCTCGGAGATCCAGGGGGCGTCGGCCAGGTCGGAGAGCGTCGCCGGGGCCTCCCAGGTGCGGGGGCGGGCGAGCAGCACCGGCTCGGTCATCAGGGTCTCACGGTGCAGCTCAGGCGGGGTCGCCGCCGGGAAGTGGCTGTACTCCTGGAGCAGGATGACGTCGAGGGTCCCCAGGCGCAGCTCCCGCAGGCTGTCCTGGTCCTCCATCTCGGCCACGTGGATCCGGATGGCGGGGTGGCCCCGCTCCAGGTCGAGGGCGGCGGGAGCGGCGAGGCGGTACACGCCGGTGGCGAAGGCGCCGACGCGGACGTCACCACCCACCTCCTCCAGCGACGCCGCCACGGCCGATTCCGCCTCGGCCACCGCGTCGAGGATGCGGTCGGCGTGGTGGGCGAGGAGGAGGGCGGTGGGGGTGGGGCGCAGGGTGCGGCCCTCCCGCTCGAAGAGGGGGGCGCCCACCTCGATGCGGAGGGTGGCCATCTGCTGGGAGAGGGCCGACGGGGTGTAGGCCAGGGCGTCGGCGGCGGCGGCGACGGTGCCACGGACCACGATCTCGCGGAGCAGTCGGAGGCGATGCAAGTCGAGCATATGATGTAGCCTAGCTACATCATTGATATAGAAACGTTCACTTGATCTGGATGATCTCTGTGTCGAAGATGGTGGCAAGAGGGCCAGGGAACCTCCGCCCTCACAACCGCGACAGAGGAAAGGGCACGGCCATGCCGCTCACCACCCAATTCAACAAGGCTCTGCGTGAGCTGCTCGACGCGTGGCGTCACCATTACGACCTCGTCTCTCACCATGCCCCGACGTCCGAGGTGCTCGACGCCCGCGATCAGCTCGAGACCGCCCGTCTCGAGGCACGGCGCGCCCGGCACATGATTCTCGGCTGATCGGGCCTCGCCTCGATCGAAACCGATCGGTCGTCACGGCGGTGTCGTACAGTGACGCCATGGGCCCCCTGACCGCCGTCGAGATCCCCCTCATCGGCGATCCGCGCCGCAAGAACTGGGCCAAGATCGTCGAGCGTGTCGACGACTCGAAAGCGTCCGGGTGGGCGTTCGTCGGCGACTTCATCGCCGTCGGCGGCGTGCAGGACGTCCCGGCCGGGTCGGTGGTGGTCGTCTACGGCGAGCGCGGCTCCCGGGTCAACCCCCAGATCGAGGTCAGAGTCTTCACGGCCAACGCCGACGGCACCCTGACCCCTCACCAGATCGCCAGCGGCCGGGCGTGGGCACGCACCATCCGGGACCGGGTCGGCGAGTTGGTCGACACCGCCAACGAGGCTCCGCCCCAACTGCTGGACTGGAGTGCCGATCTGCTCCGCTACAGCGACGCCGCCATCGCCGAGGAGGCACGGCGCCGCGGGCTGTGAGCCGCGTAGGACACTGCCGAGACATGACGAATGCCGCCCGTGGATTTCTCAGCAGTCTCCTAGGCTGAGGCCAGGTCGGGTCGAGGAGGAATCATGCCGTATGTCGAGGTTGACGGACGCCTGCAGCACTACCGGGAGCGCGGCACCGGACCGGTGGCGCTGTTCGTGCACGGATTCCCGCTCGACGCGACCCTTTGGCTCGACCAGCTCACCGCCCTCGCCGGGCGGCGCCGCTGCATCGCCCCGGACCTGAGCGGCTCCGGGCGGTCGGCGCCCGTGACCGGCGAGCCGCTCACCATGGAACGCCACGCCGCCGACCTCTCCGCCCTGCTCGATCGCCTCGAGGTCGATCGGGTCGACCTGATCGGGCTCTCGATGGGCGGCTACGTCGCCCTCGCCTTCGCCGAGCGCTTCCCGGCCCGGCTCCGCTCGCTCGCCCTCGTCGACACCCGGTCCGGACCCGACAGCGCCGACGGCAAGGCGGGGCGGGACGCCGCCATCGAACGGGTGCTCGACGGCGGGCGTGGCGCCCTCGCCGACACCATGCTCGTGGCCCTGTTGGGGCCGCACCCCACCGCGGCGGCCCGGGCCCGGCTCCGCACCATGGTCGAGACCACCCCCTACGAGACGATCGTCGGCGCCCTCGCCGGGATGCGGGACCGCCCCGACCGCACCGCGGTGCTCGGCACCGTGGCGGTGCCGGCGGCCGTCATCGTCGGAGCCGACGACACGGTGACGCCGCCCTCCGAAGCGGAGGCGATGGCCGCGGCGCTGCCGGACGCCACGCTGCACGTCGTCGCCGGCGCCGGGCACCTCACCCCGATCGAGCAGCCGGCCGCCGTCACCGCCGCCCTCGCCGCCCTCTTCGACCGGGTCGACGCCTGACCGGGGGCCGCCGCCTTGGGAAGTTCCACCGGTTGCGGTGCCGGATCTCCGGCCCTTAGCCTGCGCCGCGCCACCGGCAGGGAGGGCTGAGTGACGTCCGAGGTGATCGCCGGTTACGTCGGGATCGACGAGGCGGAGTACCGTCGCCGCATCCGGGCCTGGACGCTCTACGACTGGGCCAACTCGGCCTTCTTCACCACGATCCTCGCCGCGGTGCTCCCCGTCTACTACAGCCAGGTCGCCGGGAGCACGCTGGGGAGCCCGGCGAAGGCAACCCAGTACTGGACGATCACCCTCAGCCTCTCGCTCATCATCGTCGCGGTGCTGTCGCCGATCCTGGGAACGGTGTCCGACATCCTGCGCGCCAAGAAGGCCTTCCTGGCGCTGTTCACCGCCATCGGCACCATGGGGGTCGGTCTGCTCGTGCTGGTGGACTCGGGGGACTGGCTGCTCGCCTCGGCATTCCTCATCATCGGCCGCATCGGCGCCGCCGGCGCCAACATCTTCTACGACGCCCTGCTCCCGCACGTGGCCCGCCCGGAGGATCAGGACCGGGTCTCGACCCGCGGCTACGCCATCGGGTACCTGGGTGGGGGCCTGCTGCTGGCGGTCAACATCGTCATGATCTTCACGCTGGGCGACACGCTCGGCGCCCGCCTCTCGTTCGTCAGCGTCGCCGTGTGGTGGGCGGTGTTCTCGATCCCGATCCTGCGCCGGGTTCCCGAGCCGCCGGCGGCGGGGAGCCCCCTCGCCGGGGCCTCCATCTTCCGCGCCAGCCTGAGCCGGCTGCGGGAGACGTTCGCCAACCTGAGGAAGTACCGCCAACTCTTCCGGTACCTCGTCGCCTTCCTCATCTACAACGACGGGATCGGGACGATCATCGGGGTGGCGGTGATCTACGGAGCCGAACTCGGGTTCGGGAGCATCGAGCTGGTGGCGGCGATTCTGCTGGTGCAGTTCGTCGGCATCCCGTTCAGCCTCATCTTCGGGCGGATCCCGAGCCGCGACGAGCGCCACCGGGCGATCTTCCTCGCCTTCGTGATGTGGAATCTGATCGTGATCCCGCTCGCCGGCTTCGCCGGGCGGTTCCTGCTCGACGGCGACGTCACCGGCGCTCGCCTCCCCGAGTTCGAGTCGACCGCCACCGCGGCGGGGGAGGGCGAGTACGGGGCCGATTCGGCGGCGGTGGACCTCGCCGGCTCGTGGCAGGTCCTCCGCGAGGACGAGCTGCCGTCGGCGGCGGACGGCGCCTACGCCTTCACCTCCCGGGTCGGCGACGAGTACCGGCTCGCCTACCACGGGCAGGAGGTCGAGATCACTTACGCCGAGGGGCCGGAGCGGAGCCGATGGGCGGTGCTGGTCGACGGGGTCCCGGCGCTCGACGACGACGACGAGCCGTTGCTGATCGACGGCTACAACGTGGCGGACCGCTTCCAGCTGACCGAGACGATCGACGCCGGGGAGGCCGGCGAGCACGTCCTGTCGATCATCAACACCAACGACCGCGACGAGGACTCCGGCGGGACGGTGATGGCGATCGGCCAGGCCGAGGTGCTGCCGGCGCCGCGGGTGAGCAACCTGGGGAGCATCCTCGGGTTGCTGCTGGTGATCGAGGTGGTAGGCCTCGCCCTGGCGGCGCTCTTCGGGCGCCCGGTGGCGGGGCGCCTCGCCGACTCGATGACCACCAAGCGCACCATCATCCTGTCCCTCGCCGTCTATTCGGTGATCGCGGTGTGGGGGTTCGTGCTCGACACGGTGATCGAGTTCTGGTACCTGGCCTGGATGGTGGCCATCGTCCAGGGAGGCTCGCAGGCGCTGAGCCGGAGCCTCTACGCCTCGATGTCGCCGACGACCGAATCGGGGGAGTTCTTCGGGTTCTTCTCGGTGATGTCGAAGGTGTCGGCCATCGTCGGCCCGCTGGTGTTCGCCCTGGCGGTGGCGGTGTTCGGCAGCAGCCGCCCCGCGGTGCTCAGCATCATCGTGTTCTTCCTGGTCGGCATCACGCTGCTGCTGCGGGTCGACGTCGACGAGGGGCGCCGGGTCGCCCAGGAGGCGGACCGAGCCGCCGCCGCCGCCCACCTCGTCCGCGGCGCCTGACCCGCCTTCCCCTGTATCTGAACCCTGGGTTGGGCGCAGTTCTGGAGGGGCCTCGGCGGCGGGTAGCCACGTCAGGCCGGTAGCGTGCGGGCGATGCGTCGCGCCACGATTGTCGCCGTCCTGATGCTGGTGGCGGTGGCCGCCTGCTCCGAGGAAGAGCCGGCGGCGTCGACCACCGGTGACGCCACCCCGCGCGCCGCGACCACCACCACCTCGGCGCCGACGACGACGACCGCGGCCGCCGCCGAGCCCACCACGACGACGAGCGGGCCGGCGACGACCACCACCACCCTTCCGCTCGACGACCTGGAGCTGACGCTGCAGGAGGTCGCCTCCGGCTTCACCCAGCCGGTCTTCGTCACCGCCCCCCCGGGTGACCCCCGCCTCTTCGTCGTCGACCAACCGGGCGTCATCTGGGTGATCGCCGGCGGCGATCCCGCGCCGTTCCTCGACATCCGAGACGACGTCGCCTTCGACGGCGAGCAGGGGTTGCTCGGCCTGGCGTTCCATCCCGACTACGCGGCCAACGGGCGCTTCTACGTCGACTTCACCGACGTCGACGGCAACACCGCCATCGTCGAGTTCACCGTGTCGGACGACCCCGACCGGGCCGACCCCGACTCGGCCCGGGTCCTGCTGTCGATCGACCAGCCCCGCGCCAACCACAACGGCGGCATGGTCGCCTTCGGGCCCGACGGCGTCCTCTGGATCGGGATGGGCGACGGCGGCGGCGCCGGCGACGCCTTCGGCAACGGCCGGCGTCCCGACACGCTGCTCGGCGCCCTGCTGCGGATCGAGGTGGGACCGGAGTACGAGGGCTACGGCATCCCACCCGACAACCCGGGCTCGCACGACGCCCGCTGGGCGCCGGAGGTGTGGGCGATGGGGCTCCGCAACCCCTGGCGGTTCGCCTTCGACGGCGGCGACCTCTACGTGGCCGACGTCGGCCAGGACCGGATCGAGGAGATCGACGTCGTCGCCGCCGACATGCCCGGCCTCGACTTCGGCTGGCCGATCATGGAGGGCGACGCCTGCTACCAGGGCGACTGTGACCCGGCCGGCATGGTGCTCCCGATCCACACCTACACCCACTCGGAGGGCTGCTCGATCACCGGGGGCTACGTGTACTGGGGCGGCGCCATCCCCGAGCTGTCCGGCCAGTACTTCTACGCCGACTACTGCGGAGGCTGGATCCGCAGCCTGCAGCTCGGCCCGGGCGAGCCCGAGGTACACGAATGGTTCGCCCCCGGAGAGGTCGCCGGTCCCACTTCGTTCGGCGTCGACGCCGCCGGCGAACTCTACGTCACCAGCGCCCCGGGAACCGTGTACCGGCTGGCCCGCGCCGGCGGGTGACCCGCCGTCACTCGCTGTCGATCGTCGCCCGGAAGGCGGCCGCCTCGGAGCGGCGGGTCATCTCCAGCTTGCGGAGCACCGTCGAGACGTAGTTCTTGACAGTCTTCTCGGCCAGCGCCAACTGGCGGGCGATCTGGCGGTTGGTGAGACCCTCGGCGATGAGGGCCAGCACCCGCCGTTCCTGGGGGGAGAGCCGGTCGAGGCGGGACAGGTCGGTGGAGCCGGTCCGCCCGGCCTCCAGGGCCGCCTCCGCCTTCGGGTCGAGCACGAAGCCACCGTTGGCCACCGAGTGCACCGCGTCGCGCACGACGTCGAGCTCCATGCGCTTCAGCACGTAGCCGGCCGCCCCGGCGTCGAGCGCCGCCTCCAGCAGGTCGGTGTCGGCGAAGGCGGTGAACATGACGACCCTCGTCTCGGGCCGCTGTTCGGTGATGGCGCGGCAGGCGTCGACGCCGGACCCGTCGGAGAGCTGAATGTCCATCAACACCACGTCGGGCTGGTTGCGGGCGGCGCTCTCCACCGCTTCGGCGACCGATCCGGTCTCGTCGACGACCGTGATCCCGTCCTGGCCGTCCATGTAGGAGACAATGCCGGCACGGACGACCTCGTGGTCGTCGACGACGAGAACGCGAATACGTGGGGTCACCAGCAGACCTTAGCGGTGCCGATACCGTGCAACGGCAGGCCCCGGGAGTCCGGTGCTACTGCTCGTCCCAGTCCTCGGGCGGGAGCTTCCGGTCACGCTCGGCAGACCGGCGGGCCATGTAGGCGGCAGCCTCGCTGCGGTTGCGGAGGCCGAGCTTGGAGAGCAGCTTGGAGACGTAGTTCTTGACCGTCTTCTCGGCGAGGAAGATGCGGTCGGCGATCTCCCGGTTGGTGAGGCCGGAGGCGATCAGCTCGAGGATGCGGGTCTCCCGCTCCGACAGCTCGGCAAAGACCGGATCGCCGTCGGCGATGCCCCGGATCTGGCGGAACAGCTTCTCGGTCACGGCGGGATCGATCACCATCCCGCCCTCGCCCACCCGCAGCACGGCATCGATGATGCGCTGGCCGTCGACCTGCTTGACGAGGTAGCCGGAGGCGCCGGCGATGATCGCCTCGTGGATCGTCTCCTCGTCGACATGAGAGGAGAGGATGAGGACCCGCACGTCGGGGAACCGTTCGATGATGGCGCGACAGGCGGCGACGCCACTCATGTCGGGGAGGCGCACGTCCATGACCACCACGTCGGGGGAGTCGTAGCCGACTCGGCGGATGGCGCTCGCCGCATCCTCGGCCTCTCCGGCCACCTCGATCTGAGGGTTGGTGCCGAGCAAGGCACGCAGGCCTTGGCGCACCACCTGATGATCATCGACGAGAAGCACACGCATCATGGTTCCTCCGCAGCCACACGGTACCGTGTGGCGGGACCTGTCCCACGGTGTCGGCCGCCTCCAATCCGAGGGCCGTTCGGCCCCCCTGCCTCCGGGCTGACGGTATCGTCTGGTCCGTGGAACGAGCTTCACTGGACCCGGATCGCTTCGCTCGCCTCTTCGACGCCGCCGTCAACGTGTCGGAGAAGGGGGAGCTGCGCGGCCTGCTCCAGACGATCGTCGATACCGCCATGAAGCTCACCAGCGCCCGCTACGGGGCGCTCGGGGTCATCGGCTCCAACGGATTCCTGGTGGAGTTCATCCATCAGGGCGTCGACCCTCACCAGGCGGGACGCATCGCCCATCCCCCGCTCGGGCTCGGGGTGCTCGGCACCGTGATCAAGGGGGAGACGGTGCGGGCCGAGGAAGTCGAGCAACGCACCGACGCCGCCGGGTTTCCCGAGCACCATCCCGAGATGCGCTCGTTCCTGGGGGTGCCGGTCCGCACCGGCAGCGACGTGTTCGGCAACCTCTACCTCGCCAACAAGAAGGGCGGCTTCACCGAAGAGGACGAGGAGATGATCTCCAGCCTCGCCCTCATCGGCGGGTGCGCGGTGGCGAACGCCCGCATCCACGCCCGGCTGCGGGAGGTGGCGGTGGCCGAGGATCGGGCCCGCATCGCCCGTGACGTGCACGACGACATCATCCAGGACCTGTTCGCGGTGGGGCTGTCGCTCCAGGGGCTGGCACAGGGCATCGACAACCCCGAGATCCGGGAGGCGGTGCTGACCCAGGTGAGCCGGGTCGACGACTCGATCAGCTCGCTGCGGAGGTTCATCTTCGACCTGCGCAGCCCGACCGGTATCGCCCGCGACCTCGAGATGGAGGTCACCGACCTGGTCGACGAGCTGGCCGAGCCGTACGACGCCGAAGTGGATCTCACCATCGACGGGGTCTTCGACGAGCTGGAGGAGGATCTCGCCGACACCGTGCTCAACATCGTCAAGGAAGCGACCTCGAACGCCCTGCGACACTCCGGGTCCGACGAGGTGCGGATCCTGGTGTCGGGGGGCCTCACCTCACTGGTCATCGTCGTCCAGGACCAGGGCCGCGGGTTCGATCCCGACGCCGCTCCCGGCGGTATGGGTCTCACCAACCTGCGGCGCCGTACCGAGGATGCCGGTGGTGAGCTCACCATCGTCAGCAACCTGGGCGAGGGCACCGCGGTGCGGGTGGTGATCCCGATCGGTTGAGACGTACCGGGTCAGTTCTCGATGTCGCGCCAGTCGGGTCGATCCGGTGCGGCGGGCTCCAGCGATCGCAGGTAGGTGGTGACGGCGTCGATCTGGCGTGAGGTGAGGGGGCCTCCGAAGTCGATCGAGAACGGAACCATGTCGGAGCCGGGAACCCCGGCCGCCACGATGGCGCGGATCTGGGCATCCACCGTCGCCCCGAGGAACTGCCGGGAGTTGAGGGCCGAGGCGGTGAGGCCCTCGCCTTCGACGCCGTGGCAGGCCGAGCAGTGCAGCAGGTAGAGGTCCCTGCCCTGGGAGACGAGGCCGGCGGTGAGGTCGGCGTGGGCGTCGTTGCGGCGGGCCGGTTCGGTGACGGCGGCGATCAGGAACGTGAGCACGAGCAGCCCCATCAGCACGATCCCGGCCATCATCCAGGCGTTGGTGGAGCGGTCGAGCGCGGTATCCCCGGGGCGTTGGTCCATCAGGCGCCGTCCTCGTCACGACAGGCGGGTCCCCGGGACGGCTCGTCGATCGTCACCGTGCCCGGCGGCGGTCCGGTGACGGTGACGGCGGTGTCGACGAGGACGACGCCGTCGCGGATCTCGACCGGGTGGCGGTCGAGGCCCCGTGGCGCCGGGCCGGAGAGGTAGTCGCCCGCCCGGTTGAAGACGGTGCCGTGGCACGGGCACTCGAACCGCCCCGACGAACGGCAGAACGTGACCCGGCAGTGCAGGTGGGTGCAGACGTCGGAGAGGGCGACGATCTCGCCTTCGACCCGGGTGAGGTAGCTGCCGGCGGCGGGCACCTCCGCCACGTCGTCGTCGATCAGCGAGGTGGCGGTGAGAGCGGCGACCACGGGGCCGGTGCGGCCGGTGGCCCGGGGCCGGAACACGTCCCAGGTGGTCCAGGCGCCGGCAGCGGCGAACATCCCGGCCCCGACCTTCCAGAGGGTGGAGAGGAACGTGCGGCGCTCCATCGGCTTGCTCACAGTTCACCGTGCCAGTGTTCCCACGGCCACACCCAGCCCCAGCCCGGGCCCCGGAAGGCGAAGCCGACGATGGTGAGGACGATCCAGGCGGCGAGGAAGATCGTGAAGGTGACCTTGGCGACCCGCCGGGTCTGCGGCGCCAGGCTCGGGTTGCGGTCCAGGTAGGGGAGGGCGAGCAGGCCGAGGACCACCGTGGCCGGTACCAGGATCCCGGCGACGAGCGGGGGGAAGTGGGCGAGCAGCTCCTGGAGGGCCACGAAATACCACGGGGCCTTCTCCGGGTTGGGGGTGACGGTCGGGTTGGCGATCTCCTGGAACGGGGCATCGAACAGCAGGGCGAGGATCACGACCACGAGCACGATCGCCAGGGCGACGACGGCGTGACGGACCAGCAGGTGGGGCCACACCATCACCTGTTCGTCCTTGTCGGGGGCGCCTGCAGGCGCGCCGACCTCGAGGCGGCGGCGCGGTCCGGGCCCGTTCCGGCCCCGTTCAGTCATCGTTGCCTCCGGTGTCGAGGGTGCGGTCCTTGCGCCAGCGCCACAGGTGGAGGGCGACGAGCAGCACCATGAGCGCCGGGAGCACGGCGACGTGCAGCACGTAGAAGCGCACCAGGGTGGCGGAGCCGACCGTGGCGCCTCCCAGCAGCACCTGCTGCAGCGAATCGCCGACGACCGGGACGTAGGAGACCATCGACGTCCCCACCGTCACCGCCCAGTAGGCGAGCTGGTCCCACGGCAGCAGGTAGCCGGTGAACGACATGAGCAGGGTCAACAGGAGCAGCACCACCCCGATGACCCAGTTGAACTCCCGGGGAGGTTTGTAGGCGCCGCGGTAGAACACCCGGGCGAGGTGGGCGGCCACCGCCAGCACCATGAGATGGGCCGACCAGCGGTGGACGTTGCGGATGAACCGGCCGAAGGCGACGTCGACGCCGAGGGCGGTGACGTCCTGGTAGGCGGTGGCCGGTGACGGCACGTAGAAGAACATCAGGAAGATGCCGGACAGCACCAGGAGTACGAACAGGGTCAGCGACGCCACCCCGAGAAACCAGGTGGAGCGGAAGCCGATCTCCTCCCGGCGCACCCGGATCGGGTAGAGGTGGAGGAAGAAGCTCGTCCAGTGGCCGGCGGCCCGGTCGCGGTCGGTGACCCGCTCGGGGGTGCGCCAGATCGAGCGCCCGATCGTGGTGTCCCGCAGTCGCCGTCCCGCCATTCAGATCCTCCCCCGGCGCTGGAGGCGGCGCAGGGCCCACATCACGAGGACGAGCACGACGAGCCACACCGTCGCCACGATGGCGCCGCTCACCGTCTCGGAGCGGCCGCTCACGACCCGGCTGCCGGCGAGCCAGGAGGGGAGGGCCACGGTGGCGAGCACGACGGCGAGGAAGATGAGCACTCCCCGGGCCCAGGCCCCGCCCCAGCCGAAACCCCCGCCGCCGGCGTCCGGTCCGGTACCGCCTGCCGCGGCGGTGCCGGGCTCGCCCGTGGGAGGGGGAGCCGGAGCGGTTGAGTCTGGAACGTCGGGGCGCATCACCGGTCCGTGCTTGCTGGCGGAGGGACTTTATCCTGGCACATGGTCGGGGATGGATCCGGGAGCCGGCAGGGCCCAAGGGGCCATTTGCCCCTGCCAGACGGCGGTGGTGGTTGGTACTGATGGGGATCGCAGTCGGAGCGGGACGAGGAGACATGAAGCGCTGGCTCACGTGGGGGGTGGCGGTGGCCCTGGTGCTGGCGGCCTGCGGGGGCGGGGGGTCGGAGACCACCGGCGCCGGCACCGACCCGGGCAGCGACGAGCTGCTCGGCCAAGCCCTCTTCGACGAGCCCGCGGTGGGAGGGCTTCCCGGCTGCATCACCTGCCATTCGCTGACACCGGGGACCGACCTGACCGGTCCTTCCCTCGCCTCGATCGGGGTGGTGGCGGCGAGCCGGGTCCCGGGCCAGTCCGCCGAGGAGTACCTGCGGGAGTCGATCCTCGACCCGGACGGCTTCGTGGTGGAGGGATGGGACGCCGGGACGATGAACGGCTGGGCCGACGTCCTGAGCGAAGCCCAGGTCGAGAGCCTGGTCCAGTTCATGTTGGAGCAGTGACAGAGGGGGAAGCATGAGACAACGGTGGGTGGCACTGCTGGTGGTGCTGCTGCTGTTGGCGGCCTGCGGATCGGAGGCGGGCATCACGATCGACGACCCGTGGGGCCGCACCTCGCCGAGCGCGGCCGCCAACGGGGCGTTCTATCTCACCATCGGCAACGACACCGACCAGGCCGACGTGTTGCAGTCGGTGTCCACCGACGCCTGCGGGGCGGTCGAGCTGCACCGCACCACCATCGAGGACGGGGTGATGCGGATGGAGCCGGTGGAGGGCGGCATCGAGATCCCGGCCGGCGGGGAGGCGGTGCTGGAGCCGGGCGGGCTGCACGTGATGTGCCTCGACAAGCAGATCGCCTTCGACGAGGGAGCCACCGTCGAGCTGACACTGCACTTCGCCACCGCCGGAGATCGCACCGTGGAGGCTGAGATCCGGGCCGAGTAGCAGCCGCTTCGTTGCCGGTGCGGCCTGGGTAGCCTGCCGCGGTCCAACCGAGGAGGCACGATGGTGAAGCGGGCGCTGCCGTTCGCCGGCGCCGTCCTACTCGGGGTGGTCGTCGCCCTCGTCATCGTGGTGCCCCGGCTCCGTTCCCACCAGTTCGCCGGCACCGTCTTCACCGATCCGGGGCCGGCCCCGGCGCTGCAGCTGACCGCCGCCGGTGGGGAGCGGGTCGGCCTCGACGACTTTCGGGGGAAGGTCGTGCTCCTCTACTTCGGGTACACCTCCTGCCCCGACGTGTGCCCCACCACCCTGGCGGCGCTCGCCGACGCCGTCGAGCAGCTCGGTTCCCGGGGCGACGAGGTGCAGGTGGTCATGGTGACGGTGGACCCGGAGCGGGACACCCCCGAGCTGCTGGCCGACTACGTGGCCCATTTCGATCCCGGCTTCGTCGGTCTCGGCGGCACCCCGTCCGAGATCGCCGCCGCCGCCGCCGACTTCGGCATCTACTACCAGAAAGGGGAGGGCACCGTCGACACCGGCTACGAGGTCGACCACACCTCCCAGGTGATGCTCATCGATCCCGAGGGCCGCTACCGGGAGGTGCTCGACTTCGGCCTCGACGGCGCCCAGATCGCCGGCGACGTCGCTCAGTACCTGTGACCGGGTCGTGGTCTCGCCGCCTGCGGCGCCCTAGATTCCGGCGGCGGGTCGGGTTTCCGCTTCCCGGCCCGGAAGGAGACGTGATGTTCCGAGACGCCACCGCGCTGCCGACGCCGTGGAAGCTGACCGACTTCGCCCCGGGAGAGGGTGTGCGGGCCGGGGCGTTCGCCGAAGGCGTCGACATCGCCGGATGGATCGACGTCGCGGTTCCCGGGGACGTGCACCGGGCCCTGCTCGCCGCCGGCCGTATCGAGGACCCGTTCTACGACCGCAACGAGGAGCAGTGCGCCTGGGTGGAGGACCGGGAGTGGTGGTACCGGCTCGAGTTCGACGGCCCGGCCGAACCTCCCGGGGCCGACGAGCGCCTCCATCTCGTGTTCGACGGCCTCGACACGTTCGCGACGATCTGGCTCAACGGCGAGGAGCTGGGCCGGCACCGCAACATGTTCCGCCCCGCCGGCTTCGACGTCACCGACCGGGTGCGGCCCGGGGCCGGCAACACCCTCGCCGTCTGCTTCGACCGGCCCCTCGACCACACCGCCGACCTCGGCGACGAGTTCCCTTCCTGGGGTCGCAACACGGAGCGGGTCACGATGCGCAAGGCCCAGTACGGCTTCGGGTGGGATTGGGGTCCCCGCCTCCCCACCGTGGGCATCTGGCTCCCGGTGGAGCTGATCCGGGAGCGCCGCGCCGCCCTCCGCGGCGTGCACTTCGCCACCACGACGATCGCGGCGGACGGGAACCGGGCCGAGGTGGTGGTGCGGGTGGAGGCCGAGCAGTTCGCCGGCGACGGTGAGTTGACCGCCCGGATCGAGCTGGCGTGGGACGGGGAGCCGGTGGCGAAGGCCGTGGCGGCGCTGACCGGTCACTCCGGGATCCTCGACGGCGAGGTGCGCCTCACCATCGAGAATCCGCACCTGTGGTGGACCCACGATCTGGGGGAGCCGGCGCGCTACCACCTGCAGGTCACCCTCGCCGCCGGCGACGCCGTGCTCGACGAGGACCACCGGCAGGTCGGGATCCGCACCATCGTCCTCGACCAGGGGCCCGACCGCGACGAGCCGGGCACGAAGTTCTTCCGTTTTGTGCTCAACGGGGTTCCGATCTTCGCCAAGGGCGCCAACTGGATCCCGGCGGACTCGTTCGTGGGCGCCATCCCGCCGGAACGGTACGAGTCGCTGCTGACCCAGGCCCGTCACGCCAACATGAACATGCTCCGGATCTGGGGAGGGGGGATCTACGAGCACGACGTCTTCTACGAGCTGTGCGACTCGCTCGGAATCCTGGTGTGGCAGGACTTCATGTTCTCCTGCGCCATGTACCCCGACCACGATGCCGCCTTCACCGCCGAGGTCGACGCCGAGGCCCGCCACCAGGTGCGGCGGCTGCGCAACCATCCGAGCCTGGCGCTGTGGTGCGGCAACAACGAGAACCAGTGGCTGCACGACAAGTGGAACTGGCAGACGCCCGGCGTGGTGGTCCCGGGAACGCTCTTCTACGACGAGGTGCTGCCGGGGGTGGTCGCCGAGCTGGACGGGGCGGTGCCCTACTGGCCGGGGAGCCCGCTCGGCGGCGACGACCACAACTCCATGCTGGAGGGTGATCGCCACAACTGGGACGTGTGGCACGGCAACTCGCCGCGCCGCTTCGGCGACCCGTTCACCAGCGACACCAGCCCGGAGGGGGTCGACTACCGCCGCTACGCCGTGGACATGGGACGGTTCATCAGCGAGTTCGGGATGCACGCCGCCCCGGTGAAGGAGACGCTGCGCCGGGTGATTCCCGAGGATCAGCTCTTTCATCACAGCGCGTCGATGGACCATCACAACAAGGACAACCCGAAGAACAAGGGCGACAACCTGATGGCGACGGTGACTGGAGTGCCGGAGGACCTCGACGAGTACGTCGACTTCAGCATGATCACCCAGGCCGAGGGGCTGAAGTTCG
>CAYQEC010000020.1:0-47613 GCA_964416425.1 uncultured Acidimicrobiaceae bacterium | reverse complement strand
GGCGGCTCCTCGACCGGGGCGTGGGAGAACTGGCGGTGGTGCACTTCCCCGCCGGGTGTGTCGCCGCCACCCGGGACGGCCGCACCTGGCGGCAAGGCTCGGTCCAGGTGCCGCGAGCGCAGGTGCGGAACACCACCGGCGCCGGAGACGCCTTCGCCGCCGGGATCCTCTTCGGCATACACGAGGCATGGCCGATCGAGCGGTGCCTCCTCCTCGGGGCGGCGTCCGCCGCAGCGAGCCTCCGCAGCCCGCACACCTCTGCCGGCATCGGGCCCGCCGAGCAATGCATTGCCGAGGCCGACGCCGACGGGTACCGCCCCACCACCGCTGCCACCTAAACGCTGCGCGGAGCAGGCGCCGTCCCCGGAGATGCACCTCTCAGGCCAGCTCGAGCCAGTCCTCGACAGCTTGGTGGGTGATCCACGCTCGAGCAGGAGCCGAGCGCCCGCCCTCGAGCAGGAGCCGAGCGCCCGGCGACTTCCCGTCGCGCAAGATCCCCAACAGGATGTGTTCGGTTCCGATGCGACGATCCGCTCGGTGGATCGTCTCCCGCAGCGCCAGCTCCAACACCTTCTTGGCGTCGGGAGAGAAGGGGATATGGCCGCTCCCGCGGGATCCATCGCCGGGTTCCGCGACAGGGTGTGCCGCCGCCCGGATCTCCTCGATCGACCCGCCGAGCCCGGTGATGGCCCGGCAGGCAAGGCTCTCCGGGTCGTCGATCAGTCCGAGCAGGACATGCTCGCTACCGACACGGTCGCTTCCCGCCTCGCGAGCATGAGCGACCGCCCGGCGCGCCACGAGACGGGCCTCGTCGGTGAAATGCGTCAAGAAGAACCCGCCGCGGCGCCGCCGGAGGCCCCGCATCGTGAACCGCTTCTGGGCCGCCTGCTTGCTCACCCCCATTCGCTCGCCGATCTCGGACCAGGTCGCATCCGAGGAGCGGGCACGCTCCACGAAGTGGCCGATCAGCTCGTCGCCGAGGTCGGCGATGTGACCCGAGAGCATGACCGACTCGGTGAGCTGCTGCAGCGGGTCAGTGGTGGGGCTGGTTCGCTCGACCAGACGAATCAGGTCATCGAGTGAGGGGAGTGAATCCATCATGGTGTCAACCCTAGGTTGACACCATGATCTTGTCAACCCAAGGTTGACACACCCTGGCAGGAGGGCGCAACAGGCGGACCGGCGCTCACGTGTCACACCGGAACGGCGCCAGCGGTCGGCGGCGACCGGCGCACCGTCGATGACTGGGGAGAAGCGCGCCGCCTCAGACGTAGCGAAGAAGCCGTCGCAGCGGCTCGGGCAGGCGTTCCCCGTCGATCGCCTGGACCATCGCCGGGGCGTATCGGATCTTGCGGCCTCCTCTGGTGCCGATGAAGCGGTGTAGCTGCGCGGAGATCGGGCGGTCCCGCTGGGCGGGCTGGTTCTGGAAGCTGCGGAAGGAGTCCAGCTCACCCTGATCGGCGATGAAGCGTTGCATCTCGTCGACACCGAGGGTGCGGATCAGTTCATCCTCGAGGTCGGCGTCGCACACGAAGAACCCAGCCTCCGGCAACGTGGTGCTGCCGGTGCCATCACCGAGCAGTCCGGCGCCTTCGAGGGCCCGCTCGAAGTACCGGGCCTCGGCGGCATCGCACAGTCCGGCGAGGCGAATCCCGCGTCCTGCCGGGCCCAGCCGTTCCACGTAGCGGACGATGTTGGTCGCACCGCCCATCGCCAGGACGGCGACAGCCTCGGCGGCGAAGTCGCGCCCGGCCCGACGCGCCGATTCCAGCACCGCCTCCCGGTCGCTGGCGCCCTCGACGAGGACGGCGGTGCGGATGTCATCCGGCAGTTCGAGCAGATTCATGGGCCCAAGTCTGCCAGGCCGCCTCGCCGTGGTTCGCAGGCCCGCCGCGGCGGGATCACTCCCCCGCCACCGTGCCCAGCTCGTCCCAGATGGTCACCTGGCACAGATCGCGCAGGAAGCCGTGGGGGTACGCCGGGATTCCCGGGGCGGATACCGCGGTGAGCCGGTCGATCTCGGATGGCTCGAGTTCCAGCTCGACGGCCTCGAGGGTCTGGCGGAGCTGGTCGGCGGTGCGGGCACCGAGCAGCACCGATCCCACCGCCGGGCGGACAAGCAGCCAGGCGATGGCCACCGCTGCCATCGAGGTGCCGTGAGCTTCGGCGACGTCTTCGACCACGCCGAGGATGTCCCAGGTGCGGTCGGTGTTGCGGACGTCGTAGGCCTCGACGCCGCGTTCGGGGTCCTCTCCGAGGCGGCTCGCCCCGGTAGGACGCTGGTCACGCCGGTACTTGCCGGTCAGCCACCCGCCCCCCAGCGGAGACCACGGCGTGATGGCGATGCCCTCGTCCAGCAACAGAGGCAACAGGTCCGTCTCGATGCTCCGATCGAGCAGGTTGTACTGGGGCTGGAACACCTTCGGCACGACGTATCCCTCGCTGCGGGCCGTGTCGAGGATCCGTTGGAACTGCCAGGCCGTGGTGTTCGACCATCCGACCGTGTGGATCTTGCCGGCCTGCACGGCATAGGTGAGCGCCGCCAGCGTGTCCTCGACCGGAGCCGAAGGATCCCACCCATGCACGAAGTACACGTCGACGGCGTCGACACCGAGCCGTCCCAGTGAGGCGTCGATGGCCTTGACCAGTCCCCGATAGGAGGCGCCGGTCGAACCCGGCGGCGGACCGAACCGGCCTTTGGTGGCGACCAGGACCTCGTCGCCGGCCCCGCGGGACGCCAGCCAGCGGCCCACGATCCGTTCCGACTCCCCCGCCGCGTAGACGTCGGCCGTGTCGAGGTAGGTCCCGCCGGACTCGCGGTAGAGGTCGAGCATCTGGAACGACGACTCCTCGTCCGACTCGGCCCCGAACGTCATCGTCCCCAGCGCCAGCGAGGTCACCATCGGCCCACCCGGCCCAAGTGCTCGGAGGTTTCCGTCGAGTTGCGCCATCAGCCACCTCCCGGTGTCGTCTCGGTCTCCGTCGACCCATGCTATCGATGGCTGCGTTCCGGTCGGCGCCCCTCACCGTCCGGGGGCTCGGACCGCGAGCACGGGCCGCAGCCACCGTCCGGACCGCAGAGCCCGCGCCTCGTCCACTTGACCAGCCGTGCCCCATCGACGAGGGTCGCCACCGATGGCACCCTCCACACCCGTCACGGATTCCGAGATCGCCCTCGCCCACAATGTCAGGTCCCGTGGAGAAGTGGACCGCGTGGTCGCTGCCGCCGGGAGCGCCGGGGCCGAGGTCACCAGGCAGCCGAGCGAGACCTTCAACGGTGGCTACGCGGGAGTCTTCCGGGATCCCGACGGCCACGTCTGGAAGTCGCCCACAATCCAGGCTTCACCTTGAGGCCCGACGGCTCGCTCGTGCTGCCCGACTTCGCCGGCCGCTAGGCCCACCTCTGCCCTCGCCGGCACCAGGCCCCAGCTGCCACCATCCGCGGCGCGCTGCTACAGATCGTCGGGAAGCGACGCGATGCCCCGCGGTGTCATCCGCCCCTCCGCTAGCAGGCGGCGGGCAATCTCCCGGTTCCGCTCCGACCAGTTGGAGCCCGGGCGGCGCGGCATGAACCGGATCGCGTACCGCTCGTCGTCGACGCGTTTCGTCTGGGTGTCGACCCAGCCGTGGCAGAACCCCGCCTCCAGCAGCTCGCCGAAGGTGACGGTCTGGTTTCCCGTCGACTTCTTGTAGATGGAGATCACCACGTCGCTGGCGGCGTCGCCGTGGTCGGCCAGCCAGGAATCGAACGCTGCCGTGCTCGGGATCGGGATCGCCCCTGAGACGTCGAGCGCCACTCAGCCCACCACCTCGTAGCCATCGGCCGGCACCGGGTCGAGGTCGGGATCGAGGGCGAGCGGAAGCGGCCAGGCGCCGCCCGGATCGGGCAACACGATCGTCCGGGCCGGCTCTTCGACCGACGCCGGTTCACCGGCCGCTGCCGGTCCGGCCATCACCTCGTCGACCTCGACGATGATCACCCGCTGTTGCTTGCCAATGTCCATGGTGCGCTCCTCCTGGCTTGTTGCTCGACGTATGCCTCCATCTGAAGGAGGCGCTGGCGTGGTTCCTCTACCTCCGGTTCCGCTTCGATCACCGCGGGATGGGCGAACACCCGCTCGATGTGGGTCGGGTCGCTGGTCACCAGCAGATGGGTGTCGAGCTCGGCTGCCAGTGCCACCACCGTGGCCATGGCTCCCCGGTAGCCCGTCTCGTGCTCGACCACCTTGCCGGTCAGTGCCACCAACCCCACCGCGACGTCACCGATCCCGTCGAGGTCGAATTCGTGCAGCAGCCGGTCGACGCTCTTGGCGGCGTAGACGCCACAGCCGAGCCGGCCGCAGCCCCCGTCGGTGTGGGGAACCTCGTCGTCGCCCGACCGGAGCCGGCAGGTCGCCACCATCGTGCGACCCGGCCACGTCATCCTGACCCCGTTGAGACCCTCGGGGGTCACGGCCCAGAGCCGGTATCCCATCACCGGGACCGGCGACCATCCTTCGGCGTGGGCCTTCTGCGTCCGGGCGATCACATCCGCCAGGCAGAACTCCATCCAGTCCTCGAGACGCTCGACCTCGGACTCCGCCGCCGGCATCTGCCGGGCGATCCGCTCGGCCTCCTCGACCAGCCAGTCGTACCGCCGCTGCCGCGCCGCCAGCGCCGATTCCGCCCGCAGGACGTCGTCCATGCCCTCCAGCGTGCCGTAGCGGGCCTGGTAGCGGCGCACCTCGGCGCGCAGCTCGACGATCCGTTGTGCCGACGTCGTGCCGATCTCGGAAGCCATCACGATCTCCGGGCGGGCCCCCGACCATATTGCACCGAACACATGTTCGCAAGGGTGTTCCGGGGCGAGATTTCGCGATGGAGGGATGGATTTCGCGCTCCGCAGCACCTCCGGACAGTGAGACCTCGGCGACCAGTGAGGCGACGGGCACGTTCGGGGACCGCTCGCCGGTCGATAGCTCACCTTCGCGGTGACCTTCGAGACAGCACGAGCGGCGGCGGGCACGAGCGACGTCGGGTCGAGCAGAACCAGCCGAACGCGTCGTTGGTACTCCGCGCCTCAGCCGTCGATCATCCTCTTGGCGGTCCGCTCGTCGACGACGAGATGGGTGGCCACCCCCGCCTGGAGCGCGGCCCGAATCGGCTTGGCCTTGGCGTCCCCGGCCGCGGCACAGAGCCGGCGCGGGATCACCTGCAGCTGCGCCGGGGTAGGTCCGGTGGCTCGTTCGTTCAAGACGAGATCCGAGTAGGTGCCGTCCTCCCGAAGGAACACCGTGCAGACGTCCCCGACGACGCCCTCTCGCCTCAGCAACGCGAAGTCCTCCTGTTCCAGGTACCCCGCCGTGTAGACGTGGCTGGGAACAGCGCCGGCCAGGGCTCCGACGGAGAAGAGGGCGATGTCCGCCCGATGCTGCAGCTCGAGCACCCGCCTCGTCGAGCGCTCCCGCCACATCGCCTCCCGCGTCTCGGCGTAGTCGAAGAAGGCGGGAACGGGGAAGAGCTGGATCTCCGCATCGAAGCAGAGGGCGAACTGGGACAGCAGCGACTCGGCGTAGAGGGCGCCGGACGTTCTGGTGTTCGCTGCGCCGTTGAGCTGAACGATCGTGCTGCCGAGTGTGGCTTTTTTGCCCAGTTGGCCGGCCACGGCCGCAATCGTGGTGCCCCAGGCGACGCCCATGATCATGTCGGAGTCCATCCACTGCATGACCAGCCTGGCGGTGAACACGGCAACCTGCGTCAGGCGCTCCGCTTCCGTGGCGAGCCCGGAGACCGGAACGACATAGGTCTCGACTCCGTAGGCGTCCGCCAGTTCCCGAGAGAGGCTCGATGACCTGGTCGGCGAGGGTCTCAGGATGATCTCCACGAGTCCCCCATCCCTCGCCTGCTTGAGCATGCGCGACACCGTCGAGCGGGACACATGCAGCCGGCGGCCGATGGCGTCCATCTTCATGTCCTGGTGGTAGTACATCGAAGCCGCCGCGACCAGCTCGGCTTCGCCACGCGACGTCCCTCGATCCCCGGCCGATGTCATCCAGGCACCTCTCGCACATTCGTGCAATACCTATGGGAGGCCTTGCGCCCAGGCTACTTGAGCGATATCAATTCCATCAAGGTGGTGAGGCCACCTCGGGTGGAGGACGAGCATTAGAGCGACGACGGGCTTGACGTCGAGTTTCGTGAACGTGGATTCGGAGATCGCGCCTGGCTCCTTCGCGGGACCGTTCCGGTTGGAGCCGAGATGACCGCCGTCTCGGCGCTCCAAGGGGTGTCGAGCGGCGGGAGTACGGCTCCCGGCCTGCAACCCCGATGCCGGGAGCGCCTGTTCCTCGATCGACCTCGACTCCGTGCCCGGCGCCGTCCGAGCCACGCCTCGCACGTTTGTGCAATCTCCGTGAGAGGTCTTACAACCCGCCGTCGTCAGGGATACCAATCAGTACACGATGGCGACGCGGCTTCACGGGCGGAGGAGACACAGTGAACGACGGTCGGCTCTCTGCCGAATCCCATGAACAGGCGGTAGAAGAGGCTGTCCGATCCTTCTCGGTTGGTCAATCGAATCTGGACGTGCTGGTTGTCGGTGGCGGCGTGACCGGTGCCGGAATCGCGGTCGACGCCGCGACCCGCGGGCTCGTGACGTGCCTCGTCGAGGCCGACGACTGGGCCTCGGGAACCTCGAGCCGCTCCAGCAAGCTGGTCCACGGGGGCCTTCGCTACCTTCGCACCCTCGACTTCGCCCTGATACGTGAGGCCCTCATCGAGCGGAACCTCCTCGTGACCAAGCTGGCGCCGCACCTGGTCGTGCCGCAAGAGTTCGTCTTCCCCTTGAAGCGGTGGCAGCGACCCATCATCGGCGCCGGCGTGATGCTCTACGAGATCCTCGGGTCGGGGAAGACGCGCACACCCCGCCTCCCCAGGCACCACCACATCGGCAAACAGCGGCTCCACCGCGTGTTCGCCGGCTTGAATCCCAAGCTCTATCAGGGTGCGATCACCTACTGGGACGCCACCGTCGATGACGCTCGCCTCGTGCTGAGCCTGGTGCGGACGGCTCGTGCCGCCGGAGCCCACATGCTCTCCCGCGTCAAGGTGGTCCGCCTTCTCGACGACGGCAAGGGCGCGGTGCGTGGGGCAGCAGTCGTCGACCTCGAGTCCGGTAGGGAGTTCGAGATCGAGGCCAAGTCGGTGATCGTCGCAACCGGAGTCTGGACCGAGGAGACGCAGAGGATGGCCGCCGAGAGCGGCGGCTTGCGTGTGCTGGCCAGCAAGGGCGTGCACATCGTCGTGCCCCGAGACGCCATTCCGGGCGGCGCCGCCATCGTCGCCCCGACCAAGTCGAGTGTCTTGTTTGTGATCCCGTGGGACGACCACTGGCTGATCGGGACGACCGACACGCCATGGCGGCTCGATGTGTCGATTCCCCTGGCGACCGCTTCGGACATCGAGTATCTCCTCGAACAAACCAACGCCATCCTGGAGAAGCCCATCACGCCGGACCAGATCGTCGGGGTGTTTACCGGCCTGCGGCCTCTCCTCCAGAAGGGCGTCAAACCCGGAACGAGAACATCCAAGGTGTCTCGGGAACACACCGTCGCCTCGCCCGCACCAGGGCTCACCGCGATCGCCGGGGGCAAGCTCACCACCTACCGGCTGATGGCTCGCGACGCAGTGGACCACGCCCTCGGGGAACGCGCAGAGCAGATGCCGTCGGTGACCGACCGAACCCCGATCGCGGGCGCTGAGCACTTCGAAGAGGTGGAGCGGGAATCGGCCTTCTGGTCGGAGCGCTTCGGGTGGAACGACGCCATGGTTGCGCATCTCCTGCGGCGCTTCGGCGACAAGGCCCGCGAGATCGTCGAGATCTGCGAGAAGGACGAAGCGAACGCCAAGCCGCTCGGAGCGGCGCCCGACTACCTGCGGGCCGAGATCGTCCATGCCGTGACCCACGAGGGGGCACTGCACATCGACGACATCTTGGCGCGGCGCACCCACATCGCGTTCCAGGTGGCCGACCGTGGCATCGCCGCGGTCGAAGAAGTTACCTCGATCGTGGCCCCGCTCCTCGGATGGGATGGCGACCGGCGCGACCGGGAGGTGCGGAAGTACTCGACGCTCGCCTCTGCCGAGATGTATGCGAGAGAGCTGCACGACGACCGTGACGCAATCCGTGCCTTCCTCATGCACCTCGGCCGGGACGCAGAGTACGTCGGCGCCGCGGGACGGGCTTCGATCGGCTGGAACACCCCGGACGCACCGCAGTGAACACGGCGACCCCGACCTGCCGACCGGGGGGCGGGTGATCGCAACGAGAGACGTCCAGGTGCACTCGAGAGGGCGACACGAAGGAGGCAACCGGGAAGGCAAGAACGCAGTCGGGGAAGACAGGCAACGGGCGTGCCTTCGTGCCCTCGCCGCTGGGAAAGGGACACGGTCATGTCGACTGGATGACCGTGCACACCACACGCAACACACATCGGGAGTGGAGGTATTTGATGACCATGTCATCTGACCCGCTGAGCGGGTCTACGGCTGTATCGGGGGGGCGGCGTCGCGGATCCTGGTTCTCTGACGGGTCCAAGCGGCTGCTGGTGATCTCCTTGTTGATGATGCTGCTCGGCAGCCTCTTCGCGAGGTGGATCCACACCGATTTCGGAAACACCACGGTCACCGAGGTGACGATCTCTGCCGGCGACGGGCACCTGATGAGCGCCTTCCTGTACATGCCTGAGGGCGTGTCGGCGCAGAGCCCGGCGCCGGCCATCGCCATGTGGCACGGGTTGAACAACTCCAAGGAGTACATGTCCAACACGGCGCTGGAGATGGCCCGCCGCGGCTACGTCGTCGTCTCGGCGGACATGACCGGGCACGGCTCGTCCAACGGCGCCAACCAGGACATCGGATGCGGCGGCCCGGCCACACTGACCTACCTGCAAGGGGTAGCCGGGGTCGACACGTCACGGATCGGCCTGATCGGCATGTCCCAAGGTGGATTCTGTGCCGCCACCGCGGCGGCTCTGTCGCAGCCTGACGGCTACAGCTCGATCTTCTACATGGAGTCCGAGCCCAATCCCCCCGGCCCGCCGTTCGTGGACGCCTACATGGGTCTCCACAACATGGCGTGGAACATCGGTGGGTTCACCGAGCTTGGCCTCATGATCGCGGTGGAGAAGGGCGACGACGCCGCGATGTCGCCGGCGCTGCTGCCGTTGTTCGGCACCGACGGCCCGATCGTTCCAGATCAGGTGTACGGGTCGATCTCACAAGGCACGGCACGCATCCTCTACACCCCGTTTGAGGATCACGCCCTGTCCACCGACTCGGTCGCCGCGATCGGCAACGCCATCGAGTGGATGAACACCACCTTGGGCGCCGGGACCATGGGACGGGGGAGCCAGATCTGGCCCCTCAAGTTCCTCGGCACCACGGTGGCCCTCTTCGGTGGGTTCCTGTTCCTGTTCGCCATGGGTGGCCTGTTGCTGCGGACCCGCAAGTACTCCTCGCTGGTGAAGCCGGTACCTGAGTACCGGGGCCTGACCGGCGGACTCTGGTGGGTCGGCGCCGTCGTGACCACGGCCTTGGGGCCGCTGCTCTACCTGTGGGTCTGGAATCACATGTTCTCGACCTCGTGGATCAAGGTGAACTCGCTGTGGCCACAGTCGTTCACCAACATCTACATGGTGTGGGCAGTCATCGTCGGCGTCGTCGCCTGGGCGCTCATCGCGCTCAACCACTACACGGTGACGAAGAGGCAGTACGCCACGTTGGAGCACTACGGCATCACGGAACCCGGCGGCGGGATCGATTGGTCCGCCGTTGGACGCTCGTTGGGTTTCGTGTTCGTGGCTCTGGCGCCGCTGTACCTGCTGCTGGCCTTCATCAAGGGCTTCTGGCACGTCGACTTCCGCATGTGGGTCGTCAACCTGCAGCCCATGAACACCGCCCGCTGGTACGCCTTCATCGGCTACCTGGTTCCCTTCGCGATCTACTTCGTGGCACAGGGAATCCTGTTCAACGGGTTCCTGCGCTGGAAGAAGGGCAAGGCCCCGCAGTGGCAAGAGATGCTGGTCAACTCCATCATGCTGACCTTCGGCGCGTTGGTGTGGATCCTCATCCTCTACGTCCCGCTGCTGAGCGGAGGCACCCAACCCTTTGGCGCAGACAGCGCCATCGGGGCCGGCCTCGGGGGCATCTACTACCTGCCCATCCTGGTGTTCTGGCCGCTGATCTCGTGCCTGTACACGTTCTTCTTCCGGAAGACCGGCCGCATCTGGGTCGGCGCCTTCATGGTGACCGTGTACATGGTCTGGACCCTGGCAGCGAGCGGGGACTTCGCGTTGTGGCCGATCATCGGCTGACGCACCGTCCTCTGACCACAGGCAACCATCACGGTTGCCGAACGTGACGGAGTGGAGGCCCGGCCGGGACACCGGCCGGGCCTCCTCGTCCACCGCCGCGAAGGCACGGGTGAGGCTGACGATGCCGTCGCCGGTCACGGCAGCGATGGCAGAGCCCGCACTCGAGACGAGGTTGGCGCCCGGCGCCGCGACCGGCAACGATGCCACCCACCGCACAGCGATCGAGGAGAACGACCATGGCTGACTACATCCTGGCGATCGATCAGGGCACGACGAGTTCACGCGCCATCGTGTTCGACCACTCCGGGTCGATCGTGTCGACCGGCCAGATGGAGCACGAGCAGATCTTCCCCAAGCCCGGCTGGGTCGAGCACGATCCGGCGGAGATCTGGGGCAACATCCGCGAGGTCGTCGGCATGGCGCTGACCCGGGCCGATCTCACCTACCGCGACATCGCCGCGGTCGGCATCACCAACCAGCGAGAGACCACCGTGGTGTGGGATCGGACCACCGGGGAGCCCGTCTCCAACGCCATCGTCTGGCAGGACACCCGCACCCAGACCATCTGTGACGAGCTGGGCGCCTTGGGCGGGGGTGCCGCCAGGTACACGGACCGCGTCGGCCTGCCGCTGGCGACCTACTTCTCCGGCCCGAAGATCCGCTGGATCCTCGACAACGTCCCCGGAGCACGCGAGAAGGCCGAAGCGGGCCGGCTCGCCTTCGGCAATACCGACACCTGGCTGCTGTGGAACATGACCGGCGGGGTCAAGGGCGGCGTGCACGTCACCGACGTGACCAACGCCTCGCGCACCATGCTGATGGATCTGGCAACCCTCGAGTGGGCCGCCGACATCGCAGGCGACATGGGCATTCCGATGTCGATGCTGCCGGCGATCAAGTCTTCCTCACAGGTCTATGGGCTCGGCCGCGAGCAGGGCATGCTCCCCGGTGTGCCGATCGCCGGCATCCTCGGTGATCAGCAGGCTGCGACCTTCGGCCAGGCCTGCTTCGAGCCGGGCACGGCGAAGAACACGTACGGCACGGGCAACTTCATGCTGCTCAACACCGGCGCCGAGCGGGTCCCCTCGCGCAACGGCCTGCTCACCACGGTGTGCTACAAGATCGGCGACCAGCCGCCGGTGTACGCCCTCGAGGGCTCGATCGCGGTCACCGGCTCGCTGATCCAGTGGCTGCGCGACAACCTCGGCATCATCGCCTCGGCCCCGGAGGTCGAGGAGCTGGCCAAGACCGTCGAGGACAACGGCGGGGCGTATTTCGTGCCGGCCTTCTCCGGCCTGTTCGCACCGTACTGGCGGGCCGACGCCCGCGGGGCGCTGGTGGGCCTGACCCGATACGTCAACAAGGGCCACATCGCCCGCGCCGCGCTCGAGGCCACCGCCTTCCAGACCCGCGAGGTTCTCGACGCCATGAAGGCCGACTCCGGTGTGGCGCTCACCGAACTGAGGGTCGACGGCGGCATGATCGCCAACGACACGCTCATGCAGTTCCAGGCCGACCTGCTCGGCGTGGACGTCGTGCGGCCCAAGGTCGCCGAGACCACCGCGCTCGGCGCGGCGTACGCCGCCGGCATCGCCATCGGGTTCTGGTCCGGCGAGCAGGACGTCACCGAGAACTGGGCCGAGGATCAGAGGTGGACCCCGGCAATGGACGAGGCCTACCGCGAGAAGATCTACCGGAACTGGAAGAAGGCGGTCACGAAGACCTTCGACTGGGTCGACGCCGACACCGTGTGACCGTAGGGCGGCGGCGCCGCCACCCGCTTCACGGCTGTGTGGAGGGGACGGCATCGACGCAGGCCTCTCCCGAGGCTGGCGAACTCACCCACGGATCGAGGCATCGGACCGGATGACTCGGCCCGTCCTGCGCTGAAGCAGCGCCTCCCCGCCGAACGCACTGCCGATCACGACGAGGCCCAGGACGAGCACGAACGGCTGATCCGTAGCCATACGAACGACGAACGCGAGCGCGGTGCCGGCAGTCGCCACGATGGCGCTCCAGAGCAGCCAAGGGCGGGCGCCGGTCTCGTGGGTGAGCCGCAGGTGCCCCACCGCAACTGCGATGTACACGAGGAGCGCCGCGAGGCCGCCGAGCGAGGCGACCTGTGACAGGTCGAGCACTGTCGCCAACACGAGCACCATCGCTGCGGTGAGATACAGGCCCTCCGGAGCGCCGTGCCACGATCTGCGGTCGAACTCGTCGGGGAGCTCACCTCGTTTGGCGAGCACGTAGCTGATGTTGGTCGATCCATACAGCGTGGCGTTGATGGCCGACGCCGTCGAGAGGACCGCGGCAATCGCCATCACGGTGAACCCGAGCCGTCCGAAGAACGGCTCGGCGGCGACCGCGAGGGCCGTGTCCTTGTCCTTCAGGATCTCGGAGACCGAGAGGCTGCCGAACGCGATCAGCGCAATGGCGATATACAGCACGATGACGAGAGCGATCGCCGTCATCAATGCTCGTGGGAGGTCTCTCTTGGGGTCGGGCATCTCCGCCGCCGCGTTCGTGATCACCCCGAACCCGGTGTAGGCGAAGAACGCGAACCCGGCGGCGGCGAGGACCGAGCTCGGCGACGAGACGGTGAGCTCGCCGCGCAGGAGCGTGGAGGACACGCCGAATGCGCCGCCGACCACGAAGATGGCAAGGATGGTCAACTTCGCCCCGACGATGACGAACTCCGCCTTCCCGACCGACGTCGACCCGGAGGCGTTGAGCACCATCAGGCCGATGACGATCGCGGCGGCGAACGAACCGGTGGTGAGCGACGATGACGTCGACAACCCGAACAGCGTCGCTGCATACGAACCGAAGGCACGAGCCACCATTGCCATGCCGATGACTCCCGACGCGTAGTAGAAGATCGACAAGCCGCCGGCGAAGACTCCCTCTCCGTAGCCGCGGGTGAGATAGTCGACCGGGCCACCGACGGACGGGTAGCGCGCACCGAATCGGCTGTATGAGTAGCCGTTGAGGAGCGCGACGACCCCGCCGATCGCGAACGCGATCCATACCGAGGCTCCCGCAACCGCCCCCACCTCGCCGAGGAGCGCGAAGATCCCGGCTCCCACCATCGATCCGATGCCGAGCGCAGCGGCACGCGGCATCGTCATCGGTCGCGATGGGGTCGCGGTGCTCGATGTCACGGTGCCTCAACCTAACGTCTGCGCAGCGCATCCTCGCGCAACGGGCGCCCATGGGGATCGGCCTTCGGCTCGGGCGCCGGACCCAGCCCTGTGGGGTCGGTGGCGGAGGCGCTGCCCGGCCACGAGCTGTGCTCTGGTCCGTCGGCTATGTCCGATTGCTCGTGCGGTAGTGGCGGCGCCAGATGAGCCGGTAGATGCCCAACCGTTTGGGCAGATCGCGGACACCGGGAAGGTACGGCACGAGAGCAAGACCGATGCCCAGGACGCCGACAATCGCCAGCACGATGATGTCGCCGTTGCCCGAGGTGCTACCCGGAGGGATCTGGTACCAGAGGGCGACAGGGATCAGCCAGATCTGGCCGGGCCAGTTTCCGACGGTTGCCGCCATGCCCCACTCATCGCCGGCCACGCCGGCGGGATCACCCAGGCTGGCGAAGTAGTCGCCATCGGCAAGGAACAGCTGTGACCGCGTGTAGTCCATGACGAAGAACCCCGGGTGGCTTGGAGTCTCGTCCAACAGCGCGGCGTCGACGGCTCCGCTTTGGGCGAGCGACAGCATCGTCTGGAGCATGGTCGGGAGCGGACCGGCGCCTTCGGGTGAGAGTGTCGCCGCCTCCGATGGGTTCGCGGCGAGTGCCGTCGAATAGCCGTTGGCCCACTGCAGGCGCTGGTCCGGGGTCGCCGCTCGATACTCGTCGACGGCATTCGCCAGGGCCGATCCATCGGTGACGAACCGGCCCAGCGGGTCGAGGACCAGGTCCTGGGCGGAGTTGATCGGGATCGTCACGCCGGCGATGCGTTGGGGTGAGAAGAATCCAAACAGTGACTGTGCGGCGTCCGGGTTGTCGGTGTAGGGCGGCCCGTACTGAGCGGTGTCACTGGTTCCGTCCAGCTCGGCAAGCGTCGTCGCGAGGAAGCCACCCGGGTCTTGGACGGCCCATTCCCGGAAGGTGACGGCGCCACGCTGCGGGGCTCCGAACAGAACGGCCAGCGCCAGCGCCAGTACGCCCATGACCACGAAGGCCACAACGATCTCCTTGAGCAGGTCGTAGGACCGGTAGGGGCCCTCCCAGTCCTCGACGGGGCGAACGGAGGGTCGGGACGTCATGCGGCCACCTCCTGCGGCTCCGAGGCTTCCTCACCGATGGGCGGGCAGACGCCCCGGCGCCTGACGAGGAGGATGTGGATCGCCACCACGATCGCCACCGCCAGCGGGAGGACAACGACGTGAACGGTGAGCACCTGCTGGGTATCGAGCAGGTTGAGGAACGCTCCGACTCCCCCGGCGTTGAGACCGTCCTTCGCCTGAGTGGCGATCCATTGCGCCTCGAAGTTCTGCTGGGAGACGTAGCCGGTGAGGGCGGTGATGGTCGAAGCGAACAATGCGACCACGCCGACCACCCAGGTCAGTCCCCGCCTGCCCCGCCACGATGCCTGAACGAACTGGGCGATGAGGTGGAGAATCATGAAGAAGAAGAAGAGTTGCACCGACCACAAGTGGGTCGCATCAGTGAACCGACCAACCGACGACGTGTGCCGCCAGCCGGGGCCGGCCGCCGCCAGGACGATCCCCGAGATGACGATCACCCCGAGCGAGGCGAGCGTGGCGACGCCAAACGTGTAGGTCCACGATGCCACGTACGCAGGCTCGGACGAGGGAAGCAGCCGGCTCCACGGAAATTGGTGCCGGGCCCAACGCCGAACCGACCCTGTCCATCCGCCACCTCGGTCCTCGATCTCAGGATCCGTATCCGGGTCGGCCAACCGCGCCCGGGGGAAGGGTGCGGCAACGGCGACGAAGAAGACCACGACGACCAGCGCGACCATGACGAGATTGGCGATCGTGATGCGGAACCACCCGAACTGGATGACGTGTTGGGTACCACTCAGATCGATCATGGCCGCTCACCTCCCGAGGGTGAAAGGGTTCCCAGCATCAAGGAAACGAACAGGTGCCGATGAGCGGCGCAGCTGGGCATGATGCCCCGTTGTTGGGTGATCCCCGAATCATATCGTGGCGAGTGCGCGATATCGATGTGGCTGCAGAGGAGACGGCGGCCCGATGGGCGGCTCGCCGGCCGCGTCGGTTCGATGACCGGAAGGAACGAGAACCTACCACCCTGGCCTGGACCAGGTCTGTCGTTGACACGGCCGCGCTCGACATCGTCGAGCGTGCCAACAGGTCTGGTGAACCACGACCGTTGCTGCCGGAATCCTGTCGCATACCTATTGGTCGACCGACCACCTCCGGGTCGAGGGCAACGTGACGTCGCCGTACCCGTTGCAGCGGGCCTCGCTCAGCCGCAACTCGAACAGGACGTAGCGGTCGGCGGGCGTATAGCGGGCCGCGGCGGCCACCTCGGACCGGAGGTCGGGGTCGCCCACGGCGAGGCCACGGCCCACGATCGAGAACTCCCCACCGGTTCCGTCGTCGTCCTGGACACCGTTGTGGAGGGCGAACCATCCCCGCTCCCGGAGATCCCTCCCCTTGGGAGAGGTCGCTCCATGAAGAGGAACAGTCCGGGGCCGGCGAGGATCGGCGTCACCGGATGCACCCGCGGCACCCCCGACCGGCGAACTGTCGCCAGATACGCAGGTGCGGCGGTCAATCTGCCTGCCCCGAAGCGTGCCAGCTCCGGCTCGCGTGTGGCGAACTCGCCCCACCTGATCGCCTGGGGCGATCCTGGGTCCGGGACTGTCATGTCCTTCACCACCACTTCCTCCGCGGCCGCTACGCCAGGCCCACGTACTCGGCGAGATGCCGGCCGGTGAGGGTGGATCGTGCCGCCGCCAGATCGGCCGGTGTGCCCTCGAACACCACCCTGCCGCCGTCGTGCCCGGCTCCGGGGCCGAGGTCGATGATCCAGTCGGCGTGCGCCATGACGGCCTGGTGGTGCTCGATCACGATCACCGACGTGCCCGTATCCACCAGCTGGTCGAGGAGACCGAGCAGGTGGTCGACGTCGGCGAGATGAAGCCCGCTGGTCGGCTCGTCGAGCACGTAGATGCCGCCCTTCTCCGCCATCTGGATCGCCAGCTTGAGCCGCTGCCGCTCGCCGGCGGAGAGCGTCGTCAGCGGCTGCCCGAGGCTGAGGTAGCCGAGCCCGACGTCGGCGAGCCGCGCCAGGATCTTGTGGGCCGCCGGGATCTTCGCCTCCCCGTCGCCGAAGAACGCCAGCGCCTCGGCGACCGGCATGGCGAGCACCTCGCTGATGTCCCGTCCACCGAAGGTGTGCTCCAGCACCGACAACTCGAATCGCTTCCCCCCGCACACCTCGCAGGTGGTGGCGACCGTGTCCATGAAGCCCAGCTCGGTGTAGATGACCCCGTTGCCGTTGCAGTTGGAACAGGCGCCGTCCGAGTTGGGGCTGAACAGCGCCGGCTTCACCCCGTTCGCCTTGGCGAACGCCTTGCGGATCGAGTCGAGCATCCCGGTGTAGGTCGCCGGGTTGGAGCGCCGCGAGCCGCGGATCGGTGCCTGGTCGACGAGGACGACTCCGTCCCGGCCCGCCACCGAACCCTCGATCAGCGAGCTCTTGCCCGACCCGGCCACGCCGGTCATCACCACCAGCACCCCGAGCGGGATGTCGACGTCGACGTCCTGCAGGTTGTGGGTGGTGGCGCCGCGCACTTCCAGCACCCCCGACGCGGTCCGTACCGACGGCTTCAACGAGGCCCGGTCGTCGAGGTGCCGCCCGGTGAGCGTGTCGCTGGCCCGCAGCTCGGCGACGGTGCCCTCGAACACCACCTCGCCGCCGGCGGTGCCGGCGCCGGGGCCGAGGTCGACGACGTGGTCGGCGATCTCGATCAGCTCCGGCTTGTGCTCGACGACCAGCACCGTGTTGCCCTTGTCCCGCAGCTGCAACAGCAGGTCGTTCATGCGCTGAATGTCGTGCGGGTGCATCCCGATCGTCGGCTCGTCGAAGACGTAGGTGACGTCGGTGAGGGCAGACCCGAGGTGACCGATCATCTTGGTGCGCTGCGCCTCGCCGCCCGACAGCGTCCCCGACGCCCGGTCCAGCGACAGGTAGCCGAGCCCGATCTCGACGAACGAGTCGAGGGTGTGCTGCAGCGACCCGAGCAGCGGCGCCACCGAGGGCTCGTCCAGACCGCGTACCCACTCCCCCAGGTCGCTGATCTGCATGGCGCAGGCGTCGGCGATACTGATCCCCTCGATCTTGGAGGACCGGGCGGCCTCGCTGAGCCGGGTCCCGCCGCAGTCGGGACAGGCGGCGAAGGTGGCCGCCCGCTCCACGAACTCGCGGATGTGCGGCTGCAGCGACTCGCGGTCCTTGGAGAAGAACGACTTCTGGACCTTGGGGATCAGACCCTCATAGGTGGTGTTGATCCCCTTCATCTTGACCTTCGTCGGCTCCTTGTAGAGGAAGTCGTGCAGCTCCTTCTTGGTGTACGTCCGGATCGGCTTGTCCGGGTCGACGAAGCCGGATTCGGTGAAGGAGCGCACCAGCCAGCCGCCCGCTTTGTAACCGGGGATGGTGATGGCGCCCTCGTTGAGCGACTTGGAGTCGTCGAAGAGCTGGGTGAGGTCGATGTCGGACACCGTGCCCCGGCCCTCGCAGCGCGGGCACATGCCGCCCTGGTAGACGACGTCGCGGACCACGATCCGCTTGCCCTTGCCCTTCTCGACCGTCATCGCTCCGCTCGCCCGTCGCGTCGGGACGTTGAACGAGAACGCCTGCGGCGAGCCGATGTGCGGCGTGCCGAGCCTGCTGAAGAGGATCCGCAGCATGGCGAAGGCGTCGGTGGCGGTGCCCACCGTGGAGCGGACGTCGCCGCCCATGGGTCGCTGGTCGACGGTGATCGCCGTCGTCAGCCCTTCGAGGATGTCGACCTCGGGGCGCGCCAGGGTCGGCATGAACCCCTGCACGAAGGAGCTGTAGGTCTCGTTGATCAGCCGCCGCGACTCCGCCGCGATCGTGTCGAACACGAGCGAACTCTTCCCCGATCCCGATACCCCGGTGAACACCGTCACGCGGCGCTTCGGCAGCTCGACGCTGACGCCCTTCAGGTTGTTCACCCGGGCGTTCTGGACGCGGATGAGGTCGTGGCTGTCGGCAGTGTGCGGCATGGCTATGCGGCGGGCGGCTGGTCGATGCGGATGAGATTGCCGGACGGGTCACGCACCGCGAAGTCCCGGGCGCCCCACGGCTGGTCGGCCGGCTCCGACACGATCTCGGCGCCGGCGGCGCGCACCTGCTCGAAGGCGGCGTCGACGTCGTCGGCGTGGAAGTGGACGCCGTTGAGGGCTCCCTTGGCGACCAGGGCGGCGACCGCGTCGACGTCGGCGGGGCTGCCGTTCAGGTAGTTGGTGAGGACGATCGCGACATCGGGCTGGGAGGCGGCGCCGACCGTGATCCAGCGGAAGTCGCCGCGGGCGACGTCGTTGCGTACCTCGAGGCCGAGGGCGTCACGGTAGAACGCCAGCGCCGGGTCGGGATCGGTGACGATCACGAAGCATTGGGAGAGTGAGATATCCATGCCGGCAACCCTACGGAACCCGCGCCGCGTCAGCTAATAGCTGAGCATCGTGTCCGGGAACGCGCCGCCGCAGCTGCGCTCTGATACGTGCGAGCAACTCTGCAAGCTTGAACGGCTTGGCCACGTAGTCGACGGCACCGGCATCCAACCCGACCACCACGTCCAACTCCTCGTCACGTGCCGTCAACATGACCACATCGATCGACGGGTCAACCTCATGAATCCGACCACACACCTCGATGCCGTCAACATCCGGAAGCCCAAGATCAAGCAACACAAGATCCGGACGACGACCAACCACGGGATCGAGCCCACCCTCACCGGTCCGCTCCCACACCGCGTCGTAGCCGCTCCCAACCAGCGCGCGCAACAACGACGAGCCGATACGCTCGTCATCCTCCACGATCAGGACACGGTGCCGTTCCACACAACCAGGCGAGAGGTTCCCGGATCGACCACCGGCGACGAGAAGCCGGCCGTGTCTGCGAGTACTCTGGTAGCGTCGCCCTCCGACCGTCACCGTCGGCGGAGGGCACTCGGTGAGAGGTGAATCGTGAAGGCCGTCGTCGTCTACGAATCGCTCTGGGGAAACACCGCCAAGGTTGCCAGTGCGATCGCTGAAGGTATCGGATCGGGTGCGAAGGCGATGTCGACGCGGGAGGCGACACCGGAGATGGTCGCCGGGGCAGACTTGATCGTCGCCGGCTCCCCGGTGTTTGCATTCAAGATGTCTTCAGACAAGATGAGAGAGAGCATCCGCAAGAATCCAGGGCCGGCGCCGGCGCCACCTGATCTCTCCCATCCCTCGATGGCGTCCTGGCTGGATTCCCTGCCCGAAGGCAGTGCGGCCGCGGCTGCATTCGACACCGAGGCACGCGGGCCGTTTGGGAAGGCGGCACCGACGATCGCCCGATCCTTTGAAGCGGCTGGCTATCGGCTCATCGGCAAGCCGACCGGCTTCTACGTGTCGGGCAAGTACGGCCCGCTACGGGACGGCGAATTGGACCGGGCCCGCGAGTGGGGAAGAGAGCTTGCCGCGGCGCTGGCGATGAGGTAGCCCTCGTGGCAGCTGAGCTGAAGCGGGAGCGATCGGACCACCTCGACCTCCGACTTGCGATGCACGTGTCGTGGTTCATGGCCGTTGTCGGGGCGGTTGCCCTGGCATTGGGGATGGTGGCGGTGCCCATCGCCGGGGCGAATTGTCCCGGTGCCTGTATCGACTACCCGTATCTCGAAACAGTTGATCGTTTCCCCCGGGATTACCTGTGGATCTACGTCGCCATCGTCCTGGTGATTTCCTACCTGCTGTTCATGGTGTCGCTGCGGCTCGTGGCGGCGTCGAGAGCAAACGCCGTCGGGCAGGTCACGGTGGCACTGGCTGTGATGGCCGCGACGGTGCTGGTGGTGACGTACTTCACACAGTCGACGGTCGTGCCTGCGAGTCTGGCCGCGGGCGAGACCGAGGGGATCGCCCTGCTGACGATGTACAACCCGCATGGGCTATTCATTGCATTGGAGGAGATTGGGTATCTCCTCATGAGCCTGTCATTCCTGTTTGCGGCATGGATGGTCACCGGTGCCGACGGGATGGTACGTGCAATCCGCTGGGTCTTCGCAGCCGGGTTCGTCGTTCCTGCGATCGGGCTGATCTTCTACTCAGCGGCGTACGGCCTCGATCGCCAGGACCGTTTCGAGGTGGTGGCCTTGTCGGCAGACTGGCTGGTGCTGATCGTCAACGGGATCCTGGTTGCGCTGGTGCTACGCAACCGACTCCGCACCAAGAGCAGTCCTTCGATACGACCGACGCCCGGCTAGTCGCGCAGTTCCACGATGGGGCACCAGCGTCCGGGCATCACATTCTCGGGGGCGTTGCGGAGTTCGGCGAGCTGTTGCTCATCGAAGGCTGCCCAGGCGAACTCGACCTCGCTGCCGTCGACGAGCAGGAAGCGTGCACAGCCGATTCTGCCAACGACACCGCATCGGCCTTCCCCGCGAGGATGGGCGATTATCGAGTAAGCCGATTCTGGCCTCGGAGCGTTGTTGGGGTGAACAGGCGAGACGAGATGCAGACGGCGAGCTTCGAAGATTTCTATCGGCAGGCGAAGGACCCGTGTTTCCGGGCGGTGCTGGCGGCGATCGCAGATCAGAACGCCGCCGAGGACGCCCTGGCCGAGGCGATGGCCCGGGCGTTCGATCGATGGCCTCGACTCAGGTCTCATCCAAACCCAGAAGCGTGGGTCGTACGCGTCGCGGTGAATTCCCATCGGTCGTGGTGGCGGCGGTGGCGTAGGAGCGTTGATGGGCGCACAGGGCAAGCCAACCGGCCTGCCGGGCTGGCGGAGCCGTTTGACGAGACACTGCTGGCGGCGCTGCGCGATCTGTCCCGCCGACAGCGCGAGGTGGTGGCCCTGCGAGTGCTTCTGGATCTGGACACGGCTACCACCGCTCGGGAGCTGGGGATCGCACCGAAGACGGTCACCGTTCACCTGCATCGAGCCCTGACGCGGCTCCGTGAGGTTGTCGCGCCGGAGGGTGAATCACAGCCAGAGGAGGCAATGAGATGAAGCCTGATCAGGATGAAACCGTCACCGCGCTGAAGGAACGGTTCGCCGAAGCAACCTACGACCGACCGGTCGAGCATGCGTACGAGACGTCGCAGGGTCGTCGGCAGCGTCGACGTGGTGGGCTCCTGGTTCTCGCGGGGAGCGTCGCCGTGGCTGCCTTCGTGCTCTGGTCGCCGTTTGGCAGCGAACCGGCAGCGTTGGCCGGGTGGACGCCCGAGCCGCATGAGGCGAGCCCGGCTGTGGTCGATGCGGCGGATCCGCTTTGCCGCTCCTTCTTTGCCGACGAGATCCCCGGAATCGGGGAACCCGGCTGGACTGACCTCCGTGGCCAGGGTCTCTTGATTGCCTACCCCACATCCACAGCTATTGGGGTCTGCATGCAGGTCGACCACGGTAACGGGTTCGGAGCCGGCGGTACGTTCGGAGTTGCGGTGGACCTCGAGCCGCTTGCCGGGGCGTTGCGGGTGGACAGTGTCGCAATGATCGAGAGCGACAAGACTGGTGTGACGGCCGTCATCGGCCAGTCCTCGGCCGATGTCGCTCGGGTCGAAGTGACGGCTCCGGAATGGAGCGCCACGGCATCACTGCATGAGGGATTCTGGCTTGCGTGGTGGCCTGCCCCCACAGATGTCGCCGAGGTCTCCGTCACCGCCTACGACGCCGCTGGAAGTGTGCTGGGCTCGTGGGTACCCGAGGCGGAGGAGGCGGAGGAGGGGCAGACCCCGCCAGCGCCCACCACGACTCACCCCGCCCACCCAGCAGACGGCTAGAAGCCACAAGGCAGCGCCTGCTGGGCCGATCTCGGCCGACTCCGACTCAGGTCTGCACCGCGTGACGGGTGCAGACTCGAGGCCGCGCCGAAGCATGTCTACCGCGGTGATCCTTGAGGGCCTCGTCGATGAATGCAGGCGGATGCACCGAGCCTGAGCTCGGCCCGGACGCGGGCGAGCGCGTCTTGCGGTGTCTGCGAACGGCCGAGTCGCTGCTCCGCCATAGCTCCGAGGATCAAGATGACCTCCGATACGCGGAGAGCGCTGCGTACAACCTACGGGAGGCGCTGAACTCGGCCGTCAAAGGTAAGCCCGCTGGCGAGGGTGGGTTCGCCGCTGCGCTCAAAGCGTGGGAGCACTACAAAGTCACCAGCCGACTACCCGGCGCTGACGAACCGGCGGCCCGGGCAGAGTTGGCAACAGCCCTCGACAACCTCGCCAGCGACAGGGAACGCCAGGCCTACATGACCAGCAAGCTCTTGGAGTGGTTCCGAGAGCAATCCGGCGTCGAACCCATCTCGGGTGATAGCGACCCAACGGTGCAGTACCAACGGCTGCGGGACAGCGCATCGCGGATTCTCCACGGAAACAGTCCCCATGCTGAGGTGGACCTGCTATTCCGTGAGACGGTTGCATGGTTCGTTCGATTCTTCACACCCCCGAGCGACATCGTCGGTCAACTCGTCCGCCTTGCCGAGCGCCCGTATTCCCCCGACCTGCTTGTCGAGCTCCGGTCCATCGCGATGAACTCCCACCACCTGCGGCTGTTCTTGGAGCGGCTGGAGGATTCGGCATGGTTGGACCCGATGCGGGAGTGCGGGCTCATCGGACTACCGCGGCCCGGGGAGCTGTGGCCGGTCAATTCGCTCGCTCGAGCACTCCGCGCAGGGGCTCCATGGGCGGCATCAGGCTGCCGGGCCGACAGGCCCTCGGTCGCCGTTGCTCGCCCTGGCGCGCCTTCTCGGCGACCACCGTGTGACGATTCAAGGGACCCGTTCGCGCGGCCCGACTCCTCTCCTGCCTGGCATTCCGACTCAACGATCGCCATCTCCCGGGAAGAGAGCAAGGACAGATCGCCGGGCGACCGCTTCCGCGTCGGTCGTGTCGTCGATGTGGACTACTCGCGCTCCCGGCCAGCGGCCGAGCGCCCGTTCGACGAGTTCGGACCGGACGACGACGAAGGCGGCGCCGTAGGCCGTCGAGTCGACGGCCGCCAGTCCGCCAATCCAGCCCTCCCCACGCTCGAATTCGAGTGTGCCCACCTCGTCTACGACCAGTAGATCGCACGGTGTCGCGGATCGCAGCACGGTGTCACCCCATGCCAGGGTGTCCGCGTCGAATCGCCAGCGGATCGTGGTGGACGGCCCGTCACGGGTGTCACCGTCGTCTCTTCGTGTGGCGAGTCGGCGGTGCTGCCCCGAGGCCACGTCGAACACGTCGATCGCCCATTCCCTCCCCTGTCGGAAGACCTTTGGCGAGAGCACTCCCGCCACGGCGAGACGAGCACCGTGGGATCGTGCCTCATCGACGAGCACACGGCAGAAGGTGGTCTTCCCGGCGCCGCGTTTGCCGGTGATCACGTACACGGCACTGTTCGAGGAACCGGCGCTCACGGAATGCGTCCCGGCAATACGACCTGCAGTCCTTCCACCGTGGCCACCCTCACGGGGACCCCGTAGGTGAGGGTGAGGTGCTCGGAGGTGAACACCGATTCCGTGGGACCGGTTGCGAGCACCTGGCCGTCTCGCATCAACACGATGGTGTGGGCTACCGACGCGGCGGCGCTGGGATCGTGGCTGGTGAAGACCACCGTGTTGCCCTGTTTGGCGAGGACATCGATCAGGCCAAGCAACCGCATCGTGTTCCCGAGATCGAGATGAGCGGCCGGTTCGTCAAGTAGCAGAATCGGGGCGCGCTGGGCTAGGGCCCTTGCCATCGTCGCCAGCTGCCGTTCTCCTCCACTTAGTTCGGGTACGGCCCGGTGCGACAGGTGCTGCAGACCCATTGCCTCGATACTCTCCACGGCGATCTCGTAGTCGGCTTGGCTCGGCATATCGAGAATGGCGATATGTGGGCTGCGTCCCATCAACACGTATTCGAGCACGGAGAGATCGAAGGGGATGTGCTCGTTTTGCGGCACCATGGCAACGAGACGGCTCGATTCCCGCCGGGTTCGATCTGTCTGGCGACGTCCTGCGATCCACACCTCGCCACCCTGCGGTGAGAGCAGTCCCAGGATCACATGGAGCAGGGTGGTCTTGCCCGCGCCGTTTGCGCCTAGAACGACGGTGGTAGCCCCGGCGGGAATGTCGAGGGACAGGCCGCGGAGGGCATTGGGTCCGGCGGCGTCGTACCCGAAACGAAGATCGCGCAGTGACAGGACCGGCGGCTCGGTCATCTCGGTACCCACAGTTTGACCCGAGTCATGAGGAGCACGAAGCCGAACGCGCCCACTAGCGAGGTCACGATTCCGAGTGGAATCTCCCCGGCGAACATGGTGCGGGCCACGTCGTCGCAGGCGATGGCGAAGATGCCGCCGATGAGGAGGGAAGCCGGAACGGCGATGCGGGAATCCGCCCCGTAGGCGCGCCTGGCGAGGTGAGGCACCATGAGGCCGATCCAGCCGACGATCCCGGCGACGGCGGTGACGGCGGCGGCGGCCGCCACTGCACCGAGCAGCACCAGGCCGCGTTCGCGGCTTAGGGCAGTACCGAGTGAGAATGCGGTCTCGTCCTGGAGGCCGAGGAGGTTGAGCCGCCATCGCATGACCACGATGACTGCGAGACCGGGAAGGACGAAGGGGAGCAGGTGTAGGACAGTTTGCCAGGTGGTGCCCGAGAGGCCCCCGAGCAGCCAGAACGTGATGGCTGGCAGGTCGGCCAGGGGATCCGCCAGGTACTTGATGATTCCGACACCGGCGGAGAAGAGGGCCGACACAGCTATGCCGCCGAGCACGAGGCGTAGCACCCAGCCTCCGAAGTGGAATCGCCGCGCCACCGTGTAGGAGAGCGCTAGGCCGGCGAGGGAGAGCAGCATCGCTGAGGCTTCGACGGCGAGTGGTGAAGCATCTGCACCGAGGCCCAGGATGGCGAGGGCGGCACCGAACGCAGCCCCCTGCGTTACGCCCAGGAATCCGGGCTCGACGAGCGGGTTGCGGAAGACGGTCTGGAGGACGATCCCTGCGCCGGAGAGGCTCATTCCCAGCAGCATCGCTGCCATAACTCGGGGGAGGCGCAGCGACCATACGACCCGTGCGGCGAGGTCGTCCTCCCACAGCAAGCGGGGAGGAGTCCAGAACGGTGCAGGGTATCGCCCCGCGAATAGGGAGAGCACGGCCACCATCAGCAGTGCCACCCCCAGGGGCCACAGCGTCCGGACCGCGGATGGTCGCTGCGGGATCTGGTCGGGTGGCATCGCTATGGCAGGCTCCCGAAGAGGGCCGGTACGACATCCGACTCCACCTCGGCCGGGGAGAGCCGATACAGGCCGGTGAAGAAGGCCTCGATTTCGCCCATGATGTCGACGTCGCTGCCCAGATCGGGCTGCACCTTGGTGAAGAGCCAGGTGAGTCCGAGAATCCAGCGGGAGTCGGGTTGGTCCCAACTGCTGTAGTCGCCCGGCCATCCGTAGATGCTGCCGGCCCCGACGGCGCCGAGTGCCTGCCACGCCGGATCGGCCTGCAGGCCCTCCACCACGGCCTCGGAGTCAGCGGTGTAGGAGATGATGTAGATCTGATCGGGGTCCCAGGCGGCGATCTGTTCGAAACCCACCCGCGTCCAGCCGTCCCCGCCAGCCTCATCGGTCCACACGGGTCTGCCACCGGCGAGTGTCACCATTGTCGTCTGCAGCCAGGAGGCGGGAGGCACGTCGAAGATCGCCGTGCCCTCGCTGGCGTCGTGCTGGAGGACCAGAACGGTCGGCCGAGCGTCGTCGGCCAACTCATCGGTCGCTGAGGTGATCCGACGGACTCGATCCCGATAGAACGACAGGACCTCGGCCGCCCGGTCCGGTTCGCAGAGGACGGTGCCCAGCACGTCGATGTCGCGCTCGTACTGCTCAGGGGTTTCCAGGTCCAGATAGAGCACGGGGATGCCCAACTGCTCGAGTGGAGCGCCCAGATCGTTCGCCATGTAGGACTTCAGGATGACGAGGTCGGGATCCGTGCCGGCGATCTCTTCCGACCCGACATTCTTCCCGAGGATGGTCTTGTCGGCAAGATCCGGATCAACGAGTTCAGCGAAGGCCCGGTCCGACTCCCTACCGATCTCAAGGCCGGCGAGCCGGTCACTGCCGCCGGGGAAGAGGTACACGGCGTTGAAGATCATGAAAGCGGCTCGTCCGGCGACGGTGACTCGGCCCGGCACCTCGGGCAGGACCACCGTTCGACCGAGGGCGTCGACGACGGTGACCTCCGATCCGGTCTGGTCGGACGGATCGTCGCCGCATGCAGACGCCGCCGTTACGAGCACGGCAGCGAGTGCACCCGCTGCGAGACGCCGACCGACTCCTCTGGGTTGCATCACTCCCCCGATTCCTCTGGGGCGGCCGAACGGGCGGCGCATGTCGAACGCCGCCGTCTCGTTAGCCCCAAGACGAAAAGTACTCTCATTGGGAGTATAGGCGTCGATCGAGGCGGGGCCCTGCGGTCACGGGAATCGGCGTGCCGAGATGTACTCTCCTACGGGATTTCCCATGAAGCCCACACAACTATCAAAAACCGAATACGTCGTACTCGGTCTCCTCGCCGAAGGCCCGTCCCACGGTTTCGCCATCGCAAAGGACCTGGAAGCCGACGGCCCCGTGGGCCAGATACTCACCGTTCGACAACCCCTCGTGTACCGGGCACTCGGCCGTCTCGTCGAAGCCGGACTCGCCGAACCGGTGAGCGTCGAACCTGGAGACGCCGGGCCACAACGGGTCATCCACCGCATCACCTCCCGCGGCAGACGACACCTGATGTCCTGGCTCACGCAGCCGGTGGAACACGTCCGAGACCTTCGCATCGAGTTCCTCCTCAAACTCGTGCTCCTCCACCGGTCCGGCATGTCGCCCCTCCCACTGGTCGAGGAGCAGCGGGCCGCCCTTCACGAGACGCTGACCGCCCTCGAGAATCCCGCCGCCGAGAGCACGGACCCCGTCGAACTCTGGCGGAAGCACAACGCCGCAGCAGCAGCCGCCTACCTGATCCATCTGGAATCCCTATACCGCCGAACCTGACCCAACCAAGCACCGCCGGAACTGGGGCCAAACCAGGCAATCACCGTGGGGCCAAACCACGTGGACGGTCCCAGCAGAATCCTCGAACCCATCAGAGACATCCCACCTGCCGAATATGAAACCAACAACTACCGTCCAACGAGCCCGACCGACACGGTCGGACTCCCACGAAACAGTCCGACAAACCCGGACCGATTGACACCCGGAGGTTCCGATGAATCCGGACTCGTCCCGTCGGCGGCAACGGTGGGCTAGTCCTGACGAACCGGTTGCGGCCTGGTGGCCCCGGCCCCTTCGCCACAGCATCTCGGCGAAGCGGCCAACCCAGATGTGGGGGTTTGGGGACGAGGTGACCGCCGTGCCGTTCGAGGATACCTAGCGAGGGACCATCGGCCTGATGCCGGAGGCTCGGGGCGTACTTGCCGAATGTTTGGCACTGAGATGAAGCGTGCGACGGGCCGGAGCGGTGCCGACCAGTCACCGCTCTGCCGACCCTGACTACCGATTCTGCCGGATCTCCTCGAGGGCATCAAGCACACGCTCGGGTGTGAATGGCGTCGTGCGGAGGCGTACCCCGACCGCGTCGTAGATGGCGTTGGCGATCGTGGGAATGGGTGCGTTGATTCCGATCTCGGCGATCGACTTGGCGCCCATTGGTCCGGTGGGTTCGTATGAGTCAACGAGGATCGCCTGGATGCGCGGCAGGTCGGGTGCCGCCGGGATCTTGTAGTCGAAGAACGTCGGGTTGCGTACCCGTCCGTGGTCGCTGATCAGCATCTCCTCGGTTAACGCGTATCCGATGCCGTTGGCGACCGCCCCTTCGAGCTGACCTTCGGCGGCAGCGGGGTTGATCGCCACGCCGCAGTCGGCCACCGCCACGTAGTCGATGATCTTCACCTGGCCCGTCTCCATGTCGACGGCAACCTCAGCGAAGCTCGCAAGGAACGGCGGCGGCGATTCCGCCCCGACGAACGACGCGGTCGCCCCGATCTGGACCTGGTCGGTCGCATAGAGGGTCCTAAGCCCGACATCCTCGAGTGTGACGCTCTCACCCGTCGGGGCGGCAACGCGCTCGGATCCGATCCGGAGCTTCGCCGCCTCCTCTTCGAGCATCGACGATGCCACTTCGAGGATCTGGTCCCGGACCTGTTCGGCGACGAGCCGGACGGCGTTGCCCGACACGTATGTTGTCGACGACGCGTAGGCGCCAGTGTCGAATGGTGTCATGTCCGTGTCCGAGGAATACACGATGATTTTCGCGAGCGGGACGCCGAGCACCTCTGCGGCGATCTGGCCGAGGATCGTGTCCGACCCGGTGCCGAGATCGGTCGCTCCGATCAGGAGGTTGAACGACCCGTCGTCGTTCATCTTGATGGTCGCGGCCGCCATGTCGACATCGGCAATGCCTGATCCCTGCATGTGGATGGACATCCCGACTCCGTGCACCCACGACCCGTCGCGCCAACGAGCCCCATGTTTGGCCTCCCATCCGATCCGCTCCGCCCCGATTTCGATGCACCGCTCTAGTTCGCAGCTCTTGACTGTCTGTTCGACGCCCTCCTTGCCCTCACCGATCGCTGCGAAGATCGGCGACGTTTCTCCCACCCGAATGTGGTTGCGGCGTCGCAGCTCGATCGGGTCCATGGCGAGCGCCTCGGCCAGTTCGTCCATGGCAGTCTCGAGCGCGAAGTACCCCTGGGTGGCGCCGTAGCCGCGGTACGCGCCGCCGACCGGCATGTTCGTGTACACGGTCTTGCCGTCGAAGCGCACGTTCGGCGCCTTGTTGTACAAGGGCAGCGTCTTGGATCCGGCATTCGACATCACGGTTAGGGCGTGGCTGCCGTAGGCGCCGGTGTTGGAGATCACCTCCATATCGACGGCGTTGAGAACCCCATCGTTGTCGGCGCCTAGCTTCACCCGGACGCGCATCGGGTGTCGCGTTCGTGAGGCGTAGAACTCCTCGGGTCGCGACAGGACCGCGAGTGACGGACGTCCCGTGCGCATCGTGACCAATCCGACGACGTCCTCGAGCAGGACCTCTTGTTTCACCCCGAAACCGCCTCCGATCCGCGGTTTGATCACTCGCACTCGATAGAGCGGCAGGTCGAGGACCCGGGAGACGATGCGGCGGGCATGGAACGGGACCTGGGTGCTGGTGACGAGCACGAGGCGACGGTCGTTGTCGAGGTATCCCCGCACGACGTGCGGCTCGATCGGGGCATGCTGGGCGTACTGGGTTTCGCACACGGTCTCAACCACGGCGGCGGAGCCGGCGAATCCGACCTCGATGTCCCCCACATCGGCTTTGACGACGCACACGATGTTGCGGGCCGCGTCGTGGATGCCGGTTGCGTCGTCCTCGCCGTGGATGACCGGAGCGTCGGCGGAAAGGGCCGCATCGATGCTGAGAACGCTGGGAAGCATCTCGTAGCGGACGTCGATGAGTCGCACCGCCGCGTGAGCGATCACGCGGGTCTCGGCCGCCACCGCGGCGACCCGGTCTCCGACGAAACGGACCGTTGTGTCGAACATGCGGGCGTCGTATGGGGATGGTTCTGGGTATCCCTGTCCAGCGGTCGTGTACCGCCGAGCGGGCGTGTTCTCGTGGGTGAGGACGAGGACCACACCGGGCAGCGCCTCGGCCCGTGAGGTATCGATCTCAACGATGTGGGCGTGGGCGTGCGAGCTGGTGAGGAACGCGATGTGAAGCGATCCAGCGACATCGACGTCCTCGACGAAGACCGGCTTCCCAGTCACCAGGGCGTACGCGTCGACCTTGGGCTCGCTGCGTCCAACAACCTCGAAACTTGGAACAGCTTGATCACGCATCGGTCTCTCCTGCCTGGAGCCGCGCGGCCGCCAGGACGGCATCCACCTGCTTGACGTATCCGGTACACCGGCAGAGGTTCCCGGCCATCGCTTCTTTGACCTCGTCCTCGGACGGATCGGGATTGCGGGACAACAAACCGATCCCGGACATCAGGATGCCGGGAGTGCAGAACCCACATTGCACCCCTCCCGCATCGACCATTGCCTGTTGCATGAGATGGAGGTGCCCGTCGTGTTCGAGGCCCTCCACGGTGACGACCTCCTTCCCCTCGGCGGTAGCGGCCAACACCATGCATGAGTCCACGGCGCTCCCGTCGAGAAGCACGGCGCAGGCACCGCAGTCGCCGGTATCGCATCCGAGCTTGACGCTCTTCAATCCTTCCCTGCGCAGCACCTCGAGGAGGGTCTCTCCGAGTTCGGTCTCGACCGAGCATCGGGCGCCATTTATCGTGATCGCGATCATCTGCTTCACGGTGTCGCCCCCTCGAGTCGGCGCTTCGCGTCTTCGAGACAGCGGGTGACCCCCACAGGGACGAGCCGTGTCCGATAGGCGGCCGTGGCACGCAGATCGTCACCGGTCGACACGTCATCGGCGGCGGCCCGGGCGGCAGCGGCGACGGCGGCAGTGGAGAGGTCGGTGCCGACGAGGGCGGCCTCGGCGGATGGCACAGCCGCTGCAAGGCGCGGCGTAGCGCCGACGAAGATCCTGGCCCGGATGCACGTGCCGTTTTCAGTCTGGATCAACGCGGCACAGTTGAGAGCCGCGACGTCCACCGCCGAGCGGGTGAATTTCCAGAACGCGCCGGCGACCCCGGCGGGTTGGCGGGGAAGAACCACTTCGGTGAGGATCGATCCCTTCAAGTGTGCGGCCTCGGCGTACAGGTCGTTGATGGACCCCGTTCGTTCCTCTCCGTCGAAGAGCGTGAACGACGCCCCCAGTGCCCTGAACAGCGGAATGACGTCCGACCAGGGCTGCTTGCGGACGAGATTGCCGCCGACGGTCGCCACGTTGCGCAGCAGTGGCGATCCCACCCGTCGCAGCATCTCGGGGACGACGCCATCGAGGTATGCCGCAGCGGCCGGGGATTCGAGCAGGTCGGTGAGCGTGGTCATGGCCCCGATCGCGACGGCCCCATCTCGTTCCTCGACGTAGTCGAGGCCCAGGCCCCCGAGGTCGACGAGTCCGGTGATCTCGTTCGAGCCGGAGAGGACGAGATCAGAACCGCCCGCCATGAGTCGCGTGCCGCGACCGCCTTCACGCAGGAGGTCGACCGCGGAATCAAGATCGGTCGGCCGGGCGTACGACCGGAGATGCGTCAGCTGCACCGCGCCTCCTCGCGTTGGGTGCGGGTGACGGCTGTGACCAATCATATAGATGAGAGTCCGTCGCGTATAGGCGTTCCTGACCCTCGGCATTTCCGTGAACCGTGCCCGGTTTCGCGGGGACCCAACGAACGTATGCTGGAGTCGTCGACAGGAGCGGATCGATGATTGAGGCGACGTTCGCAGGTAGCGAAGGCCGGGTCTTCTACCGAAGGTGGAACCCGACGGGTGAACCGCAACGTATCGTCCAGATCGTCCACGGGTACGCCGAACACGGCGGCCGCTACGGACACGTCGCGACAGCCCTCACCGGCGACGGCGCTGTCGTGTATGCCGACGACCACATCGGCCACGGGCGGTCCGACGGGGAGCGAGCCGTAATCAGCGATTTCGAACACGCGGTCGAAGACCTCCACACCCTCTCTGGTATCGCCCGCAGCGACTACCCGGATCTCCCGCTCGTCCTCGTCGGGCACTCGATGGGCGGTCTCCTGTCGGGGCGGTACGCTCAGCGTTGGCCGGACGAAGTCGCCGGCGTGGCGTTCTGCGGGGCCGTGGTCGGCGACTGGCAATGGGCCCGCGACGTGCTCGCCGCCCCCGAAATGCCGTACGTCCCGTTCGACCCCGACGCCATCTCCCGAGACCCCGAAACCGGTGCGTCCTATGCCTCCGATCCGCTGGTCTACCACGGCCAGTACAAGAGACCCCTACTCGTCGCCGAGGTCGCGGCGCTCGACGCTTTCGCCCAGGACCTCGACCGGCTCACGATCCCGGTCCTGCTGCTCCACGGCACGGCCGACCCCTTCGTCCCCTACGAGCGATCGCTTCAGGCTGTTCGCGACATGCCGACCGGCGACCTCACCGTCCACCTCTACGATGGGGGACGGCACGAGGTTCTCAACGAGACGAACCGGGACGAGGTCATCGGTGATCTCGCAGCTTGGATCGGTCGGGTCGCATGACGCCACAGGACATGGCGGAGCCTCCGCCATTGGTCTTTGGTCCGGTGCCATCACGTCGTCTCGGGCGCAGTATCGGAATCAACAACATCCCGCCCAAGATCTGCTCGTTCGCCTGCGTGTACTGCCAGGTAGGACCCACACTCGATCGGGCCATCAACATCCGATCCTTCTACGAACCGCAGCGCGTCGCCGACGAGGTAGCGGCTCACGTCGCACAGGTCAAGAATCGCGGTGAGGACATCGACTTCCTCACATTCGTTCCAGACGGCGAACCGACCCTCGATGTCGGCCTCGGTGAGACCATCCGGCTGCTCCGCCCCCTTGGAATCGACATCGCCGTCATCACCAACGGCTCGATGCTGTGGCGAGACGACGTCAGGGAAGGCCTCGACGACGCCGACTGGGTCTCCGTCAAGGTCGACGCCGCCGAAAACGCGGTCTGGCGGCATGTGAATCGGCCGCACCCCGATCTCGACTTCGGCACTGTTCGTGAGGGGATCGCCCGGTTCGTCGCGTCGTTCAACGGTGACCTCGTCTCAGAAACCATGCTTGTCGCCGGGATCAACGACGATGTCGAGTCGGTGAAATCCATCGGCGAGTTCCTGTACAACACCGGCTTCACCAAGGCCTACCTCTCAATCCCTACGCGCCCCACCCCGTATGCGGCAATCACCGCGCCGGATGAGCAGACGGTGAACCGCGCCTATCACGTGCTCGCTGAGCACGTGCCGCACGTCGAGTATCTCGTCGGATACGAGGGTGACGAGTTCGCTTCCAGCGGCGACCCTCGCGCGGATCTCCTCAGCGTCATCGCGGTGCATCCGATGCGCTCCTCAGCCGTGCATGAACTGCTCGATGGCGCCGGTGCCGGATGGGACGTCGTCGAGGATCTCATCACCGACGGCGGCCTCATCGAAACCACCTACCGGAACGAGACGTTCTACGTACGACGCTTCGCTGCCCCACCCAAACGGGCGATCAACGAAGACTGACCCCCTCGAGGGCGCACCAACGATCAGGCGGCAGCAGCAACGACGGTGAGCGAGATCCGATCCCTCATGAGCAGGATTCGACCAGAGGTTCCGGTCTCGCCGTTCAGGTTCCGAGCGTGTTGAGAGATAGGGATACAGGCCTCTGCCCAAGTTTCCATCATCTTGATAGTGTTTAGAAAGGAGGGTGTGAAACGCCATGGTCGATACATCTTCGAGTGCGGGAACCTACGGGCTGGGTTGGCATGACGAGATCGACTACGTGTACGTCGCCGACCGGGGCCTCAACGAGCAGCACGTCCGCGACATCTCCATGCGCAAGGGTGAACCGGCAGGTGTCCTGCAACGACGCCTGACCGCCCTCCAAACGTTCCAGCGGATGCCGATGCCGTCGTGGGGCGGGAGCGGGGAGCTGGACCACATCGATTTCGACGATCTCAGCTACTACATGCGCGCCACCCCCGCCAGCGTGCGGGACTGGGACGAGGTCCCCATTGCCATCAAGGGCACCTTCCAGCGTCTTGACATTCCACAGGCTGAGGAGTCGGTCCTGGGCGGGATCAGTGCGCAATACGATTCCGAGGTCGTGTATCACCGCAATCGAGCCAAACTGGATCGTCTCGGTGTGATCTTCACCGACATGGACACCGCAGTGCGCGAGCACTGGGATCTGGTCGGGCGCTACCTAGGCACGGTGGTTCCGTTCGACGACAACAAGTTCGCTGCGCTCAATTCGGCCGTGTGGTCGGGAGGATCGTTCCTCTACGTGCCGGCCGGTGTGCACGTTGAGCGTCCTTTGCAGGCCTACTTCCGCGTCAACGCCGAGAAGCTCGGACAATTCGAGCGGACGCTCGTGGTGGTCGAAGAAGAAGGCTTCGTTCACTACATCGATAGTTGCTCGGCCGCGGCATGGTCCTCGGCGTCGCTTCACGCTGGCGTGATTGAGGTCGTGGTCAAGGGCGGAGCCCGGTGTCGCGTCACCGGTCTACAGAACTGGTCGAAGAGCGTCTACAACCTCGTTACGAAACGAGCGGTCGCCCACGAGAACGCCACCATGGAGTGGATCGATGGCAACATCGGTGCGCGCCTCACCATGAACTACCCGTCGGTGATGCTCATCGGCCCCGGCGCTCACGGGGAAGTCCTCTCTATCGGCTACGCGGGTCGAGGTCAGTACCAGGACACCGGAGCCAAGATGTTCCACCTCGCTTCGTCCACCACCTCGTTGGTGACGTCGAAGGCAATCTGTCGCGACGGCGGGCGGGCCGGATATCGAGGTGTCGTGCACGTCGAACGCGGCGCCAGGCAGTCCCGCTCGTTCGTTCGCTGCGATTCGCTCATCCTCGACCCGATCTCTCGTGCCGACACGTACCCCACCGTTGAGGTCGAAGAATCCGAAGCGCGCATCGGACACGAAGCAACCGTCTCACGGATCAACGAAGACCAGCTGTTCTACATGCAGACCCGCGGACTCACCGAGGATGAAGCAACAGCGATGCTGATCGCCGGGTTCATCGAACCCATCGTTCGTCAGCTCCCACTGGCTTGCGCTGGCGAGATCAACCGCCTCATCGCCCTCGACATGGCAGCTTCCGGAGCCGTCGGGTAGCCAGAAGTGGGGTGGCTGTGGTTCAGCGGCCTACTGGTGTTGTTCGCGCTCGCCACCACATGGATGGCGATGTTCTTCGGCCTGCTCGCCAGTTCGGTCGAAGGCGCCGGCGCCTTCTCCTACATCCTGCTGCTCCTGATCTTCATCAGCCCGTCGTTCGTGCCGACTGCCTCGATGACACCGTTGTTGCGGGGCTTCGCCCAACACCAGCCGATGACTCCGATCATCGAGACCATGCGCTCCCTGCTGACAGACGGCACCGCGGGCAACGAGATCTGGATCGCCCTGGCCTGGATCCTCGGCATCCTGGTCGTGTCCTACACCCTTGCACTGAGCATCTACCGCCGGAGCGAGCCTGCCACCGCAGGCCAGTAGGGTCGCAACCGTCGCCACGATGACGGGCCCGGCATCCGAGGACATCGACGCGCCAAACCGCCTGCCACAAGCGATAATCCCTTGCGGTGCTCGCCAGCCCGATGGTCAACGAAGTCGCCATCGTGTTGCTGTACGGGCTGTTCGGTTGGAAGATCGCCGCCCTCTATGTGACTGCTGGCCTGGCGGTGGCGATCGTGGCCGGGTGGGTGATCGGTCGTCTCCGCCTCGAACGGTGGGTGGAACCCTTCGTCTTCGAGACGACCCTTGGAGGCCAACCGGTGGACATGTCTACTTCTTTGAGCTGGGCAGACCGTTTCGCTATCGCCCGTGAAGAAGTCCGCACCATCATCGGAATGATCTGGCCCTACCCTTTTTGGTGGGGATAGGGATCGGAGCCGTCATCCATGGCTGGGTCCCGGAGGGGTTCTTCGTGGAGTACGCCGGACCCGACAACCCCCTAGCAGTACCGGTGGCGGTGGGTCTCGGGATCCCCCTCTACTCCAACGCCGCCGGCATTCTGCCGCTGGTGGAAGCCCTCTACGCTACGGGGTGTAGAAAGGGCTGGTCGGTGAATCTCGCAGTGGCAGCGGTGGCGGTGTTCTTCGGGTTCGGTGTCATGTCGCTGGCCGGACTGGGCGCCGCGACGCTATACATCCCATTGTTCTACTACACCGGCACCCCGCTGCCCGAAGCGATCTCCACCGGATTGTTGCTCAACGTGGTGGCGCTCGGGATCACCACCCCCAGCCACCTGCGAGCCAAGACCGTGAATCTACGGCTCGGGATCCCGATCCTGGTCGCGGCCACCGCATTGGCACCGCTGGGCGCCGGAGTGTCCCACGCAGTCGAACGGAACCTGCTCCTGGCCCTGTTCGCCGGGTTCCTCGTCGTCTCGGGAGCGCTGATGCTCTTCTACCGGCGCCCGGAGCGAACGTGGGTGGTGTCCCGGCCCGTCGAGATCGGGGCGGGGACCGCGGTCGGCGGCGGAGTCGGGTTCCTGGCCGGGTTGCTCGGTGTCGGCGGTGGGGTCTTTGTGCTTCCGGTGTTGCACGGCATCGGGCTCGACTCCAAGACAGCCACTGGGACCACCGCGCTGGTGGCGCTGGCCTCATCAATCTCAGGGTTTGCCTCCCGGGCCACACTGGGGAGCCTCGACGTCACCTTCGCCGTGGTCACCGCAACGGCGGCCGCAGCCGGGGTGCTGGTCGCCTCCCGATTCGCCACCACCCGGCTGACCGCCGGGGGTCTCAAAACAGTGGTCGCCATCATCCTGTGGGTGATCGCCGTCAAGATGATCTGGGATGTGCTGACGTGACTGGCACACCATTCCGCCACTCCCCTCCCGATGTCGGGACACCCGCCTCGGCGCAGCCTGCCGTTGCGGACCGTCGGGTCCGAAACGGTCGCCTCCTCGGGTGGGTGCTCGCCCTCAATGCCGGGCTGATGGTGGCCGAGATCATCGGCGGGATCGAGCCGACCGGGTTCTCCCGGCAGACGGCCACGCTGGACGACGTGTTCTTCAAGATCCTCCAGGAAGAATCGGGTGCTCGCCTACTTGATGAGGGCGAGCACATCGGCGACCACGAACTCAGTCGCGACGTCGATGTCGTAACCCTCCGGCCAGGTCGTCACCAGCGGGCGGATGTCTTCGCGGAACGCCGATCGCTTCACCTTCTCGCGCAGGTTCATCTCGGCACGGCGTCTGGTGTACCCGTCGGGGCGGTACGGAGCGAAAGCCTCGACGATCGAGGACGGTGTTACGCCGAGCTGGGTGAGAGCCAGCCAAAGGTCAAAGAGGTCGCGTCCCTTCGATCGCTGGAACAGGGCTCGGATCTTCGTGGCCACGACCTCGTCGAGGGTGAACGTGAGCACATCGGTGCTACCGGTGAACCAGGAGGATTCCACGTGGAAGGGGATCCTGATGGGCGGGTGCGCCGGCGAGCGCTCGAAGGTGTTGACCTCAATCTTGACCCGCATCTGGCCTCCACCCGTCTCGTAGGGGGCGCGCAGGAACACCTTGGGGTGCTCGGAAAGCCTCGTCCCCACGTCCATGCCGAGTCGCTCACCGATCTGGGTCACGGCTCGGGTGAGTTCCCTGATCCCGCCGCTGGTGCTGCGGACGTAGTCGAGGTCCTCGCTGTAGCGGAGCGGTTCAGGTGCATGGAGCTTGTGCAAACAGGTGCCGGCCCGGAACACCAGCTCGTCGCCAAGGTAGTCGTCGTTGGCTATCTCGACGATGAGCCGGGAGAGCAGCAGGTCCTGCTCGATCTGCTCCACCGTCGGCCACGGCACGGTGCGGCCCCATCCGGTGATGGCCGCTTGGGGGATCACGACGACTCTTCGTCCGGATACTCGGCGACGAGCACATTCCAGCGCCGATCGAGGGACCCGGATCGTCCGTAGCCGGGGTCCAGCGGAGTGGGCGTGGCTCGTGAGGAGGCAAGGGGCACCAGCGGTTCGGTGTCGACTTCCACGTCGACTCGCTCGGCCATGTAGTCGAGGATCCATCCGGTGCGTTGAACGATCGACGCCGGGTAGCCGGCTGCGGCCTCGGCGAGACGACCGACATCGACAGCGTCCTCGATCAGCATGTCTCCGATGATGGTTGCCACGTTGAACAAGGCCCCACTCTCCTGAGGGAAAGACACGAGATCGAGCACCGTCGCTTCCCGAGTGGAAACACGCATCGTGCCGGTTGGGGTGTTGACGACGTCGGCTGGACGATCCGACGTATGCACGGAGGTGATGAATTCGATCCGGACCCGCCCGAATGCCCGGTCACGGAGCCTTGCCGGCGTCATCACTTGAAAGACTTGAGGACGCTGATGGGCGGACCCGTGGATCTCGGCCGCCGATAGGAGGCAGACGTAGTAGTCGTGGCCGAGATGGCGCATCATTGGATCCACGAAGTGAGCCGCCGGGACGGCGCCCCAGGAGCGGAACTCGGGCGGGATGGCAACATACAAACCCGTCGTTGGGCTGAACAGATACCCGCGCCGCCGCGACTGCGCCAACGACGGTGCCACGTGGTGCTCCGGAATTCCCAGTAGCTCAGCGGCCTCGGTCGTGGTCACCCAATGCCGACCACGAGCCAACAACCAGTCGGCCAACTCGCGCGGTCCAAGCGAGGCTGCCACATCAGTCATGTACCGATACTAACCAGAATCTTTAGATTCGATACAGTACCGGCAGGTCGCGTGGGTGCGGCGAGGTGGAGTAGGCCCCCGCTGTCGTTCCTCGCCACCATGCCACCCTCGCTCGGCTCCGCCCTCGAGCGACGCCCCGATCTCGGCTGGAGCCGACGCCCGACACCGATGCAGGGCACCTGTCAGACCGAAGGCACACCAGCGAGAGCGACATGCACGCCCATGCTGCTCAGGGTCCTCGCTGCTTGAGTGAGAGCGATCTGGCTGAAGAAGGGCAGCGACCGCCACACAGGCTGATCGGCCTTGACACCGATCACGAGATACACCACTTGATAGTCGGTGCCCGCTAAGCCGTCGGCGGCGATCTCCTCGAAAGCTGGATCAAGCTCATGCACCTTCGCCCGAACAGCGGTGCGAAAACCGCCGTCTCCGAGAAGAGCCTCCATCGCAACCGTGCCCTGCGACCAGAGGTGGCTGAGAGTACTGGAGGAGGATCGCTTCTTGGCATGCACGAGCGTGCGGTCGGTAAGTGCGATATCGCAGACCTCAACTTTGTTTGAGCCTCCTCCGAGTGAGGCTGTCTTCCGATCCATGAGAAGACCACCGAGGATTCGAGCGGCTCGCGAGTTGTAGTCCTTCTCCTCGTCTCCGTCGGCGTGATCCGGGAAGGCGATGGCTGCCGCCGGGATACTCGAAACAGTCTCGTGGATCTGAGTGACGAACGAATGGTCAATCTCGTACCACCGACCGTCGACGAGTTGGTATGTGGCGTCTCCATCCACTTCTGCGATGAGACAGCGATATACCGTGCCCAGACGGCGATCGACTTCGCCCTCGTGCCTCAGGAGAACCCTGTCATGCTTCACGATGCGGACGTCGAGCCCAGTCGACCGATCTCGTCGGGTGTCGAGATAGTCGCCAAGTCTGAGATCGGCATGGGCCGTCTTCCTCCCGCCCCTCTCGCTCGAGAACACGAATCCCTCGAGACGCTCCAGGTCGAGAACCTCCGGAGCGGCGAGGTAGAGGCAGCGGAACGAGGGGGCATTGCCAGCCAGCTGCGCTTGGAGTTCCTTCGACAGCCCGTCATCGGGTTCATCCGCGACTGCGGGTTCCACGGGAAGGATGTGATCAACGAACGGGAAAGACCCCAAATAGTCGGTGCGTCGGTAGATTCTCAGAAGCTGCCGCAGCCCCAGGTTCGGGTTCCGGCTCGCATCGTGAACCCAAGCACGGCCGCGGACGTGACGGCATGTTTGACCCTCCCCAAGACCCCCAAGGATCTCAGCGGTCAGGTGTCAACGAATGGCGGCAGCTCCAGGCGAATCAATGGGCTGATAAGGTCTGGAGCATGAAGACGGAGCAGGTGATCGCTTCAATCGATCCGGTTTCGATGAATGATGTGGCATCGCTGGGTTCCGTTCACGGACCGTGCGTTTCGTTGTTCTTGTCCACACATCGCTTCGGGCCCGAGACCACGACCCAGGATCCGTTGCGATTGCGCAACCTCGTCAAGGCTGCCAAATCGGAGTTGGCCGATGCCGGCACCGAACGCCAGATCATCGACGAGATCCTCACGCCTGTGTCTTCGCTAGTCGACGACGCGACGTTCTGGCAGCACCAATCCGACGGCCTGGCGGTGTTCAGCGGACCGGGCCGGTTCGAAAGCTTCCGGATTCCGCTGGCGTTGGCGGAGGAGGTGACGGTGGCCGGATCGTTCCGGGTCCGCCCGCTGCTCGCTTCGGTGTCCGGCGACGACCGATGCTTCGTATTGGCGGTCTCCCAGAACTCGGTGCAGCTCTTCGAAGCGACCAGGTACACGATGACCCGGCTCGATGCCGCGTCGATCCCCGAGTCGATGGATGCCGCACTCGAGTTCGAGGACCCCGAACGTCAGCTCCAATCGCATTCGGTCGGTGGCGGCGACGTGGCGTTCCACGGACACGGCATGGGCGGTGAGGTCGAGAGGGACGCGATCGAGCGTTTCCTACGGGCTGTCGACCGTGGTGTCATCGACGCGCTGGGCGACGCACGCGACCCTTTGGTGCTGGCATGCATCGAGTCCTACCTGCCGATCTACCGCTCGGTGACCAGGTACCCGAACGTTGCCAACGAGGCCATCGCCGGCAACGCCGAGCACCGTTCGGTGGCCGAACTGCACCGGGCTGCGTGGCAGATCGTGCAACCGCAGATCGCGGCGACAATCGCCGCGGCGATCGCTCGATACCAGAGCGCGGTGGGTACCGGAAACACCGCCGACACCATCCTCGAAGTCCTCGCTGCTGCACGGGATGGCCGCGTTGCGCAACTGTTCGTCGCCGACGGTGCCCCCATGTGGGGGCGCATCGACGAGCACGGCAACGTCTCGGTGGCACAAGCGCGATCGATCAGCAATGAGGATCTGGTCGACCGTGCGGTGTTCGAGACATTGGCGCACAACGGCGAGGTCATCGTCACCGACCCGGATGCGCTGGGCGTGAACACGGTCGTCGCGGCGGTGTTGCGCTATTGACATACCCTCCGACATCACGGGATCGACGACACCGCGACACACGAGCCCGACCCTTGCCCTTGCCGGGGGCTTAGTCGCGCCCCCTCCATCCGAAGCCGCGACCACCCCCGCCCCGCCACCGCCAACCCCAACCGCCTCTGCCCTCGCGACGCCAGAACCGCGCCGGGGGCAAGTCGTCGTCTGGGGGTGGGACTTCGGGTTCCTGGTCGGCGCGGGACCGGCAGCGGCCCAGTACCCAACCGGTCCTGGGCCCGCGACCAAGCGGGCCAGTTCGATCCAATCCGGGCATGACTCCTCCTCTCACCGGGTAGGCGGACTCTCCCACCCGGACCGGTAGCGGCGTCGAGGGGGCGCCTCGACGTCCGCATCACAGCGGCAACCCCGACCTCTCCGTCTCCCCTCCCCGTGCACCGGACAGGGCCACGCCTCGGCCAGTCGGGGATCGACAACCCCTCCCGAGATAGCCAGGGCTTTGCCGTTGACCAGGGCGTCGGCTACCTGCCGTCTCGCCTCGGCCAACACCCGGGCGAAGGTCGCCCGAGAGACGCCCATGCGCCGGGCCCCTTCCTCCTGGTAAAGACCCTCCAGGTCGGCCAGGCGCAAAGCCTCGAGACCGTCCAGGGTCAACCCGGCACGTCCCAGGCTCGCCGGCGGGGTAGCCCGGGGGTGAATGTGACGGCCGGCAGGGTGTGCAGGACCTGGCGGGGAATCAGGGGTCGTGGCATGCCGATAACAAGCATATGATCATAACCGTCCAGAATCAAGACCCGGGTTCCTCCCGCGCTATCGGCAGCGGACGCCGGCGGGTTCTGCCTATCTGTAGATGTCCGCCGATACTCCCGACGACAGCCTGTCCCTGACCTTCTCCCAGACCGCGTGGAGTGCCGCCGACACCGCCCCCTCTGGGTCATCAAGGGTCACCGGTTGTCCGTGCACGATCGCCCCGGTGACTGCCGTGTCATACGGGATCTCGCCCACCAGGTCCACGGCGCGCTCTTGGCAGAAGGCCGCGATGGCGCGTGCCTGCCGCGGGTTGATGTCGGCCTTGTTGATGAGGACCAGGGCAGGAACCCGGAAATACTCCAACATGGCCAGCGCCCGCCGCAGGTCGTGGATTCCGGAGGCGGTTGGCTCAGTGACCAGAAGAGCCAAATCCACCCCCGTGCTGGCGGCGATGCTGGGACAACCGATCCCAGGGGGGCCATCGACGATCACCAGATCGTGATCGATTACCAGGCACACCCGGCGGCTCTGCTCCCTGATCTCGGTCACTAGCTTGCCCGTGTTCTCCGCGCCGGCGAACAACCTGGCGTGCAGCAGCGGCCCGAAGCGCGTCTCCGAGCGAAACCACAAACCTGCCTGCCGCTCCGCCATTTGGATGGCCTGGTCGGGGCAGCGGTAGAGACAGGCGGCACATCCCTCACAAGCCGAAGGGTCGATCCGATACTCATCAGTCGTGGAGACCACTGCCGAGAACCGGCAGACTTCCTCACACACACCACACTGCGAGCAGCGGAGTGGGTCGATCACCGCCACCTGTCCACCCATGAAGGGGTGGCTCTCGACCAATCGCGGATCGAGCACCAATTCCAGATTGGCCCCATCCACATCTGCATCGGCTATCACGACCGATGCCTCAGCGGATGCCAGATGGGCTATGGCCGCGGTCACGGAGGTCTTGCCCGTCCCGCCCTTCCCGCTCAGGAGCACCAGCTGTCTCACCGGGCCACCTCCGCGGCGATGCGCTGCAGCAGTGCCCTGAACAAGGGGATGTACTCAGGCAGGATCTGCACCAGAGGGTGGCCTTCCGAGAGACCCTCGGCGATCCGGCGATCGAGGGGGATCCTCAGCAGAATGGGGATACCCGCCTCGTGGCAGTAGTCGTCCACCGATGCATCACCGACGCCGTCGCGATTGACCACCACCCCCACGGGGAGTGCCAGCTGGTCCCTGGCCACGTCCATCGCCAGACAGAGGTCGTGAAGCCCGAAGGGCGTCGGCTCGGTGACCAGTAGCACGTAGTCGACACCGCGGAGGGTCTCCACGAGCGGACAGGATGTCCCGGAGGGCGCGTCCAGCACGGCCAGAACATCGGCCCTGCCGTCCAGGTGCCTCTCCTTCAGCCGTCTGATGACAGGCACTGCCATGGGCTGCCCGACGTCGAGGACTCCTTGCCCGAAGACCATCCGGCCGGCCCGGCCGGATTCCACCCTGCCGATCACGTTGTCACCCTCGCGGATTGCCGCCTCGGGGCAGTTGAGTGTGCAGCTACCGCATCCGTGGCACAGGTCCGGGAATACCAGGACCCGGCGACCAACCACTGTGATGGCATGCCAGACGCACACCTCGGCGCACCGGCCGCAGAAGGTGCAGACGTCCAGGTCAACCTCGGGGATAGGTATGCCGACGGCCTCGGACCCGTCCAGTACCGGCTTGAGGAATAGCGCAGCATTGGGCACCTCGACGTCGCAATCGAGGAAGAGCAACCGGTCCGGGCTGTCAGCCAACCCGGCAGAGCCGGCCTCGGGGGCGACGACGGACAACGCCAGGCTGGTGGCTACGGTGGTCTTGCCGGTGCCGCCCTTTCCACTGCCAACCGCGATGATCACTCGATTCGTGTCTCCTCGTGTCCGCCGCCGGAATGGCGGCAGCGGGCCCCGGGGCTCTTGCCCGGAGCGATGATCAGATCGGGCCTTGCGCACCCACGGCGGCTCGCAGGGCTCTGACGGCGAGCTTGGCGCAATGTACCTTGGCGGGTGCCAAGCCGCCCACCGCTTCGACGAGTTCCTTGGGCGTGATCAGACCTACTGCCCCGGGGGTCCTTCCTCGGACCATCTCGGTGAGGGCAACCCCGCAAGCAATGATGGAGTCGCCTCCATCAGTCATGAAAGTCGCCTCGTGTATGAGGTCGTCGCTCAGTCGCAGGTAGATTTCCATGGTGTCACCGCACTCCCCGTGGATGACCCCCCGGAGTTCGGCGTCCTGTGCGCGCCGCATGCTGTCTGGGACCGGACCATGCGCATGATCGTGGTACCGGCTAGCTGGGCCGTTCGGCCTAGTCACCGTGCCTGCTTTCCAGACAGGGATCGCCGCCTTGCAGGTTTCCAGTGAGGTAGCTCTCCAGAGCTTCCCGCACCGAACCGGCGGCCCCTGTTACCGCCTGGACGCCTAGCTGCTCGAAGGCGGCAATGGCGCGCCAGCCCATCCCGCCGGAGACCATCACCTGCACGTTCTGCGATGCCATGAAGTGCGGCACCTGCCCGGGTTCGTGGCCGTCGGCGAAGGGGTTGGCGACCTGGCTCACTGCCCGCAACTCGGCACCGTCGAGATCGATCAGAACGAATTGCGAGCAACGGCCGAAGTGGGGGCTGACCGCGCTGTCGAGACCGCCGCCGCCTTCGGAAGATACGGCAACTCTCATCGACTATTCGCTCCTCTCGTCCTGGCCGGAAGCCCGCTGCAGCAGTCCGACGCGGTAGGCCTTCGCGACCTCGCCGACCGTGCCGTCCTGCAGCAGGTACACGGGGACCCCGGCAGCCTCGAGGACCCGTGCGGCGTTGGGGCCCACATGGCCGGTTACCACGGCTTCGGCACCATGTCGAATGACGAACTCGGCAGCCTGGATGCCGGCTCCCCCTCCAGCTGTCGCGGCCGGATTCTCCAGTGTTTCGTACTCCATGGTCTCGGTGTCCAGGAAGACATACTGGGGGCATCGCCCGAACACCCGACTCGCCTCTGCCTGGAGGCCACCCTCGGTTGCTGAGACGACGATTCTCATGTTGAGCCCTTCCTGGCCGTCGGAAACAAAATAAGCATATGCTCACAACAGGCCGAAGGCAAGACCCGGCCCACTGCCGCTTCGCCGGGTCCGGACGTCGGCCGGTTCGGGTCCCCCAGAGCTCGGCCGACGTGCCCTGGGCCTCTCCCGAACGGCCCCCATAAGAGTCCGGTTGCCCCGGGCGAGTACCCGGCGGCGCGTCGGAAGGGCAGCCGGATTCCGCGCAGGAGGGCGGGAGAGTCGGGGGCGCCGGGTGGGCCCATGGGAGAAGGTGCGAGGCCTGTTGGCCATCGGCCTGCTGGCGGGGACCGAGCATCGCAGCCAGCACTTCTCCGCTCCCCACCCTCAGCCGTAAGCGGCGGCACTCAGCCGTCGGGAGCGAAGCGGTCGTCGGCCCGGCCACTCTTCCGTGCCCGGTTCTGCAGCCAGCCCTGCCGGGACGCTGGGAACACGTCGAAGGTGGGTGCATAAGGCTTCAGGTCGAGCACCGGGGTGCCGTCGAGCAGGTCCAAATCGGCGACGTAGAGGAGCGGGCCCGTCCGTCGGAGCAGGCGCACTGGCGAGATGCCGATCGGGTTGGGTCGGGATGGCGCCCGGGTGGCGAAGAGCCCCCGTTCCTGCCGCTCCAGATAGGGGGTCACCCGCAGGCGCACCGGGCCGGCGCGGTGGAACCAGGAGACGACCCAGATCCGCTCGAACCCGTCGAGCCCGTCGAGCCCGGCGGCGAACTGCTCGTAGATCTCGATGGTGCCTTCATCCTTCGGCCCGGCGAGGGCCGGCTGCACCGGGACGCCCGCCTGGGAAGTGAACGGGCTGTGCACCAACCCGATTGGCTCGAGCCGTAACAAGGCACCCTCACCCGGGGACGACGCCGCCTTGCCCCCCGGTTTCTCATCCGAGCTCATTGGAGTCCCCCGTACGACTCATGCTCAGCAGGCGCACCCCTTCCACCTGGCGAAAGACAGCTCCCTGGGAGATACTGCGCAGGGCCCGCTCCGGGTCGACGACTCGGGTACCGGAGATCACGTCGACCCCGTAGTCGAACAGGACCGGGGAGAGCGGCGCTGTCGGCCCTAGCACTATGACGAAAGCGTCCGATCGGCAGCGCTGGAGTAGGCCCTCCAGGGTGTGGCTGATCAGCGCGCTCCCGGTGATTGCTACCAGGTCGGCTTGGGGGATCAGCTCGGCTCCCTCCTCGGGCCCAAGGTCGCCGGCGGCAGGGTGCAGGTCGATGACCCACAGCCGACCGGCAGTTCGACGTAGCTCTGGCACGAAGGGGAAGTGACCGACCAGGGCCACCTGTCTGCCTGGAACGCGCTCGATCAGGAACTGTCCGGCGTTCAGTTCGACGCACCGCGTCTCATCCACCTCCAGCAACGAATTGATGGCGGCCAGGCCGATGCCCGCTTCCAGAGTGCTATGCGAGTGGGCCAGGCCGGCCAACTGGCGCGCCGAGCACCCTTGCAGACGGCCGGCCTCGGTGACGAAGGTGGCACCGTGCTCGTGATCACCGGCGCCGACGGTCGAGGCCAGACCGCAGGAGCGGCTCCAGACCGCCGTCCAGAAAGCGCCGACCCGCACCTCTCGCGCCGGGGCATCGCCGGGGAGGGCGGAGATCAAGTCGTCCAGAATGCTCATGATCGCCACCGAGTTCTTCCCTGCCGAGGGTAGCCCCACGACACCATCGGCAGGGCGGGGAAGACCTGGGGAAGGCGGGGCGGTGGGACCACCGGCCTGGCCCGATCGACGGCGGGGACTCAGCAGGCGGGCCACAATTGTCGCGCATGGACGCTGTGCTGCGGCCGCTCACCCGCCGGGTCGTGATCATCGAGGCGCCCAGCCGGGGATCCGTCACCCGGGTGGCCCGGATGGTGGACGAGTATCGGACGCAGGGCCGGAGGGCTGGGAGGACCCGCCCGGGGCGGCGGTAAACCGCTGAGGTGACGCTGACCGAACCCGAGCCCGCGCAGCCTCGTAATTGATTCGGTGAACCTCGACTCCGAACTCGTGGAGCCGACGGACAACGACATCGGCAGCGAAGTCCCGTTCGTTCGTGACGATGGCGACCGCGGGTCTACTCACGCGCCCTTCTGGTCCTCACCCGTCTCGTGGTCGCACTTCTTGGTGTTCTGGACCTTGCGTGACTCCCAGCTCGGTACCCACCGGTCGTCCTCATAGACGAGGCTGACCTTCGCCGCCTCGTCGTACCGAACGCTGATCGGTTCAGACGGCTCACGCTGCGTGGCGAGAGTCCGAAGCAATGATCCAGTCACGTGCCAAGGGTAGTTACCCTCCCCACCGAGGTCGTGACCACAAGCTCCGAGCCACGACTCTCTGAGAGCCCACCGCTCCGCCTCTCGCGCGATGGACGCGCGATGGAGGCTCGCAACGGCCGTTCCGAAGGGAACCCAGAAATGCCGAAACCCCTTGCAGTGCAAGGGGTTTCGTTCGTAGCGGGGGTAGGATTTGAACCTACGACCTTCGGGTTATGAGCCCGACGAGCTACCAGACTGCTCCACCCCGCGTCGCT
>CAYQEC010000019.1:0-50522 GCA_964416425.1 uncultured Acidimicrobiaceae bacterium | reverse complement strand
CCCTGGGGTGGTGAGGGCTTCGCTATTCACACCGCGCTGCCGAACCGCCTCCACCCCGGTGCTGATAACCTCCGGGGCGAAGCCAATCGGCTTCGTGGAGAGGTGGCCGAGCGGTCGAAGGCGCTCGCCTGCTAAGCGAGTAGGGGGCGAATAGCTCCCTCGAGGGTTCAAATCCCTCCCTCTCCGCCACCCGGACCCGTCCTCGTGACGGGTCCGGCGCGTCGGAAGGTCTCAGGCCTGGCGGGCCGCCATCATCGGCGCCGCGGTGACCCGGCGGCGGGCAGCCTGCAGCACCGTAAGGGCGTCGACGGTGACCAGGTTGTTGCCGTGCCGCTTCCCGGTGGGCCCCCAGTCGGCGAAGGTGCCCCGGGTGACGACGGCGTCGGCGGTGCGCGCCGTGCGCTCCTCGGCGGGGAAGCCGCCGTCCGGGAGCCGCTTGCTCTCCAGTAGCGCCAGAGCCTCGCGGCATCGAGGATCTCCGATCTTGCCGATCTCGGTCATCACCTGGAGGGCGAACAGCGGCCCGTAGAAGCGGATGGGATGCTGGATTTTGGTGAACTGCGTCAGCAACGCCCCGTCGCCGCGGCGATGCACCAGGTGGCGTTGCAGCAGGAACTCGGCGGCCCGGTCGGCGGCCTCCAACGCCGGCCGGTAGTGGTGGGCCCGGCCGAAGGCGTACAGGGCCCGCAGCGGGATCAGGGTCTCGATGAACGACGAGGTGCGGGCCTCACGCCGCTTGTCGCAGTTCCATCCCCCGTCGGGCCACTGGAACTGGATGAGCCGATCGACCAGGTACCGGGTGCGGTCGTTCTCCAGCCCGAGCATCATCGAATACCACACCGCGTTGCCCTCCTGGGAGGCGCAACGCCGGATCCGGTCCGTCTGCTCCGGGTAGGCGACCGTGCGGGGCGCCCGCAGATGCTCGGGCGACAGCAGCCAGTCGTACACCTGGTCGCGGAGGGGGATGAGGCCGGTGTCTCCCGCCGGGTATTCGCTGAGGGCGAGCTGCACCAGGGTCCAGTGCGGTCCCTGCCACTTGCGATAGGGGTTGAGGCGGATGGTGCCGTCGGGCCGGCGCCCGCTCAGCAGCTTGCGGGTGCGGGGTGAACCGGCGATCCAGACCCGGAGCGCTCGCAGGCGGCGCGTTTCCTCGTGCTCTCCGCGCAGGTCACGGCGTGCCTTCAGCATCACGGTGGGGTCGCCGCAATGCAGTAGACGGTTGATGACCTGCCGCTCGTCGGGGCGCGAGGGGGCCATACCGCAAACATACCAAGCGCCCTGTCGCAAAGTGCGAGGTTTTTTAGGCGGGCTCGGCTCAGCCGGCGCCCGCCATCCAGCGGCGTACCAGGTCGCCGAGCACCGGGAGCGGCACCGGCCCGGTGCACAGCACCGTGTCGTGGAATCCTTTGATGTCGAACCGGTTCCCGAGGGCGCTCCTGGCCTCCTCTCGCAGCCGCAGGATCTCCCGCTGCCCGATCTTGTAGGCGAGGGCCTGGCCGGGCCAGCCGATGTAGCGCTCCACCTCGTTGACCATGTTGTTGGCGGCTTGGGGGGTGTTGTCGAGCAGGTAGTCGATGGCCTCCTGCCGGCTCCACCCGAGAGCGTGTAATCCGGTGTCGACCACCAGCCGCCCGGCCCGCCACGAGTCGAACGAAAGGATCCCGAGCCGCTCCAGGTCCCCCGAGTAGAGGCCCATCTCGTCGGCGAGCCGCTCGGCGTAGAGGCCCCACCCTTCCCCGTAGGCGGTGATCCAGGCGTGGCGGCGGAACTCGGGGATGCCGGTCAGCTCCTGGGCGACGGCGATCTGGAGGTGATGGCCGGGGATGCTCTCGTGGTAGGCGAGCGCCTCGGACTCGTAGACGGTGCGGGTGGTGGGCTCCGCCACGTTGAGGTAGTAGCTGCCGGGCCGGGAGCCGTCGGCGGCGGGCGGCAGGTAGTAGGCGAGGGTGGCGTCCCGTGCCGCCACCGCCGGGATGTCGACCACGACGCAGTCGGCCTGCGGCAGGCGCCCGAACCAGGCGGGGATCGCCTCCCGGGCCCGGGCCAGGGCCCGTTCCGCCTGGGCCCGTACCGTGGCGGAGTCGGGGAAGCGCAGCGCCGGGTCGTCCCGGAGGCGGACGAAGATCTCGTTGAGGTCGGTGGTGCCGAGCACCCGGCCGCCGAGCTCACGGTACTCGGCGGCGAGATGGTCGATGGCGGCGAGCCCGATCTGGTGGACCTCGAGGGGGGTGATGTCGAGGGTGGTGTGGCGGGCGATAGCCCGGGCGTACACCTCCTCGCCGTCGGGTAGCCACACCATCCCGGACCGTTCCGGGGGCCGGGCTTCCGGGAGCACCTCGTCGACGAGGGCTTCCCGGTAGCGGAGGTAGGCGGGGCGGATCTTCGTCTCCACCTGGCGCCGCAGTCGCTCCCGCCAGGCGGCGAAGCGGGCGTCGTCGAAGACGTCAGGGCGGCGCACCTGGAGGTAGAGGTCGTCGTCGAGCGGGGTCGCCAGGTAGTCGTCGATCTGGGCGACCACCTTCTCCACCGCCACTTGAGGCGGGGTGCGGTGGCGGGCGATACCCTGCCGGAGCCGTTTCACGGCGTCGTCGAAGAGGCCGCCGATCGCCCGGTACTTGGCGACGAGGGCCTCGGCGTGCTCCGGCTCGGTGATCGGGAACTGCGGCGCCTCCGACGGCAGGTCGAGGTGGAAGCCGAGCACCGGGTTGACGTCGAATTCGGCGTAGCGGGAGCGCAGCTCGTCGGCTTGGGCGTCGGCCTCGTGGGCGAGCACCGCCCGGGTCACCTGCTCGTCGGCGGTGAGTGTGTCCGTGTCGATGGCCTCCGCCGCGGCGGCGAATTCGTCGAGAGCGGCGATGGCGTCGTCCTCGGCGGCCCGGCTCAGGTCCTCGATGCGGTCGTCGAAGCGGTGGTCGCCCCGCAGCAGCGCCGCGGTGGGATGGAGGGCCGCGAGGTGGTCCCAGTAGCGGGCCGCCAGGTCGGCGAGAGCATCCGACGCCTCAGCCAAGGGCGGCCGCCCAGCGTCGCACCATGCCGGCGAGGGTCTCCAGCGGCACCCAGCCGGAGCCGAGCACGGTGTCGTGGAACCCCTTGATGTCGAAGCGGTCGGCGAGGGCCGCTTCGGCGCCAGCCCGCATCTGCATGATCTCGAGCCGCCCGATCATGTAGGCGAGGGCCTGGCCGGGCATGGCGACGTAGCGGTCGACCTCGGCTTCGATCGAGGTGAGGGTCATCGGCGAGTTGGCGGCGAAGTAGTCGATCGCCTGCTGCCGGGTCCATCCCTTGGCGTGGAGGCCGGTGTCGACGACGAGGCGCCCGGCCCGCATCGAGTCGGCCGACAGCATGCCCATCCGCTCCAGCGGCCCGGAGTAGAGGCCCATCTCGTCGGCGAGGCGCTCGGTGTAGAGGCCCCATCCCTCGGCGTAGGCGGTGATGTGGGCGTGTTTGCGGAACTCCGGGATCCCGTCGAGTTCCTGGGAGATGGCGAGTTGGAGATGGTGGCCGGGGATGCCCTCGTGGTACGCCATCGACTCGATCTCGAACCGTCCCCACCGGCTCGGGTCGGCGGTGTTGACGAAGAAGTGGCCGGGCCGGGAGCCGTCGGCGGCGGGGGGGAAGTAGAAGGCGGTCGGCCCGCTCGGGGTCGCGGCGACGAGGCAGTCGGCCTGGGGGAGCCGCCCGAACCAGTCGCCCATCGCCGCCTTGGCCTTGGCGAGGGCGGCCTCGGAGGCGGCGATGATGTCGGCCCCGTTGCTGAAGTGCAGGTCGGGATCGTCCCGCAGGCGGGAGTAGATCTCGGTGAGCTCGCTGGTGCCGAGGGCTGCGGCGCCGAGGGTGCGGTACTCCTCGTCGAGGCAGGCGATCTGCTGCAGCCCAATCTGGTGGACCTCCTCGGCGGCGAGGGGGAGCGAGGTGTGGAGGTGGATGGCGCGGGCATAGGTGGATTCCCCGTCGGGGAGCCAGCAGAGCCCGGGCCGGTCCTCGGGCCGGGAGGCGGGGAGCACCTCGTCTTCGATGACGTCGCGGTAACGGCGGTAGGCGGGGCGGATCGACTCGGTGGCGGCGGTGGCGAGGCGCTGCTTCCAGGCGGCGGCCGCGGCGTCGTCGAAGTCGCCCGGGGTGCGGAGGGTGAGCAGGAAGTCGTCCTCGACCGGGACCGCGATCTGGGCGTCGATCTGGGCGACGGTCTTCTCCACCGTCGAGGCCATCGGGGTGCGGCCGCCAGCGACGCCTTCCCGTAGGCGGTCGGCGAGCTGGTCGAACCAGCCGCCCATCTTTTCGTACTTGGCGACGATCGCCTCGGCGTGCTCGGGCTTGTCGATCGGGAACTGGGGCACGATCACCGGCAGCATCGCCTGGATGCCCATGGTGTGGCTGACGGCCATCTCGGCGGGCCGGGTCTCCTCGAAATCGGCGCCGGTGGTGGCTTCGAAGACGAGGACCTCTCGGCTGATGCGCTCGTCGTCGGACAGCTCAAACGGGTCGATCGTCTCGGCCCGGTGGGCGAAGTCACGGAGCCGGGCGATGTGGGCGTCCTCGGCACTGCGGGAGGCGTCCTCGATCTGGTCGTCGTAGTCGTGGATGCCGAGCATGAGGGCGTTGGTGGGCTCGACGGAGAGCCGGTACTGCCAGTACTCGTCGCCGAGGGTGTGGAGGTCGTCGTTCATGGCCTTCTCACTGGGGGGAGTGCGTTGTTGTCGACACCCTATTGGATCGTCGCCGAGAGGGGGCGGTGCGGGCGTGCTGGGGGCTGGGAGTCGGGCCGCCCAGGGACCACTCTTGCAGGAGGGTTCTCTCGCCGGATCGGGCGCTGGGTGGTGTTCACAGAACTATCTGGAAGAACCTAGCGGTGCACCCGACTGCGTATTCAAGTAGCGGCATGCGATGTCCGATGAACCCACCTCCTCCGAGAGGGAACGATGGAACGGGAACTGGCGAGGCTGGAACTGCATCACGGACCCGGGTTCGGGGATCACGGCTCGCGGGTGGCGCTGCTGTCGGTCGCCGTGGCGCACCATCTGGGCCTGAAGAGCCACGAGATCAACCGGCTCCGGTTCGCCGCGCTCGTCCACGACGTCGGCAAGATCGAGGTCGACACCGCCATCCTGGAGAAGCCGACGGCGCTGACGGCCCATGAGGAGGAGCTGCTGCGGCAGCACCCCAAGGTCGGCGCCGACCGGCTCGGCGACGTGGCCCATCCAACGGTGATCGAGGCGGTGCTCTGCCACCACGAGCGGTGGGACGGCGCCGGGTTCCCGCTCGGGCTGCGCAGGACCGAGATCCCCCTCTACGCCCGGGTCATCTTCGTGGCCGACGCCTACGACGTCATGACGACGGGGCGCAGCTATCGGCCGCAGATGACGATGGAGCAGGCCGGCGCCGAGTTGGTGCGCATGGCCAACCGCCAGTTTGATCCAAAGGTCGTCGACGCCTTCGCCTTCCTCGACCGCCGCCTGCTGGCGGCTCCGATCGTCGACCACGGGGCATACCTCGGGGAGTAGGGGCCGGCGTCGCTGCCTATCGGGCGCCGTGCACGGTGAGGGAGATCGGCGTCGTCCCTCGGCCACAGGCTCCGGAGTCGCCTAGCATGTAGCCCGGTAACTGGCGGTGGCCGAAGGCCGCTGTCATACTCGATCGATCCTGCGCCCGTAGCTCAATTGGATAGAGCGTCTGACTACGGATCAGAAGGTTGGGGGTTCGAGTCCCTTCGGGCGTGCTAGGCGAAACCCCCGTGATTGCGGGGGTTTCGGCGTGTCGGCGATGCGCCGCTCGGCCGGCGGTCATGCTGTGGGAGCCATTCTCGGGAGTCATTCGCCGTCGGATTGGGTTCCGCCGAGGAATCGGTTCCCGGCGGGCATGGCCTGCCGAGTTGTCGGTTAAGCGTTGCAGTCACGGTACGGATGACTATTCACGAGCCCCCGATCTTCCACGTCTCCCTTTCCAGTCGATGGCGAGCGCCGATAGCTAAGTGACGAATGAGATGATGAGGAGGATGATCCCGCCCACAGTCGTGAGAATGTTGACCCGGGTAGCCCCGTCGGGAATCATCTGTTCTTCGCCCCTGCCGAAATTGGCCGCGATCCCCGCTGTCCATAATCCTGCCACCCCAACTCCGACGGAGATCCAGCCGAGGGCGGTCAAGTCCGCCCCGAAGAACCGCCACGCTGCGATGCCGCCGGTGATTGTGCCTATCCACCAGAGCATTCCTGTCTCCAAGCTTGTCCGAGGGCTCGTGAGCGTAGCCAGCCTCCGTCGCCCAGCGATGCACCAGTAGTATGACCCCTGCATCCAAGTGGAAGTTCCTGCTCACACACCAGCAGCCGGCGCCGCCCGAGATCGTCACGATGCTGGAGAACGCCGCGGCCGACCTCGGCATCCCCATCGAACACCGGGCGATGGGGTAGCGGCTTGCCATGCTTTTTGAGGGCGGCCATTGGCCTCCCGCTACTCGCTGCTCAAGAGCCGACAAGGGATCCGTGGTCACCCCCAGCCGAGACCGCGCCAGATCAACGAATCAAGAGCACTGCGAGCAAGCGGCGCATCGTGCCTGACGACAAGGTGACAATCGACCCCGGGTTCCGTTCGGAGCCGGGCCGACGCGCCGGCGGGGACGGCCCGGGTCCGAGGTGGATGGTGGTCGTGGCGGTCGTTGTCGCCGCCGTCGCACTCGGCTGGCTGCTGCGATCCACGGCTCCGACCAGGCCCGCTTCCATCAGTCTCGACGTGCGGGGAGCCACCACAACGACCGTCGCTTCGGGGTCGTCGGTGACCGGCTCGGCTTCTCCGGTGGTGACGGCGCCCCTCCACCAGGCAGACCAGGGTGTGCCGTTGGGAAAGGCAATGCCCGGCTTCGACGACACGATCACCTCCCTCACCTGGCTCGGTCAAGGGGTCGACATCCTGCGATGGCGCCCATCGCAGCCGGCACCGGAGACGGTCGTGTCGTTCGATCCCGGCGATAGCGGCCGGAATCGGGGATTGGACGCCTCAGGCGGCTGGCTCGTTGACATCCGGGGGGAATCCGTCGTCGTCCTGCCTGTGGCGGAGGGGCCCGAGGAGCTGGGCGGCGAGAGAATCGTCGGCGAGGGACGGTCGGCTCTGTGGCACGACGCCCGGCCGGGTCGGCTCGCCTGGCTGGCATGCCCCACCGACGGCGCCACCGCCACGTTCCAAACCGTCGACGTCACCGGAGACCCGGTCGAGCCTGAGACGCTCCAGCTGGTGGACGTCGCATGTCACGACGTCGGGGTGTGGCTGGGGCGATGGGGCGATTGGGGGCTGCTGCTGCACACCAGCGAGGGATCCGGCGCCCAGGTGCTGCTCGATGCCGACGGCACGGAGGTGGCGAGAGGACGCCTCAGTCCCGACGGCGAGTGGTTCGCCGGCGCCGGACCGGAGGGCACGACGATCTGGACCGAAGGCCCGCACCAGGCCTCGGCGTCGTCGTTCCTCCTGTCCCCGGACGGTGGTGAGCACATGCCGGTGCCAGGACTGGCGGAGGGCGAGGTTCTCCAAGCCGCCCTGGCGTCTCCCGACGGATTGCTCCTCGCTCTGGTTCCGGATCTCGCCGTTCGCCACGGATCAGTGGTCCGCATCGTCGATGCCGCCGACGGATCGGTGGTTGCCGAGATCGCAGAGCCCAGCTCGCTGGTGGACAGGATGGTCTGGTCGAGCGACAGCCAGTTTCTCGCCTACCAGCGGTGGCCCGACACCGAATCCAACCGGGCCGGAGTGCCGCAGGACGCCGAGCTGGTGTTGTTCGACACCGAGGCCGGTGTTGGGGTGGCGTTCCCGCTCCCCGGGTACACCGTGGCGCTTCGATCCGATGCCGGCTGAGGCTGCTTTCCCCGGCCTGGACTCAGACGGTGGCGCGACCGTGGAGCACCAGGGCCCAAGCCAGGCAGCCGAATGATGCCGTCGTCAACACCACCCTGACGAGGTTCCCTCGCACCCAACGCGACTCGTGGAACTGCTGGCGGATCTCCGCGAAGCCGGAGAGGGTGTCGGGCGTTCCGGCCGCCTTGATGCCGTCGTTGAGCGGAACGTTGACCGCCACCGTGATGACCACCATCACGAAGTACAGAACGAGCGCGGCCACGATCCACGGCAGGACCGAGCGGAACTGCTCACCGAGATGGAGCGCGGCGGCGGCACGCGTGAACACGAGACCGCCGAAGAAGGTCGACAGGAACAGCGGGTTGATGATCGCGGTGTCGATCGCCTGGACCGCCGAGACGAAGGTGCGGTCGTCGGTGCGGCCGAGGCCGGGCATGACGGTGTTGCTGCAGAGGCCGAAGATGCCGGCGAACGCCCCGACCGTCATCACAGCCAGGATCAATGAGGCGGTCCGTAGCACACCCAATTCGACCTCCGATCGCTGGGATGGTCCATGCCGGTCGGTGCTACCGAAGCACCTCCCGAGCGTGCGCCCGCCGTCGTTCGACCCTTCGCGTCGGCCACACGTCCCTGGGAGCCATTCGTGATTTGCGACAGGGTCGAATCCCTCCGGGCGTGCCACGAAGCCCCTGCGTGAGCCGGGGTTTCTGCCATCTTCCGCCGAGTGCACGGTCCGGGTCCAGCACGGCAGTCATCGTCGTTGTGCTCGTCGCTCTTGCGGCAGCGGGATTGGCGCTGCACTCAATATCGAAGGAAACGGACATGCTCCCAACCGTCACGCTCCCCGACCCGACTCACGAGCCGGCCGCCGCTGTCGTGATCGGCCGTCATCAATCCGGCGGCTTCTCACTCCTCGGGCTCGATTTCGGCAAGGTGACCCACACGATCAGCGTCGAGTTCTACGCCCCGGCCGGCTGCTTCGATCGCGTGACCGCGGGCGACCCATGGCCCGCGCCATTCGAAGAGTGCACCGGCCCGGTCCCGATTGCCGGCATCGTCTCAGGTGGAGGCATCGCCGCCACCGGACAGTCAATTGTCGAGGTCGACCTCGACGTCAGCGAGGACTGCTACCGGTCGATCAGCCGCGGGGACTACTGGCCGCCTGCCACGAACGCCTGTGGCCATCCGGCCGGATGAGCCGTTGGTCGGAGTCAAGGAGCTTCGGCCCGGCCCCGGCCGGGGTCTTCTCGCTGGCGGTATCAATCCCGTTCCACGGAAATGAGCGACGCCCTGTCCTCATCCGCCGTCGGCTCCTCTCGAGGCTGCGACGCCGTTCCGGTGCCGCTGAACCCCGCCCGCTCGGGCGGAATCCACTCCGAAAATCGGCCGCGGATGACCTGAAAGAGCCCCTGGAGGCGCCACCACGCATGTACTTGTCGGAACCCGACGTTCTCGAGCAAGGCGGCAGCGACGGCGATACCAAGGTCGCGCCACCGCCGGTACCGGCGATATGAGAACACCTCGATTGTGAGCGCGGCAACGGTGAGGACGAACGAGTAGCCGACGGCGACCAGCAGGAACAACAAGGCGAACCGCACGTCGAGCACGCCGACCCAGAAGCCGAGCGCCACCGCTGCGACTCCCCCCACTTCGAAGATCGGGGAGAGGAGCTCGAAGACGACGAAGTACGGGAGCACGAGCAGCCCCATCCGCCCGTAGCGTGGGTTCCCGATTACCGCCCGATGGCTCCACAAGGTCTCCGCCATTCCTCGCGACCAACGTTGGCGCTGGCCCCGCAGGCTCCTCCACTTCGACGGGACCTCGGTCCAGCAGACGGGTTCGGGGACGAAGACGATCCGGTAGGTTCGCCGAGCGCGCCGGAAATGGTGGTGGATCCGAGTGATGAGCTCAGCATCCTCCCCGGAGCAGGTCGGGTCGTAGCCGCCGACCTCGATCAACACGTCTCGACGGAAGAGTCCGAACGCCCCGGAGACGATGAGGACCGCGCCGAGACGCGACCAGCCGGCACGACCCATCAGGAAGGCGCGCAGGTACTCGACGACCTGGATACGAGCGATCCAGCCACCCGGCATGCGGGGATCGACGAGGTCACCGTGCTTGACGACCGAGCCATTGGCGACGCGGATGCATCCACCGGTGGCCACGACGGCCTCGGGGTCTGCGATGAACGGTCTGACGACGTGAAGGAGCGAGTTCCTGTCGAGGATCGAGTCTGCATCGGTGACGCACACCAGAGAAGACCGCGCCGCGTTGATGCCGGCGTTCACCGCGTCGGCCTTCCGACCGACGCTCACCTTGCGAATCACCGTGATCGGTTCCCGACCTTGCGGAACGTGCACCGAACGAAGCGCCCCGAGCGTCGGTGTGGCATCGGGAACCACCCTGGGTACCTCCACCAGATGGAACTCGTCCTCGAGCAACCGGAACGTCGCATCGGTGGATCCGTCATCCACGACGATGATCTCGAAGTTGGGGTATCGAAGGTTGAGCAAACCTCGGACAGACTCGATGATGACCGCCTCCTCGTTGAACGCGGGGACGATCACCGAGATCGAGGGGGCGAGTGGATCGGCGAAGAGATCACGATCGCCGCCGCGCTGGAGCTCGCGGAAGTCGCGGCGCGCCTCGAGGGCAGCAAGCACGATCAAGACGAGATATGACGTGTTGAGCAGGAGGAAGTAGGCCAGCACGGACACGTTGAACCAGACGAGCGCCTCACGCAGGGCGGCGATCATGGTGTGCGCTTGTCGGACCGGACGGCGAGCACCCGCCACGACCCGATGGATGCGGCCCGAGGGAACGAGCTGCCGCCATGACGCTCCCGCAGGCGGGCACCGGCGAGCGCCTCCCGTCCGTGGTCGGCACCGCTCCCGAGGCGTGCAACGAGTTCTTCCAAGCGTTCACGGCCCTCTGCGCTGATCTGCGCAAGCGCCTGGGCGGCGTTGTGCGCAATCGAGAAGTCGGTATCGCCAAGGAGGCCGGCCAGAGCGTCGACGGTCTCGCCCGCTCCGATCCGGCCAAGGGCCTCGGCGGCCACCGCCCGTAGCTCGGGAGGCTCCGAGACGGGAAGACAGGCAACCAGTCCGGGGACGGCACGCGGTGCTCCGATGCGCCCCAGGGCGCGGGCCGCGGCGACGCGAACCTCCAATGCGCCGTCGTCCAACGCCCCGAGGAGGTCCGGTACCGCCGGCAATGCGTTGAGCAGCCCGAGCAGATCGGCGGAGAACATCCTGGTGCGCTGGTCCGGGCTCCGCAGGGCGGTCTTGAGACCTTCGATGGCGGGCTGGCCGATGGCGAAGAGAGCAGCCTTGGCGATCCCCCAGGGAACTCGTCCCTGCTGCGCCGCCGACACGAGGGAGGTGACGGCGCCTTCGTCTCGGAGTTCGCCGAGCGCCCGCGTGGCGACGATTCGGACCTCGCGGTCGCGGTCCTCGAGGAGTAGTCGCTGGAGCTCGGGCAGTGACTCCTCGTCGGCGACGGCGGCGAAGATCAGCGCCGCGCCGGCGCGTTTGGTGGAACGCCAGCGCCGCGCCGACCGACGAGCTCGCACCATCGTCCTACGAGACCGGAGCAAGCGAGCGAGCTTTGCCCTGGCTTCACCCTTGAGCTTTCTGAGCTCGTCGACCGCCATCTGCTCGAGGGTTTCGCCACGGGCTCCCGGCTGGTGAAGGAGGCCCACATCGAGTTCGCTGTCGATGATCATCCTCACCAACAGCGGCCGGAGTTCTTGCTCGAGTGCCGCACGCCGGCGATCCCGGAAGTTGCTCATCACGATGCGTGCGGCTGCGAGAAGAAGCAAGGTCGCGCTGAGTGTGATGACAACGACCCCGGCGAATGCGAGCAGGCGGACCCACGTGGCACCCATCTCGGGCTACCGGGACTTCGTCTGGAGCAGCTCGCGAACGCCGCTCATGCCCGACGGGCGGGAACACAACCGGTGGTGGGCGCCGCGGAGCGTGTCCCGGAGCCACGTGGGCCCCGGCGCGCTCATCGCGTGGTCCTCGCCAGCATCGCCTTGACCCGACTGGCGAGCTCGAGTGGGCTGAACGGTTTGACGATGTAGTCGTCGGCCCCCAGCGCGAACCCGCGCTCCAGGTCGGACTCCTGCGCCTTCGCCGTCAGTAGCGCCACACACAACTGGGCGTCGCCGTTGTCGGCGCTCCGTATCTGCTCGAGCACCTCGAGCCCGGACATCCCCGGCATCATGATGTCGAGGAGGATGAGGTCGGGGTGCTGTTCGGCGATGATCTGCAACGCGGCTTCACCGTCACCGGCGACGGACACCACATAGCTCTCGTGCCGGAGCTTGTAGGCGACCAAGTCCCGGATGTCGGGATCGTCGTCCACGATGAGGACGTGGTCGGTCATTTCGTTTCCTCCTCACGGTGGTCAGCGAACTCTTCCAAAACGCTGTGGACATCGGCGCCGCGGAACGGCTTGATCATGTACCCCTCGATGACCGGGTGCGGAAACACCTCGTCGAGGATCGACACGATCACGACCGGGGTGTCGGCGAATGCCTCTTCACTGCGGAGCCGTGCCAGCACCTCCCAGCCGGTCATCTCAGGGAGCAGCAGATCGAGCAGCACGAGGCACGGCGTTTCCCGGCGCGCCATGTCGAGACCCTCTTCGCCGCTCGCTGCTTCGAGCGTCCTGTAGCCATCCTTGCGTACCCGCTCTACGAGCAGGCGGCGCACGTCGATGTCGTCCTCGATGACGAGAACCGGTCGGTTGGCCTTCACGTCTTCACCTCTTCCACGACTTCTTCGATGTTTGTCGACGCTTCGGTCGCTGCCTGCACGAACGGGAGCCTGACCGTGAACGTGGCCCCGTGTCCCTCGGCCGAGACCGCATCAACGGTACCGCCATGGGCGTCGACGATCTGTTTGAGGATGAACAGGCCCAGCCCGGTGCCCTGCGTCTGATCCTGATGGGAGATGCTCGATCGGAAGAAGCGAGTGAAGAGCAGGTGCTGCTCGGCCTCGGGGATCCCGATCCCATCGTCGCTGACCGAGATGACCACCTGGTCGTACTCGCTTCGCGCCACGATCGCGATATGGCCGTCGGCGGCCGTGAATTTCACCGCGTTCGACACAAGGTTGGTGATGGCTCGCTCGATCTGTTCGATGTCGGCGTCGAGTTCGATTCCGGGCTCCACGGTCAGGGTGCACTCGCGCTGGCTCGAAACCAGGAGGGGCCTGATCGTATCGATCACCCGGTCCAAGATCGGCGTGAGCGGTACGAGGGCGAACTCGCTGTACTGCTTCCCGCTTTCGATACGCGACAGCGTGAGAAGATCCTCGACGAGACTGAGCAGGCGATGGCCGTTCCGGTCGACGATGGCGAGCATCCTCCGCTGCTCGGGGGTGAGCGCTCCGGGAAGCTCTTCCCCCAGGAGCTCGACGTAGCCGAGCACGCTGGTCAATGGGCTGCGGAGCTCATGCGAGACCTTCGAAATGAAGTCGCCTCGGATCATCTTGAGTTCGTCCGCACGTAGGAGGAGCTCGCCTTGGAGTTCGAAGGCGCGAGCGTTGGCGATGCCGACACCGAACTCGCGACCGATCAACCCGAGGGCGGACACCTCGAGATCGGGCCAGTCGCGCTGGGTGGTGTTGGCGAGGACCACGCTCCCGAGCCGCTCACCTCTGGCGGTGACGGCGCACGCCAGCAGCGAGCGGACTCCTGCCGCCTCGAGCATTTCGCGCTGATCGGCCGTCAGTGATCGATCGCGGGTCACGTCGCCGATCACCAGAGGTACCGGGGCACCGACCAGCAGTCCCAGGAGGCGCTGCGGAGGGATCGGGGGAACGCCGGGGGCAGACCAGGCGCTGACGGCGCGGGCAATGCCTTCGGTGGCGTCGATCTGGGCGAGGGCACGGTCGGCACTGAAGCCCGCCCCCAGGCGCTCGACAGCCCGCGGGAGTGACTCATCGACGTCGAGAGAGGAGTGGATGACCTGGGTCACGGCTCGCGTGATCTCCAGGATGTGAACCCGGCGAGTTCCTTGGCTCGACGGGCCATGCTCCGTCGTCAGGTTGCGCTGCGCCTCGCTCCGCCCTGCCTCGGCGCGCTTGATGCTGCCGCCCGCGATGACGATGGTGGCGATGACCATCGCGCCCATGATCGGGACCAAAAGAGCCACGCCGACCGTCGTATGGAGGATGCCGGTCCCATCGACTGCGATGAGCAAACCAGAGATGGCCATGATCACGATGGCGCTCATCGGCGGGACCCGACGAGCAGAGCAGTTCCTGGGAGACTGTCGCGTAGGAATCGCGCCGGAGGTCCGTAGGCGGTCCAGGCGACGCCGAGGCTGAGCAGGACCAGGCACGCTGTGATCGATGACATGGGGGGTCCACGCGGCGCCGGCACGGCACCAGCTCCGTAGGCCACACCGAGGATGAGCCATCTGACCTCGGCGTGTGAGGGCGGCGCGGCGTGCGCTCCATGGTCACCAAGCGTGGAACCCTGACGGAGTTCGAATCTCGTAGTCGCTCGATCCATTGCTATCTCGTCACCGTCGGCTGACGAGTACCGCGACTTGAGGCAAAGTATGCCAACCTACCGAACCACCAGTCTTGCTCTGGCGTGCCGAGAATCGGAGGGTGCCACTCCGATGTTCACCCGGCCCGCGCTCGAGTCGGCTCAGGAAGGTGGCCTCGATCCGCAACTCCCCCGGCAGAGGCGCGCTCCCGGTGGTACCAACATGCCGGACGTCCTACGGAGAGACGAGCCTGCGGAAAGGACGCCGGGTATCGGAGCGTCTCCTGCAGGTCGAACAAGACGTGAAACGGGACGAGCGAGTCGCCGGCGTAGGCTGTGCGGGTCCACCTGACGATCCGGCGAGAGGAGGATCCGACGTGATGCGTGCAGTGGGGATGCTGTGTGCTGCGATGCTGCTGCTCGTCGCCTGCGGCGGTGAGACTTCCCCGGATACGACGGCGGGACCCGACGCTGCGACGACGACGTCTGCCACCGCGACGGCCGAACCGGGCATCGTGCCTGTGGAGGTGCCTCCCTGCGATCTGGTGAGCGTCGACGAGGTGGCTGCAGCCGCGGGGCTCACAGTTGCCGAAGCCCGGGACGAGCCGCCGATCTCGTGTGTGTTCGATTTCGGCGAGGAGGCCGGGGTCGCGATCTTCGTCAACGTCGACGACGGTGAGGGGCGCTTCGGTGCCCCGGCGGCGCTGTTCGACGGCTACATGGCAGAAGAAGGCGCCGAGATCATCCCCGATTTGGGCGTTGCAGCGGTCTATGTCCAGGGATTCCGCGGGCTTGCCGTTGATGCCGGCGGCGGCCGGTACATCGCGCTCGGAGTCAACGGCGGCTACGGGGAGCTCGCCGAGCCGCGGGACGTGCTGGTCACGCTGGCGGGCGCCGCCCTGGGGCGTCTCTGAGCGCTCCACAATCGGGCCCGATTCACGATCAAGTATCAGACTGGCCCAACTCGGTACCTCGAGACGGCGAGAACCCGGTGCTGTCAGGGGACGACCGCTCGCACCACCCGGTCGATGTCGGCAAGGTCGAAGGATCCGGCACGCTCAGGCGTAGGTCCGGCCTCGACGTCATCCCCGTGTAGCCCGCGCACGGCTCCCAGCCGGGGTGTCGCAACAGAGCCCTCCACATCGAACACGCCGTTGTCGCCGCTCATGGGCACGTGGAAGCTGTCCGGTGTCAAGCCCGGAGCGGTCGACGGATCTCGATGTTGCAGGAGCAGCACGACGTGTTCGCCCTCCTTCAACGGAGACTCCTGATCGGCCACGAGCAGCTCCGTGTCGACCGTGGCTACCAGAACCGTCTGGTCTGGCCTGCGCCTCGACGGCGGAGGATGCCCTCAGAACGTTCACGATCGTGACCTCCGAGAAGACCATCGGAACGCCAGGGATCTTCTCTCCGGTCTCCGGGTCGATCTCCGGGTCGCCGCCGCGGTCGACCTCTCGCAGCACGACCGGTCCCACCTCGGCTTCGATCACGAGATCGGCTGCTTCCGCCAGTGATTCGACGCTGGGATAGACCTCGTAGTCCCCGAACAACCGGTAGGGCTCGTCGCTGCTGCCCCGGTTGGAGCGTGCAATCAGCCATCTACTGGCCGCGGTGGCCACGGCGAGCGCCGAGACCAGCGCAATCATTCGCGCTCGGTTCGTTTTGGGCTCTTCGTAGATGACTGCAACGCCATTTCGATCGTCCGGGTACGGGGGCAGTGGACTGCCCGAACAGTCCTGATATGCCCAATCCGATGGTACGTTCATCAGGGCTCTTGCAGGTCCGTATGGGTAGGGCACCGGTGTTGTGGTACAGGTGTTCCCACCGGCGTGTCGCAGCCCGTAGGTGTGGCCGAATTCGTGGGTGCCGGGCGTCCCCTCTCGGTCCACGGAGGATCCGTTGGCCGATTGTCCCACACGCGGGCTGTCATGGCAATAGTTGGCATGTCGGATGCCAGTTGGGCTCGGGCTCTGGCTCCTGCTGCGGGCCGGCAAGGACCAGGAAACGACGCTCCCGGCTGGGTGAGCACCCCAGACGCCGTGAGGCGGGATGCCGGCCTCGTCGGCAAGGGCGGAGGCGGCCTGGGGGCGGTTCTGGGAGCAGTCCTCGGCCGGCGGTTTCGAGGACATGGGTGCCCCAATGGGTGGGCGGTCAGGACCGCTCCGCCAGCGACAGGCCGGGACAGACCTGCTGCGACGTAGCATCGTCGGCGCCAAGAGCGGATACGAAGATCGTTACGCACAGGGCCTACCTGTGGTAGCCTAAGGGGGATTCTGGCGCTTGTCATGACATCATCTACCAGTCGACCTACGAAGCCCGACTCCGTCGTCGACCTCACCGGCGGACAGTCTTTACTACAGGCGATGTCGGCTGATGAGGGGATCCGTCGCCCGCTCGAGCATCTGCTGGACGGGTTCTGCACGTTCACCGCTCGCCGGAATGGCTCCGGCGAAATCGTCGACTTCCGGATGGGCTATGCGAACGACGCGGCGCGTGCCGCCACCGGCGACACTCCGCAATCCGAGGTAGGCGAAGATCTCGTCGAATCTACTGGGGAGCATTTCAAGCGGGAGCTCTTTGACGACTTCTGCCACGTCGTGGAGACGGGCGAGCCGTTGGCCACGCAATCCCTCGTATACCAGGATACCGAGCGGGGCGGGAAGCAACTCCTTTACGCCTATGAGGCGCGTGCCGTCAGAATCGGTGATGGCTTGGCAGTTGGGTGGCGGGATGTGACCGGACACGTCGTCACGGAGGCGGAGCTGGGACGGCGCAACCGCGAGCTGACTCTCATGGGCGAGATGGTCGACTACCTCCAGGCTGTGGAGTCGCCGGAGGAGATATTCGAGGTCGCCGCGAGCTTTGGCTCGCAGCTGTTCGGGAACTTGTCCGGCGGCCTCTTCTTGCAGAATGAGTCCGGAAGCGTCATGGAAGCGATGACCTCCTGGGGCGACACGACGTGGGGTGACCAAGTGTTCGCACCCGAGAGTTGCTGGGCATTGCGCCGTGGGCGGCGGCACGGAAGCCTCGCGGGGACCGCGGCCCCGCACTGCACGCACGCGGCGGATGATGTGAAGGCGCTCCTGTGTATCCCGCTCATCGTTCAGGGAAGGGCCGCCGGCCTTCTCGTGCTCGCCGCCTCCACGACCGCGAGCCTCTCCACGATGCCGCCTTCGAGTGCGGCGAGCGAGGCGCTGGCGGTATCCGTGTGCGAGCACCTCGGGTTGGCGCTCACAAACATGCGGCTTCGCGGGTCGCTTCGGGATCAGTCGATCAAGGACGCGCTCACGGGCCTGTTCAACCGTCGATACCTGGAGGAGACGCTCGAGCGCGAGATCAGCCGCTCTGTCCGCAGCGGCAACTCCATCGGCCTGATGATGCTGGACATCGACCACTTCAAAGAGTTCAACGACATATTCGGCCACTCCGGGGGCGACACACTGATGCGCGAGCTTGGTGCGCTGCTCCATTCCACTATTCGAGTCGAGGACGTAGCGTGCCGCTACGGCGGAGACGAGTTCGTTGTCATGCTCCCCGAGAGCTCGCTCGACGTGATAGTCCTCCGAGCAGAGGAGATCCGCCAGGGCGTGGCCCAACTCAACATCATGCAAGAAGGCTCGGTCTTGAATGCGGTCACCCTCACGGTCGGGGTTGCCATGTATCCGAACCACGGTGCCGACATGGCGGAACTGGTTCGTGCCGCGGACGAGGCGATGTACCAGGCCAAGCGAGAAGGAGGCGACAGGGTGCAGATCGCCCAGACGCCCAGCGAGCGGGACTCCCAGTAGCCGCAACGTGAAGCAGGACCTCATGACCTGACACGGTCGGATCCGCCCGCCGGCGGGTGTGAGGGGTAGGGAGACCGACCGATCCGCTCTGCAATCGCAACAGCTCCGGCGCGTCCTCGCCTGGGAGGCGGTGTCGCTCGCCCGGTTGCACCCGAGTCCCCGATCGTTGCCGACTCGCTCGCATTTGGGGGGTGGGCAATGGCGGCCACCGCCGTGATCGTGTTGGGTGTGCTCGGTGGATCTCGGAGGCGCTCAACAACGAGACGCCGGCGCGTGTCGCGTCCCCGTTGGTCGGTCATCGCCGCCGTCGTGCTGGCGGTCCCAATCCTCTGGCTGATGCTCGTGCTCGCCATGCTGCTGTTGACGGGGCTGACATCATTCGTGGTCGTGCCCGTGGTCAACTACGGCCTCCCGCTCCTCGTCCTGGTCGCGGCGGGGGCGCTCGGAGTCGGCCGGGTTCTCGGCCGCTGGCGGGCCAGGCAGGCCGCGCGCTACCCCCCGCCGCTCCACTGAATCCGCACCTAGGGTGCGGAGGCGGTTCACGAATTCCGCGATTGTGGACCGAGTAGTCCCGGCGCGTCCTAGCCTGGAGGGCCGTGTCAATCCGTCCCGTCGCACCCGAGTTCCCGATCGTTGCGTTCCTGCAACGCCGCAGCCGCCTCCAGCGGCGGATCGCGCTCGCCGTCGTCGCCTTCTTCGTCGCCGTCTGGCTGGTGCGATTCGCGGCGGCGACCCTGCTCGACCGCTGGTGGTACGACTCGGTGACGTCGGCGCCGGTGTGGTCGACCCGGCTCGTTGCCCAGATCGAGCTGGCAGTCGCCGCCGGCCTCATCACCGCCGTGGTGCTGGGCATCTCGGCCACCCTCGGCCTCCGCGTCGAACCCGCTCCAGACAACGGCCCGAACCGGCTGGTGGTCCACTACCGGGAGCGCATGGGCCCTGCCCACCGCTGGTTGATGATCGGCCTCGTCGTGCTCCTGACCCTCCAGGTGATCCCGGCGGCGATGAGCCGGTGGCAGTCGTGGTTGCTGTTCCTCCACGGCGCGAACGTGGGGGAGAAGGCTCCCGAGATCGGCTTCGACCTCGGCTACCACCTGTTCCGGCTCCCGTTCCTGATGATCGCCACCTCCTGGTTCCGCCGCCTGCTGCTGATGGCTGCCGCCTTCGCCGTCGCCGGCCACGTCGCCAACGGCGCCCTCCGCCTCCCCACCCGGGGCCGGAAATCGGCGCCCCGAGCACTGGCGCACCTGGGAGCCCTCGCCGCCGCCTACGCCGTGCTCCAAGGCCTCAGCTACCTGTTCGTGCAGCGGCCCGATCTCGCCACCAACAAGACCGGTGCCTTCGACGGGCCCGGCTTCACCGAGCTGCGGGTCATCAGCCCCGTCCTCATCGTCCTGGCCATCGTGGCCTTCGCCGCCGCCGTCGCCTCCCTTTACGGGATCCGCACCGGCAAGTGGCGACCGGCACTCGTCGTCTTCGGCGGGTGGATGGTCGTGTACGCCGCCGGGATGTGGCTGGCGCCGATGGTGGTGCAGCAGCTCATCGTCAAGCCCGCCGAGGCGGAGCGGGAGCTGCCCTACATCGCCCACAACCTCGACGCCACCCGGGCCGCCTACCGTCTCGACGCCGTCGAGCAGATCACCGAGCCGTATGCCGACGGGCTGACGGGGCCCCCCAGCGAGCAGGCGCAGGAGGTGATCGACAAGGTCCCGGTGTTCACCATGGCCCAGCTCGCCAAGCCGCTCCAGGTCCTCGAAGGCACCACCGCCACCCGGATCATCGACGTCGACCTCGACCGCTACACCATCGACGGGGTCACCCGTCCCGTCATGATCGCCACCCGCAACGCCAACCAGGCCGACCTGCCCGAGAAGGGCTGGGTCCAGTCGCACCTGGTGTACACCCACGGCAACGGGGTGGTGGCGGTTCCCGCCGACGTGGCCGCCGCCGACGGCCGCCCCGACGTCGACGCTCTGGCGGAGACGCTCGACCCGGAACGCTCCGAGCTGTACTTCGGGGAAGGGATGGACAAGTGGTACGCCATCGTCGGCAGCAAACGAACCGAGCAAGGTGGGGCCCGTTTCGACGCCGATACCGGCATCCGCCTCAGTGGGATGTGGGAGCGGCTGGTGGTCGCCATCGGGCTCGGCGACATCGAACCGCTGACCTCCGCCGAGCTCACCTCCTCCTCCCAGCTCCTGCTGCGGCGGGCGCCCCTGGAACGCCTCCGGATGCTGGCCCCGTTCCTCACCTGGGACGTCGACGCCTATCCGGTGGTGAGCGGTGACCGGGTCGTCTGGATCGTCGACGGCTACACGATGGCGGCCACCTACCCCTACGCCCAGTCGGCCCGCGGCACCAAGCTGATAGCCTCCCCCGGCCTCACCGGGGGGCGTTTCAACTACCTTCACGGCTCGGTCAAGGCGACCATCGACGCCTACGACGGCACCGTGCACCTCTACCGCACCAAGGTCGGTGGCGCCGACGACCCGATCCTCGACTCGTGGAACAGGATCTTCCCCGGCCTCATCGAGCCGATCTCGAACATGCCCGCCGATCTCCGGGCCCACCTCCTGTACCCGACCGACCTGTTCACCGTCCAGACCACCCTGCTCGGCCGGTACCACGTGGCCGACCCGGAACTGCTGTTCAACGGCTCGGACCGCTGGTCGGTCAGCGTCGCCCCCGGTGACGGGGTCGCCAAGGAATCCCCGGGCGTGTCGCCGGCGGTCTCGATCTTCCTCCCCTCATCCGGGGAGATGCAGGGCCACTGGGTGGCGATCCGCACCTACGTGCCTGGAGCGTCCAGCAACCCCAACGCCAACCGGGACATCCTGGCCGCCTTCGCCATCGCCGACCACGACGATCCGGAGCGCCTCCTTCTGGTGCGCATCGAACCGCGGCCGGGCCGCCAGGTATCGAGCCCGCTGGTGGCGCAGAGCGCCATCGACACCGACCCGGATCTGGCCCGTTCGTTCACCCTGCTCAACGCCAACGGGTCATCGGTCCAGTTCGGACCGATGACGCCGCTGCCGCTCGACGGCTCCATGGTGTGGGTCCGGTCCATCGTCGTCAGCGGGACCGCCGGCACCACCGCGCCCCGCCTGTTCGGGGTGACGGCCGTCTCCAACGGCATCGTGGGGGAGGCGGCGTCGACGTCCCAGGCGGTGGAGGAGACGGTGCCGGCCTCACCCTGAACCGGCGCGCCTACCCGGCGAACCGCATGTACTTCTCGATGACCGAGCCCGATTCGCCGTCGGCCCGAAGCCGGCCCTGCTCGACCCAGAGGACCCGTTCGCACGTGTCCTCAACGGTCCCGAGGGCGTGGCTGACGAGCAGCAGCGTCCCGGCGATCCCCAACAGCTCTTCGATCCGAGTCGTCGCCTTCTTGTGGAAGGCCTGGTCGCCGACGACGAGCGCCTCGTCGATGAGGAGGATGCGGGGCCGCACCGAGGTGGCGACCGCGAAGTGGAGCCTTGCCCGCATCCCGGACGAGTAGGTGCGCAGTGGCCGGTCGAGTGCCTCCCCCAGGTCGGTGAAGGCGGCGATGTCCTCGATCGCGGCGTCGACCTCGTCGGCCGTCATGCCCAGGGCCATGCACCCGAGCCTGATGTTCCTCCACCCGGTCGCCGCCGGCAGCAGCGTCGCCCCCACCCCCAGCAGCTTGGGCTCGTCGGAGACGAGGATCTCACCCGACGTCGGCGGGAGCAGCCCGGCGACGGCGGCGAGCAGGGTCGACTTGCCCGAGCCGTTGGAGCCGATGACGCCGACTGCCTCGCCCTCGGTGACGTCGAAGGTCAGGCCCCGCAGCGCCCGCACCATCCGACGCCCGGTGCCCTTGTGGTTCACGATGCGCTCCCGCAGCGCCGCCCGGCGATCCTCGAAGATTTCGTAGTCGACGTAGAGGTCGCGAACCCGGATCGAGAGCGGCTCCGTCATGCGCGTCCGTACCGCCACTCGGCCGCCCGGAAGTACCGGAACCCGAACCACAGCAACGCCAGCGAGATGGCGGCGGTCTTCACCGTCGCCCCCACGTCGACCTCGGTGCCGAGGAACGCCCACCGGTACAGGTCGATGAGGCGCAGCACCGGGTTGAGGGAGATGGCCTGCTTGGCCCAGCCGGGGACGCCGTCGCCGAGGAGACTCTGGATCGGGAACATCACCCCGGAGAGGTACTGCAGCAGCCGGAAGAGGAAGGGGATGATCTGCTGCACGTCGCGGAACGCCTCGTTGAGGCGGGCGGCGACGAACCCCCCTCCGATATTGAGGGCGGTGTGGATGACGAGGATCACCGGGAGCGCCAGGAGCCGGCGCGAGAGGCCGACTCCCGAGGCCATGGTGAACACTGCCAGCAGCGACAGCTCGATCCCGAAGGTGAGGACGTGGCTGATCACCACCGAGATCGGGAGCAGCGCCCGCGGGAACTTGATGGCCCGGATCAGACCCTTGTTGGCGGAGATCGACGTGGCTCCTCCGAGGACCGAGCTGGAGGTGAGGCGAAACGTGAAGACGCCGATGGTGAGCCACAGCAGGTAGTGGTCGATGCCGCGGTTGGATTTCAGCAGCACTCCGAACACGAAGTAGAACACGGCGATCGTCAGCAGTGGATTGCCGAGGTGCCACAGGTTGCCGAGCAGGGTGGTCTTGTGGGCGGACCGCAGCTCTTCGAGCGGCACCGCGACCGCAAAGTCGCGCCGATGCCACATATCGGCCATGTAGGCGCGAGTTGAGAGTTGGGCGTTGACGGCGGTCAGGTTCGAATCGGATCCGGCGGCGTCGGCAGTGTCCATGGCGAGGGCCTCCTCGGCGCACGTGGAAGGACGGCCGCCAAAAGGTACTACTCGACGGCCGGTAGCCGGAGATGGGAGACGGCGCCCTGCCTCCGGACGCCATGGTCCGGGACCACCGCTCCACCCGGGAGGCGCTCCATCGCCACCACCCCGAACTCCATCCCTGCCAGCCCCGGCGATGTACGGGGCTCCGCCGTCGGCCGGGTACCTCGTTCCCTTCGACCTCGTCCACGACAGATTCGGAGCCGACGATGACCTCGGGGTGGGAACGGATCGAGCCCTGATCGGGCGGCGAGCTCTCCTCAGGTGATGGCGAAACCGAGGACGCCGGCCGGCCAGCTGCAGAGGTGACTCACACGACGGCGCGTCGTCGCCGTCTCCGGCCGATCACGGCCCACCCGATCAGAGCCCCGAGCACGATCAAGCCCACGAAAGCCACCAGCACCGCCCACAACGGGGTGCTCCAGCCGGTCCAGGGCCAGCCGAGCTCGTCGTCGACCACATCGATCACCGCGGCGGTGAGCGCATCGCCGGTGTCGTTGTTCGTCATCACGACGACGCCCTCGCCGAGGTGCGGCAACGCCAGGAACTCGCAACGGTATCCCTCGTTGGCGCCCTCATGCCCGATGGCGATGCCCCCTTCCTCGCGGCTCACGCCGAAGCCGACCGCGAAGTCCGGATCGAGGAGCAGCCGGGCAGTGGCGCGGTCCAGTACGACGCCGCCGTCGCTCTCGTAGGAGCGCATCAGGTCGATGAGGAAAGCCGCGTACTCGGTGGGGGTGGTCCACAGCGAGGCGGGCGCCGTTTCGGGGTAGAGATGCCAGCCACCGCCGGCGACTTCTGATCCATCCGGCCGGTAGCCGACGGCCACCCGGCTCCGATCCGACTCATCGAGGATCCGGAACGTCGACAGCTCGAGGCCGAGCGGATCGAACACCAGGGTCTCGGCGAGGTCCTCCCAGGTGAGCCCGGTGCGGTCCTCGATTGCCAATTGGGCCATCACGTACCCGCCGCCCGAGTAGGCGCGCCCTGCACCCGGCTCGGCAACCACCCGGATCGGCTCGTTCTTGTCCCGGACACCGTCGAGGATCCGCGGCAGATCCGGCAGCGGCTCGTCGAGCCGGTACCCGGGAAAGCCGGGAACATTGGTCCCGGCCCGGTGCGCGAACAGCATGCGAAGCGTGACGGGCCCGTCGTACGGTATCGGCGGCAGCCGCCAACTGGTCAGCATCCCTGCCACGTCCGCCTCGAGATCGATCAGACCCTCCTCGGCCGCCGCGGCCGCCACCATCGCGGACACCGGCTTGGTGAGGGAAGCGGCCTGGAACAAGGTGTCGGCCTCCACCGGGCGACCCGGCTCGGCGAACCCGAAGCTCCGCGCATAGACGACCTCGAAATCATCGATGATCGCCACGCCCACACCGAGCACGCCGCCTGATTCCATTTCCTCGGCGATGACTCGCTCGACTGCGGCGAAACGCTGGCCGGGGTCGTCCGAGGCGGGCTCCGCCGCTACCGCCACCACCCCGGCCGTCAGCGGTGCCAGCACGAGGAACACGGTCAGGATCCGCCTCATGACGGCCATCGTATCGAGAGCCGATCCGCCGCGCTCAGGGCCACCATCGCCCGCAGGAGGGCCCGGGCGCGGTGCCCCCAGATCGGCAGCGGCGGTTACCGCGAGAAAGCCTCTACCAGGCCACTGCGGTAGCTGTAGTCGCAGAAGGAGTGGACGGCGTCGGCATCACCGATTGACTCGTAGCCGATCATCAGACCTCCGTCCTCGGCGACCTTCCATTCGATGCCGGTCACGCCCCGTTCCTCCATGCACGCCACCATGGCGGCAACCGCCGATTCGTACTCGGCCCGGGTGACGGTCCCATCGGCGAGGATCTCGTCTTGGAGGGTGGTTCCGGCAGGATCGGGCTCGTCCACGGGAGACGCCATCACGATCGTGGTTACGGAGTTCTCACTGGCGACCTTCTCCGGTTCGTAGAGCACCACCGTCCGGCCGTCGACGGTCGCTGCCATCGCCCACATCGCGTGAGAGTCGAAAGTGTGCAGGCGTTCCCACGAGGCACCGTCCTCGGTGCTCCACGCCGCGTTGCCCACGACCGCGATGACGGACCCGCCGGCTTGGACGTAGAAGCTCATCTCCCGTTCCGAGAAGGGTGGATCCGGCTGGAGTTGCCAGTGCAGGCCGTCAGTCGAGGTCCTCACATGTCGCATCGGGACATCGTCTCGGTAGCTGGTGCTGAGCGCCACCCAGTCGTCCCGCATGGCGACGATGGAGGTCGACACCGTTCCTTCGTCTGCCACGGGGTCGACCACGACGGTCGTGCCCGGCGTCCAGGCGGAGCCGTCCTCCGATGCCCAGGTCGAGAAGCTCCCATCGTCCCCCTGCGCATAGGCGACGAATCCGGTGTCGTTCCCCTCGAGGAAGAGGAACTCGCCCTCAGGCAACCCGGCGGGGGTGAGGCGCTCCCACGATCCTTCTCGCAGCCTCCACAGCGTCGGAGGCTGCTCGTCGAACGGGTCCGAAATGGTCGCCAGGAACATTTCGCCGCCGGCCGTCACGTCCCGGAACCGTGTCATCAGTTCGTCGGGAACCTCAACCAGCGACCAATCCCGGCCGTTCGTCGAGGTCCAGGTCACCTCGATCTCCGGCCCGATGCCCAGCCATCGCGTCTCATTGGCCACCACCATCCTGAGTGGTGGCCCCGCCATGGAGGGGGGCTGGTAGCCGGCTTCGCGGGGGAACTCGACCGGTGTCCAGGTGACGCCATCGGACGAGAACACGATCTGAAGCGATCCGCTGCGGCGGTCCTCACCGATGAAGCCTCCGGGCCCGGCCGCGAAGCCCATCACCCCTTCCGGGAACTCCCGCCACACGATGTCCGCGGCGTCCACCGTCTCGTTCGCCGCCCCACCGGGGCGCAACAGAAACAGCGTGCCGCCGGCGAGCAGCACCAGCACGAAGGCGGCGAAGGCAGCCGCAGGTCCCCGGAGGCGCCGGTGCGCACGAAGCGGGACCAGCACCGGCGTGGAGCCCTCCATCCGATCCAGCAGCGCCTGGGCGCCGCGGGGCGATCCCCGTTCGGCGAGGGTCTCGAAGGCGTCTCGGTAATGGCTCATGATTCGGCCTCCTCCAGCAATCTGCGCAGGCGTCTCCTGGCTCGGGACGCCGCCATGCGCACCGCCCCGGACGACATATCGAGCATCCCGCCCACCTCCTCGAACGAGTACCCCTCGACGTCGTGCAGGAACAGCACCGCTCGCTCGGCGGCGCTCAATCGGAACAACTCGGCCACGTCCGACGGATAGGTGGCCTCGGTGGTACCGGGATCGGAGGCGCCCAGCCGTTGCAGCGCCGAACGGGCCCGGCCGAAGCGGCGCCGTTGTGAGTTCGCCGCGTTCAGGATGGCTCGGCGCAGGTAGGCGGCCGGCGCCACCAGGTCGGCGAGCGGCCGGACCTGGAGGGTACGGAGGAACGCCTCCTGCACGAGATCGTCGGGGTCGACGTCGGGACGACCGACGACGGCGGCGAAGCGCCGCAGTGGTGCATACAGCTCGGCCACCAGCTCCCGGTCACGCTCCGGCAGCGCCGAACGCCCGTCCGTCATGAATGCGCCGGTCTTCCCTCGAGGTCTCACACATGTAAGACGTTCCAGGGCGGGAGAGTGCAACACGCCATGTCTTTCCTTGGTATCAAGCACCAGCCGGAACCGGTCGATACAGATGCACCGGGCGACACGCCCGGGAGGAGCGTTCGGAGGACCGACGGGGGGTGTGGGCCCGCGCTCCCGACCCGCGGTGGCGGAGGAACGGTGTGAACAAGACAGAGCGTCCGCTCGCCGAACTGGACCTCCTCCCGAGGGAATTCCAACTCGACCGCCGGATTCGCGCCCAGATCGGGGCACGCTGGAACTTCTTCCGGATCGGGGTCTCGGTTGCCGGCATCGTTTCCGGGCTGACGCTGTGGCTGCTGGGATACGGCCCTGCCTGGGTCCCCGCCGTCGCCGGATCGTTCACGATGGCACATGCCTTCTTGACCCGACACCGACCTCGAGTCGTGCTGGCGCTGGCGATCGACGTCACGGTCACGTTTGTCACGCTGGACGTTGTTGCGGTCCCTCAGGCCGTCCCGATCCTCGTGTGCGTCATCTTTGTCCTGATAATCCTGCTGGTGACCGCCGCGGTTCCCCGGCTGATCCTGGCCACGTACGCCACGACGCTCTGCATCTTCACGGTGACCACCGACCTCGTCGACACGGCGGGCCTGAGAGGCAGCGCGTTGAGCGCGCTCGCCGGATGGATCGCCGGGGCCGTTTTCGTGGCACTCCTGATGGCGGTGGTGAGCATGGTGGTCGAGTTGCTGCAGCGGCAGGCATGGGAGATCGAGGAGACGGGTCGTCGGCTCGAAGAGCTCGTCGCCTCCAAGGACGACCTGATCGGTGCCATCAGCTACGAGATCGGCACCCCGCTCGCCGGGGTGCTCGGCTTCGCCACCGACCTCGACGACGAATGGGCTTCCTTCGATACCGCACACCACAGAGAGCTGGCGGGTCACATCGTCGTGTTGGCCACCGAGATCGAGCACGCCACCGACGATCTGGTCGTGGCGGCCCGCACCGACATGGGCACCCTTGTCACCCGCCGCGATTCCGTGGAGTTGTATGGCGAGATCCACCAGTTCCTCGGTCACTTCACGCTCGGGCCGGGAGGACTCCAGATTCTCGGGGAACCCTGTCGGGTGGAGGCGGATCGGCTACGGCTGCGCCAGATCCTCCGTAACCTCGTGAACAATGCGGTCGCCCATGGCGGCGATCACGTCTGGATCGAGGTGTCCGCCGTCCCCGACGGGGGTGTGGTGAGAGTGTGTGATGACGGGGACGGCATCCCCATCGGCTCTCTCCACCAAGCGTTCTCACCGGACCAGCAGGTCCACCGACAGCGGACGGAAGCCACTTCTCCGGGGCATGGACTCGCCATCGCCCGTCGCCTGGCCGAGACCATGGGCGGCACCCTCACCTACCAGCGCTCCATGGGGACCTCCATACTCGAGCTCACGCTTCCCGGAGCGCTTCCCTCCGAGCAGCCGGCGGTCCCGACCGCGACACCCGTGCACACAGGCAGCAGCCAGGGCCGGGAGTCACGCACCGCCCTGCGGGTCCGCAGCGAGATGGGGCGGGGCTGGAACCGTTTCCGCCTCTGGTCCACCGGCGGTGCTGTGGCGTTTACGGTGGGTTTGGGGCTGTTCGGCTTCCGACAGGCCTGGTTCCTGGCCGGTGTGGTGTCGTTGTCGACGGTCCACGGCCTGCTCAGCAGGAATCAGTTCGTCGTCTCGCTGCCGCTGGCGCTCGACCTCACCGTCGTCTTCGCCACCTTCTCGATCGCCGCGGTGCCGGTCGTGACGTTGAGCATCGCCTACCTGACGTTCGGTGTGGTCATCATGCTGCTGTGTGAAACGACTACGAAAGCCGCCCTCGGGGTGTTCGCCTCGGCGCTCTTCGTCGCCAGTGTCTACGTTCGCGTTCCCGGAACGGAAGACATCGTGGGCAGCACCTGGAGTCGATTCAGCGGATGGAGCGGCGCGGCCGTCTTCATCGTGCTGCTGCTGGGCCTGCTGCGAACGTCGATCGGTCTGCTGCAGCGGTACGTGGAAGAGGGCGACGAGGCAAACCGTCGCCTCGCGGGCGAGGTCGCCGCCAAGGACGACCTGATTACGGCAATCAGTCACGAGATCCGGACGCCGTTGGCGGGAGTGCTCGGCTTCGCCGCCGAGTTGCAGGAGCAGTGGGACTCCTTCGACGCCGAGGAGCGCCGGGAGTTGGCCGGTGAAATCGTGGCGTTGAGTCGCGAGATCGAGAACGTCACCGAAGACCTGACGGTGGCAGCCAAGGCCGATCTGGCCACGTTGGTGATGCGGTCCGAGTCGGTGGATCTGTACGGCGAGATCCTTGCGTTCGCCGAGCGGTGCCGGCACACCCCGCAGGGGTTCGAGGTCATCGGTGAGCCCTGTGAGGTGGAGGCGGATCCGCTGCGGCTGCGCCAGATCCTCCGCAGCCTCGTCAGCAATGCGGTCGACCACGGCGGCGACCACGTCTGGATGGAGGTGGCGACGGTTCCCGACGGCGGAGCGGTGCGGGTGTGTGACGACGGGGAGGGGATCCCCGACAAGTACCGCGAGCAGGTCTTCGCGCCCTACGAGCGGCTCCACCGGATTCCGACCATGGCTGCCTCGATGGGGTTGGGGTTGGCGATCGCCCGTGGCCTGTCGGAGGCGATGGGCGGCACCCTCACCTACCGCCGGGTCGACTCCACCACGGTCTTCGAACTCATCCTGCCCCACGCCCGCGGCCCGGTCGCCCCAACCGAGGGGGCCACCGCGCCGGTCGAGACGATGCCCGCGGTTGTTCAGGTCCCCGATCCGGCGTCTCCTTGGGAGCCGGTGCCGGCGGCCCGGGCAGAGCGGGCGAGGCGTCTCGCCTGACGCAGCGGCTCGGGCGTCCGAACCCGCCCGACCACGGCCAGCACCACGGCGACGGCACTCTGCGGATCGGTGCGCCAGCCGGCGTGGATCGCAAGCGGCCTTCTCCCGGACCGGGTGCGGACCCAGCGGCCGATCACCTCGCCGTCGAGACGCAGTGGCGCCGTGGCGCCCTGCTCGTCGGTCTCCGGGAAGGAGCCGGTGGCGAGGAGGGTGCGGTGGGTCACTCCGACCGTGGGGATGTCCAGCACGGCTCCCAGGTGCAGCGCCAATCCGGCCCGGCGGGGATGGTCGCGGCCGGTGGCGTTCACCAGGAGCACGTCGGGCCTCGCCGGCAACCCCACCATCGCCTGCTCGAGCAACGGGCCCTCTCGCAGCGCGAGCAGCCCGGGCACGTAACGGAATCCGGCTTCCCCCGCCACGACCGCGGCATCAACGAGCCGGCCGCCCATGACGACCGCCCCCGCCGCCCAACCGGGGTCGCCCGCCGCTCCCGGTCCTGTCCCGCCCCGGCCGAAGCAGACGAACACCCCGGCGACGGCAAGCGAGGTGAGGTCGGCCGGCGGCGGCCACGGGGCACCGCCGCTCGCCAGCGCGAGTTGGGCGGCAACGAGATCGGGCTCACTCGCCGGCCATTCCATGGGCCTCAGGGTACGGCGCTGCCCTGCGGCGTTTGGGCTTCTCAGGGATGTGGCGCCCGGCAGCTCCAATGCGACGTGCCGCCGTCGGCGAGGAGCCACGCCCCCACCGCGATGTTGGCCTCCGGGTCGTATGGAGACGCCCCGGCCCACCCGGCGGCGGCGGCCCGCCCCGCCCAGTAACGGCTGAGGTGCTGCATCAGTCCCCGGGCCGACGTTCTGCGGTTGAGCGCCGTCGGGTCGCCGTGCGACTCACAAGAGATGACTTGTAGGGCCCAGTCGGCCCAGCCGTCGGGGAAGTACTCCGTCACCAGTGGGCGCCAGCGCTCCACCGCGGCCGGGAACCCGGCGTCCCGCGGCCGGCCGGAGCTGGCGATCTCCTCGGGAGCCGCGGTGTCGATCGTCTCCAGCGTTCGTGGGGTGAGGACGGGCGCCGCCTCCGGGGTGGCCTGGGCAGGAGCGACCGAGAGGCCGGTCGCCGCCGCGACGGCGGGCTCGGCGGAGAGGGTGTCGGGATCGTGGAAATCCCGCGGTTCGATGGAGCGGCGATACTCGGCCGGGGCCGTGACGGCGGGGAAGGAAGCGCCTTCCGGAGCCGGCGAGGCGAGGGAGGGGAGAGGGCCGAGTGCGGTGACGACGGCGAGCAGGGACGCGACGATGCTCTGGACGAAGATCATGGTACCTCGGGGGTTGGGGGCAGGGACGACCTGTGACGAGTTCCCCGGTCCTCCTGGCGATCTCGGGGCCATCAAACAGGTGATGCCCCCGGAGGGGCATCGATGCGAGCCCCGGGAGGCTACCCACACTCCGAAACCTGTGCAAGGTCATCGGGGCCGATCCCGCGGCGCCAACCGTGTCCACGGCACGTCGCCCGTGGAGGAGAGCGCCGCGGTCGGCGCTCAGCCGCCGGGCCCCGTCACTCGCCGATGTCCTCGTTCCACAACGCGGGCTCGGCCGCGATGAACGCTTCCATTAGCGCCACACAGGCCTCGTCGTCCACCACCTCGACCGTCACGCCCCGCGAGCGGAGGTAGTCCTCCGGGCCCCGGAAGGTGCGATGCTCCCCGACCACCACCCGCGGGATCCCATACAGCAGCACCGCCCCCGAGCACATGTCACACGGCGACAGGGTCGAGTACAGCACCGCCCGCCGGTAGGTGGAGGCCGCCAGCCGGCCGGCGTCTTCGAGGGCGTCCATCTCGGCGTGCAGCACGGCACTGCCCCGCTGGACCCGCCGGTTGTGGCCCCGGCCCACCACTACGCCGTCGACCACCAGCACCGACCCGATCGGGATGCCGCCCTCGTCCCGGCCCCGGCGGGCTTCGGTGACGGCTGCGTCGAGGAACTCGTCCATCCCGTCAGCCTACGGGCCGCGCCGTCGTGCCGGCGGCCGGCGGGCCGCAATCACCGAATGGGCCTTCCTCCCCTAGTGGAGCCCTCCCTCCCGTCAGCCACCCAGGCCGGCCAGCACGTCGCCGAACGCCTCCAATCCCTGCTGGAGCGCCTCGACCAGGGCGGCCAGCTCGGTCCCCGCCACATCGACCGAGATCGGCACGTCGAGCCGGACCGGGACCTCGGTCTGCACCGGGATCTGCTCGTCGACCGGGATCTGCACCTGGAGGTCAATGGGGAGGTCGAGCCGGATCGGCACCGTCACGTTGAGGGGCACGTCCAGTCCCCACGGGCCGTCGACGACGATGCGGGTGTCGAAGCTCTCGTCGATCGGGAGCACGGTGTGGATGGGTACGTCGAGGGTGCGGGTGAGATCGATGGTGGCGTCGATCGGCACGGTCTCGTCGATGGAGACGTCGAAGCTGAGCGTCGACGTCCGGAAGGTCTCGAGGCCGGCGACAGCCTGGGCGAGGGCGTCCCCGACGGTGGGGCCGACCGAGGCGAGCTGGTTCTGGAACCCGGTCACCTGGGCGGCGAAGAGAGCGGCACCGCCTTCCACCCGTTCCAGGTCCCGCCGGGTCTGGGCAGTCCGCCCCAACAGGACGAGGTTGAGCCCGAGCGAGAGCGCCACCAGGATCGCCAGAGTCCCGGTGACGAGCAGGAGATGGCGGTTCACGAACTCTCTCATGGGTCCTCCTCGGTCACCGGCCGGATGGCTGTACCGTACCGCCCTCGTGGCGGGCCGGGACGTGGAATCGGCTCTGAGCCGCAGCGGGGGATCGGCAAGCTCAAATACCTCGCCGGATCCGAATCGGGCATGGGGGTCTTCATCAACGACGCCACCCCCGAGTCGATTGCCCGCAAGCTGCGGGAGATCGAGCTGCCACCCAACTGACGGCTCCTCAGGGGGTGGGGGCCCGCTCGGCCTCGGTGGGGGCCGTCCGTCGCATGGCGAGGGCGACGAGGAGCGCCGCCGCCACCACCACCGTGGCGGCGACGAAGGTCTCAGCCAGGGCTTTGGTGGTGAGTTCCGCCTGTGCAGTCCGTAACGCCTCCTGATAGCCGGGGTCCCCGATCGGGGGCAGCACCAGCGTGGCGCGGAGTTGGTTGAAACGGTGCAGGCCCCAGGCGGTGAGGGCGGACAGGCCGACGCTGAGTCCGATCAGCCGTAGCACGATGACGAGGCTGGCGGCGGTACCGCGCCGGTCGGGGGGCGCGGCGTCCACCACCGCCGCCGCGGTCGGTGCGATCACCATGCCGAACCCGGCGCCGAGCACGGCGAGCTGCCACGCCATGGCCGGGTAGGGCGTGGTGGCCTTCCACCCGAATCCCATCAGGGCGAAGGCGACGGTGGCCCCGGCCAGGCCCCACAGCACCGGGGGCCGGTACCACCACCGTTCCGTGAGGCGGCCTCCCAGGTAGGAGGTGAGCGCCATCGCCACCGTGAGGGCGCTCAACACCCATCCCGCGATCACGGCGGCCCGCTCCACGTCCAGCTCGACCACGTTGACGAAGAGCGGGACGTCGACCATGGCGATCACGAGGGCGGCGCCGACGAGGAAGTTGACGGTGACCGCCACCTTGAGATTCCGGCCCCGTAGCAGCGACGGCTCGAGGATCGGGTCCTCGGTGCGTTGCTGGTGGACCCAGAAGGCGATGGCCGCCACCACCGCCACTGGGAAGAGCCAGCGCAGGGAGGTGGCGCCTCCTCCGGTCAGCTCCTCGAGCCCGGTGACGCTCTGGATCTCGGCGCCGCCGAGCAGGGCGAGGTCGAGGGTCACCAGGGCCACGGTGAGCAGCCCGGCGCCGGTCCAATCGATCCGGCTCTTGCGGGCGGGGCGGTCGAAGGCGGACAGCGCCCACCAGGCCGCCACGATCCCCGCCACCGCCAGCGGGATGTTGAGGTAGAACTGCCAGCGCCACGACAGGAACCGCACCAGCATCGCCCCGTAGAGCGGGCCCCACACCCACCCGAGGGTGTCGACCGCCCCCAGCACTCCGAGCGCCCGGGCCCGGCCCTGCTCCCGGTAGACGTCGGCCACCACCGCCATCCCGACCGGCACCAGCGCACCGCCCCCGAGGGCGGTGAGGACCCTCCCGAACAGGAACGGCCCGAGCGACGAGGTCAGCGGGATGATGATCGACCCCACCAGGAACAGGCCGAGGGCGCCCAGGTACACCCGGCGCCGCCCCAGGACGTCGCTGAGCCGGCCCATGAACGGCATCACCGCCACGTAGGCGATCAGGTAGGCATTGACGATCCAGGCCGTGTCGTCGAGGCCGTCGGGGAGCACGATGCCGAGATCGCGCACGATCGCCAGCAGCATGGTGGCCACCACGGTGAGGTCGTCGGCGGCCACGAAGACCCCGAACGCCACCACCGCCAGCACAGCTCGCGGCGACGGGGAGCGCGCCACCGGGCTCAGTCCCCGCCCGGGAGGTCGGGCGGGGTGATCTCGACCTCGGCGCCGTAGTCGAAGAAGGCGAGCGTCCAGTCGCTGACCTCACCCCGGTAGCTGGTGGGGAAGGACACGTCGGTGACCTCTCCAGTGTCGGCGTCGATCCAGAGGTCGAGGACCGGGCTCTGGCCCGTCACCATGCCGGCGGTGATCACGGAGACCCGGGCCGCGTCGGCGACGCCTCGGAGGTGGTAGCGCCCCTGTTCCGGTTTGTCGCTCGTCAGCTCCACGTCGGAGAGACCCTCCGCCAGGAGAGGGCGCCAACCCACCGCCGGGTCGAACAGGGTCGCCGGGTCGAAGGTGTAGGCCGCCGGAGCCGGCTCCCACGCCCCGGTGATGGGATTGGAGAGCCAGGTCTCGCCGTCGATGGCCACTGCCCCGATCTGGGTGTTGAGGTCGCCGACGTCGATGGTGACCACGGCCTCGGCGGAACCAGGTGCGGCGTAGCGACCTTCGGCGGAGACGAAGGCGAGCAGATCGGCGGGATCGATGTAGACGGGGGCGCCACCCCGCTCGATCGTGAAGTGCACCGTGTCGATGTCGGCCATGGCGGCCGCGGCGGCTTCGAGGATGGCGGCGGCGTCGGGGGGCAGCGTCGCCGTCTCGGACCCGCCGGAGCACGCCCCCCACAGCAGGGCGGCGGCCACCAGCAGGGCGGCACCTCGGCGCTGCATAGGACCCTCCTCGACTCGAGACGCTGCCACGTTACCGGCCCGGGCGGTCGGGATCGGGCCGGGGTAGCCACTACGCTCGCAGCGGGCCCGGCGCGGCCCGCGAGGAGATGGTGATGGGCTCACCCAGGAGGCGAGGGCCGGCGCGGCCGGTGCCCGGAGCCGGAGCATCGTGACGGACGTCGTGTGTGCCGTCGCCGCCGGCTGCCTGCTCGGCGAGGGGCCGGTGTGGGACGGCGCCGCAGGGGCGCTCTACTGGGTCGACATCGAAGGTAAGCGCCTCCATCGCCTCCTGCCCCGGAGCGGATCGACCACCTCGTGGGACCTGCCGGAACAGCCGGGTGCGGTGACGCCGCGCGCCTCCGGCGGCATGGTCATGGTGCTCGAGAGCGGCCTGGCGGCCTTCGACCCGGCGTCGGGCGATCTGGAGTGGATCGTCGATCCCGAGCCGGAGCACGCCGACAACCGGTTCAACGACGGGAAATGCGATCGGCGGGGCCGCTTCTGGGCGGGGTCGATGCACGGCGCCGATCCGGCCCGGGCCACCGGCAACGTCTATCGCTTCGACCCCGACGGCACCGTGCACCGCATCATCGCCGGCGTCGGCATCCCCAACACCTTCGCCTGGAGCCCCGACGGGGGGACGATGTACCTGGCGTCGTCGCTCGACCGGGTGATCCACGCCTACGACTACGACGTGGCGACCGGGGCGATCGGCAACCGGCGGGTGTTCGCCACGACGGAGGGGGAGGCGGTCCCCGACGGTTCGACGGTGGACGCCGAGGGCTTCCTCTGGAACGCCCAGTGGGACGGCTGGCGGGTGGTGCGCTACGCCCCGGACGGCTCGGTCGACCGGGTCGTGGCGATGCCGGTGCAACGGCCCACCAGCTGCATGTTCGGGGGCGACGACCTCACCACCCTGTACGTCACGTCGGCTCGTACCGGGCTCTCCCGCCGCCGGATGCGGCGCCAGCCCCTCGCGGGAGGTATCTTCTCGATCCAGGCCGGTGTCGCCGGTCTCCCCGAGGCTCCGTTCGGAGGATGAACGCATGACCGATCACGTGGTGCATCTTGCGGCTGATGGTGTGTCCGCCGCCGTCGACGTGGGAGCGGGGTGCCGCCTTGCCTCCCTCGTCGTGGCCGGGAGGGAGCTACTCGTCACGCGGGACGACGAACCGAAGCACTGGGGCAGCTACCCGATGGCGCCATGGCCGGGTCGCACCCGCCACGGGGAGTTCTCGTTCGCCGGCCGCAGCTACCGGCTGCCGATCAACATCGAGAGCCACGCCATCCACGGGACCGTGTTCGACCGTCCCTGGGAGGAGGAGGGCGACGGTTGGTTCCGGTGCGATCTCGGGTCACGTTGGCCCTTCTCCGGCTACGCCCGCCATCACGTGGCCCTGGAGGACGGCAAGTTGAAGCTCCGTCTCGAGGTGCACGCCGCCGAGGGCCCGATGCCGGCGGAATGCGGCTGGCATCCCTGGTTCCGGCGCGACATCGGGGCCGACGGCCCGGTGCGCCTCGAGTTCGATCCTGGGTTCATGCTGCGTCGCGACGGCGAGATGATCCCGACCGGGGAGCGGGTCCCGCCGCGGCCCGGTCCCTGGGACGACTGCTTCGGTGACCTGGCGGGTCCACCGCTGCTCACCTGGCCGGGTGCCCTCCAGCTGCGGATCGAGTCGACATGCGACTACTGGGTGGTGTTCACCGAACCGGAGCACGCGGTGTGCGTCGAGCCGCAGACGGCGGTGCCGAACGTGCTCAACGGGGCCGCCTTCGTGGCCGAGCCGGGCAAGCCGCGGGTGGCGGAGACCACCTGGACCTGGCGCGTCGCTCCCTGACCGCCTCTTTCGTCCCCCCTTGCCGAAAGGGGGGACCGGTGAGCGGAGCGAGCCGAGGGGGGTATGGGCTGGCGGGACTGCAGGTGACCCTCCCCGAATCGGCTCGCCTGTGGCGATCCTCTACGACGCCTCCGCCTACGGCGGAGGAAACCTCCCTGCACAGCAGGGAGGGTGAGAGAAGGGGGTCGAGGGGGGGACCGGCGCACGGAGTGCGCCGAGGGGGGGGTGCGAAGGCGCGGTTGTCGCGCACGCTGCCCCCCGAAGGGGCGGTCGAGGTGCGAGGTGGAGGCTTCAGCCCTCCGTCCAACCACTCCAGGCGTTGAGGTGGGCGGTGAGCCGGCGTACCCGGTCGATCCGCTCCAGCACGAAGGCGTCGACCTCCGTCGGATCGAGCAGTAGGCCCGCTCGGGTCTGCCAGCGCCGGGCCACCGCCTCGGGAGCTTCCCCGGTGAGGATGGCGGCGGCCTGCGCCGCGGCCCCCAAGGCGACCAGCTCCTCGGTGGCCGGGACCGACACGGCTCGCCCGGAGAAACGCTGCGCCACCCGCTGCCACATCATGCCCTTCGCCCCTCCCCCGATCAGGACCAGCGGGGCGGTCGGGTCGAGGCCCGACGAGTGCCGGTCGATGACGCCGAGGGCGGCCAGCAGCGAGGCGGCCGCGCCTTCGTAGGCGGCGAGCAGGATCTCCTGGGGAGTGGTCGTGTGCCGCAGGCCGGCGATCGTCCCAGCCGCCTCGGGCAGGTTGGGGGTCCGCTCCCCGTCGAGGAACGGCAACATGACGACATCGGTGTGGTCGGCGGCATCGTTCCGATCCAGCCCGAGCCACGCCGCCACCCGGTCGACGGCCAGGGTGCAGTTGAGGGTGGCGGCCAGCGGCAGGAAACGCCCGCTGGCATCGGCGAAACCGGCCACCGTCCCCGAAGGGTCGACCACCCGGCTCTCCGACACGGCATATGCCGTCCCCGACGTCCCGAGGCTGATGACCGGAACCCCGGGCTCGAGGCCGAGCCCGAGGGCGGCCCCCATGTTGTCGCCGGTGCCGGGCCCCACCAGGATGCCGGGCGCCAGGCCCAGCTCCGCCGCGTCGGCACCGGTCTCTCCGGCCGGCTCCCCGGGCCCCAGCACGTCGGGGAGCAGGGAGCGGTCCAGCCGGAGGGCGTCCAGGGCCAGCACCTCGTCGACGTAGTCACCGGTTGCCGTCGACCACCAGGCCGAGCCGGAGGCGTCTCCCCGATCGGTGGCGCCGTGCCCGGAGAGCCGCTCGATCAAGTAGTCGTGGGGGAGGCGGATCGCCCGGGTCGCCGCCGCCGTTTCCGGCTCATGACGCCGCAGCCACGCCCACTTGGTGGCGGTGAAGGACGCCACCGGCACCACCCCGACCCGCTCGGCCCACACTTTGGATCCACCGAGGGCGTCGATGAGCTCGAGCGCCTCCGGGGCGGAGCGGATGTCGTTCCACAGCATCGAAGGACGGAGCGGGCCCTCGTCGCCGAGCACGACCAGGCCGTGCTGCTGGCCGGCGACCGAGATGGCGGTCACCTCGCCGGCCCGGCCGGTCGCCGCCAGCGTCTCCCGCAGCGCCTGCCACCACACCTCGGGGTGGGTTTCCCGGGCGCCACCGGTCCCGGTGACCTCGTGCTCCGCCTTCCCCGATGCCACCACGGTGCCATCGTCGACGTCGACGACGAGCGTCTTGGTCGATTGGGTGGAACAGTCGATACCTGCGACGAGCCGTTGACTCACGGGCGTGCTCCCTCGTTGGCGGACGGCCGCATCGTACGGCGCCGCCGCCAGGGTCGCCGCGCCCCGTGCCCACGGCCGGACATCCTGAAGAGGGGAGATACGGTGGATGCGGGTGCACCAAACACGACACCGGGGATGGGGCCGGTGGAGAAGCCACTCACCAGCGGCGGTCGCTATTCGTCGGCTACGTAGCGGTCGATACGCTCGTGAACGGTCCGCATGATCTGGGCCTCGAGGTCACGCAGAACCCGCGCGATCGCCAGCTCGTCGGTGATGGGAGTGCTGGCATGGTTCGTCACCGAGGCGCGAGCCTCAGCCTTGAGGCACTGCGTGGGGAGCTGCAGCGTGGCGCTCGCTCCGACCTCGGCGACGTCTTGGTCGAGTTCAATCGTGACCGGGATGGTCAGTGACATGGATCGGCTCCTCTCGGCCCGCCTCTCGGCGGTGGCATTCCGTTCTCCATCGTCCATCAGGCACCAGTTCTTGAGATAGTGCCGAAGGTCACTCCAGGCGGTGACTCCGGGCTCGTTGCCGGGGCGGCGCCGTGTGTGGTGGACGAGTGCCTGGCTCATACGATCAGGCCGGCACATCGAGAAGGGATGATGCGTATGTTCCGGGTCAGCCGTACCAACCGTCATGCCGGGCTGCTGCTGGCGCCTGCCCTCCTGACGTCGCTGTTCGCCGCGGTGGCGGCGCCGGCGTCTGCCGGCTCCGGCCCCTCCATCTTCGTCAACGAGATCCACTACGACGACGCCGGGGAGGTGGCCGAGGTCGCCGGCCCCGCCGGCACCGACCTCACCGGGTGGAGTGTGGAGCTCTAATCGGGCAGCAACGGCACCGTGTACGACACCATTGCCCTCTCCGGGACGATTCCCGACCAGCAGGGCGGCTTCGGGACCCTCGCGTTCTTCTCCGGGTTCAGCATCCAGAACGGCGCCCCGGACGGCCTGGCGCTGGTCGACGACACCACCACCATCGCGCAGTTCCTCTCCTACGAGGGCACCTTCGACGCCACCGACGGTTCTGCCTTGGACATGACCTCGACCGAGATTCCCGTCACCGAGGGCTCCAGCACCCCGGTTGGCGGCTCCCTGCAACTCACCGGCACCGGATCCACGTCGACGGCGATCCGGTCGTCGGATCACGATCCGATCGAGGGGCGTTTCCGGTTCCGCCCCTTCCACTTCCCCTGGTGGTGGTGGTTCTGACCTGAAGCGGGTGCCGTCCCGATCTCACGCCTCAGGGTCGGGACCGCGTCCGCCGAAGAGCACCGCCACGCCGAGGCCGATGAGCAGGATCGCCCAGAGCTGGCCCGGCTCGAGGTCGTAGACGCCGACCGCCTCCAAGAGGAACATGACGCCGTAGGCGATGAGGACCAGCCCGGTGACCAGCGCTCCGCGGTCGAGCGTCCTGCGCTCGCGGTTCGTCATTCGACCTCCAGCCTTCCGAAGCCCCCGGTGACGTCGAGCCGGAGACGGCGGGTGGCGGCGGCGTACCCGGTGTCGGTGTGGGTCGCCTCGACCGCGAAGCCGTTCTGCAGTTCGCCGAAGAGCACCACCTCACCGCCGGTGAGGGAGGCGTTCACGGTCACGGTGACGTCGTCGGGGACATGCACCACCGCCTGTCCGATCATCACGCTCACCTCGACGCCGGTCTCGCCCTCCGGGAAGGCGACCGAGCGCAGGTCGACGTCGAGGTCACCAATGAGGAGCCGGTACTCGCTCTGGAGGTCGGTGACGGTGTGGGGCCGGTAGTCGCGACCACCGATCCCGCCGGCGAAGGGGGCGTCGAGCACGCCTTCGGCGGTGCTGGCGAGGGCGAGCAGCACGGTGATGATCACGCCGATGGCGACCAAGCCCCCCTGCCGCTCCCCGGTGGACGTCGCCGCCACCGCCAGCCCGACGACGATCAGCACCGCCGCCAGCAGGCCCCGCCACGGGACCTCGGCGACATCGAGGACCGCCAGCAGCCAGGCGCCACCGATGAGGATGAGGACCGCCCCGAGGGTGATCTGGGTCGGCGACGGGCGGCTCCGCTCCTGCCCTGTGCGGGGAGCGGCGAACGGGTCGTCGTCGCTCATCGCCGGGTCCCGTAGAGGATGACGGCGATCCCGGCGCCGATGAGCGCCAGGGGCAGGACGGCGACCCGGGTCATCGGCAGCCACACCGCGAGGGCGAGGTAGATGCCAGCGGCGATCAGCAGGCCGCCGAAGACCAGGCGGGTGGAGTCGCTGCCTCCGGTCGCCGTCGTGGCCGCCGGCGCCGCCGGGTTGGACCCCACCGTGGGCTCTTCCTCCGGCATGGCGATCCAGCAGATCAGGTAGAGCAGCAAACCCGGTCCGGTGAACAGCAGCACCAGGAAGGCGATGCGGACCCAGACCGGGTCGAGGTTGAGGTAGGCGGCGATCCCGCCCGCCACGCCGGCGATCTTGCGATCGGTGCGGCTCCGGGTGAGCCGGGGTGGGGCGGCCGGGCCTCCGGGCGTGGTCATTTCACGACGAAGGCGAGCTTGACGGTCGCCCGGTACTGGACGATCTTGCCGTCGCTGACCTTGGCGCTGAACGTTTCGACCTCGACGCCGGTGATGCCGTTGATGCTCTCGGCCGCCTTGGCGACGGCCAGCTCGACGGCGTGCTCGAAGCTCTCGTCGGAGACTCCGATCACCTCGATGACCTTGATGGCTCCCCGCTCGATGTGTTCGTTCGATCCGATGATGCCTCCCGGGGTCGTCGCCCCGATGCTACCGCCGGTGGCGAGGGGTTACGCTGGAGCCGGTGACCCCCGACTTCAGTTTTACGGCGCGCCGAGGGGGACTGTCCCTGCCGGCGGCGGGGGTGCTCGCCCTCGTCTACCCGGTGGCGATCACGATGCTCTCGATCAGCGTGAGCTTCCGCCAGGTCGGCGACATGAGCGACCTGGCGTCGTCGCTGCTCGCCGCCCTGCTGTTCCTCGTCGCGGCCCCGACGGCGTGGATCTTCACCATCGACTTCATCGACGTGAACCGGCTGGTCGTCATCCTGGTCGGGGTCGTCACCTCGTATCCCCTGTGGTTCTTCGCCGGGACCCGCCTCGCCCTCTTCTCCGCCACCTGGGCCGGGTGGCTGCGGCGCTACATCGTGCTCTGCCTCGCCTGGACGTCGGCCAACATCGTGGTGCTGCTGCTGATCGGCCAGCTCACCGGCTGAAACCCGCCGCCAGTCCCGATTCGGCGGCTCGCTAAGATCACCGGGACGAATCGCTCATCGAGAGCGGCGGAGGGACAGGCCCTGTGAAGCCGCGGCAACCGGCGGTCCCGCACGGTGCCAATGCCTGAACGATGAGTCGCCGCCGGCGGTCCCCCGCTTCCGGCGCTCTTCGCGAGCGTTTCGAGGAGGAACGAGGAGGACGCGTGGACGATCTCGACCCCGCCTGTCGTCGCCGCTCCCACCGGGAAGGTGCCCGGTGAGCGGCTACCTCGACGCGATCGGGCGCGGCCTCGTCATCTTCGACGGGGCGACCGGCACCTCCCTGCAACGCGCCGGCCTCGATGCCGGCGACTTCGGCCTCCCCGACCTCGATGGGTGCAACGAGATCCTCAACGTGACCCGTCCCGACGTCGTCGCCGCCCTGCACCGGTCCTTCCTCGACGTCGGGGTGGATGTGGTCGAGACCAACTCCTTTGGCGGGTTCGCGGTCCCGCTCGGCGAGTATGGGCTGGCCGACCGCGCCTACGAGCTGGCGGCCGCCTCGGCGGCGATCGCCCGCGGCGTCGTCGACGAGTACGTCGCCGGCGATGGCCGGGAACGCTGGGTGGCCGGCTCGATCGGCCCCGGCAACAAGTTCCCGACCCTGGGGCAGATCACCTACCGGAAGCTGCTGGACGCCTACGAGGTCGAAGCGGCCGGCCTCATCGACGGCGGTGCCGACCTGCTCATCATCGAGACCATGTTCGACCTGCTGGCGGCGAAGGCGGCCGTCAACGGGGCGCGGGCCGCCATGCGGCACGCCGGCCGCGACGTCCCTCTCCAGGTGCAGGTCACCATCGAGCTGTCGGGGCGCATGATCGCCGGGACCGAGATCGGGGCCGCCCTCACCTCCCTCGACGGGCTCCGGCCTGACGTCGTCGGGCTCAACTGCGCCACCGGTCCCAAGGAGATGTACGAGCCGCTGCGTCACCTCACCACCCACGCCCGGATGCCGGTGTCGGCCATCCCCAACGCCGGCCTCCCCAAGGTGGTGGACGGCGAGATGGTCTACGACCTGGGGGGAGAGGAGTTCGCCGAGCACCTTGCCGGCTTTGTCACCGAGTTGGGGGTCGGTGTCATCGGGGGCTGCTGCGGCACCACGCCGGATCACATGGCGACCATCGTGGAGCACTGCCGCCCGCTGGCACCCCGGCCGCGGGAGCCCCGCCACGTCCCGGCCGCCGCTTCCATCTACAGCCAGGTGCCGTTCGCCCAGGAGACCTCGATCCTCTACATCGGGGAGCGCACCAACGCCAACGGCTCGAAGGCGTTCCGGGAGGCCATGCTCGCCGGCGACCACGAGGCCTGCGTCGCCATCGGGCGCCAGCAGGTGGCCGAATCGGCCCATCTCGTCGACCTCTGCGTCGACTACGTCGGGCGCGACGGCGCCGCCGACATGGACGCCCTGGCGGCGCGGTTCGCCACCGAGGTGGCCGCCCCGCTGGTGCTCGACTCGACCGAACCGGAGGTCATGCGGGTCGCCCTGGAACACCTCGGCGGTCGGTCGGTGCTCAACTCCGCCAATCTGGAGGACGGCGACGGCGACGGGTCCCGGGTCGACCGGGTGTTCCGGCTCGCTCGGGAGCACGGGGCGGCCGTCATCTGCCTCCTCATCGACGAGCAGGGACAGGCCCGCGACGTCGAGTGGAAGCTACGGGTGGCGCACCGCCTCCACGACCTGGCGGTGGATCACTACGGCCTCGAGCCGAGCGACCTGCTGTTCGACCCGCTCACCTTCCCGCTCTCCACCGGCGGCGACGACCTGCGGGGCGACGCCATGGAGACGATGGCGGCGATCCGGCGCATCAAGGCCGAGCTGCCGGGGGTGGCGACGGTGCTCGGCATCTCCAACGTCTCGTTCGGTCTCAAGCCGGCGGCGCGGCGCATCCTCAACTCGGTGTTCCTCCACGAGTGCGTCGCCGCCGGGCTCGACGCCGCCATCGTGTATGCCGGCAGGCTGCTCCCCCTCAACCAGATCGACCGGGAGCACTACGACCTCTGCCTCGACCTGATCCACGATCGGCGCCGGCCCGGTTACGATCCCCTGGAGGCGCTGCTGGGCGCCTTCTCCGACCTGGCCACGATCGAGGACCTCCGGGAGGACCGGTCCGGCTGGCCGGTGGAGCGGCGGCTCGAGCAACGCATCGTCGACGGCGACCGGATCGGGCTGGAGGACGACCTGGAGGAGGCGCTCGCCGCCGGCGGCACCCCGCTCGGCATCCTCAACGACGTCCTGCTGGCCGGGATGAGGACTGTCGGCGACCTCTTCGCCTCCGGTGACATGCAGCTCCCCTTCGTACTGCGGTCAGCCGAGACCATGAAGGCCGCCGTCGCCTACCTGGAGCCGCTGATGGAGAAGGCCGACTCCACCGGGCGGGGGTCGATCGTGCTCGCCACGGTGCAGGGGGACGTCCACGACATCGGCAAGAACCTGGTCGACATCATCCTCACCAACAACGGGTTCCGGGTCCACAACCTCGGCATCAAGGTGGGGATCACCGAGATGATCGAGACGTTCCAGGCAGTGGCGGCCGACGCCATCGGCATGAGCGGCCTGCTGGTGAAGAGCACCCTGGTGATGCGGGACAACCTCGAGGAGCTGGAACGCCGCGGTCTCGGCAACGTGCCGGTGCTGCTCGGCGGGGCGGCCCTCACCCGCGGCTACGTCGAGGATGACCTGCGGTCCCGCTACCCGGGCCTGCTGTTCTACGGCAAGGACGCCTTCGCCGGTCTCGACGCCATGCGCCACATCACCGGCGACGGCCCGGCCCCGGCCGCGAGGGAGCGGATCCGGGCCCGCCGCGACGCTGCCGCCGCACCCGAACCGGAGGGCGTCGTCCCGGCTCGGGCCCCCTCGGTGAAGGAGGTGGAGGTGCCGGCCCCGCCGTTCGTGGGAAGGCGGGTGGTGAAGGGCCTCTCCCTCGACGAGATCGTCGGGTTCGTCAACGAGACGGCCCTGTTCCGCAACCAGTGGCAGTTCCGGCCTGAGCGGGGCGAGAGCGACGGCGACTTCCGGGAACGGCTCCGGGTCGGGCTGCGGGAACAGCTGGCGCTGGCCCGCACCGCCGACCTGCTCGTGCCCCAGGTCGTGTACGGCTACTTCCCTGCCAACGGCGACGGCGACGACCTCGTGATCTGGGAGGACGAGGAGCGGGGCGCGGTACGGGCCCGTCTCTCCTTCCCCCGCCAGGAGCAGGAGCCGTGGCTGTGCATCGCCGACTTCTTCGGGCCGGTCACGGGACCGGTCGACGTCGCCGCCTTCCACATCGTGACGATGGGCTCCCGCATCTCGGAGCGCACCGCCGAGCTGTTCGCGGCCGACCGCTACCAGGACTACCTCCTGCTGCACGGCCTCGGGGTGGAGATGACCGAGGCCCTCGCCGAGTACTGGCACGCCCGCATCCGCCACGAGTGGGGCTTCGGCGACGAGGACGCCCCCACCGTCCAGGGCCTCTTCCGTCAGAGGTTCCGGGGGGGCCGTTACTCCTGGGGATACCCGGCCTGTCCCGACCTGGAGGACAACGCCACCGTGGCCGACCTGCTCGAGGCGGACGCTCTCGGCATCGAGGTCGGCGCCCACACCGGGTACCAGTACCATCCGGAGCAGACGACCTCGGCCCTCATCTGCCACCACCCCCAGGCGAAGTACTTCATCGCACGCAAGCCGAAGGACGTGCGGGACGCCCACCAAGCCGCCACGTGAGGCATCCCGGCGGTGCGGCGGGCCGCCCCCCTCAGTCGAGCACCTCGGGCCGGAACAGCTCGTCGTGCACCTGGAGGGCGTAGCGGTCGGTCATGCCGGCCACATAGTCGAGCACCTGGGTGAGGGGCGGGGCCTCGCCGTGGCGGTAGCTGGCCGGGATCGCCTCGGGATGGTCGAGGAAGTGGTCGACCAGCTCGTGGATCATGGCGGTGATCCGCTGCCGCTGCAGCTCGGTCCCGGGGCGCAGGTACACCCGTTCGAACATGAAGCTCCGCAGCTCGTACATCACGTCTAGCACCGCGGGGTCCATGGCGATGGTCCCCACCCGGAGCGACTCGTCGACCACCGCCGCGATCATGGCTGCGATCCATCCGCTTCCCGGATCCCCGAAGATGGTACGGGCCCGGGCCGGGAGATCCTGCGGCGTGATCACGTCGGCGCGAATGGCATCCTGGACGTCGTGGGAGAGGTAGGCGATGCGGTCGGCGAACCGGCACACCGCGCCCTCGAGGGTGCCGGGCGGCTCGGGGACCTTCCAGGAGTGGGCCCGGATGCCGTCGAGCACCTCCCAGCTCAGGTTGCACGGCTCCAGCACCTCGAAGATCCGCACCCCCTGCTCGGAGTGGCGCCACTCGCCTTCCACGTAGTCGCTGAGGGCGTCCTCCCCGGTGTGGCCGAAGGGGGAGTGGCCGACATCGTGGCCGAGGCAGATGGCTTCGGCCAGGGTCTCGTTGAGGGAGAGGGAGCGGGCGATCGAGCGGCCGATCTGGGTCACCTGGAGGGTGTGGGTGAGGCGGGTGACGAAGTGGTCCCCCTCGGGGTTGATGAACACCTGGGTCTTGTGCTTGAGGCGGCGGAACGCCTTGGCGTGGAGGATGCGGTCCCGGTCCCGCTCGAAGGCGGTGCGGTACTCGTCGGGCTCCTCGGGCCTGGTGCGGCCTCGCGATTCGGCCGAGAGGGTGGCGTCGGACGCCAGCAGCTCCCGCTCCTGGAGCTCGCGAGCCTCCCGGGTCAGGCGGCGCATCGTGATCAGAGCACGCCGACGGCGGCCGGTTCATCGAACAGCTCGGTCGGTCCCTCTTCGCCCGCCTTGCCGGTGATGATGCGGCGCCGGATCATCGACGACACCGTGTCGATGATCAGCACGACACAGATGGTCACCAGCAACACCGTCCCGGCGGCCGGGAAGTTGCGGAAGCGGAGCTGGCTGACCAGCTCGGCCCCGACGCCGCCGGCGCCGATGACGCCCAGGAACGCCGAGACCCTGAGGTTGATCTCGAAGCGGTACAGCCAGTAGGCGACGATGGTGGGGAGCACCTGGGGCAGGACTCCGAAGCGCATCACCGACGGCCAGCGGCCGCCGGCGGAGTGAATCGCCTCCAGCGGCCCCGGGTCGATGCCCTCGATGACCTCCGACGAGAGCTTGCCGAGGGTGCCGATCGAGTGGAGCCCGATCGCCAGCGTCCCGGTCCACGCTCCGAGCCCGAAGATGGGCAGGAAGATGAACGCCAGCAGCAGCTCGGGGAAGGCGCGGATGGCGTTGAAGAGGTTGCGGACGAGGAAGGTGAGCCAGCGGGGCGACAGGTTCTTGGCGGCCGCGAACGAGAGGAGGAACGAGAACAACGCTCCGACTATGGTGCCGATCCAGGCGATGTAGAGCGACTCCATGACCTTGGGGAGGGTGCGTTCGAACACCTGGTTGTAGCTGAAGTCGGGCCGGAGCATGGGCCGGATGATGCGCCACATGTCGGCCGGGGCCTCCAGGATGCGCTGCATCGAGATGCCGAGGCCCGAGGCGGCCCAGATGGAGGGGACGACGAGGACGACGACCACCGTCCAGCGGATCCACCGGGTGCCGCGGGGCGCCTCGGGGCGGCCGAGCGGCGCTTCGGTGTCGCGGAAGACCTCGCTCATACCAGCCTCCGCCGCACGAACACGCTCACCTGCTCGATGAGGAACACGATGACGAAGATGACGATGACGATCGCCATGATCCGGTCGAACCGGAAGAAGGCCCGCTGAGCTTCGAGCACACGGCCGATGCCGCCGGCCCCGACGATGCCGAGCACGGTCGATGCCCGGATGTCGAGCTCGAAGATGTACAACGCGTACGCCACGTAGTTGGGCATCACCTGGGGGAGCACCGACGCCTGGACGGCCTGGGTGTGGCCGGCGCCGGTCGCCTTGGCCGCCTCCAGCGGGCCCGGGTCTGCCGAGTCGATCGTCTCCGAGAGCAGCTTCCCCATGATCGACAGCGAGAACATGATGAGCGCCAGGACCCCGGCGAAGGCGCCGAAGCCGATGCCGGTGACGAACAGCATCGCCCAGAAGATGTCCGGGATGGTCCTGATCACGTTGAGGAACCATTTGTCGATGTAGTACACCCACCGGTTGTTGGCGGTCAGCTTCGATGCCCAGAAGGCGATGGGGAGGGCGACGCTGCAGCCGATGATGGCGGCAATGATGGCGATCTGGATCGTCTCGATCATCGGCCCCGGGACATTCTCCTTCGCCCACGCCCAGTCGGGCGGGAAGAACCGCCCGATGAAGTCGCGGGCCGTCTGGAAGTTGTTGACGATCTGGGAGAGCGAGAACCCGACCTGCCTGGCGGCGAACACGGTGAAGGCGATGACGGCCGCCACGGCGAGGTAGGGGACGGCGGACTTCTTCGGTGGAGCGGGCCGAGCCCCCTGGGTCATCCCTGCATCTCCATGATGTCGTCGGGGGTGATGGCCCGGCCGTAGATCTCCCGGAAGGTGTCGTCGGACACGTCGGCGATGTTGCCGTCGTAGACGAGTTCACCCGCTTGCAGCCCCACCATCCGCTTCCCGTAGGCCCGGGCCAGATCGAGGAAGTGGAGGTTGATGACGGTGGTGATGCCGAGCTCACGGTTGATGCGCTGCAGGTCACGCATCACGATGTGGGACGTCACCGGGTCGAGCGAGGCGACCGGCTCGTCGGCGAGCAGCACCTTCGGCTCTTGGGCGAGGGCGCGGGCGATGCCGACTCGCTGCTGCTGGCCGCCTGAGAGGTTGGAGGCCCGGACGTAGGCCTTCTCGACGATGCCGACCCGTTCCAGGGACTGCATCGCGATCTCCCGGTCCGCCTCCGGCCACATGCCGAGGGTGGAGCGCCATAGCGGAACCTTGGAGAGCCGGCCCATGAGCACGTTGTTGAGCACCGAGGTGCGGATCACGAGGTTGAAGGTCTGGAAGATCAGCCCCACGTGGGATCTGATCTCGCGGAGATCCGCGGTCGACGCTCCGGCGACCTCTTTCCCGTCGACCAGCACCGAGCCCTTCGTGACCGGGACCAGGCCGTTGACGGCGCGCAACAGCGTCGACTTGCCCGCTCCGGAGAGGCCCACGATGACGACGAATTCGCCGTCGTGGATGGTGAGATCGATGTTCCTGAGTGCTCGGACGCCGCCCCGGTAGGTCACGGAGGCGTTCTTGAACTCGATCATGGGGCAACACCCTAATGAGTTGGGCCGCCCGAAGGCGGCCCAACTACCAGACGAATTCGTCTATCGGATCACGGCTCGGTGATCCCGAACTCAACGGCAGCGTCGCGGACAACATCAAAGTCGGCATCGTTCGCCGGTCGGATGGCCGTCCACTCGTAGATCTCGTCGAAGACGGCGGCGCCTTCGTCGGTCTCCAGATAGGCCGCAATGGCGTCGTAGACGGCCTGCTTGAGCGAATCCGGCAGCTCTCCGCGGACTGCGACAACGTCATTGGGGACCTCGGAGGTGAGGCCGAACACGATGACCTTCTCCCCGACATCCGGATTGGTTTCGGCGATCGTTCCACGGGCGTCGTCAAAGGCAACGCCTACATCGGCATCGCCGTTGTAGACGGCGGTGACTGCCCCGTCGTGCCCACCGGTGAAGATCGCGGTGATGTCCGTCTCGGGGTCGACGCCTGCGTGGACCAACTGCAGTGCAGGGAATAGGTATCCCGACGTCGATGTCTCGGTGGTGAAGGCGATCGTCTTGCCGGCTAGATCTGCCAGGTCCACGCCCTCGCAGGCGTAGCCCTCCGAGATCCCGTCGACACGGACCGGTTCGTCGCCTGAGTAGTCATATCCCACCTGTGCGGCGAAGACCTCGGTTGGGGCCTTCAGAACGGGGGTGGCGTTGGGATCCCCGATCGGCTCGTTCTCGAAGGCGCCCGGGGCCGGGTCGGTGGCACACAGGCTGGGGTCGTTCGTGAACCACTCTGCGTGATAGGTAGAGGTACCTCGCCTGATCGACTGGATGAGCACCTCGAGGTTCGGGAACTGCTGCTCGGCGAGCACATACCCCAACGGACCGAAGGCGCCGAAGTCGGCCTGGCCGGTGCCCATGGCGGTCACCAGTCCGGTGTAGTCGGTCGTGACGATACCTTCGACCTCGATGCCGAGGGCCTCTTGCAGCACGTCGACGAACGGCTGGATGTTGTCCTGGAGCGTCTCTTGCTCCTGGCTGGGCACGAACCCGAAGATGATCTTGTCCGGCCAGTCCGGATGCATGTCGGCCATGGTGGTCGTCGTCGTGGTCGTGTCCTCGGTGTCGCTGCCACAGGCGGCGACGAAGAGAGCGACGACCGCGAGCGCAATCATCAGCTTTCGAATACTCATGTCACATGGTCTCCTTGGAACTGGCGCAACGTGCGCGCTCCTCAGCGCGAGTTCAGGCTAGTCGCTGAGGCCGGTCGCGGGCACGGAGATGTCGCGCCCCATCCGGGCGCTACCGGCCCGATGCCTCCAACGAGCCCACCACCGCGACGAACTCGTTCCACCCCGCGACGTCGCGGGCTCCGGCCACCGGCGCGTTCCACGGCCGCACGTAGCGGCACACCTCCGCCCCGGGCCGGTGCCGTACCAGGTCGGGGAGCTGGAAGGGGGAATCGTCGAGGTAGGCGTCACACGGCACCTGCCATTTGTCTTCGCGGAGATGAACCTCGCGGGTCGGGATGCGCTGCTCGGCGATCCAGGCGAGCGTGTCGTGCACCGCCCAGTCCGGCTTCACGGTGAGGATGACGATGTCGTGGCGGGCGGCGAGCACCTCGAGCGCATCGAGCGCGCCGGGGTACGTCTCGAAGGAGCGGAAGATCGACGGCCCGTCACCACGCCGGGCCCACCGCCAGAATCCGGACAGGTCCTCGAAGTGGGTGAGGCCGAGTGCAGCGTGCCACGTCTCGACCTGGTCGGCGGTGAGGTCGGTGCCGAACTCGGCGTTGTAGACCCGGATCCAGCCGTCGTTGAAGTCGGCGACGACCCCGTCGAGATCGATTCCCAGTCGCATGACGGGTCACCGTAGTCGGCGGGGTCGTCGCTGGACGATGGATGGGGTCGCTCAGCCCACCACCGTGATCGTGGCGCCGAAGCCGTCGGCGGGCGTGGCGTCCGCCTCCCAGGGGCGACGGTACACCAGCACCAGGTCGGTCTTCCCGCCGGCGGCGGCG
>CAYQEC010000018.1:3361-53430 GCA_964416425.1 uncultured Acidimicrobiaceae bacterium | reverse complement strand
AGCCGAATGGAGCGGGGGATCCTTGATGACCGACGAGCAACGGCGCCAGGTGCTCACCAAGGCAGTCGTCGCCAAGCTCGCCCAGCCGGGACGGTGGCGAGTCGAGACCCAGGGTGACCACTACGCGGTACTCGTGTGGGGTCGCCGGCCCAACCACCTCCTTCACTTCGTGATTTTCCTGCTTTTTGGCGCCTGGTTGCTGCCATGGATATTGATCACCCTCGTCAGCTACGAACGTCGCTATCTGATGGAGATCGACGACGCCGGTGATGTGACGCTGCGTCGGATCTGAGGCAGCGTCGCCGCGCTCCTCGAGGCGCGAGATGGCCTGCCGATTGCTGCCAGATCCATCCGTCGCCACCTGGGGGAGGTATGACACTGGGCAGCCTTTCCCAGGCGGTGAGTGGCCCCGGGCCGTGGTCAGTCGCCGTTGCGCTCCTGGTGGCGGAGCAGGCCGATGACGAGGCCGTCGGCCACCGCCTTCCACGAGGCGTCGATGATGTTCTCGTGCACCCCGACGGTGCCCCACACCTGGTCGCCGTCGGAATGCTCGCACAGCACCCGCACCCGGGCACTGGTGCCGTCGGAGGAGTCGAGGTCCCGCACCCGGTAATCGGTGAGCCGGATGTCGTCCACCTGCGGATGGGTGCCCCGCAGGGCGGCTCGCAGCGCCCGGTCGAGGGCGCTCACCGGACCGTCCCCCTCGGCGGTGGTCACCACCCGCCCGTCGCCGACCCGTGCCTTCACGGTGGCCTCGGCGACGACCTCGCCGTCCCGGTGCTCGACGTAGACGCGGTACGACTCCAGCTCGAAGAACCCCTGCTTCCAGCCCTGCGCCTCACGCAGCAGCAATTCGAAAGAGCCGTCGGCGGCCTCGAACTGGTAGCCGAGGTGCTCGAGGTCCTTGATGCGGTCCACCACCGCCTGGGCGTGCTCCGGGGTTAGCTCCAGCCCCTGGGCCCGGGCCTTGGCGACCACCGTGGAGCGTCCCGCCAGCTCCGAGACCACCACCCGGGTGGCGTTCCCGACCGACGTCGGGTCGAGGTGCTCGTAGGCGTCACTCTTGCGGGCCAGGGCCGAGGTGTGGAGGCCGGCCTTGTGGGTGAAGGCGGACGTCCCCACGTAGGGGAGATGGGGGTCGAGGGTGAGGTTGATCACCTCGGCGACGTGATGGGACACCGTCGTCAGCCGCGCCAGCCGGTCCTCGGGGACGGTGCCGTACCCCATCTTGAGCGACAGGTTCGGGATCACCGAGCACAGGTCGGCGTTGCCGGTGCGCTCCCCGTAGCCGTTGACGCATCCCTGCACCTGGTACACGCCCTCCTGCACCGCCGCCAGCGAATTGCCCACCGCCATGCCCGAGTCGTTGTGGAAGTGGCAGCCGAGCACCGCGTCACCGAGGGCAGACCCCACCTCGCCGACGATGCGGCGCACGTCGTCGGAGAGAAAGCCGCCGTTGGTGTCGCACAGCACCAGCCGCTCCGCCCCCGCCTCGTGGGCCCCCCGCAGCACCGCCAGGGCGAAGTCGGGGTTGGCCCGGTACCCGTCGAAGAAGTGCTCGGCGTCGAAGAACACCCTTCGACCCTGGCTCCGCAGGTACTCCACCGAGTCGGCCACCATCGCCACCGCCTCGTCGAGGCTGGTGCGCAGGGCGTACTCGACGTGGTAGTCCCACGCCTTGCCCACCAGGCAGATGACGTTGGTGTCGGCCGCCAATAAGGCGGCGAGCTGAGCATCGTCGGCCGCGGCGGCCTTGGCGCGGCGGGTGGCCCCGAACGCCACCAGCTCGGCGGTGGACATCTTCAACTCGGTCTTGGCCCTGCTGAAGAACTCGTCGTCCTTGGGGTTTGCGCCCGGCCAGCCACCCTCGACGAAGGCGACCCCGAGCGAATCGAGCAGCAGGGCCACCTGCAGCTTGTCGCGCGCCGTCAGCGAGATCCCCTCCTGCTGGGTCCCGTCGCGCAGGGTGGTGTCGTAGATCTCGACGGTTCGGGCGGTCATGGTGTCACTCCTGGGGCAGGCATCGGGCGGCTCGGGGCAAAACAAAACCCTCCGGTGGCGGAGGGTCGAGGGGCGCACACGCCTATGGGCGGCGCATGCGCCTACGTAATCGCGATGGTGGCCGGGCGGCCGTTCGTTTCCATGGCCCACGCAGTATGGACCACGCCCGTCGGACGGTCAAGGTGGGCGAGGGACCCGGCGGCGCCGCCCGGCCTCCGTTCCCGGGGCCACAGCATTGGGGGGAATCGGCACCGTCCGGTATTCTCGCCGTCGTGACCATGACGTCGACGACCTGGTGGCGCTGGCTGGGCTGACGGCCGCGGCGCGCCACAGGTGACACGCCGGAGGCCGGGGGCCCCGGCGTTTCTCGTTGCAGCGGAAGGAGTGGCGGTGGAGAAGAAAGGTACGGTGTTCTCGGGGCTGCAGCCCACGGGCAACGTCCACATCGGCAACTACCTCGGCGCGCTCCGCACCTGGGTCGAGCTGCAAGACGAGTACGACGCCATCTACTGCGTCGTCGACCTCCACGCCATCACGGTCGACTACGACCCCAAGGAGTTCCACGACGACCGGCTGGCGGCGGCGAAGGTGCTGCTGGCGATGGGCATCGACCCGGATCGGTCCCTCTTCTACTACCAGAGCCAGGTGCCGCAACACAGCGAGCTGTCGTGGATCCTCGGCACCCTCACCCCGACCGGGGTCCTGAATCGCATGACCCAGTACAAGGACAAGCTGGCAAGGGGTGTCACGGCCAACCTCGGCCTCTACTCCTACCCGGTGCTGATGGCGGCCGACATCCTGCTGTTCCGCGCCACGCTGGTTCCGATCGGCGACGACCAGCGCCAGCACCTCGAGATGACCCGGGATCTGGCGGAGCGCTTCAACAACCGGTTCGGGAAGGTCTTCCCCATCCCCGAGGCGCTCATCCCCGAGACGTCGGCCCGCATCATGTCCCTCACCGACCCGACGGCGAAGATGTCGAAATCCGATCCCAACGAGCGGAGCCGCATCCTCCTGCTCGACCCGCCCGACGTCGTGCGCAAGAAGGTCAAGTCGGCGGTCACCGACTCCGAGCCGACGGTGCGCTACGACTGGGACGAGAAGCCGGGCATCTCCAACCTGCTGGAGATCATGTCGGGGTGCGTCGGCCGGTCGGTGCAGGACCTCGCCGCCGAGTACGCCGACGGGGGATACGGCGTGTTCAAGGAGGCGGTCGCCGAAGCCGTCATCGCCGCCCTCGCCCCGATCCGCAACGCCTACCGCAACCTCGAGGACGCCGAGGTCGCCCGGCTCATGCAGAAGGGGGCGCTCGACGCCCGCACCCGGGCCGAGGGTTTCCAGCAGGAAGTGCGCCGGGTCGTCGGCCTCGACCGCCTCTGATCTCCGCCCCGATCGGGGCCCTCCACCACCCGGGTCGCGAAGTCCCGGACTCCGTCGCCGCGCTCCGCAGAGGGCGCGGCACCTGCTGGTACGCTGACGCCTCGCCGGCGCCAACGCGGAGGGGTACGTGGAGATCGAGATCGGCATCGCCAAGACCGGTCGTCGCGCCTGGGGCTTCGACGACATCGCCATCGTCCCGTCACGGCGGACCCGCGATCCCGACGACATCGACCTGAGCTGGGAGATCGACGCCTTCACCTTCGACCTGCCGCTGATGGCCTCGGCGATGGACTCGGCGGTGAGCCCCGCCACCGCCATCGAGATCGGGCGCCTCGGCGGGCTGGCGGTGCTCAACCTGGAAGGGCTCTGGACCCGCTACGAGGACCCGGTCCCGGCCTACGCCAAGATCGCCGCCGCCGCTCAGGAGGACGCCACCCGCACCATCCAGGAGGTCTACGAGGCGCCGGTCGATCCCGAGCTGATCGGTCCCCGCATCAAGGAGATCAAGGCCTCCGGGGTCCTCACCGCCGCCAGCCTCACCCCTCAACACGTCGAGCGCTACCACCAGGCGGCGCTCTCGGCCGGGCTCGACATCCTCGTGATCCAGGGCACCGTGGTCTCCGCCGAGCACGTCTCCACCAAGACCGAACCGCTCGACCTGTTCCGATTCATCGCCGACTGCGACGTCCCCGTGATCGTGGGAGGCTGCGCCTCCTACTCGGGGGCGCTCCACCTCATGCGCACCGGCGCCGCCGGCGTGCTCGTCGGGGTCGGTCCCGGCGCCGCCTGCACCTCCCGCGCCGTGCTCGGGATCGGGGTGCCGCAGGCGACCGCCATCGCCGACGCCTCCGGCGCCCGCACCCGCTACCTGGAGGAGACCGGCCGCTACGTGCACGTCATCGCCGACGGCGGGATGCGCACCGGAGGGGACATCGCCAAGGCGATCGCCTGCGGCGCCGACAGCGTCATGCTCGGCTCCCCGTTGACGGCCGCCGAGGAAGCCCCCGCCCACGGCTTCCACTGGGGCATGGCCACCTTCCATCCCGCCCTGCCCCGCGGCACCCGGGTGGCGACGGGGCGGCTCGGCACCCTGGAGGAGATCCTGATCGGGCCCGCCCACGAGAACGACGGCCGCCGCAACCTGTTCGGGGCGCTGCGCACCTCGATGGCGACCACCGGGCACGCCAACATCAAGGAGTTCCAGAAGGCGGAGGTGATGGTGGCGCCGGCGCTCCAGACCGAAGGCAAGCAGTACCAGCGGTCCCAGAGCGTCGGGATGGGCTGATGGCGGTGGGCAGCGGGTCGGCAGGGCACGCCTCGTCGGGGGACTTCGACCGGGTCCTCGTGGTCGACTTCGGCGCCCAGTACGCCCAGCTCATCGCCCGCCGGGTGCGCGAGGCGCACGTCTACTCCGAGATCGTGCCCCGGGACATCACCGCCGCCGAGGTGCGGGAACGCAATCCGGTGGGGGTGATCCTCTCCGGTGGGCCGCCGTCGGTCTACGCCGAGGACGCCTACGGCCTCGATCGCGAGATACTCGAGCTGGGGATCCCGATCCTCGGCATCTGCTACGGCCATCAGGTGCTCGCTCACACCCTCGGCGGCACCGTGGCCCGCACCGACGTCGCCGAGTACGGCCGGGCCGACCTCGCCGTCCGGGGGGGCGGGCTGCTGTTCGCCGACCTCCCCGACCGGCAGGTGGTGTGGATGAGCCACGGCGACACCGTCATCGCGGCGCCCGAGGGCTTCCGGGTGACCGCCTCCACCGCCGATTCTCCGGTGGCAGCGATGGAGAACCCGGAGCGCGACCTCTACGGGGTGCAGTTCCACCCCGAGGTCGGCCACACCGCCCGGGGTCAGGAGATCCTCAAGCAATTCCTCTCCCAGGCGTGCGGGGCGCGCCCCACCTGGACCCACGTCGGCATCATCGAGCAGTCGGTGGCGGCGATCCGGGCCGAGGTGGGGGAGGGGCGGGTCATCTGCGGTCTGTCGGGCGGGGTCGATTCGTCGGTGGCGGCCGCCTTGGTGCACAAGGCGATCGGGGAGCAGCTCGTCTGCGTGTTCGTCGACCACGGGCTGCTGCGGAAGGGGGAGGCCGAGCAGGTCGAGGAGACGTTCCGTGCCACGTTCCGCATGAACCTGGTCCACATCAAGGCCGAGGACCGTTTCCTGGAGCGTCTCGCCGGGGTCACCGATCCCGAGCAGAAGCGCATGATCATCGGAGAGACCTTCATTCGGGTCTTCGAGGAGGTGGCCGCCGAGTTCAGCGACGCCCGCTTTCTGGTGCAAGGCACCCTCTACCCCGACGTCATCGAATCCGGCACCAAGGACGCCGCCAAGATCAAGAGCCACCACAACGTGGGTGGGCTGCCGGACGACATGGAGCTGGACCTCGTCGAGCCGCTGCGGGACCTCTTCAAGGACGAGGTTCGGGCCGTGGGTGAGGAGCTGGGACTTCCCGAGGAGATCGTGTGGCGTCAGCCGTTCCCCGGACCCGGATTGGCGGTGCGCATCATCGGTGAGGTGACCCGGGAGCGCCTCGACGTGCTCCAGGACGCCGACGCCATCGTGCTCGAGGAGATCCGCCGCGCCGGGCTCTACCGGGAGCTGTGGCAGACCTTCGGGGTGCTGCCGGCGATCCGGTCGGTCGGGGTGCAGGGCGACGGCCGCACCTACGCCTACCCGCTCATTCTGCGGGCCGTCACCAGCGACGACGCCATGACCGCCGACTGGGCCCGGCTCCCCTACGAGGTGCTGGAGCGCATCTCGTCACGGGTGATCAACGAGGTTCCGGGAGTGAACCGGGTCGCCTACGACATCTCGTCCAAGCCGCCCGCCACCATCGAATGGGAGTAGCGGGCCGTCCCGGCCCCGTATCGGATCATCCGAGCACTCAAGCTGGCACGTGATCGGGTCGATATCCAGTGCATCGTGTCCCCGCCAGGGGTCGTTTCGTTGACCGAGAGGCCGTGTGTGAGCTGGAGCGCTGATCCGGAGCTTCAGGAGATGTTCCTCGAAGAACTCGAGGAACGTGTGGCGCGTCTGGTCGAAGGCGGGCAGGCGATGCAGCAAGGCCAGGTGGATTCCGAGCTGTCGGGCACGATGCTGCGCGAAGGCCACACCATCAAAGGCACCGCTCGAGTCATGGGTTACGAAGCGATCTCCCGCGCCGGCTGGCTGATCGAGCAGCTGTGGCGGGGGATCCAGCACGGCGACATCGACCCCTACCCCAACCTGGGGCGGGCCATCGAGGCTCTCGCCGCGACCCTCCCCGCCGCCGCCAAGGCAGACCCCGACGCCGGTACCCCCGAGCTGGCCGAGGCGATCGCCCAGCTCAACCGGGTCAGCGGCGTCGGCGGCGATGACGATCCGGCGCCTCCCTCACCTCCGGCGCCTCCGGTGCCTCCCGCTCCGCCCAACCCGCCACCGCCGCCGCCGTCCGGGCCGCCACCGGCTCCCGAGGGCTCGGCGGGCGGCGCCACCGGGCCCTCGGATGCCGTTGGGGTCCCCGAGGACCGGGCCACCCCTGCTGCCGAAGAGGCTGCGGCCGCGGACGAGGTGGACGACGAGAGCGAGGGCGCCACGGTCGTACCCCTCCCCGGCGCCTTCGAGGCCGTGCGGGCCCCCGAGATCCCGATCGTCGCCGGCGAGCCGCCGGAGCCGGAGCCGGTTTCGGCCGCCACCACCGAGCCGGTCCCCACCGCCGGAATCGAGATCGACGTCGACACCGACGAGGCCGGGGAATGGGGCGGCAGCGCCACGGTGAGCGGTCCCGACCTCGGCGGGTTGCTCGGTGCCCTCGAAACCTGGGCGACCGGGCAGACGATGATGGTCAGCGCCGGGCGTCTCTACCGCCTCATCAACTACGTCGCCGGCGTCCGCATCGAGCTGCAAGCACTCGCCAAGCGTCTCGGGGCGGCGGCGACCGACGACGTCACCGAGGAGTACGTCGGCGGGGTCCGCAAGGACATCGAGACCATCGCCGACACCACCGTCGAGCTGGAGGCCGACGCTCTCGGGCTCGCCGCGGTTCCGGTCAAGGAGATGACCAATACCCTGCCGCAGCTGGTGCGCTACCTCTCGAAGAAGCTCGGCAAGGAAGTCCGGTTCGAAGTCATCGGCGACGAAGAACTCGCCCTCGACCGCCAGGTGCTCGACATCGTCTCCGACCCGATCCGCCAGCTCATCGTCAATGCCCTCTACCACGGGATCGAGATGCCGGCCGACCGAGAAGCGGCCGGGAAGCCCGCCACCGGGCTGGTGTCGCTCACCATGGCGGTCAAGAACCACAAGCTCGAGATCATCGTCAGCGACGACGGCTCCGGTGTCAACTGGCCGTCGGTGCGCCTCTCGGCAGTGGAGCAGGGCTACTACGAGGCGGGCGAGCCGAGCGACCCCGAGAAGCTGCAGCCGATCCTGTTCTTCCCCGGATTCTCCACCGCCCCCGACGGCGAGCTCGGCACGGTCGGGTCCGGTCTCAGCAACGTCGCCGACGCAGTCGAGTCGCTCTACGGGCGCATCCGCCTCGACTCGGCCGAGAACGGGACCACCGTCACCGTGGTGGTGCCCACCACCCGTGACCTGCAACGGGTCCTCATCGTCGACGCCGGGAACATGAAGTGGGGCATCCCCGAGGCCGCCATCGACGAGGTGGTGCCCGTCGCCGGCGCCAAGATCACCATCGGGGGCGGGGGCCGTCGCACCCTTCGCATCGGCGACCAGGACCACCGGGTCGTCAGCCTCGCCGATCTGGTCGGCGCCACCGACCCTCGGCCCGAGACCAAGTTCGTGCGGCTTGCCCACCGGATCGGGTGTGCCGCCGTCGGCGTGCAGCGGGTGCTCGGCGTCCGGGAGGTCGCCGCCAAGGAACTGGGCCCGCTGCTCGCCGGCCCCTCCCACATCACCGGTGCCGCCCTGCTCGGGGGCGGCGACGTGGTGCTGCTGCTCGACGCCGGAGCGCTGGTGCAGCGGTCCCAGGACGTGCCGCAGCCCCTCACCCCCGGCGCCCGGGTGCTGGTGGTCGACGACTCGCAGGGCGCCCGTGCCGTCGTGTCCGGGGCCCTCGCCTCCAGTGGCTTCACCACCAGCGTCGCCGGCAGCGCCGCCGAGGCCCTCGAAGTCCTCGGTGAGCAGGAGGTCGACGCCCTGGTGGTCGACTTCTCCATGCCCAACGAGGACGGCGTCGAGCTGGTACACCAGGTCCGGGAACGCTACGCCGGCCTCCCCATCATCATGCTCTCCGGCGTGGCCACTCCCGAGGACCAGGAACGAGCGGTCAACGCCGGGGTCGACGCCTTCTTCGACAAAGCCGACTTCCGGGAGGGTGCTCTCGCCGAGGCGCTGCGCAACACCCTCGAATCCGCCGCGGCGCAGAAAGGAGCGGCGGTCGGATGAGGATCCTCGTTGCCGACGACAGTGCCGTGCTCCGCAAAGCCGTGCGGCGGCTGCTCGAAGCCGGCGGCTTCGAAGTGGTGGACGCCGAGGACGGCGTCGACGCCATCACCCGCTTCTACGAGCAGCAGCCGGACCTGGTGCTGCTCGACGTCACCATGCCGCGGCTCACCGGCTACGTGGTGTGCCGGCTCATCAAGGAGGACCCGGTGCTGGGCCACACCCCGGTGCTGATCCTCACCGGCCGTGACTCCGCCGAGGATCGCTACTGGGCGGATCGTTCCGGTGCCGACGGGTTCATCACCAAGGACACGCTCGGGGACGGCCTGGTCCAGACCGTGGAGCACACGCTGGCCACCAGTGCCCTCACCGACCTGAACCGCTCCGTCGGCAACGCCCCCGCGTTGGGGGAAACCGACGTGCTCACCCGGGTCTGCGAGATGCTGGACCGCAAGCTGTTCGAGGCGACGGTGATCAACGAGATCATCGAGATCGGCGCCAAGTCGCTGCGATTCGAGGAGACGATCGCCGCCATCATCGAGCAGCTCGGCCGCCTCGTGTCGTTCGACGTCGCCGGGATCGCCATCGTGTCGGTCGGCCGCCTCTACGCCACCGCCAGGGGCAAGGTGAGCAACGCCGAGCTGGACGAGGTGGTCGGGCTCGCCAGCCGCCACCTCCGGGCCGTGGTGGGGCCCGCCGAGGATCGAGGACTCGACATGATCCTGCTCGACGGCGCGGTCGACGACAGCGAGCCGCCCCGCAAACTCGGCTCGGTCTACGCCACCGCCCTGCTGGTGCACCGCGAGGTGGTGGGCATGCTGGTGCTGTCGGCCTTCAACGCCGGCGCCTTCCCCGACCACGTGATCCGCACCATGCGCACCATCGAGTCGGCCGTCGCCACCATCGTCGACGCCGCCTACGCCTACGAGGAGACCGTCACCGCGGCGGCTCGGGCCAACCTGTCGGCGCTGTCGGGGTTCTGAGCCCTCCGGCCCCCGTCCCGAGGACTTACCACCGTGTAGTTCGGCCGTGGCGGTTCGTATAATCGGCCCCGCCGATGCCGGATTCCGACCTCCTCGAGAACCTCAATCCCGCCCAGCGCGAGGCGGTGGCGGCCGTCGACGGCCCGATGTTGGTGCTCGCCGGCGCCGGCTCCGGCAAGACCCGGGTGCTGACCCGGCGCATCGCCCACCTCATCCGTGATCGTGGCGTGTCGCCCTACGCAATCCTCGCCATTACCTTCACCAACAAGGCGGCCCAGGAGATGAAGGACCGGGTGGCGGCCCTCGTCGGCCCGGTGGCCCGCAACATGTGGGTCTCCACCTTCCACAGCGCCTGCTCCCGGATCCTGCGGCGGGAGGCGCACCGGCTCGGCTACCGCTCGGCGTTCTCCATCTACGACCAGGCCGACTCGCTGCGGCTGGTGACGCTGTGCGTCCACGACCTCGACCTCGACCCGAAACGGTTCCCGCCACGCCGCATCCACGCCACCATCTCGAAGAACAAGAACGAGCTGGTCGACTACGAGACGTTCGGGAGCCGCGAGCTGGGCTTCTACCACGAACGGATCGCCGACGTGTACCGCCTCTACCAGCAGCGCCTGGTCGAGGCCTCGGCGATGGACTTCGACGACCTGCTGATGGTCACCGTCGAGCTGTTCCAGGCCTTCCCCGAGGTGCTGGCCGAGTACCAGGAGCGGTTTCGCTACGTGCTCGTCGACGAGTACCAGGACACCAACCACGCCCAGTACGTGCTGGTCCGGCTCCTCACCGAGCGCCACCACAACCTGTGCGTCGTCGGCGACGGCGACCAGTCGATCTACGCCTTCCGCGGCGCCGACATCCGCAACATCAACGAGTTCGAGAAGGACTTCCCGGACGCCCGCATCGTCCTGCTCGAGCAGAACTACCGGTCCGCCCAGACCATCCTCGACGCCGCCAACGCCGTCATCGTCAACAACCCGTCCCGCAAGCCGAAACGGCTCTGGACCGACGCCGAGGAGGGTGACCCGGTCACCACCTACGAGGCCGAGGACGAGCAGGACGAGGCCGCCTTCGTCGCCGAGCAGGTGGGGGCGCTGCAACGGCAGGGGCGCCGGCTCAGCGACGTCGCCGTCTTCTACCGCACCAACGCCCAGAGCCGAGTGGTGGAGGAGATGCTGGTCAAATACGCCGTTCCCTACCAGGTCGTCGGCGGGCTGAAGTACTACGACCGGCGGGAGGTCAAGGACGTGCTCGCCTACCTGCGGGCCGTCGTCAACCCCGACGACGTGGTGGCGGTGAAACGCGTCGTCAACCTGCCGAAACGGGGGATCGGCGCCACCAGCGTCGCCCACCTCGACCGCCAGGCGGAGCGGGAGAGGATCGCCTTTCACGAGGCGCTGCGGGCCGCCGCCGACAACCCGGCGCTCTCCGCCCGGGCGCAGCGGGCGGTGGCCGAGTTCGTGGCGCTGCTCGACCAGCTCGGGGCGACGGCGACCGCCGGGCCCCGGGCCGCCCTGGAGGCGATTCTCAGCGAGACCGGGTACCTGGACATGGTGCGGGCGGAGCGCAGCATCGAGGCGATAGGGCGGGAGGAGAACCTCAAGGAGCTGGTGTCGGCGGCCGCCGAGTTCGAGGAGACCGGGCCGATCAGCCTGGGACCGGCCGAATGGGAGGAGCTCGACGGGCTGCGGCGGGTGGAGCTGTTCCTGGAGTCGATCAGCCTCGTCACCGACGTCGACTCCCTCCAGCCCGACGAGGCCATCACCCTGATGACGCTCCACAACGCCAAGGGCCTCGAGTTCCCGGTGGTGTTCATCCTCGGGCTGGAGGACGGCATCTTTCCCCACATGCGTTCCCTCGGCGACCCCACCGAGCTGGAGGAGGAGCGGCGCCTCTGTTACGTGGGCATCACCCGGGCGATGGAGAAGCTGTTCCTGACCCGGGCGTGGAGCCGCAACCTGTTCGGCGCCAACAACTACAACCCGGCGAGCCGCTTCCTCGGCGAGATCCCCGACCACCTCACCCACCGGGTGAAACGCACCCGGAAGCCGGCGGTGGAGAGTTCGCGCCATCCCACCGTCGCCGGCGCCGACCTGGCCGGTGGCGACCGGGTGCGCCACACCCACTGGGGCGCCGGCACGGTGCGGGAAGTCATCGGGTCGGGCGACAAGGCCGAGGCGGTGGTCGACTTCGACCGTCAGGGCACCAAGACGCTCCTGCTCGCCTGGGCGCCGCTCGAGAAGGTCTGAGCCCTCGCCGCGGTCCCGGAGGGGGCCGGTGGGCGGCGACTAACCTCGATCTCCGAATGCCGATTCGCGTCCTCATCGCCAAGCCCGGTCTGGATGGCCACGACCGGGGCGCCAAGGTCGTCGCCCGGGCACTGCGCGACGCCGGGTACGAGGTGATCTACACGGGTCTCCACCAGACCCCGGAGCAGATCGTGGATGCCGCCGTCGACGAGGACGTCGCCGCCGTCGGCCTGTCGGTACTCTCCGGCGCCCATCTCACCCTGTTCCGGCGGGTCGTCGAGGGGCTGCGCCGCCGGGAGGCGGGCGACATCGTGGTCTTCGGCGGCGGCATCATCCCCGACGACGACATCCCGACCCTGCGGGAGGCCGGCATGGCGGGGATCTTCACCCCGGGCACCCCGCTCGACGAGATCGTCGCCTGGGTCGGTCGGCACGTCGGGCAGGACCGCGGGAGGGGAGCGCCGGGCGGGACGACGACCGGCGGTGACGGAGAGGACGAGCGGTGAAGATCCACGAGTACCAGGCGAAACAGTTGTTGGAGGCCCGCGGCGTGACGGTTCCGGCGGGCCGTCCCGCCCTCACCGTCGCCGAGGCGGTGGCGGCGGTCGGGCCGCTGGTGGAGGCCACCGGCAACCCGGTGGTGGTGGTCAAGGCGCAGATCCACGCCGGCGGCCGCGGCAAGGGACGCTTCGCCGAGCATCCCGAGCTGGGAGGGGTCACCGTGGTCACCGCCGGCATCGACGGCGGCGTGGCGGCCGCCGAGGCGGCCGTCGCCGACCTGGCCGGGGAGATGCTCGGCTCGACCCTGGTCACCGTCCAGACCGGGCCGGACGGCAAGCAGGTCAACCGGCTCTACGTCGAGCAGGGCATCGACATCGACCGGGAGCTGTACCTGTCGGTGGTGCTCGACCGGGCAGTGGGCCGCAACGTCGTGATGGCGTCCACCGAAGGCGGCACCGAGATCGAGCAGGTGGCGGCCGCCACCCCCGAGAAGATCCTGCGGGAGGAGGTCGATCCCGCCTTCGGCCTGCTCGACTTCCAGGCCCGGCGCCTCGCCTCCGCTCTCGGGCTCGAAGGCGAGGCGGCCCGGGGCGGGGCCCGCCTCATGCAGCTGCTCGCCGCCGCCGCCATGGAGCTCGACACCGACCTCATCGAGATCAACCCACTGGTGGTCACCACCACCGGCCGGGTGATGGCGCTGGACGCCAAGATGAGCTTCGAGGCCAACGCCCTCTACCGTCATTCCGACGTGGTGGAGATGCGGGACCTCTCCGAGGAGAACCCGGCCGAGGTGGAGGCGGCCGGCTACGGCCTCAGCTTCATCAAGCTCGACGGCACCATCGGCTGCATGGTGAACGGGGCCGGCCTCGCCATGGCCACCATGGACATCATCAAGTACGTCGGGGGGGAGCCCGCCAACTTCCTCGACGTCGGCGGCGGCGCCGAGACGGAGCAGGTGGCGGCCGCCTTCAAGATCATCACCCGTGACCCCAACGTCCGCGGCATCTTCGTCAACATCTTCGGCGGGATCATGCGCTGCGACGTCATCGCCACCGGGGTGGTCGAGGCGGTGCGGGAGGTCGGCCTCTCGGTGCCGCTGGTGGTGCGCCTCGAAGGCACCAACGTCGAGTTCGGCAAGCGAATCCTCGACGAGTCCGGCCTCGACGTGGTGAGCGCCTCCGACATGCGGGACGGGGCCGAGAAGATCCTGGAGCTGACCCGATGAGCATCCTGATCGACGCCACCACCACCGTGCTCGTCCAGGGCCTCGGCAAGACGGGACGGTTCCACACCGACGCCGCCATCGCCTACGGCACCCGGGTGGTGGGGGCGGTCCACCCCAGCCGGGCCGGATCGGTGGAGACGTTCGAGGGCGCCACCGATCACTCCGGCGTGCCGGGGCGCCCCGACAGCTACCGGGTCGACGTGCCCGTCTACCGTTCCGTGGCCGAGGCGAAGGAGGCCACCGGGGCCACCGCCAGCGCCATCTACGTCCCGCCGCCGTTCGCCGCCGACGCCGTCATGGAGGCGGCCGACGCCGGGATGGAGTTGATCGTGTGCATCACCGAGGGGATCCCGGTGACGGACATGGTGCGGGTCAAGCGCTACCTCGAAGGGTGTGCCTCCCGCCTCGTCGGCCCCAACTGCCCGGGTGTCATCACCCCCGGCGAGTGCAAGATCGGGATCATGCCCGGCTACATCCACCAGCCCGGCACCATCGGGGTGGTGAGCCGCTCCGGGACCCTCACCTACGAGGCGGTCCACCAGCTCACCGGCAACGGGCTCGGCCAGACCACCGCCCTCGGCATCGGTGGCGACCCGGTCAACGGCACCAGCTTCCTCGACTGCCTTGTCGCCTTCAACGACGACCCGGCCACCGCGGGCGTCGTCATGATCGGCGAAATCGGCGGCACCGCCGAAGAGGAGGCGGCCGCCTGGATCGAGGGCCACATGGACAAGCCGGTGGTCGCCTTCGTCGCCGGGACGACGGCGCCGCCGGGGAAGCGCATGGGGCATGCCGGGGCGATCATCTCCGGGGGGAAGGGCACCGCAGCCGACAAGATCGCGGCGCTCGAAGCCGCCGGGGTGGTCATGGCCCCCACCCCGACCGACATGGGGTCGGCGATGCTGCGCGCCCTGGGGCGGTGACGGCGCCGTGACCGAGCTGGCGGCGGGGCTCTCCATCGGTCTCGCCGCCGGCATCTCGCCCGGGCCGCTCATGACCCTCGTCGTCACCGCCACGCTGCGGCGCGGTTTCGGGGCCGGCTGGCGCACCGCGGTGGCGCCGCTGCTCACCGACGCCCCGATCGTGGTGGTGGCGGTGGCCGCTCTCAGCGCCCTCCCCGAATCCTGGGTGCGGTGGCTCGGCCTCGGCGGCGGCTTCGTCGTGATCGCCTTCGGGCTGTGGGAGATCTCCCGCGGCGCCGCCCCGTTGCCAGAGGGTGAGGCCTCGGGGGGCAGCGCCGGGGACGTGTGGCGGGGGGTCGCCGTCAACGCCCTCAGCCCGCATCCCTGGATCTTCTGGGTGACGGCAGGGGGGCCGCTGCTGGTGGAGACGTGGCGGGAAGCCCCGGGCGGGGCGGTGGCGTTCCTCGCCGGCTTCTACGCCGCCCTCGTCGGCAGCAAGATCGGGCTCGCCGGGGTGGTCGCCGCCGGTCGCCGCCGGCTCTCGGAGCGGTGGCGGCGCCGCCTCGTCGTCGGTGGCGGTGTGTTGCTCGTCGCCGGCGGCGCCGTCCTGGTGTGGCGGGCCTGGTAGCTGCCTGGCCGGTCCGGCCGGTCGCTAACCTGCACCGGGCATGACCGGCCGACCTCGCTACCCGATCGCCGTGCTCGTTTCCGGGAGCGGCTCCAACCTCCAGTCGATCCTCGATGCCGCCGCCGGCACCGATTTCCCGGCCGAGGTCGTCGTGGTGATCTCCGATCGACCCGGGGTGAGGGCGCTGCAGCGGGCCGCCGCCGCCGGGGTTCCCGGGGTCGTCGTCGCCTGGGGCGACTCTCACGATCGGGACGCCTTCACCTTGGCGGTGTGCGACGTTGCCGCCGCCCGCGGCGCCGAGGGGTTGATCCTGGCCGGGTTCATGCGCATCCTCGCCCCGTCCGCCCTTGGCCGCTTCCCGAACCGCATCATCAACATCCATCCGGCGCTGCTTCCCTCCTTCCCCGGGGCGCACGGGGTGGCGGAGGCGATCGCCCACGGGGTCAAGCTGAGCGGCGTGACGGTCCATTTCGTCGACGCCGAGGTCGACCACGGCCCGATCATCCTCCAGGAGTCGGTGCCGGTGCGCCCCGACGATTCGGAGCAGACGCTGCACGCCCGGATCCAGCAGGTCGAGCACCGTGTCTACCCGGAGGTGGTCGCCGCCTTCGCCGCCGGGCGGCTCCGCATCGCCGGCCGCCACGTCCACTGGGAGGGAACATGAGCCGGATCGTGGTGCGCCGCGCCCTGCTGTCGGTGTGGGACAAGACCGGCCTCGTCGAGCTCGCCAGCACCCTGGTCGAGGCCGGGACCGAGCTGGTGTCGTCGGGGGGGACCTCCCGGGTGTTGCAGGACGCCGGGCTGCCGGTCACCGGCGTGGCGGAGGTGACCGACGCCCCGGAGATGCTGGGCGGCCGGGTCAAGACACTCCACCCCATGATCCACGGGGCGATCCTCGCCGACCTCGGCAACGCCGACCACCGTGCCGATCTCTACGCCCGCGGCATCACCCCGATCCAGCTCGTCGTCGTCAACCTGTACCCGTTCGAGGCGACGGTGGCCCAGGAGTCCGTCACCGACGTGGAGGCGATCGAGCAGATCGACATCGGGGGACCGACCCTGATCCGGGCCGCCGCCAAGAACCACGCCTGGGTGGGGGTGGTGACCTCGCCCCACCAGTACGACGAGGTCGCCGCCGCCGTCGCCGCCGGGGGCCTCGACGCCGAGCTGCGCCGCGACCTGGCCCGGGCCGCGTTCTTCCGCACCGCCGCCTACGACGCCGCCATCGTCGGCTGGCTGGAGGGGAAGGACGTGCCGCCGGAACGTACCGTGCTGGCGCTGGAGCGGAAGGCCGAGCTGCGCTACGGGGAGAACCCGCACCAGGCCGGGGCCGCCTTCGCGCAGGTCGGCGCCACCCCGTGGTGGCAGACGATGCGCCAGCTCCAGGGCAAGGAGATGTCGTTCAACAACTACCTCGACACCGAGGCCGCCTGGCGCATGGTGCACGAGTTCGCCGAACCGACGGTGGCGATCGTCAAGCACGCCAACCCGTGCGGGCTGGCGGTGGCCGGCACCCTGGCCGACGCCTTCACCGCGGCCTGGGACTGTGATCCGCTCTCGGCATTCGGCAGCGTCATCGCCCTCAACCGGCCGCTCGACGGGGAGACGGCGCAGCGGATCTCCGCCGCCGGCTTCGTCGAGGTGATCATCGTCGGCGAGGTGGAGGACGCCGCCCGTGAGGCGCTGGAGGGGAAGAAGAACCTGCGGCTCCTGGCGGCGGAGCGTCCCGACCCGGCCGATCCCGACATGCGCCGCATCGAGTCCGGGTTCGTGGTGCAGCAGCGCGACCGGGTCGAGGCTCGCAGCGACGACTGGGACGTGGTGTCGAGCCGCAAGCCGGGCCCTTCCGAGTGGCGCGACCTCGAGTTCGCCCTCAAGGTCGTCACCCACACCAAGTCGAACGCCATCGTCGTCGCCAAGGACGGCGCCGCCATCGGGGTCGGGGCCGGGGACCAGTCGCGGGTCGGCGCCGCGGAACGGGCACTACACCGGGCGGGGGAGCGGGCCCGGGGGGCCGTGGCCGCTTCCGACGCCTTCCTGCCGTTCCGGGACGGGCTCGACGCCCTCGCCGCGGCCGGCATCGTCGCCGTCATCGAGCCGGGCGGCTCGGTGCGGGACGAGGAGGTGGCGGCCGCCGCCGAGGAGCACGGCATCGCCCTGGTGTTCACGGGTCGAAGGCATTTCCGGCATTGAGCGCGCAGGTTCTCTCCGGGTCCGAGGTTGCCGCCCTGGTCCGCGCCGAGGTGGCGGAACGGGTCGCTGCCCTCGCGGCGCGGGGCAAGTCGGTGGGTCTGGCAACGGTGATGGTCGGTGACGATCCCGGGTCCGAGATCTACGTCCGCAACAAGCACCGGGCCGGGGTGGCCGCCGGGATGCTCTCGTTCGACCACCACCTGGGGGCGGACGCCACCCAGGACGAAGTGGAGAGAGTGGTGCGCTCCCTCAACGCCGACGACCGGGTCGACGGCATGATCGTGCAGCTCCCGCTCCCCGACGGCCTCGACGGCAACCGGGCGGTGGAGGCGATCGACCCCGCCAAGGACGCCGACGGGCTCCACCCCCACAGCTTGGGCCTGCTGGTGCTGGGCCGGGAGGGCCCGGTCCCGGCGACCCCGCAGGGCATCATGCGGGTGCTCGACCACTACGGGATCACGGTGGCGGGGAAGCTGGCGGTGATCGTGGGCCGCTCGATCCTGGTGGGGCGCCCCCTCGCCCTGCTGCTGGGGGCGAAGGGCGTCGACGCCACGGTCGTGATGGCCCACTCCCGCACCCCCGATCTGGCCGACCTGACCCGGCGGGCCGACCTGCTGGTGACCGCCGTGGGACGTCCCGGCATGTTCGGAGCCGAGCACATCAAGCCGGGGGCGGTGGTGGTCGACGTCGGCATCAACCGCACCGAGCAGGGGGTGGTGGGCGATGTCGACTTCGTTGCCGCGGTGGAGGTGGCGGCGGCGGTGACACCGGTGCCGGGTGGGATCGGGCCGATGACGATCGCGTGCCTGCTCGCCAACACGGTGGCCGCGGCGGAACGTGCCGTAGGCAGATGAGCACCGAGTGGAGGTTGCGAAGTGACCGACCGTCCCGCTGATTTCTCCGAGTTCCAGCGCTTTCGCCGGTGGTGGTTCGCCCCCATCCTGGCGATCCCCGTCGTCGTGACGTGGTGGGGTTTCGTGGTGCAGATCGTGCTCGGCAACGACTGGGGGAGCAGGCCGGCGCCCGACATCCTGATCTGGCTGTTCTGGATCGTGTTCGGGGTCGGGTTCCCGGTGTGGTTTTGGATGCTGGGGGTCCGGACCGTCGTCGACGGGAGCGGTGTCCACGTCCGCTGGAACGTCTTCCCGCTCCGCCGTGACTTCCCGTTCGACGAGATCGCCGACCGGGAAACCGTCACCTACGAGCCGTTCCGTGAGTTCGGGGGATGGGGTTGGCGGCGCGGCCGCCAGGGACGGGTCTGCTACACGGTGCGTGGGGTGGGGGGGTCGAGCTCCGCCTCGCCGGCGATCGCCGAGTGCTGATCGGAACGCAGTGTCCCGACGAGCTGTCGGCGGCGATCTCGCTGCACCGCTGACCTCGGGTCCCGTCCCCGCTTGTGACAAGGGGGGACCGGCGGGAGCGGCAAGGCGCCGGCGCAGCCGAGCCGAGGGGGGGCGCGGTGGGGGACTGTGCGGTGACCTTCCCCGGATCACTCGCCTTCGGCTCGTTCTCCGACCCTCCCTGCACAGCAGGGAGGGTGAGAAGACAGTCGAGGGGGGTGTGCGATCGGCCGGGTCTCGAGGTGACCCTCCCCGGAGACCCTCCCTGCACGGCAAGGAGGGTGAGACGGGTGCGAGGTCGCGGCGCCGCCTGCTGGTGCATTTCCCGGTAGCCTCCTAGCCTCCGGCCCGAGAGCGAACTCCCCACCACGAGGAGCATGATGGCGACCCCGATCACGATGGGCCCCGACGGGGTGCAGGTTCCCGACGATCCGATCGTCCCGTTCATCGAGGGCGACGGCATCGGTCCCGACATCTGGAGCGCCGCCCGGCACGTTTTCGACGCGGCGGTCGAGAAGGCCTACGGCGGGGAACGCGCCGTGTCGTGGACCGAAGTGCTCGCCGGGCAGAAGGCGTTCGACCGCACCGGGCAGTGGCTCCCCGGCGAGACGGTGGAGGCGTTCCGCAGCCACCTGGTGGGCATCAAGGGCCCGCTCACCACCCCGGTGGGAGGCGGCATCCGCAGCCTCAACGTCGCCCTTCGCCAGATCCTCGACCTGTACGTGTGCCTGCGGCCGGTGCGCTGGTACCGGGGCGTTCCGTCGCCGGTGAAGCATCCCGAGCGGGTCGACATGGTCATCTTCCGGGAGAACACCGAAGACGTGTACGCCGGCAAGGAGCTGGAGGCCGGGACGCCGGCCACCGCCGCCCTGCTCGAGTACTTCGAGGATCGGTTCGGCTGGGACATCCGACCCGACAGCGGGATCGGGATCAAGCCGGTGTCGCGCACCGGCAGCCGGCGCCTGGTGCGGGCCGCCATCCGCTACGCCCTCGCCAACGGCCGCCGGTCCGTGACGCTGGTGCACAAGGGCAACATCATGAAGTTCACCGAGGGCGCCTTCCGCACCTGGGGCTACGAGCTGGTGCAGGACGAGTTTTCGGACGTGGCGGTGTCGTGGGCGGACTCGGGAGGCGAACCCGGCGACCGGCTCCTGGTGAAGGACGTCATCGCCGACGCCTTCCTGCAGCAGATCCTGACCCGCCCCGACGAGTACGACGTCATCGCCACCCTCAACCTCAACGGCGATTACATCTCCGACGCCCTCGCCGCTCAGGTGGGCGGCATCGGGATCGCCCCCGGCGGCAACATCAACTACGACACCGGCCACGCCATCTTCGAGGCGACCCACGGCACCGCCCCTAAATACGCCGGTCAGGACAAGGTCAACCCCGGCTCCCTCATCCTCTCGGGGGCGATCATGTTCCGCTACCTCGGATGGGGGGAGGCCGCCGACCTCATCGAGGGTGGGCTGGAGGCCGCCATCGGCGCCAAGACCGTCACCTACGACTTGGCCCGGCAGATGGAAGGCGCCACCGAGGTCTCCACCAGCGCCTTCGCCCGGGCGATGATCGACCGGATGTGACCCGTCACCACAGGGCGACGTAGGTGAGCAGCACGTGCCCGGCCGGCTCGGCCCGCAGGTCCCACAGCTCGACCCAGTAGCGGCGCTCACCCCCGGGGTCGTAGAGCCCGGCGTAGTGTGCCGGCTCGCCGGCGGCCGCTCCCAGCGTGCCCACCAGGCCCCGGGCCGCCAGCGCCGTGGCCACCTCGGCGGCGATCTCGGGCAGCGGCCGGGCGTCCTCGAGTGCGTAGTAGACGGGTTCGACGTGGCCCGTCGCCAACGGAGCGACAGCGGCGGTGTCGAACAGGGGCTCGTCGGCCCGACGCGGCACCGCCCCGGCCGGTACGTACGGGCAGCCGGCGGCCAACTCCGCGGCGCCGGCTCCGAGCCATTCCTCGGCCCAGGCGACGCGGGCGGGGGAGAGGTCCTCGGCCCGCCCCAGCACCACCGCCGCCACCGTCTCGGCCATGTCTTCCTCGGGGGCGGTGACCCCGGAGCCGACCGCGCCCGCCGGGTCGGGGAGCTGCCATCCGTCCCCGCCCTCGATCCACCCGGCGGCGGCGGCGAAGCGGCGCACCAGGGCCGAGCCGCGGATGAGAGCTTCCGGGTCGTCGCCGGCGGCGGTGACGTCGTCGCCGGTGAGGGCGGCGAATTGGGCGGTGTGGGCCAGCTCGTGGGCGATTGCCGCCTCCAGCGCCGTGCTCCCGCCCGGCTGGGCGAAGGTGGCGTCGGTGAGGTACACGTCGGGTCCGGTGGCGAAGGCGAGGGTTCCCGGTTCCACCGCAGGGTCGTCGGGGATCCGGTAGACGGCGCCCAGGGCGGCCCGGTCCCATAGCACCTCCGGGATCGCCGTCACCGCGGCCGCCAGCAGATCCAGCTCCGCCGGGTCGGGTGAGGTGCCGACGCCGAGGACGTCGATGCCGGCGACGGTGCGGCGCCACTCCACCGGTCCCGGGGTAGGCACCTCCACTGCCGATTCGTCGCCGGAGGAGCCGCCGAGGGTGCATCCGGCGGCGAGAGCGAGGGTCACCAGCACCAGCAGGAGGAGACGTCGCGGCATGGCGCCATTGTCCCAGACCCGGGGGGTCTCCGCCGACCACCGCGACTCCCCGTTCGGGCCTCCTGGCGCCTTCCGGCCACTAGGGTTGGAGGCCGCCGCGAAACACGAGATCGCGCGAAACCATCCCAACCGAGGAGCGCGCAGAGATGAGCAAGATCACCGTGGTCGGTGCCGGCAAGTACGGTTCGGCGACCGCCCAGCGCCTCGCCGAGTCGTGCTGCGTCGACGAGGTCGTCCTCACCGACATCGTCGAGGGCCTCCCCCAAGGGGTGGCACTCGACATGAACCAGTCCCGTTCCGTGGTGCGGTTCCGTACCAAGGTGATCGGGACCAACGACTACGACGACACCGCCGGCAGTGAGATCGTGGTCATCACCGCCGGGCTTCCCCGCAAGCCGGGGATGTCGCGGATGGACCTGCTCGAGGTGAACGCCAAGATCATCAAGCAGGTCACCAAGGAGGTCGCCGAGCGTTCCCCCGAGACGGTGCTCATCGTGGTGACCAACCCTCTCGACCAGATGACCACCTTGGCGGCCGAGGTCTCCGGGTTCCCCCGCACCCGGGTCATCGGGCAAGCCGGGGTGCTCGACAGCGCCCGCTTCGCCCACTTCATCTCCGAGGAGACCGGCACCGACGTGCTCGACGTCCACGCCGTGACATTGGGGAGTCACGGCGAGACGATGGTGCCGGCCCCGTCGCTGTGCCGGGTGGGAAGCGTCCCGCTGGTGGAGGTGCTCGACGCCGCCACCGTCAAGGAGCTGGTGGAACGGACCCGCAACGCCGGTGCCGAGATCGTCGGCCTGCTCAAGACCGGCAGCGCCTACTACGCTCCCTCGGCCGCCGCTGCCGCCATGGCACGAGCCGTCGTCGAGGACACCCGCACCGAGATGCCGGTGTGTGCCTGGCTCACCGGGGAGTACGGGATCAGCGACGTCTACGTCGGCGTCATCGCCCGCCTCGGGAAGGGCGGCGTCCAGAAGGTACTCGAACTCGGGCTCACCCTCGAGGAGCTGCAGGAGTTGCGGGCGGCCGCCGATGCGGTCAAGGCCATGGTCGCCGATCTCGAGCTGATCGACTTCTAGCCGACCCGGTCGCTGCTTCTGATTCCCCGCCGGTCGCGACGCTCCCGCGCCGGGAGGGGACGACGGCCATGGGCCACAAGGGTTCTTGGCGGTGGCGCGGACCGTGGGTAGGGTTACGCCGCTTCGAGCCGCGGCCCGCCGCAGGCAGGATATCAAGGAGGAAGGTTCGTGAACAAGAGTCAATTGGTGGACGAGGTCGCCGCAGCGACCGGGCAATCGAAGACCGCAGTCGCTCAGGTGATCGACGGCGCTCTCGATGCCATCAGCGGTGCGCTGAAGACCGGCGACAAGGTCACGCTGACCGGGTTCGGTACCTTCGAGCGCCGCCATCGCAAGGCACGGGTGGGGCGCAACCCCCAGACGGGCGCCGAGGTGCCGATCGCGGCATCGAACGTCCCGGCATTCAAGGCGGGCAAGGCCCTCAAGGACGCCGTCAAGTAGCCGCCGAGGGAATCCGACGAGCAGAGAGCGCCCGACGGGGCGCTCTCTTCACGTCCAGGACCGGGGCCTGCTCAGTAGTCGACGTCCATACCGGAGAGGGCGCCGGTCCACTCGTTGATGACCCCCTGGTTCATCATCAGGGTCGCCATGTTCCCCGCTACCTTGATCTTGCCGGTCATGAAGGCCATCTGCGTGTTGAGATCGCCCTTGGAGAGCGCCACCGCGGTCTCGTAGCTGCTGGTGACGGTGGCGTCGGCGCCTTCGAGCTCGCCGCGGGCCATCGTGGCACGCCCGTCGGCGACCGAGAGGTAGTACGAGAGGTCCCGGTCGTCGCCGGTCACCGTGAACTGGAGGCCGAGGCTGACGTTGGTGATGGCGTTGGAGAAGTCGGCGCTGGCGGCGAGTTGCTCGCTGGCCTCGCGCATGTACTCGTCGCTCAGAAACTGTACGCCCAAGGGTCCGTCCTTTCGCTGCTGCGTCACCCTGGGAGGCAGGGGATCACGGCCAGGATAGTGGGCGGGGCCGATTTTGAGCGGACGGTCAAGTTGTCGCCGGGGCGGGCTACCGCTGGCCGGAGAGACGCAGGTCCTTGAGCTTGGCGGCGAGGTAGTCGCGGTTCATGAAGGCGATGGTGTCGATGCTGATGCTCTTGGGGCAGGCTGTCTCGCACTCGCCGTGGTTGGTGCAGGAGCCGAAGTACTCCTCCATGGTCTCCACCATCGCCACCACCCGGGTGTAGCGCTCCGGCTGCCCCTGGGGCAGCAGATCGAGGTGCGCCAGCTTGGCGGCGGTGAAGAGCTGGGCGGCGCTGTTGGGGCAGGCCGCCACACAGGCGGCGCAACCGATGCAGGCGGCGGCGTCCATGGATGCCTCGGCCGCCGCGTGAGGGACGAGGATCAGGTTGGCGTCGGGGGCGCTCCCGGTCGGCGCCGTGATGTAGCCGCCGGCCTCGATGACGCGATCGAGGGCGCTGCGGTCGACGACCAGGTCCCGGATCACCGGCATGGCGGCGGCTCGCCACGGTTCGATCACGATCGTGTCGCCGTCCTGGAACTTCCGCATGTGGAGCTGGCAAGTGGCGGTCCCGAGCTGCGGGCCGTGGGGGTGGCCGTTGATCATCACCCCGCACATGCCGCAGATGCCCTCCCGGCAGTCGTGGTCGAAGGCGATCGGCTCCTCGCCCTGTGTCACCAGCCGCTCGTTGACGACGTCGAGCATCTCGAGGAACGACGATTCGGGGCTGATCCCCGACGCCGGGTACTCCCGGAACTCCCCGGGCTGGTCCGGTCCCGCTTGGCGCCACACCCGCAAAGTGAGGTCCATCACTTGTAGCTTCTCTGCGCCAGTTGGACGTGGTCGAACTGCAGCGGCTCCTTGTGGCGTTCCGGCGCCGCCTCGGGGCCGTGCCACTCCCAGGCCGAGACGTGGATCTGGTTGACGTCGTCGCGCCGCGCCTCACCCTCCTCGGTCTGGTGCTCGAGCCGGAAGTGGCCGCCGCACGACTCCTCCCGGTCGAGGGCGTCCCGGCACATCAGCTCGGCCAGCTCCAGGAAGTCGGCGACCCGGCCGGCTCGCTCCAGCGACTGATTGAAGGAGGCGCCGTCACCGAGGACCCGGACGTCGTTCCAGTACTCCTCCCGCAGCGCCGGGATGCGCGAGATCGTCTCCTCGAGGCCGGGGCGGCTCCGGGCCATGCCGCAGTGCTCGATCATGATCGTGCCCAGCTCGCGGTGGAACGAGTCGACGGTGCGGCTGCCGTTGACCGCCAGCAGCCGGCTCACCTGGTCGGCGACCGCCTGCTCGGCGGCGGCGAAGGCGGGATGGTCGGTGGGGAGGGGGTCGATGTTGAGCCAGTCGGCCAGGTAGTCACCGATGGTGTAGGGGAGCACGAAGTAGCCGTCGGCGAGTCCCTGCATGAGGGCGCTCGCCCCGAGGCGGTTGGCCCCGTGGTCGGAGAAGTTGGCCTCCCCGATGGCGTAGAGGCCGGCCACGGTCGTCATCAGGTTGTAGTCGACCCACAGCCCGCCCATCGTGTAGTGGGGGGCGGGGTAGATCCGCATCGGGACCGTGTAGGGGTCCTCGTCGGTGATGCGCTCGTACATCTCGAAGAGGTTGCCGTAACGGGCTTCGATGGTGTCCCGCCCCAGGCGCCCGATGGCGTCGGCGAAGTCGAGGTAGACCCCGTTGTGGAGCGGCCCCGCCCCCCGGTTGTCGTCGATCATGCGCTTCGCCGCCCGCGACGCCACGTCGCGGGGTACCAAGTTGCCGAACGCCGGGTAACGGCGCTCCAGGTAGTAGTCGCGTTCCGCCTCAGGGATCTGGTTGGGGGGCCGGGTGTCGCCGGGGTCGAGCGGGACCCAGATGCGACCGTCGTTGCGGAGCGACTCGGACATGAGAGTGAGCTTCGACTGGAACTCGTCGCTGGCAGGGATGCAGGTGGGGTGGATCTGGGTGAAGCAGGGGTTGGCGAATAGCGCCCCCTTGCGGTAGGCCCGCCAGATGGCGGTGGTGTTGCACGCCATGGCGTTGGTGGAGAGGAAGTACACGTTGCTGTAGCCGCCGGTGGCCAGCACCACGGCATGGGCGGAGTGGGAGGTCACCTCGCCGCTCACCAGGTCGCGGACGACGATGCCGACGGCGCGTCCCTCGTGGAGCACGACGTCGAGCATCTCGGAGCGGTTGAAGAGCTCCACCGTCCCGAGGTGGACCTGGCGGGCGAGGGCCTGGTAGGCGCCGAGCAGGAGCTGCTGGCCTGTCTGGCCCCGGGCGTAGAAGGTGCGGGACACCTGGGCGCCGCCGAAGGAGCGGTTGTCGAGCAGGCCGCCGTACTCCCGGGCGAAGGGGACCCCCTGGGCGGCGCACTGGTCGATGATCTCGTTGGAGACCTGCGCCAGCCGGTAGACGTTGGCCTCCCGGGAGCGGTAGTCGCCGCCTTTGACGGTGTCGTAGAAGAGCCGGTAGATGCTGTCGCCGTCGTTGGGGTAGTTCTTGGCGGCGTTGATGCCCCCCTGGGCGGCGATGCTGTGGGCACGGCGGGGGGAGTCGTGGTAGGTGAACACCTTCACCCGGTACCCGAGTTCGGCGAGGGTGGCGGCGGTGGAGGCCCCGGCGAGGCCGGACCCGACGACGATGATCTCGTACTTGCGCTTGTTGGCGGGGTTGACCAGCCGGATGTCGAAGCGGTGGGTGTCCCACTTGTCCTCGATGGGACCGGCCGGGATCTTGGCGTCGAGTGTGATGGTCACCTTCTTGGTCGTCCTCTCCGGGCCTAGGCGATGATGCCGAGCTGGATCGCGATCGGGAGGCTGAGGTTCCCCACCAGGATCACCACGGCGAATCCGACGGCGAAGTAGCGGCGCCACTCGTTGAAGCGGGCGTTGTTGGCGCCGACGCTCTGGAAGAGGCTCCACGCCCCGTGGTAGATGTGGATGGCGAGCGCGATGTTGGCGATGACGTAGAGCACCGCCACCGGAACCCGCTGCAGGCTGGCGATCAGGTTGGCGTAGGGGTGGCCGCGCATGAAGTCAGGGTTGGCGCTGCCCCAGGTGAGGTCGGCGAGGTGGAAGACGAGGTACGCCAGCACGATGGGGCCGGTCCAGCGCATGGTGCGTGAGGCGTAGTTGGCGGCGAGGTAGTGGCGTCCCGCCTCGTAGCGCTGCCTGCCGCGGGCCTGGAAGTTGTGGAAGGTGAGGACGGTGGCGGCGTGGACGTGGACCACGAAGGCGGCACCGAGTCCGATCCGCATCATCCAGAGTAGGTGGGTGCGGGGGACGAGATGGCCGCCGAGGTCCCGCAGTGCCTCTCCGTACTGGTCGATGCTCGAGGGCCCAATGTAGGCCTTCAGATTGCCGAGCAGGTGGGCGAGCACGTAGCCGAGCAGGGCCACCCCGGTGACCGCCATCGCCCATTTCTTGCCGACGTCGGTGCGGTAGAAGTCGACGAACCATGGCAGCGGGCGGCGGGTCTTGGGATCGCTCCGCTGCGCAGTGACCGTCACCGTGGTGCCTTCCTCTCGTCGCGGCGATTCATTATGCCGGAAGCGGGTGAGGGTCGCCACGAATGGTAGATGCATCCTCCCGGGCGGCCGGTGGAGCGGTTCCCAGCGGGCTTCGGGGGCTCCGGCCGGCCCGGGTCCGGCGCGGCGGCGCGGCACGAAGGGGCGCCTGCCGGTTCGCGATCGAAGGGCGCGCGGTCGAGAGGCCAAGCAGCACAAGGGTTTTTGGGGTTGACAGCCGCGCGTGGGGTTGGTTGAATCACAAGAGCGTAATTACAACCGTGTAGGAGTTCGGCGTGTTCACTCAGCTGCTCGATGTTCTGGGGAGCGAGGATCTGGCCTGGCAGGATCTCGCGAATTGCCGCGGTGCCGATCCCGATCTCTTCTTCCCGGAACGGGGCGCATCCACTCGAACCGCCAAATCCATCTGCCGGCAGTGCTCGGTCCAGGGTGCCTGTCTCGAATTCGCCATCGTCAGTAGCGAGAAATTCGGGATCTGGGGAGGCATGTCGGAACGGGAGCGCCGCCGCATTCGCCGCCAGCGGGCCCTCGCCGGGCGGCAACGCAAGGTCTCCTGAGCCGAATCGGCTCCGGATCGTGCGACCTCCTGTCGAGTTCGCCTTGCGCCCCGTAGTATCGAGTGGGAAGGGACGAGAGGAGTCGCCTCGATGACGCCCGGCTTGATCATCCTGCTCGTGGTGGCGCTGGTGGCGCTGGTGGCGTTCCTCGCACGCCAGAGCGCCGAGCGACCGGCCGTGGACGACGACGACGAGGCCCCGATGGGACTCGCCGGGCTCCACGTCCCCGCCGCCGAATTCCACGTCGAGTCGGGGGACGCCCACGTCTACTTCGACGTGCCGCTGCCGCGTACCACCCCCGATCCCGTGTTGCGGGATCTCCTGGTGCACCACGCCATCGAGGTGGTGCGTCGCAAGCGCAGCGCCCACTTGCCGCTGACCGGCGTCAGCACCGTGCGCGCCTACGGGGTCCGGGACGGGACGGCGGTCGAGGTCGGATCGGTGACCCTCGACGAGCCCGACATCCTCCCCGTGGTCCAGGTGCCGGATCTGGTACCCCGCGCCAGCGCCGCCGGATACGACCCGCTGGCCCAGATCGCCGAGCAGGACCTCATCCACGCTCCCGAGCCGGCCAACGCCGCCTTCGGTGACGAGCTGGCGCCGATGTGTGAGGAGATCCGGCTCACCGGGGCCCTCGACGCCGGCCTGCGGGCCCAGGGCATCGATCCCTGCGCCATGACCGCCACCGATCTCACCCTCGGGCTGCTCCGGCTTGCCGGCTACTCGATCGTGCCCGGGGAGGGGCCCGGCACCTTCCTCGCCACCCGGGGCGGGAGCCGCACCTACCTGACGGTGGTGGACCACCAGGTCGAGGAGTACCCCGAGCTGTCGGAGCAGGCGATCCGGCAGTTCGCCGTCTCGTTCGCCACCATGCCCGGGGTGGACCACGGGTTGTTGATCACCGATAAGTACGGCCCGTACCTCATCTACGACCAGGAGCGGCGTGAGCCCCGCTGCCGTTTCGTGACCCGGGAGCGGCTCCAGGCCTTCGTCGACGCCATCGCCATGAGCTAACGGTCCGGTGGCGGCGGCATAGATAGGGTGGCCGGGTCGTTACACTCGCGGCACGATCGAAGGAGCATCTGTGATCAAGAACTTCGGCGGAGCCGAGATCATCATCGTTCTGGTGATCATCCTGCTGCTCTTCGGCGCTCGTAAGCTTCCCGACCTCGCCCGCTCGCTCGGTGCGTCCGCCCGCGAGTTCCGCAAGGGGCTCGAAGAGGGCACCGAGGACGAGGACGATCCCTCCGACAAGACCTAGGAGATCCCGCCGCGGGTCCCGCGACAGGGAGCGGCCGGGAGCGCCGGCCACGAGTCTTGCGAACCGGCGATACCCTGCAACCATCACCGCGCCCGGCGGGAACCGTCCATCGTCCGGATACGTTGTCCGTGAGGAGTCGGGGGAGGTATGGCCGAAGAACTCGTCCCCACATGGGAAGACGTAGCGCGACGCTATGGGCGGAAGATATACAACTTCGCGTACCGCCTCACCGGAAACCCGGACGATGCGGCCGATCTGGTCCAGGACGTCCTGCTCCGGGTCCGTAAGGGCCTGGCGGCCTACACCCCGGGTTCCTTCGACGGCTGGCTGTGGCGCATCACCCGCAACGCCTTCCTCGACGGCGTCCGCCGCCGCCAACGCCGCCCCACCTTTCCCCTCCCCGACGACGACCGCAACCTGGCGGTGGCCAGCCCCTCTCCCGACGAGGTGCTGGCTTCGGTACGCCTCTCCGAGGACATCCAGTCGGCGTTGCTCAAGGTGCCGCTCGACTTCCGTGAATGTGTGGTGCTCTGCGACGTGGTGGGCCTCACCTACGAGGAGATCGCCGAGGCGGTCGAGGCCCCGGTGGGCACGGTGCGGAGCCGGATCCATCGCGGGCGGCGCATGCTGCGGGAGCTGTTGACATGGCCCGTCTGAAGCACCACGACGACCGCTGCGCCGACCAGGACCTGCTGTCCGCCTACCTCGACGGGGAGCTGCGTCCCGGAGAGCTGGACGAGGTCGTCGCCCACCTCACCGACTGCCTCGACTGCGTGGCGGAGTTCCATCGCATCAAGGAGATGCGGGCCGCGCTGCGCACCCTCCCCGAACTGGAGATGCCGGAGCGGCTGCTGCCGTCGACCCATCCCGGACCGGAGCTTTCGGCCCTGCTCGACGGGGAGTTGGCCACGGTCGAGCAGGAGTTGGTGCTCCTCCACCTCGGGGAGTGCGACGACTGCCGCGCCGAGTTCCACGAGCTGGACGCGGCTCGCACCGCGGTCCGTTCCCTCCCCGGCCTGGAGCCGCCCGAGTTCCTGATGACCCGCCGCGACGCCGCCCGGGCCCGGCACCGGGCTCGGTGGCGGGTGGTGACCGCTGCAGCCGGGGCGGCGGCCGCCGTCGCCATCGCGGTGGGGATGCTGGGGGGACCGGCCCCCACGTCGTCGATCGACGTCGGCCAGTTCTCCGATCAGCACAACGCCCGGGCTTCGCTCGAGCCCGGTTTTGGCGTGAGCCCGGTGTACCTGTCGCAGGGGGAGGCGCCGTGAGCCGTTCCCTGCTGCGCCTGATCCCGGTGGCTGTCCTCGCCGCGGCCGTCGTCGCCGCGACGGTGGCGCCCGCCGCCGCCTCCGATCTCGACTCCTACCTGGAGCAGGCGGAGGCGTCGAGCTACGCCGGACGGCAGGCGACGTGGAGCACGCTGGACGGGGTGACCACGTTTGGTGTGGTCTCGGTCGAGCACGCCGGCCCGATGATGATGGTCGAGAGCGGCTCCGGGGAGACCATGATCGGGGCGGGGCGGGTCTTCGGCTCCAGCGGCGCCGTCGTCATCCACGGCTGGTCGGCCGGGGAGCTGAGCGACCGCTACCAGATGGCCGAGCCGCAATCGGTGAATCGCCTCGGCCGGGAGGCCACCCTGCTCACGGTGATGGAGGGGGACACGACCCGCGCCCGTATCTGGCTCGACGACGCCACCTCGGCGCCGCTCGGCTCGGAGGTCTACGACGGGAGCGGCTCCCTGTTCCGGCTCAGCTCCATGCTCGACTTCGACCCCAACCCGACGCGGCTCTACTCGGCGCTGCGGGACGGTGGGGGCGACTTCGACGTCGCCTTGCCGTCGGATCGCTCATCGCTGCCGGCGACGGCCGACGGGTACACCCGGCTCGACGTCTACACCGGGCCCGGCAACGCGGTCCAGGCGTTCTTCACCGACGGCCTCTTCTCTTTCTCGGTGTTCGAGGTCGAGGGGAACGTCGACACCGCGCCCTTCTCGGCCGGCTCTACGGTCAACATCAACGGCTCGAAGTACCTCCGCCTCCTGGCGCCGAGCGAGGTGTGGGTGGTGTGGCGGTCCGGATCGATGTCGTACGTGCTCGTCGGCGATCTCCCGCCGGACCATCTCGCCGAGGTGCTCGGGGAGTTGCCGCGGCCGGACCGGGCCAACCTGCTGCACCGGATCTGGAACGGCCTGTTCGGCTGATCAGCTCCCGAGGTCGGAGAGCGCCTCCACGTAGGCGTCGTATTCCCGGATGGTGCCGAGCGAGTCGGTCTTGATCACGTTCCGCACGATCCCGTCGGCGTCGAGCACGAACGTGTGGCGATTGGCCGATCCGGTGCGCTCGTTGAACGCTCCGTAGCTGCGGGCGACCTCGCCGTGTGGCCAGAAGTCGGACAGCACCGGGAAGGTCAGGCCGTTCTGCTCCGCCCAGACACGATTGGCGTAGGGGGTGTCGCAGGTGACGACGACGACGTTGGCGTCGAGGCCGGCGAGGTCCGCCAGGTGGTCACGGAGGGTGCACACCTCGGTGGAGCAGTTGCCGGTGAAGGGGAACGGGATGAACACCACGAGAGTGTTGTGGCCCCGGAACGAGGCGAGCGAGGTCGGGGTCTTGTCGCCGGCGGGAAGCTCGAAGTCGGGGGCGGGAGCGCCGATCGTTACGGTCATTGCGGTCCTTTCGGTGCTTCGCGGTCCCAAGCTAGTGACGTTGCGGGCGCTGGAAGACGGGCTCAGTCGAGCAGGCTCCGGGCCGCCCATCCCACCGGATCGGTGAGTTCGTCCAGATTCGGGAGGTGGGCGGGATCCTCCCAGAGGCGCCCCAGCGCCTCGTCGCTCCAGCGCCGCTCGATCTCGACGCAGAAGGCGGAGGCGTCCCGGGCCCGGTGCCGTTGCAGCTCGAGGCCGACGATCTGCTGGAGGAACCGTTCGGCGTCGTTCGGCTCGACCCGGCGGCGGGCGTTGGCTTCCTCGATGATGTCGAGTTGGGGGAGCAGGTCGGTGGCGGCTCGCCGCACCGTGTAGTCGGCGTAGCCGTCGACGAGGGCGACGAAGGCCTGGATGGGGGCGAGGCGGGTCTCGTCGTGGCTGGCGCCGAGCAGGCCGGCGAGCCCCCCCGGCCCCGAGACCAGCCCCTCGATCTGTTCGGGGTCCTGCAGGCCGGTGATGGTCTCCATGAGGCGGGACGGGTCGAACTGGACGGTCTCGTAGAAGCCGTTCACGATGTCGACGAAGTGGCCCCGCAGCCAGGGCACCGCCATCACGGCGTGGTGGGTCACCTCGTGGCAGGCGGCCCAGAGGCGGATCTGGCGGGGGTCGACGTGGTGGTCCTGGGCAAAGCCTTCCACGTTGGGTACCACGAGCAGCATGTCGTCGTGGTCGAGGGCGGGGAGGCCGGTGTCGAACTGGCCGAGGGCGCGATGGCTCATGAACCCGACGGTGGTCCCGGCCTGGATGCCGAGGATGGCGGGCCCCATCGGCTGCATCATGGCCCCCATCGCCGGGTTCTCCTCGGGGGCGGTCAGCTTGCCTGCGAGGGGCTCGACGAGGTAGCGGAAGCTCTGCTGGTTCTCGTCGGCCCAGGTGGAGCGGTCGACGGGGTGGAGGGGGCGGGAGGTGCTCACTTCGAGGCTGGTGGCCTCGGCGAGGCGGAGCTGGGCGGCCAGGGTCAGCTCCTGGTACTCCTCGGCGACGGCGGGCTCGATCGGTTCGGCGGCGCCGGTGATGGAGTGCATCACCTCCCGCGCCAGCTTCCAGTTCACCGGGCCGGGCGACTGGAAGAGCTCGAAGAGCCGGTCGAACAGGTTGTCGCTCACGCCGCTGCCTCCGCTGCCTCGGATTCGAGGATACCGCGGCGCAGCCCCGGGGCCCGGGCCGCCGCGGGGAGGGAAGGGATGGTCACGGGCGCCGGGTCCGATCGATCACTGATCGGGCGGTCGTTCGCCCAGCACCACGTCGAAGCTGAGCCGCTCGCCGTTCCGGTTCACGTCGAGGATGACCACGTCGCCGACCTCGAGGCGGTGCAGGGCGCTGATGAGCTGCTCGCGGCTTGCGACGCCGGTGCCGTCGTAGGCCACGATGACGTCCCCGATCTCGAGCCCGGCGTCTTCGGCGGTGGACCCGGTCTCGGCGTACCCGATGATGAGGGCGCCGGAAGGGACCTGTGCCCCGTCGGGGGCCTCGTCGAAGGCGTTCTGGAGGCTGACGCCGAGGAAGGCGTGGTGGACGGTGCCGGTGGCGATGAGCTGATCGGTGACCCGGCTCACCAGCTCGACGGGGATGGCGAATCCGATGCCTTCGGCGCCGGCGCTGCTCACGCCGATGGCGGTGGTGATGCCAATGAGGCGGCCGTTGCCGTCGACGAGGGCGCCGCCGCTCGATCCCTGCTGGATGGGGGCGTCGGTTTGCAGCATGCCGAAGAGCCGGTCGTTGGGGTCGAGGCCGGTGCCGGTGACGACCTCCCGTTCGAAGGCGGAGAGCACCCCCATGGTGAGCGAGGCGCCCCCGGGGAGGCCGAGGGGGTTGCCGACGGCGATGGCCACCTCGCCGATCGCCATCGTGTCGGTGGCACCGATCTCGATGGGGGTGAGGCCCTCGGCGCCGATGCTGAGCACCGCCAGATCGGTCCTGGCGTCGCTGCCCACGACCTCGGCGGAGTAGGTGCGGCCGTCCTGGAACACCACCCGGGCGAGGTCGCTGTCTTCGATGACGTGGTGGTTGGTGACGATGTAGCCGTCGTCGGAGAGCACCACGCCCGAGCCCGAGCCGTACAGCTCGAAGCCACTGCCGCCGTCGAAGCCGATCTGGACGGTGACGATCGACGGCACGACCTTGCGGGCCACCGCGGCGGCGTCCACTCCGGTGACGGGTGTCACCGTGCTGCCGCCGGCCTGGGTGGTGACGGTGGTGGCGGGAACCGCTGCCTCGTCGTCGAAGGTGCCGGCGGCGTAGAGGGCGCCGACGGTGGCGGCGGCGCCGACGAGGCCGGAGAGCAGCCCGACCAGCACGAAGGGCCAGCGGCGACGTTCCCGCCGGCGAGGTCGGTCGGATGCCGGCAGTGGTGCGCCAGACATGAGGTCGTCGGGTTCGAGGTACTGGCCGGGGCGGGCCCAGGCGCTCCCGGCGTGGGGCGACTCGTAGCCGGTGAGAGGGGCGGCGCCGTGGGTGGCGGTGGCCGGCTCGGGCTCCCACGTGGGCTCCGGGGGCGGAGCCGGTGAGGTCGGTGGTGTCTCGGGGCGGGGAGGGAAGGCGTGCTCAGCGAAGTCGGGCTGCAGCGAGTCGCGCCGCACCGGTGGTTCCGGGGCCGGTGGCGTGGCCTGCTCGCCGGCCACGTCGTCGTGCTCGGCGGGCACGGCGTCGCCGGTGTCGCCGGGCTCGGGGTCCGGCGTGGTCGGATCCTGTTCCGGGGTAGTGTGATCCACGGAGGGGATTGTATGGCTTCCGACCCGCTAGCCGGACATGACGACGCTGCCGACGTGGTGACGGTGAGTGGCGACGTCATCACACCGGCGGACCTGGTGGCGGCCGTATCGCGACCGTCGTGCGGGGCGGTGGCGCTCTTCCTGGGCACGGTCCGGGACCACGCGCCCGGCCGGGAGGATGTCACCCATCTCGAATACGAGGCATATGGCGGCGTGGTGGAGTCCAAGATCGCCGAGATCGTCGCCGAGGCACGGGATCGATGGCCGCTGGAACGGGTCGCGGTGGTGCATCGGGTCGGCGACCTGGCGGTGGGGGAGGTCAGCGTCGGGGTGGCGGTCGGTTCGGAGCATCGGGCCGAGGCGTTCGCCGCCGCCCGTTACCTGATCGACGAGCTCAAGGCGCGGGCGCCGATTTGGAAGAAGGAGCACTGGGCGGGCGGCGCCGAGTGGGTCCGGGAGGACGAGGCGCACCGCCACGAGTAGGCGAGCCGTTCTGTCGTCCCCCCGGGATCCGAGGGGGGAGCGTGGGTTCTGTCGTCCCCCCTGGGATCAGGGGGGACCGGCGAACGCAGTGAGCCGAGGGGGGTCGCGGTGACGCTACGAACCGTGACCCTCCCCGAATCGCCGCAGCCTTCGGCTGCGCCTCTTCGACCCTCCCTGCACAGCAGGGAGGGTGAGAGAAGGCGAGCAGGGAGGGTGGCGGAGGGAGCCGAGGGGGGAGCGTGGGTTCTGTCGTCCGCAGGAGTCGGGCGACGCGAGGGGGGTCGCGGCTGCGGGCCTGCACGGTGACCTTTCCCCGATCGGGGCCGTCAAGGGCGGCGCCGCGGCGACCGATGGTAGGTTGCGGCAGCCACGGGCGTCGCTCCAGGACGATCGGAGCACGACCCGGGGGGGATCCGTGAGGAGGTCGTGATGTCCGTGGTCGAGTGTCCGAACTGTGGCCAGTCCTTCGGCGCCGTGCTCATGGTGTGTCCGTACTGCGGGGCGGTGCGGGGCGGGCGGCCTGAGGGGTCGTCTCCGGTTGCGCCGTCGTTGCTGGAGGGCGCCGATCCGTCCTCGTTCCGTGATCTGCGGGGCGTGACGCTGTTCCTCCAGTTCGTTCTGACAGGAGTGGCCGTCGTGGGAGTGGTCGGCGCCGTCAACAACGTGTCCTACCGGAACCTCCTCGGCGAGCTTCTCGCCGGCACCTACCGCGGGACGACGCAAGAGGCCCTCGACCTCGAGGCGCGTGTCCAGCTCCTCGCCACCTATCGGCTGGTGCTCTATCTGCTCACCATCGTGATGATGATCGTCTGGCTCTACCGGGTCTACGTCAACCTCCCCCACCTCGCGAGGGAGCGGAAGTACAAGCAGGGATGGGTGATCGGGGGATGGTTCGTGCCGTTCCTCAACCTGGTCCGCCCCTTCTCCCTCATCCGGGACGCCTGGGCGAAGAGCGCCCCGGCGCTGGACGCGCCGCCTCCCAGCTCGGACGCGGCGCCACCGATCATCACCGTATGGTGGCTCACGTGGGTGATCGCCCTCGCCGGCGTCTCCAACATCGCGGGCCAGATCGACGACTCGACGCTGGAGGGAGCGCCGACCGTCGTCGGCTGGTGGATCGCAGGTGACGTCCTGATGGCGGCGACGATGCTCATGGCCCTCCCGGTGGTGCGGTCGGTGACCCGACGTCAGGAAGCCCGCTGCCGCAACCTGATCGAGGCTCGACGGCGGTCGCCCGTCTGAGGCGCCCTACTCGCTGCGGCCGCCGGTCACCATGAGGGCCGCCTCCCGCACCATCGGGTTGCGATCGCCGGTGGCGGCCTGGATCGCCTCCTCGACGTCGGGGCCGTCGAACACCGACAGCGCCACCACGCAGCGGCGCCGCACTTGGGGCGGCCCCGACGTCACCAGCTCCAGCAGCGTCGGTAGCGCCGCCTCGTCGCCGACGGCGCCCGCCGCCGCCACCGCCGCCTCGCGGATCAGCACGTCGTCGTCGCCGGCCGCCAGCTCCAAGAGGCGGGGCACCACCACCGGATCGGCGATCTCGCCGAGGGCGGTGACGGCGGCTTCTCGCACGCCCACCTCGGGGTCGTCGATCGCCGCCACCAGCGCGCCCAACGAGGCGGCGGCCGCGAGGGACCCGAGGGTCTCGGCGCATTCCCGTCGCACCGCCGCGACGGGATCGTCCCGCAGCATCCCCTCCAGGCGTTCCCGGGTGGCGTCGTCGCCGCGGTTGACGCAGGCCGACGCCGCCAGCCGCCGCAGCAGGGGATCGGGGACGTCGAGGAAGGGACGGGGGTCGGCGACCAGCGACGCGAGGGTGTCGCGCTCGGTCACGGATCGAGCCGGTAGCCGACGCCGCGCACCGTGGTGATGCGAGGGGATCCCCCCACCTGCTCCAGCTTGCGGCGGAGGCGGCGGATGTGCTGGTCGAGTGTCTTCGAGTCTTCCCAGTAGGTGCCCCAGATCTCCTCCAGCAGCACCCCACGGGGCACCACCCGGCCGGCCCGTTCCATCAGGAGGTGCATCAGCTCGAACTCCTTCTTGGGGAGGTCGAACGGGGTGTCTTCCAGTCGCAGGGCGTAGCGGCCGGGATCGAGCACGGCGTTGCCGGCGGTGAGCACGGTCTCGTCCTCCTCGGCGGCGGCGCCCCGGCGCATCGTTGCCCGGATGCGGGCCACCAGCTCCCGGGCCGAGTACGGCTTGGTGAGGTAGTCGTCGGCGCCGAGTTCGAGGGCGGTGACGATGTCGGATTCGGTGTCCTTGGCGGACACGACGATCACCGGCGTTTCCGACTCGGCCCGGATGCGGCGCAGCACGTCGAGGCCGCTGAGGCCGGGCAGCATCAGGTCGAGCAGCACCACGTCGGGGCGGGACGACCGGAACTGAACGAGGGCGGCGCGGCCGTCGAGGGCGGCGAAGACGTGGAAGCCCTCCACCTCGAGCGTCACCTGGAGGGCCTCCACGTAGGACGGTTCGTCCTCGACGATGAGCACGTTGAGCACGTCATTCCCTCCAGACGGGGATCTTGACCCGGAAGACGCTGCCCTCACCCGGCTGCGACTCGACTTCGACCGTTCCTTCGTGGTTCTGAACGACGTGGCGGACGATGGCGAGCCCGAGCCCGGTGCCGCCCGTGTCGCGGCTGCGTCCTGGATCGACCCGGTAGAAGCGCTCGAAGATGCGATCGAGGTGGCGTTCCGGGATGCCGAGCCCGTGGTCCTCCACCTCGAACACGCCGTAGTCGCCGTCGGTGTGCCCCCGGATCCACACCGACGCGGGGGCGTCGGGGTCCTGGACCCGGGTGTACTTGATGGCGTTCTCGATGAGGTTGCTGGCGACCGAGACGAGCTGGCGCTCATCCCCGGAGAGGACCGTGTCGCCGACGTAGGCGAGTTCGACGTCGATGCGGTACGTTTCGGCGAGGAGCCGGGTCTTCTCCCGGGCTGCTTCCAGCACCTTGCGGAGCGGGACCGGTGCCGGGTCCGGCGAGTTGTCTTCGACGGTGGCGAGATCGAGGATGTCGTCGATGAGGGTGGTCATGCGGGCCGCCTCGTCCCGGAGCCGACCGACGAGCCGGAGGTGGACGTCCGGGTCGTCGGAGGCCGCGATGGCGTCGGCGAGGATCTGCAGCGCCCCCAACGGCGTCTTCAGCTCGTGGCTGGCGTTGGCGACGAAGTCGCGACGCATCGCCAGAATCCGGGCCCGCTCGGTGAGGTCCTCGACGAACAGCACGGCGGCGCCCGGCAAGCCGGCATCGGCGAGCGGCAGGGCATGGAGCGCCAGGTGACGCCGCTTCGGCGTGTAGACCTCGAGGCTCCGGGTGGATTCCGTGCCATTGGCGACCACCTCGGCGATCATCTGCTCCAGCGTCACGCCGGCGAGGGCGTCTCCGTGGCGGGCGTCGAGGTAGCGGATCGCCACCGGGTTGCCGTACACGATGCTCCCGCCGGCGTCGACCACCAGGATGCCGAGATCGGCCGCCGCTACCGCGGCCGTGATGATGTCGGCCCGATGCTCCACGGCGCGCATCCGCCGGTGGAGATTCTCGACCGCGGAGCGCAGCGTTCCCAGGTTGGGTTCGGCGCGATCGTCGCCGAGGGCTTCAGAGACGGCGAGCAAGGTGGCGCGATGTTGCCGTCGGCGCGCCACCAGGACGACCGCCAGCACGATGGCGGCCAGGGACGTGAGCAGGGTCACAGCAAGCATCAAACCGGACTATAGGAACGGTTTCTCCGGGCTTCGGGAGAATTCACCTGGAGTTCACCTCGGGTCCTGCCCCCGGTCACCTCGGGGGCTTATGTTGCGGGTACGACAGGATCGAAGCTCCGGTCGGACGGCCAGCGAACCCCAGGGTTTGTGGTCGGGAGTGACAGGGAAAGTCCTCCGATGCCGGCCGGGTCGGTACCACACCACCGACCCGGCCGGCCTCCTCCCCCACGACGCAGCAACGCCGTTCGTCGCCGTCCGGGAGGAGACCCGCCCGGTGCCCATTTCCGGCAACCGCGGCGACGATGCCCATCCGGGGGAACCGTTGTGGGTCCCCTGGGGAGAATTCACCCCGAGTTCACGTTGGGTCCTCATCCGGGTCACGTCGCTTTCGTACGTTGCTGGGGCGAAGGGACCTGATGCCGTGGGCGTCAGCCCGGCGAAGCGAATACGCGAGAGAAGGAAGCCCACCTCTATGAAGACGACGAAGAGATCCTTCGTGGTGCTACTCCTGGTGCTGGCGCTGCTGGCCGCCGCCTGCGGCTCTGACAGCGAAGACACCACCACGACCCAGGGCGGCGCCTCGGACGACATGACGACGACCGAGGCATCAATGGCCCTCTCGGCCCATCTCCTCGGCGCCGGTGCTTCGTTCCCGGCTCCGATCTACCTGGAGTGGATCGGTGAGTACACCTCCAACGTGCAACCCGACGTGTCGATCAACTACCAATCGATCGGCTCCGGAGGCGGCGTCGAGCAGTTCATCGGTCAGCAGACCGACTTCGGCGCCTCCGACGCCTTCCTCTCCGATGAGGACCTGGCGGCGGCCGCAGATGCCCGCGGCTGCGCGGCCATTCACATCCCAACCGTGTTCGGAGCAGTCGCGCTGGGCTACAACCTGGACGGGGTCGACTCGCTGACCCTCGACGGGCCGACGTTGGTGGACATCTTCTTCGGCAACGTCGACACGTGGAACGACGCCGCCATCACCGCACTCAACCCGGGTATGGACCTTCCGGACGAGCCGATCATCGTGGCGCACCGCCTCGACGGTTCCGGCACGACGAGCATCTTCACCACCTACCTGTCAGACGTCTCCGACGAATGGGCCAACGGCCCGGGCGCCGGCAAGGAGATCGACTGGCCCGCGCCGAACTCGGTCGGTGGTGACAAGAACGACGGCGTGGCGGCCCAGATTCAGCAGAACCCGGGCGCCATCGGCTACATCGAGCTCTCCTACGCCATCGAGACCGGGATCCCGGTTGCCGACATGATCAACGCCGACGGCAACGCCGTCACCCCGACTCTGGAGTCCACCGCTGCTGCCGCCGACGGGATCACGATCCCCGACGACCTGCGGTTCAACATCCTGGGCGTCGGCGGTGAGGGCTACCCGATCGCCGGGGCGACCTGGCTGCTCCTGTGGCAGTGCGGATACGACGAGAACGTCTCAGCCGTCCTCAAGGACTGGATCACGTGGGATCTCACCCAGGGTGATTCACTCGCCGAGGAGCTGCTGTACTCGCCGCTGCCGGCTTCGCTCGAGGCCAAGGCACTCGCCAAGGTCGACCTGATCAACTCGGAAGGCTGATCGCCTCGTTCCAGCTGGGGCGAAGAGCTAGGTTCTGCGGGTCCCGGGTTCCGGGACCCGCACAACCTCACACACCGGCACCGCCGCACAGAGAGGACCGATGACCACCACGACCGACACCCATTCCGGTGCTCCGAGGCGTCCCCCGCTGGCGGGGAGCAAGTCGGTGGCGGACAAGTGGTTCCGCCGGGGCCTCGCCTTCGCCGGCACCAGTGTGCTGCTCATCCTGGGCACGATGCTGCTCTTCACCGTCATCGACGCCTGGCCGGTCTTCCGCCACGAAGGCCTGGGCTTCATCACGAGCAGCACCTGGGATCCCGGGGTGTCCCGCACCGAGGTGACGGGCCAGTACGGCGCCCTGGCGTTCATCATCGGCACCCTGGTCACCGCCGGTATCGCCTTGGTGATCGCGGTCCCTCTCTCGGTCGGCACCGCTCTCTACCTGACTCAGGTGGCGCAACGCAGGGTTCGCAACCCGCTCACCTACGCCATCGAGCTGCTGGCGGCGGTTCCCAGCGTCGTGTACGGCCTGTGGGGACTGCTCTTCTTCGTCCCGACCGTGTTGCGCCCCACCATGAATCTCGTTGCCGACACGCTCGGTGGGTTCATCCCGTTCCTGGCACCCCCCGTCATCACCTACAACTACTTCTCCGCCGGCGTGGTGCTCGCCATCATGATCATCCCCATCATCACCGCGGTGACACGGGAGGTGATGGCGAAGACGCCGCCGAGCGAGATCGCCGCCGCCTACGCCCTCGGCGCCACCCGATGGGAGATGATGCGCTCGGTGGTGTTGCCCCGGGCCCGCCCCGGCATGATCGGCGCCACCATGCTCGGCCTGGGCCGGGCGCTGGGGGAGACCATCGCCGTCGCCATGCTGATCGGCGGTTCCAAGCAGATCGGCGACAGCATCTTCAAGGGAGGCCAGTCGATGGCCGGAATCATCGCCGTGACGTTCCAGGAGGCGGCCCCCGAGAACGTCAAGGCCCTCATTGGAGTCGGCGTGGTCCTGTTCGTCATCACCATCATCGTCAACATGGTCGCCCGCGGCATCGTGCTCCTGACCGGCGGGCACGTCACGGGAGACGCCGCCGTATGAGCTTCGCCACCGCCTCCCCCACAGCCCGCCCCGGCCTTCGCACCCGCACCCCCAACGCGGCGGCGCGGAAGCGCAAGGACCGCCTCATGACCGGCCTGCTGCTGCTGGCGGTGACGCTGGTCCTGATTCCGATCATCCTCATCCTCTACCAGGTGATCCTGCGGGGCATCGGCGCCATGTCGTGGAGTTTCCTCACCTCGACCCAGCCGTTCTCGCAGCGCAACGAAGGGGGCGGCTACCTCAACGGCCTGTTCGGGACGCTCTACCTGCTGCTGATCGCTGTCATCGTGGCGGTGCCGCTCGGGATCGCCACCGCCACGTTCGTGGTGGAGTACAAGGACAGCCGGCTGAGCCCGATCATCCGCTTCTTCACCGACGTCATGACCGGGGTGCCGTCCATCTTCATCGGCCTCTACATCTACGCCCTGCTGGTGCAGGGACGGATCGGCTTCTCGATCGGCTTCTCCACCGTGGCCGGAGGGCTGGCGCTCAGCCTGCTCATGCTCCCGATCGTGGCCCGCGCCTCCGAGGAGGTGCTGCGGCTGGTGCCGGACGATCTCCGCAACGCCGCCTACGGCTTGGGGGCCCGGCGCTGGCAGGTGGTGACCCGCACCGTGCTGCCCGCCGCCTCCAGCGGCCTCATCACCGGCTCGATGCTGGCGGTGGGCCGGGCCGCCGGGGAGACCGCCCCGCTGCTGCTGACGGCCCTGGGTGCTTTCGCCCTGGTCCTCGACCCGATCAACGCTCCGCAGTCGGCGCTGCCCCTCATCATCTACAACGAGGCCCGTGGCCCGTTCGAAGCCGCCCAGGCCCGGGCCTGGGCCGGGGCCCTCGAGCTGATGCTGCTGGTCCTCATCCTCACCATCATTGCCCGCACGGTGAACCGAAGCTCCGAGCTGGAGCGGTAGCCATGACGACCGACGGAGCGGAAGAGAGCACGATGCCGGAGAACGAGGTACCCAACATGACACAAGCGGACGCCGTCCCGACGCAGACCCCCGGGGTCGCATCGCGACGATCCGCCTCTCGTGTCAACGTCGAGGTGCGCGCCACCGAGACGCCCGGCGCCGCCGCTCCCGAGGTGGTGATGGCGACCGAGGGAATGGAGGTCTACTACGGGAACTTCCGGGCGGTGAACCCGGTCGACCTCGACATCCGCGCCCGGGAGATCACGGCCCTCATCGGCCCTTCCGGCTGCGGCAAGTCCACCGTGCTGCGTTCCTTCAACCGCATGAACGACCTGATCGCGGGCGCCCGGGTCACCGGCATGGTTCGCTACCACGGCGAGGACATCTACGCCCCCGGCATCGACCCGGTCGAGATCCGGCGCCGCATCGGGATGGTGTTCCAGAAGCCGAACCCGTTCCCGAAGTCGGTGTACGAGAACATCGCCTTCGGGCCCAAGATCGGCGGGTTCAAGGGCAGCATGGACGACATGGTGGAGGAGTCGCTGCAGAAGGCGGCGCTGTGGGATGAGGTGAAGGACAAGCTGCAGGGTTCGGCCTTTGCTCTCTCTGGTGGCCAGCAGCAGCGGCTCTGCATCGCCCGGGCCATCGCCACCAGTCCCGATGTGCTGCTGATGGACGAGCCGTGTTCGGCGCTCGACCCGATTGCGACGTTGCGGATCGAGGAGCTGATGTTCGAGCTGAAAGAGGACTACTCGATCGTCATCGTGACCCACAACATGCAGCAGGCGGCCCGGGTGAGTGACCGCACCGCCTTCTTCAACGTCGACGTGCAGGAGAACGGGATGCGGACGGGTCAGCTCGTAGAATTCGACGAGACGGGAAGACTGTTCACCAACCCGAGTGATCCGGCGACCGAGGGTTACATCACCGGGCGCTTCGGCTAGGGAGGACGACCACGATGACGATTGATGACATGAGTTCGCAGGAGCGCCCTCGGAAGCACGACGACGCCCGCCACCGCTTCTCCGCGACGCTCGACGAGATCCGGGCCGGCATGGTGCGGATGGGGTCGATGGTGGTGGAGAACACCCGCCGGGCCGGCGAGGTGATTCTGGAGAACCGTCTCGACGTCGCCAACGAGGTGCGGGCGGCCGACGAGGAGGTCAACAAGGCCTACGCCCACCTGGAGGCGCTCAGCTTCGAGACTTTGGCCCGGCAGCAGCCGGTGGCCCGCGACCTGCGGTTCCTGGTGGCGACCACCCGCATCCTCTACGAGCTCGAGCGGTCCGGCGACCTGGCGGTGAACTGTGCCCAGATCGTCGAGAACCTCGACGGGTTGCCGGATTCGCCGCGGCTCACCGGCCTGCTGGCCCGCATCCTCGACGAGGCGTGCTCCCTGTTCGCCCGCTCCATCGACGCCTTGGCGGAGCTCGACAGCTCGGCGGGGGAGCGGCTGGATCGGGAGGATGACGTGGTCGACGACCTCGTGTCGCGGCTCTACACACAGGTCGGGCTCGAGAGCGACGCGATCGGTCTCGAGACGGCGGTGGCGCTGTCCCGGCTGGGTCGGTTCCTGGAGCGCATCGCCGACCATGCGGTGAACATCGGTGAGAACATCGCGTTCATCGTGACCGCCGAGTTCCCCGGCGACACCCACGCCGCCATGCGCGACGAGCAGTAGCCCAGCGGGCGTAGCCCACACCACTTCCCCGCGGCCGTCATTCGGCCGCGCCCGCAGTCTCGGCCTTCCCTCGGGGAGGGTCACCGTGTAGTCCTTCACCGCGACCCCCCTCGGCTCACTCCGCCACCCGCAGGGTGGCGCCTCGCCAGGTCCCCCCTGATCCCAGGGGGGACGAGAGGAAGTCCCAGGGGGGACGAGAGGAAGGCCCAGGGGGGACGAGAAGCCGGCGTGCCACGGGGCAGCGGCGAGAGCGGCCATACTGCGGGCAGCGGTACGAGGAGACGCGCGCCATGGCGGCCGAGCTGTTCGCCAAGCACGAGGGGACGTTGCGGAGGGCGATCGACGCCCTGGATGGGGGAAGCCGCCGCAGCCCGTTCCCGGAGAGTCCTCGCGCATACGAAGACACCGCCCCGGCGGCGGGTGAGGAGCGGTTCAGCGCCTACCTCGGCACGCCGTTCGAGTTCGCCCAGCCGTCCCGCGGCTACCAGCGCACCGGGGAGCGTTCCCCCTACGGCATCGACCTCGACGTCGTCTACCCGCTCGCCGAGCCCGACGCGATGGTGCAGGCCGCGGCGGCGGCCCTTCCCGAGTGGGCCCACGCCGGCGTCGAGGCTCGGGTCGGCATCTGCCTGGAGATCCTCGACCGCCTCGGCGAACGCAGCTTCGAGATCGCCCACGCCGTGATGCAGACCACCGGCCAGCCGTTCCTGGCGGCGTTCCAGACCGGCGGCCCCCATGCCCTCGACCGGGGCCTGGAGGCAGTCGCCCAGGCTTACCTGGCCCTCTCTCACCTGCCGGCCCGGACCCGGTGGGAGGCACCGCAAGGCAAGCGGGAGACCGTCGCCGTCGAGCGGACCTGGCACGTGCGGCCCCGCGGGGTGGCGGTGACGTTGGGGGCGTCGACCTTTCCCACCTGGCACGCCATGCCGGGCCTCTTCGCCGACCTCGCCACCGGCAACCCGGTGATCGTCAAGCCGCATCCGGGATCGGTGCTGCCGCTCGCCATCGTGGTGGAGACGGCCCGCGAGGTGCTGGCCGAGGTCGGCTTCGACCCTGCCGTGGTGCAGCTGGCGGTCGACACCGGCGACGAACCGATCGCGGAGCGGCTGCTCACGAACCCGGCGGTGGCGATCGTCGACTACGCCGGCGGGTCGCGGTTCGGGCGGTGGATCGAACAGCACGTCACCCAGGCCCGCCTCTACACCGAGACCCGGGGCGTCAACGCCGTCATCGTCGACTCGGTGCCGGACCTGAAGGGCACCAGCCGCAGCCTGGCGACGCTGGCCGCCACCTACTCGGGGCAGGCCTGCACCTCACCCCACGTGGTGTTCGTGCCCCGGGACGGCGTCGACGCCGGGGAGGGCCACGCCACGTTCCGGGAGGTGGCCGCCGCGGTGGCGGCGGCATTGGACGGCCTCCTCGCCGACGACGGCCGCGCCAGCGACATCCTGGGGGCGATCCGCCGTGCCGAGGTGCTGGAGCAGGTGGCGGCGGCCGCCGCTTCCGGGGAGGTGCTGCTCGCCTCCCGCCGCATCGCCAACCCGACGTTCCCGCAGGCGACGGTGGCGACCCCGGTGGTGGTGGCGGTCGACGCCGCCGACCGTGACGCCTATTTGCGGGAGGTCTCGGGGCCGGTGCTGTTCTTGGTCGCCACCGACGGCACCACCCACAGCCTGGAGCTGGCGAGCGATGCAGCCCGCACCGTCGGTTCGCTCGCCTGGCTGGTGGCCACCACCGACCCTGAGGTGGAGGCGGCGGCGGAGCAGGCTGCGGTGGATGCCGGGGTGTCGGTGGCGCTCGGCCTCAGCGGCGGGTTCTCCGCCAACCAGGCGGCGGCGTTCGGGGATTTCCATCCCACCGGCGCCAACCCGGCCGGCAACGCCTCACCGGCCGATCCCGGTTACGTGACGGGACGGTTCCACCTGGTGGCGGTGGTACGGCCCGACTGACCCTGTCCGGTCAGCGCCTGGCGTGGAGCGCCCGGGTGAGCCGCCACGCGGTGGGAAGCAGCAACCCGGCGGCGGCGATCTTGAGCAGGTCGCCGATGATGAAGGGGGTGACGCCCTTCTCGACCGCCACCCGCCACGAGCTGTCGAGCACGTGGGCCAGCCACGGCACCCCGCACAGGTAGATGACGAGGCTGCCGGCGAGGAAGGCGGGGACGGCGGTGGCGACCGCCCGGTCCTGGCGCCGCTCGGCCAGGGAGCCGACGAGCCAGGCGGCGGCGACGAACCCGACGAGGAACCCACCGGTGGCTCCGCTGAGGTACTGCCAACCGCTGCCGCCACCGGTGTAGACGGGGAGCCACAGCCCGGCGAGCAGGTAGAGGCCCTGGCTGGCGGCCCCGGCGCCGCTGCCGAGCACGGCTCCGGAGAGCAGCACGGTGAAGGTCTGGCCGGTGATCGGCACCGGGGTGAAGGGGAGCGGGATGCGGAGTTGGGCGGCCCCGGCGGTGAGGACGGCGAAGCCGGCCACGAGGCCGGCGGTGACGACCCAGTGGCGGGGGAGCACGGCGCCGGCGATGACGCGGGACGGGATGGCGGTCTGCACGGTTCCCCTTTCGGTGACCGGGCGGAATCCTAGGGCACGGCCCGGCCCCACCGAAGGGCCGCGGCGGCGGATCGCTCAAGGCGGCCGCCAATCGGAACGACAAAGCCGGGATGGAACACGGGCGGGCCGAAGCCTCGAGGACGGCGCCCCGGCGGGTGGTGCTGGCGCTGCTGGTGGCGGCGTCGCTGGCGCTGGCGCCGACGGCATCGGCCGCGGCGTCGGCCGCGGCATGGGCCGTGTCGACCCGCGACCCGGACGCCTACCAGCCGCGGTCGAGCCGCCAGCCGGTGATCGACTGGACTCAGAGCCTCGGGTTCGAGACGAGTCGCATCCAGATCCCGTCGCTGGGCCTCGACCTGCCGATCTACGAGGGGGTGGCCCTCGACGTGCTCGACAAAGGCGTCGGCCATTGGGTCGGGACCGCCATGCCCGGCGACGACGGCAACATGGTGCTCGCCGGCCACCGCACCACCCACTCGGCGCCGTTCCGGGACCTCGACCGGATCGAGATCGGGGACCTCATCTACCTCACCGACCGCTCCGACTTCGACGTTATGTACCGGGTGACGGACGTCTTCGTCGTCTCCCCCGACGACACCTGGATCACCTTCGACGGCGACCGCCCGATGGCAACCCTGTTCGCCTGCCACCCGAAGGGGTCGGAGCGGCAGCGCATCGTGGTGCAGGCCGAGATGGTGGGCGGCCCTCCCGTCGCCTGACCGCCCGGCTCAGCGGGGAGCGAAGGCGCCGCGCAGGGCGGAGTTGTCGAAGCCGCCGCCGGACGACCCGTCCCGGGCGTAGCGGTAGAGGGCGGTCTGGAAGATGCCGCTGAGGGCGGCGAGCACCACGGCGACCGTGATCCCCCACAGCACCGCCACCGCGATCCCGGCAACGGCGGTGGCGCCGCCTCCGGCGATGCCGAGGGCGGCGAGCAGCAGCCCGGGGAGGATGAGCAGGAACCCGAGCAGCCCGAATCCCATCTGGGCGGCGACGTTCTCGCCCCAGGTGCGCTTGAAGAGCTGACTGGAGCGGCGGATCGCGTCGCCGACGCCGACATCCTCGATGACGAGGATGGGGAGCACGAGGTAGGTGACGAGGCTCCAGGCGAGGCCGGCGAGGCCGGTGACGATGCGTCCCAGGGTGCCGGCCCGTTCCTCGATGGCCTGGAGGATGAGCGACACGGTGGCCGACACGATCGCCCAGGGCAGGATGCGCCCGGCCCGGGCGGCGGCCCCGTTGAGGGCGCTGCGCAGCGTCGGGTCGCCGCCGTCGAGCCGCTCGTTGGCGGCGTGAACGAGGGCGGCGGTGAAGAAGATGGTGACGTAGGCGAGCGCCACGTACATCACGAACAGCAGGATGTAGGTGACGGGGCCGCCCTTGGCGTTGCCGCCGCTGAAGCTGCCGGTCGCCACCACCGGGATGATGAAGGTGAGGGCGACGACGAGGCTGGCGAGGGCCGAGATGACGGGGAGGAGGACCAGCTCCCGGTCGGCTTTGAGGACCTCCCAGCTGGCTCGGGCGAGGGTGATGGTGTTGTTGATGCGGCGCATCCGCGGAGTGTAGGGCGGCGCCTCGGGCTAGCGCCTGCGCGGCGGTACCATCAGGCGCATGGACGATCACGGCCCGCGGGATTCGTTCACCCTCGACGTCCTCCCACCGGACGATCCCGAGGGCGGTTTCGCCTGGAGTGACCTCCCCGAGGCGTTGCAGCCGCGGCGCAAGCTGCCGAAGTGGCCGTTCGTCGTCGCCGCGGTGATGCTGGTGCTGGGCATCGCCTTGGCGCTGGCGTGGCCGATCAACATCCCCTACTACGCCCTCTCCCCGGGCCCGGTGAACGACGTCAGCGACTTCGTGAAAGTCGAGCAGCCGCTCGACGACGCCACCGGCGACCTGTTCTTCCTCACCGTGTCGCTGAAGGAGGTGAACGTCCTGGAGTGGGTGGCCGCCAAGTTCGACTCCCGCATCGATCTCGCCCCGCGGGAGAACATCCGGCCTGCCGGGGTGTCGCAGGATCAACTGCGGCGCGAGAACCTCGATCTGATGGAGCGCTCCAAGCAGAACGCCATCTTCGTGGCGTTGACCCGCCTCGGCTACGAGGTCACCTACAAGGGCTCGGGGGCGAAGGTGAACGCCGTCATCGAGGGCTCGGCGGCGGACGGGAACCTCGAGCCGGGTGACGTGATCGTGGCGGTGGACGGCGAGCCGGTGGAGTTCTCCACCGAGGCGGTGGACCTCATCGGCGGGCACCGGCCGGGGGATCGCATCGAGCTGACGATCCAGCGTCCGGTGGGCGAGGACGGCACCGACACCGAGACGATCGTGGTGCCGATCGTGCTCGGCCCGTTCCGGGCGGTGGAGGACGACGGCTCGGTGACGGTGGACGAGAACCGAGCCATGGTGGGGGTGACCCTGGCCGACGCCCACGTGGATGTGGTTTTCCCGATGGACGTCGAGATCGACTCCCGCAACATCGGGGGGCCATCGGCGGGCATGATGTTCACCCTCGAGATCATGGACGAGTTGACCCCGACCGATCTGACCCGGGGGCATCGGGTCGCCGGGACCGGGACGATCGATCCGGACGGCGTGGTGGGTGCCATCGGAGGGGTGCGCCAGAAGGTGTACGGGGCGATCGACGCCGGCGCCGAGTACGTGCTGGTGCCGACCGACAACTACGACGACGCCGTCACCGCCGCCGGGGACGACATCGAGGTGGTGGCGGTGGGCACCATCGACGACGCCCTCGCCTTCTTCGACACGCTGTAGCGGCCGGGCCGGGCCGATTCCCCGCAAACCCCTGGAATCCGGGCCTCAACGGGTATCGTGACCGGCGATGGCTGACGAGCTTCGTCCCGCCGATATCCGAGCGCGCACATTCGACACCTCGCGCCGCGGCTACAGCCAGGCCGAGGTGGAGCGCTTCCTGCAGCAGGTGGCCGACCGGGTTGCCGAGCTGGAGCAGAGCCTCGCCGCCATCGAGAGCCGGCTCGATCAGCTCGGCCTCGCCGAGCTGAAGGACCTCTCTTCCGAGCTGACGGCCGTCGGTTCGGAGGTGGGTCGGATCCTGGAGGCGGCCCGGGTCGCCGCCGAGGGCATGCGGACCCGGGCGTCGAGCGACGCCGGCCAGTGGCGGGCCGAGGCGGAGGCGGAGGTCTTCGCCCTGCGTGAGGAGGCCCGCCGCGACGCCGAAACCGCCCGTGGCTCGGCCTGGGAGGAGAGTTCGCTCCTGCTGGAGCAGTCGCTGGCGGAGAGCACCCGGATCGTGGAGACCGCCCGCCAGGAGGCGCTGTTCATCCGGGCCGAGGCGGAGCGGGACGCCCTCCGTCTCACCACCGGCGCCCGCCGCGAGGCCGAGGAGGAGATACGGACGGCCCGCCACGAGGCGGGGCGCGCCCTGATCGACGCCCGGGCCGAGAGCACCGAGATCCTGGAGACGGCCCGCCGCTCGGCGGAGACGGCCCAGGAGCGGGCCCGGGCCCTGGAACAGCGCCGTGGCGAGCTGATGAAGGAGCTGGAGGCGGCTCGCCATTCGATCGACGAGCTGGAGGCCGAGATCGACTCCCGGCGGGGCATGCTGCACCCGGTTCCGCCCGCTTCCACGGGGGGAGTGCGGGTGATCACGCCGGGGGAGGGGTCGGGTGGCTGGCCCGACGACGAGAGCCTGGTGCGCATCGTCCCGGCGGCGCAGGTGGCGGCCAGCGAGCCGGTCGACGCCGAGGCGATGGCGGCCGAGGTGGAGTCGATGCGGTCCGAGGCCCCGCCGGCCTACGAGCCGCAACCGGAGCCCGAGCCGGAGCCGCAATCGGAGCCGGAGCCCGAGCCGGAGCCGCAATCGGAGCCGGAGCCCGAGCCTGAGCCGCAAT
>CAYQEC010000018.1:0-3261 GCA_964416425.1 uncultured Acidimicrobiaceae bacterium | reverse complement strand
GAGCCTGAGCCCGAGCCGCAACCGGAGCCGGAGCCTGAGCCCGAGCCGCAACCTGAGCCCGAACCGCAACCTGAGCCCGAACCGGCCGATTCCGCCCCACCCCGGGAGATCGACAGCCTGTTCGCCCTGCTCCGGTCCCCCTCCGAGCCGGAGCCCGAGCCCGCCGCCGAGCCGGAGCCTGCCCCGGAACCCGAACCCGGGCAGCGGGAAGCCGTCACCGCACCGGAGGAGGGAACCGAGCCTGCGGCGGCCGCCGCCACCGACCCGTTCGCCCTGCGCGACCGCCTGCTGCTCCCGATCGAGAACCGGGTGCTGCGGGAGGTGAAGCGCAGCATCATGGACCTGCAGAACCGCGTGCTGGAGGAGCTGCGCCTCTCCGGCGCCGAGTGGCGCCCGGAGCTGCCCGTCTTCGACGAGGCGGTGGGGGGCGAACTGACCGAGCTGGCCCGAGAGAGCTACCTGGCGGGTCACGCCGCCGCCGCCGAGCTGGCGGGCGCCGCCGCCCTGCCCCCGGCGGAGGCGCCGGCGGAGGCCGGGATCGGCGCCGAGTTCGCTGCCGCCCTCGAGCACGCGGTGGAGGCCGCCTTCGAGCGGGCCGCCGGCACCGACGGTCCCCGCAAGATCGGAGCGGCGGTGAGCCGGGTGTTCCGGGGCTGGCGTACCGACGAGGCGGAGCGGCGGGTCCGTTTCCTCGCCCACCGGGCCTACCACGACGGGGCCCTCACCGGGTTCGCCCTGCTCGGGGTGGAGGCGGTGACGGCGGTGGCGCCGGGCCGTCCCTGCGGGGCCTGCGCGGCCGGTTCCGGGGCGGTGTGGGCGCCCGACGGGGAGCCTCCCGACGGTATGGAAGTGCCGCCGGCGGGGCTCGGCTGCGACGACACCGTCGTGCCGGCCCGATGACGGCGGCGAGTCTTCCCGGCGAGGTGGATAGAATCGCCCCGTGATCAACCGCGAACCCATCCCGCTGCGTACCCGGTCGCGCTCGCGCCGCTGGCTCGTGATCATCGGGATCCTGTTCCTGGTCCTGCTGCTGGCGTTGCGCTCGATCGCCACCTTCTGGACCGATTTCCTGTGGTTCGACTCGGTGGACCAGACCGGGGTGTGGACCACGGTGCTGTTCGCCCGGGTGGGCCTGGTGTTGGTGGCGTCGCTGGTGGCCTTCCTGCTCTTCTTCGGCAACCTGTGGCTGGCCGACCGCCTCTCGCCGCGCCGTCCCGCCATCGCCGGCAGCCCCGACGAGGAGCTGCTGGAGCGTTACCAGTCGTGGATTGCCCCCCGTGTCTGGTGGATGCGGCTGGTGGTGGCCGGCTTCTTCGGGGTGATGATCGGTCTCGGGGCGGCGGTGTGGTGGCGGGAGTTCCTGCTGTACCGCAACGGGGTCGATTTCGGGGTGACCGACCCGATCTTCCACAACGACGTCGGCCTCTACGTCTTCAACCTGCCCTTCTACCGGGTGCTGTTCGGATGGGCCTTCCAGCTGCTGCTGGTGGTGACGCTGGTGACCGCCGCGGTGCACTACTTCAACGGCGGCATCCAGGTGCAGCTGCAACGGCGGGTCAACCCGGGGGTGAAGGTGCACCTGTCGGTGCTGCTGGCGTTGCTGGCGCTGCTGAAGGCGGTCGGGTACCTGCTGGACCGCTGGGAGCTGCTCTACTCGCCCCGGGGCCAGGTGTTCGGGGCGTCCTACACCGACGTCAAGGCGCAGCTCCCGGCCCTCAACCTGCTGATCCTCATCTCGGTGGTGGCGGCGGTGATCCTGCTGGTGAACCTGCGGTTCCGGGGTTGGACGCTGCCGGCGGTAGCGGTGGGGTTGTGGCTGCTCACCTCGATCGTGGTGGGCGGGATCTACCCGCTGCTGGTGCAGCGGTTTCGGGTGGTGCCGGACGAGATCAACAAGGAAGCCGAGTACGTCGGCTACAACATCGAGTACACCCGGGCGGCGTACGGGCTCACCGACGTCGACGTGCAGTCGTTCGCGGCATCCCCCGACCTGGTGTCGGCCGACCTGGTGGCGAACCGGTCCACCATCGACAACATCCGCCTGTGGGACCCGTCGGTGCTCAACACCACCTACCGCCAGTTGCAGGAGATCCGGACGTTCTACGGCATCGAGGACGTCGACGTCGACCGCTACACGGTGGACGGGGAGCTGACCCAGGTGATGGTGTCGGCCCGGGAGCTCGACGAGAACAGCATCCCCGGCGGCGGCTGGGTCAACGAGCGCCTCGTCTACACCCACGGCTTCGGGGCGGTGGTGAGCCCGGCGAACGCGGTGACGGTGGAGGGCCAGCCCGACTTCCTGGTCAAGGACATCCCGCCGATCTCGTCGGTGCCGAGCCTGGACATCAGCCAGCCGCGGATCTACTTCGGCGACTCGGCCCAGTCCGACTACCTGATCGTCAAGACGGCCGAGCGTGAGGTGGACTACCCGATCGGGGAGGGCGAGGAGAACGTCGCCTACACCACCTACGACGGCAGCGGCGGGGTCACGCTCGGCGGGTTCCTGCGGAGGGCGGCGTGGGCGCTGCGCTTCGCCGACGTCGACATGTTGATCTCGGGGAATCTGTCGGGTGACAGCACCGTGCTGATGGAGCGCAACATCCGGCGGCGGGTGCTGAAGATCGCCCCGTTCCTGGAGTCCGACGCCGACCCGTACCTGATCGTGGTCGACGGCCGGCTCAAGTGGGTGCTCGACCTGTACACGATCTCGAACAACTACCCCTACTCGCAGGAGGCGTTCACCAACCGCCTCAACGCCGGCCCGGGTCTGCCGGACGGCTTCAACTACATCCGCAACTCGGTCAAGGCCGTGGTCGACGCCTACGACGGCGACATGACCCTGTACGTGGTGGACCCGTCCGATCCGCTGATCCAGGTACAGCAGAAGATCTTCCCCGACGTCTTCACCGACGGCGCCGAGATGCCCCAGGGGGTGCGGGAGCATCTGCGGTACCCCGAGGACCTGTTCCGGGTGCAGTCGGACCTGTACCAGGCGTACCACATCACCGATCCCCGCCAGTTCTTCTCCCTGACGGACCCGTGGCAGATCGCTCGGGACCCGTCGACGCTGCCGACGGATCTGCGGGTCAGCTTCGTCGACGCCGACGGCAACCCGTTCCGGCCGATGCTGCCGTACTACCTGCTGATGAGACTGCCGGACGAGCAGGAGCAGTCGTTCCTGATCATGCAGCCGTTCACCCCGGCGAACCGGCCCAACATGGTGTCGTTCATGGTGGCCAAGAGCGGTCCCGACGACTACGG
>CAYQEC010000017.1:0-53666 GCA_964416425.1 uncultured Acidimicrobiaceae bacterium | reverse complement strand
AGGGCCTAGTGAGCTGAATTGCTCGTGGAGGTTCGAGTCCTCTCTCCGACACTGCCGGCCGCCTTTCGGGCGGCCGGTTGCAGTTTGGCGAAGCCAAACTGCTGCTGGGGTCGACGTTCGGTCGGGGCGTTCGAGTCAGTGCGCTGCAGGAACTCGGCTGTGGGTTTCCGGGGGTAGGCGACTCAGTCGAAGGACAGCTCGCAAGTTGCGGCGAAGCCTTTCCCGTCCTGGGTGTCGAGATGGATGGTGGGGTCGGCCATCAACGCCTGGGCGTCCGCTCGCAGTTGGTCCAGGTCGTAGAGCTGGTAGCCGGGATGGCCGGAGGCGCCGTAGTTGTAAGCGGTGATGCGGAGGGTGGCGAGTCGCTCCAGATCCATCCGCCCCAGCAGCTCGAGCAGGTCGGGAAGCGCCTCAACCGGGATGTCGGAGTCGACGTGCTCCCGGTATGCCGCGGCGAGGTCGGCGGCGCCGGCGGCGAGGTCCGCCAGGTCGGTCTGGTCGAGCAGCGCCCCGAGCACGCAGCGCTGGCGATGCATCCTGGCGAAGTCGCCGGAGTGGCGGCGGATCCGGGAATAGGCGAGCGCCAGATGGCCGTCGAGGTGCTGGGTGCCCTGCTCGAAGACGAGGGACTCCGATCCGCCGAGCTCGTGGGGATAGCTCTCGTCGACCAGCCGTTTCGGCACGTCGATGGTAACGCCGCCGACGGCGTCGATCATGGCGACGTAGCCCTCCAGGTCCACCTTGGCGTAGTAGTCGACCTCGAGGTCGAAGACAAGGCCGACGGCGGCCTTGAGGGCGTTGACCGAAGGCTCCTGCGAGCCGGGGAAGGCGTCGGGATACCACTCGGCGTTCGCCCACAGGTGGGTGAGGATGTCCGGGAAGCAGTCGCAGTCCCAGATGCCGATGCCGTCGGGGAGGGGTGCTTCGGTGAGGTTGCGCGGGATCGAGAACATGGCGGCGTCGCCAGTCGCAGGGTCGATGCTCACCAGGATCATCGTGTCGGTGCGGGTGCCGGTGCGTCCCACCCCGGCGTCGCTCCCCAACAGCAGGATGTTCACCCGCTCCAGGCCGTCCCAGAACCGGGGCGGCTCGGTGGTAGTCGTCGTGGTGGTGGCGACGGTCGTGGTCGTCGTCGACGTGGTCGACGCCGCCTCGGTGGTGACGGCAGCAGGTGTCGTCACCGTGGCGCCGCCGCTGTCGCCGCTTCCGGAGCAGGCGGCGCCGAGCAGTGCGAGCGCGACGAGGAGTCGAGGAACTCGTCCGGGCAACAACCGGTGGCGTGTCACCGCACCTCCGCTCTCAGCGCGTGCCGCCTCACACCGCGCGCTTGCACCGTCACGGGCTCCCGCCAGGGTACTCGCCGGGGGCGCGGCGCTCTCCTCATGACGAAACCGCTCCGCCGTCGTGGCCGCCTCCTACCCGATCACGACGATGGTCGCCGTGCCCGGCGGGATCTCGTCGACGGGGACGATCTGCTTGCCGAACGGCACGAGCGCCAGGCCCGCCATCTTGAAGGAGCCCAGACCGAGCGGGATCCCGACGACGGTGACACACAGCATCAGCCCGGCGACGACATGCGCCAGCGCCAGCCAGAGGCCCCCGAGCATGAACCACAGCAGGTTGCCGAGCGTCGAGAGGGCGACGTCGCGGTCGGGGCTGCGAATCACCGCCCGCCCGAAGGGCCACAAGGCGTAGTTGGCCAGCTTGAACGACTGGAGCCCGAACGGAACGCCGATCACCGTCAGCAGCATCAGGAGCCCTGCCACCGCGTACCCGAGTGCCAACCACCATCCTGCCAGCACGAACCACACCACGTTGAGCAGTGTCTTCATGGGCCCCCTTTCCGGACGTGTAGCCCGATGTTCGACCGCGGCATGCGAGGAGTGCCGGCTTCCACGAGGCCGGCAGGTGAGCAGCGTTTCGTTTGCGGATCTCGACTTGTGAGTGAGCGCTCACTCAGTTAGAGTCGCTCCCCATGTGCGCCAGGACAGGTAGGGCCAAACCACTCTCCCGCGACGATCGCCGCGCCGCGATCATGGATGCGGTGATCCCCCTCTTGCTCGAGAACGGGGCCGCAGTGACCACCGCCGAGATAGCGGAGGCAGCCGGGATCGCAGAGGGCACCATCTTCCGCGCCTTCACCGACAAGGCCACGCTGCTACGGGAGGCAGTCCGAAGGATGCTGGACCCGCTTCCGGTTCGCGAGATCCTGCGGAGCATTCCCGCGGATGCACCATTCGAGGCCCAGATCATCGAGGCCGCGCGAGCGCTCTCTGCATACTTCGAACGGGGTGCCGCGCTGATGGGGATGTTGCGGGGGGTGCCGCATCACCCGGCAGAACACTCGGGCGATGCACGGCGCCACACTCACGAAGCCCTCGCACTGATCACCGACGACCTGGCCGGCATCATGGGGCGCCACCCTGACCGGCTGTCGACCACGCCCGGGAAAGCCGCGGTCGCGTTGCGCGGCCTCATCTTCACCAACGTCCACCCGTTGCTCGCCCCGGAGGAGAAGCTCACCGTCGAGGAAGCTGTCTCGATACTCCTCGACGGGGTGCTCGCCCCGGACCCGGCGGCCACCTGATGCTGTGGCGCCTGCTGCGAGAGAACCTGCGTCCCTACAAGAAGTGGATGGCGATCGTCGTGGTCCTCCAACTCGTCGGGTCGATCGCTTCGCTCTATCTGCCGAGCCTCAACGCCGACATCATCGACAACGGCGTGGTCACCGGCGATACCGGGTACATCCTCCGCATCGGGGTATGGATGCTTGCGGTATCCCTCATCCAGATCGGCTGCACCATCACCGCGGTGTACTTCGGGGCACGGGCCGCGATGGCCTTCGGCCGCGATGTGCGGTCCCGGTTCTTCCGCCAAGTCGGCTCGTTCTCCAGCCGCGAGGTGGGACGGTTCGGGGCACCAACGCTGATCAATCGCAACACCAACGACGTCCAGCAGGTCCAGATGCTGGTCGTGATGGCCTTCACGATGATGATCACCGCTCCCATCATGCTGGTCGGCGGGGTGATCATGGCGATGCGGGAGGACATCGGGCTGTCCTGGCTCGTTGCGGTTGCGGTTCCGGTGCTTGCCGCGGCAAGCAGCTTCATCATCTACCACATGGTGCCCGGGTTCCGGATCATGCAGACCCGCCTCGACACCGTCAACCAGGTGTTGCGTGAACAGATCTCCGGCATCAGGGTGATCCGGGCGTTCGTGCGGGAGCCGTTCGAGACCGATCGGTTCGCCACTGCCAACACCGACCTCACCAACGTGGCGATCTTCGTCGGGCGCTGGATGGCGGGCATGTTCCCCACCGTGATGCTGGTGCTCAACATCTCCAGCGTCGCCGTGCTCTGGTTCGGCGGCAACCGGATCGACGCCGGTGCAATGCAGATCGGTGCCCTGACCGCGTTCCTGTCGTACCTCATGCAGATCCTCATGGCGGTGATGATGTCGACCTTCATGCTGGTGATGGTTCCCCGTGCCTCGGTCTCGGCCGACCGCATCGTCGAGGTCCTCGACACCGATTCCTCCGTCGTGCCTCCAGAGCACGGTGTCACCACCGTCGCCACCCGGGGTGAGCTCGACTTCCGCGACGCCGAGTTCACCTACGGCGGCGCCTCCCATCCCGTGTTGCGTGACATCAGTTTTCCCGCCCGGCCCGGCAAGACCACCGCCATCGTCGGCTCGACGGGTGCCGGCAAGACGACGCTGCTCAACCTGATTCCCCGGCTGTTCGACGTGACCGGCGGGAGCGTTCTGGTCGACGGCGTCGATGTGCGTGACTACGAGCCCGAGGCCCTGTGGGCCAGGATCGGCCTGGTCCCGCAGAAGGCCTACCTGTTCTCCGGCACCGTCGCTTCCAACCTCCGGCACGGAAAGCCCGATGCCACAGAGGACGAGATGTGGGAGGCCCTCGAGATCGCCCAGGCAAGGGAGTTCGTCGCCGCGATGCCGGAGGGCCTCGACTCGCCCATCGCTCAGGGAGGAACCAACGTCTCCGGTGGGCAGCGGCAGCGGATCGCCATCGCCAGGGCGGTGATCCGCCGGCCCGAGATCTACCTGTTCGACGATTCGTTCTCGGCCCTCGACGTTGCGACCGACGCCCGGCTGCGGCGTGCGCTCCGACCCGTGACCGCCGCGGCGACGGTGCTGATCGTGGCGCAGCGGGTGTTCACCATCACCGACGCCGACCAGATCGTCGTCCTCGAGGATGGCGAGGTCGTCGGCCTCGGTACTCATGACGAGCTGCTCGGCTCGTGCTCGACCTATGTCGAGATCGTCGAATCCCAGCTGAAGGCGGAGGCGTCATGAGCGCACCGCAGAAGATGAGGAAGACCGAGCGCATCACCGGCCACATGGCGCCGGGGAGAGGACCGCACGGCGGGGGGATGGTGGGACAGAAGGCGACGAACTTCAAGTCGTCTGCCCGGCGATTGCTGGGCCGGCTGCGCCCGGAGCGGGCCAAGATCGGCGTGATCATCGTCGCCGCCATCACCAGCGTCGGGCTTTCGGTCGCCGGTCCCCGGGTGCTAGGCCGGGCCACCGACATCATCTTCGCCGGAGCGGTCGGCAAGAACCTCCCTGCGGGAATGACCAAGGCGCAGGCAATCGACGCCGCCCGCGCCGCCGGTCGGGGCCAGATCGCCGATCTGCTCGGCGGGATCGACCTCGTCCCCGGTCAGGGCATCGACTTCACCGCCCTCTGGCACGTGCTGTTGCTGGTGCTCGGCCTCTACGTCGGCTCGGCGCTTCTCTCCTACCTCCAGGGGTGGCTGCTCAACGACGTTGTGCAGGGCACGGTGCTCCGGATGCGCTCCGCAGTAGAGGACAAGGTCAACCGGCTCCCGCTGCGCTACTTCGATCACCAGCCGCGCGGCGAACTACTCAGCCGGGTCACCAACGATATGGACAACCTGGCCCAGAGTCTGCAGCAGACGATGAGCCAAGTGCTCACATCGGTGCTGACGATTGTCTTCGTGGTTGTGATGATGATCGACATCTCGTGGACCCTGGCACTCATCGCGTTGGTGACGATCCCGGTGAGCATGGCTCTCGCCGCAATGGTCATGCGGCGTTCCAGGACCCAATTCATCGGGCAATGGCGTCACACCGGCGCCGTCAACGCCCAGGTCGAGGAGGCGTTCACCGGTCACGCCCTCACCAAGGTGTTCGGGCGGCAGGAGGAGGTTCAGGCCGTCTTCGAATTGGAGAACGACGAGCTGTACGAGAGCAGCTTCAAGGCCCAGTTCCTCTCCGGGCTGATCATGCCGATCATGATGTTCATCGGCAACCTCAACTATGTGATCGTCGCGGTGCTGGGCGGGCTGCGGGTTGCCGGCGGAACCATGTCCCTCGGAGAGGTTCAGGCGTTCATCCAGTACACCCGGCGATTCACCCAGCCGGTCACCCAGGTCGCGTCGATGGTCAACCTCCTGCAATCGGGCGTCGCCTCCGCTGAACGGGTCTTCGAACTGCTCGATGCCGAAGAGGAGGAACCGGACGAGCAGGTCGCCGTTGGCGGCAACGACCGTCACGGCCGGGTTAGCTTCGAGCACGTCTCGTTCCGCTACGACGAAGATCGTCCCCTCATCGAGGACCTCTCGCTCACCGTCGAGCCCGGTCAGACCATTGCCATCGTGGGGCCCACCGGCGCCGGCAAGACCACCCTCGTCAACCTCGTCATGCGCTTCTACGAGCTCGATGAAGGCCGCATCACCCTCGACGGGGAAGACATCGCCCGGATGCCCCGGATGGACGTGCGAGCCAACACCGGGATGGTGCTACAGGACACCTGGCTCTTCGAGGGAACCATTCGCGACAACATCGCATACGGCAAGCTCGGTGCTTCCGAAGCGGAGATCCACACCGCGGCGGAGGCCACGTTCGTCGACCGGTTCGTCCACAGCCTCCCCGCCGGGTACGACACGATCGTCGATGATGAGGGTGCCAACATCAGTGCGGGCGAGAAGCAGCTCATCACCATCGCCAGGGCCTTCATCGCCAACCCGGCGCTGCTCATCCTCGACGAGGCAACGAGTTCGGTCGACACCCGCACCGAGGCGCTGCTGCAGCATGCGATGGCGGCGCTGCGCACCCAGCGCACCAGTTTCGTCATCGCCCACCGGCTGTCCACCATCCGCGACGCCGACCTGATCCTCGTGATGGAGGAAGGTCGCATCGTCGAGCAGGGGAACCACGACGAGCTGATCGCCCGCGACGGCGCCTACGCCGCGCTGTACAACGCCCAGTTCAGCGGTCCCGACGTCGAGGAGCTTCCCGCGCCGGTGGTGCCGGGTCGGCGCGCCGGCCTCGGTTGAGGCTGCGAGGCACCGGGGCGCTTCAGTACCGCTCGCCCCAACCGCTGATGTGCCAGGAGACCTCGGGCTGCGAGACGACGCCCGCTTTCTCCATCACCGCGAGGATTTCCGGGTTGGTGATGAGCGCCTCGAGGGCGTCGAACGACTCGGCCTGGTGATAGACGATCGCCACCGACGGGTCGTCCAACGACCGGTTGGCAGCCTCCCCGACAACGCCCTGGGAGCGGCGCAGCTCGAAGGCTCCGTCGTACACCTGGAGCCAGGCGTCGAAGTCGGCAACGGCATGGGTGACGATGAACGCCGGCGTCTCCCGATCCCAGACCACGGCTTCCCGCACCGGTGTCATCCACATGAACCGGGGCGTGGTCGTGACCCCGGCGGCCTTCATGGCCTCCGGCAGCGCTGCAGAGGCGAAGAATGCCTCGACGCCGGCGCGATCGGTGGCCGGAAGGTAGACGCTGAGCGAGTTGGGGTTGTCTTTGCCCCGGTTGATGTGGTGTCCGAGGATGCCGGCGGCCTGTCGTTGCGACCGGTAGGCGTCGAAGGAGGACTTCCAGGTCTCGAAGTCGGCGACGTCGAAGCTGAGGACCAAGGCAACCGCGGGCAAGGATTCGGTGTCGGGCATGAGGCTCTCCAGTATGTCGGGACTGGGTGCCACCTTGACACCGGCCTTCCGGACACCGCTCGGAGCCTTGTCCTCGCGTCCGTCGCTGTCAATGCCCTTATGTGCATACGTTCGTGACCGGACGCGACGACGTCACGGCATCGTCGTGGTGGTTACCACCACCTCGCTCGCCGCGCCGAGACCGTCTGGAAGCGCGAGCCGGTTGAGTTCTCGACCCGCTTCGTCGATCGCCACCAGCGCGGAGATGTTCGCCTCCGTGATCGGGATCACGACGACGCCGCCCACCGGCGACTGCCAGCCAACGGGCTCGTCGCCGCGGGTGAACACGACGGCGGCGGTGCCGGTAGGGACCCCGATCCAGCCGGCGAAGCGGGGGCTCCCGGCGGCCTCTGCCAGTTCGAAGACTCCGCTCCGATCGCAGAGACGGGGGGTGCCCCCGATCCAGAGGCACACCTCACGGAACGGGAACCGCCGCCGCCACCGGGAGCGTCCCCACCCACCATGCAGAGGCTCATCACACTCACCATGACACTCGTCCTCGCCGCGGTGCTGATCGCCGGATGTGGGAGCGACGAGCAGGAAACGGCCGCGGGCTACGACCACCCGACGGGCGCCACCGAGCTGGTCGTCCGCGGCTCGATCGGCGGCGGCCTGATGCCGGTCGACTTCATGGTCGGGCAGCTCCCGCCGGTGTCGGTCTACGGCGACGGCACCGTGATCGTGCAGGGCCCCACGCCCGAGATCTACCCGGGGCCGGCGTTGCCGTCCGTCCAGACCTTCACCATCACCGAGGAAGGCATCCAGTTCCTCATCGGCGAAGCCGATCGGGCCGGGCTGCTCGGCCCCCAACCCGACTACGGGACCACCCCGATCGCCGACGCCTCCACCACCTCGTTCACCGTCGTGGCCGACGGGGAGCGTCACGAGATCGACGTGTACGCCCTCGGATTCGAGGGCACCATCACCGCCGGCGACCTCGGCCTGACCGACACCCAGCGGGCGCTGCGCACCGCCGCCTCCGACTTCGCCACGGTGCTCTTCGGGCTCGAGACCTACGTGGGGAACAACAACATCGTCGAGCCGCCCGGCGACTACACGCCTACCGCTCTGGCGGTGTACGCCGCTCCCTACGAGGACCCACTGGATCTCCCCCAGGCGCCGCAGACATGGCCGGCGGGGTCCCTCGAGGGCGGAGAGCCGTCGCCGGTGGGGTTCACCTGCCGGGTGATCACGGGGGATGATCTCGCCGCCGCCCTGCCGCTGATCCGGCAGGCGAACCAGCTCACTCCCTGGACCAGCGACGGTGCCGAATTCCGGCTGGTCGTCCGGCCCCTGCTGCCCGACGAGGCATCCTGCGCCGACCTCACCTCCTAGGGTGGAGCGGGTGAGCGGTACGGTTCCCGATCCGGAGGCGACGGCGTCCGCCGTGTTCGCGGACGAGGGCTTGACGCCGCACGCCTGGTCGAACCATCCGGGAACCGTCTACGCCCCCCATCACCACGCCTACCACAAGGTCCTGGTGTGTGTGGCGGGCTCGATCACCTTCCATCTCCCGGAGGGTGATCGTGTCCTCGGTCCCGGCGATCGTCTCGACGTGCCGGTCGGGACCGTGCACGGGGCGACGGTTGGTGCCACCGGCGTGACCTGTTGGGAGGCGGGTCGGCGGTGACCGGGTCCGCCAGCGCCGGGATCCTGCTCTACCGGAGACGGGGGAGCGGGCTCGAAGTGCTGATCGCCCATCCCGGCGGCCCGTTCTGGGCCCGCCGTGATCGGGGGGCGTGGAGCATCCCGAAGGGTGAGCCCGAGCCGGGGGAGCCGCTGCGGGACGCCGCCTGCCGCGAGTTCGCCGAGGAGACCGGCGGTGTGGTGGATCCGGCGGCGTTGGTGTCGCTCGGCAGCGTGTTCCAGCGGGCCGGCAAGGAGGTGCACGCCTGGGCCGCCGAAGGGGACTTCGAGCCGTCGGAGCTGCGCTGCAACACGATCGAGATCGAGTGGCCGCCCCGGTCGGGGCGGGTGCAGACGATCCCCGAGATCGATCGGGTGGCCTGGTACCCTCTGGATACGGCAGCCGAGAAGCTCAATCCGGCCCAGGCGGCGTTGCTGCAGCGGCTCCGCGGGGTTGTAGGGTCTTCTTGACTACCGAGAGTAGTGTCCGTACACTGAGCGTAGTATCGGCCGGAGATGCAACGGGAATTGGAGCCGGTGGCTGCCGGCGTGCGAGGAGGCGGCCATGAGCGATTTATGGGCCGACATCGAGAACGCGGATTTCACCCTCGTCAAGCGCGGATACGAACCGGCGGAGGTGGACGCCTTCCTCGATCGTCTCGGCGAGGCGGTCAAGGACCTCGAAGGTGAAGTCGCCGCGGCGCACGGCAAGATCAACGCCCAGAAGCGCCAGATCGGGGAGCTCTCCGGCCGCGACGACTCCGTCGAGCAGACGATCCTGGCGGCGGTCGACCGCAAGCAGGCGATCCTGGACGACGCCGAGCGGCGGGCTCAGAAGATCATCGGGGAAGCCGAGCGGCGCGCCCAGAAGCTGGCCGAAGGCCCGGACGCCGACGTCGCCCAGGTCCACGCCGAGGCCGAGAAGGTCCTGCTCCACGCCCAGCAGAGCCTGGAGAAGGCCGAAGAAGAGGCGGAGCGCCTCCGGGCCGAGGCCGCCGAAGAGGCAGACAAGCTTCTCGTCGAGGCGCGACGGGACAGCTTGGCGGTGCTCGAGGAGAGCAAGGCGGAGGCCACCCGCATCCTCGAAGCCGCCCGGCGCCAGCACAAGGAGCTGACGACCCTGCTGCGGGCCCTCAAGGCATCCGTCGCCGACATGCTGACCGGAGCCGAGGAACGCCACGAGACGATCCGGGTCGTACTCTCCGACGAGGAAGCCACCGCCGAGACTCCGGGCATGGTGGTCGGCGGCTGACGGGAACTTCCGGAATGCCACGGGGCGTCCCGTGAACGGCGGAAGACTCCCGAGCCGGTAGCATCGAAGAGGTCGACGAAGCGACTGAGGCATGGGGAAGAAGGACGCACGGCGCCGTCTCAGAGACTTGGGCGAGTCGAAGCACACGTCCGACTCGCCCCCCTTCCGCGGTCCGACGGAGACGGGGCCGATCGTCGAGCTTCAATCGTTCATCCTGATGTCGATCGTCGGCCTCGCCATCCTGGTGGGACTCGGGATGCTCTACGGGATCAAGGCGGTCGAGGGAGATCTGGAGAACCGGGCCACCGCCCTGCTCCAAGCCAACGCCATCCTCGACGTCGAAGTCGATGCCAGCGGCCAGGACCTCCAGCTCGTCGGCTCCGTCGCCAAGGAGGAGGATCTCGTCGCCGCGCCGCAGCTGGTGGCCTCACTCGAGGGGGTGCGGTCGGTCCAAAGTGAGATCCGTCTCGTGCTCCCGCTCGAGACCGGCGACTCCGTTGTCGAGACCGATCCTTTGGTGATGCAGTGGTCCGGCGGTGCCGTGACCATCACCGGGGACGTGTCGGACGAGCCGACCCGGGAGGCGATCGTTGCTGCCCTCGACGAGGCGTTCGGGAGCGTCGATGCCACCGGGCTCACCGTCGAGGAGGGCATTCCGAGCGAACGGGACTGGCTGTCCAGGGTGCTCCGCATCATCGAACTCGGCGGGTCCATGGTGCCGGAGGGCGAGCTGTTCGTGGGGCCGGAGCAGCGGGTGATTTCGATGACCGCCGTGTTCGACACCCGCCAGGAGCAGCACGACGTGCGGGAAGCCGTCGAGGAGATCGTGAACGAGACGGCCTTCGTCTTCGACAGCAGGCTCACCGTCGCCGACACTCCGGTGGTCCCTCCGGAGCAAGTGGTGGAGCTGCAGGAGAACATCGACGATCTGATCGCAGGCAAGGTCGTCGAGTTCGAGCTCAACAGCGACGTCCTCACCTCGAAGGGCATCGCCCTGCTCAACGAGATCCTGGTGGCGCTCGAGAAGTTCCCCAACGTCCCGATCGAGATCTCGGGACATGCCGATTCCCAAGGAGACGACGCCACCAACCTGGAGCTGTCGGAGCGACGGGCCGAGGCGGTGCTCGCCTACCTGGTGGGTCACGGCCAGGATACGAACCGCTTCGCCGTCGTCGGCTACGGTGAGACCCGGCCGATCGCGGACAACAGCACGGCAGAGGGCCGGGCTCGCAACCGCCGCATCGAGTTCAGGGCTCTGGAGGAGTAGCGCCCGATGATGTACGTCGCATCCCAGATCGCCATACTCCTCGTCATCGCCGCTCTCTTCGGGTTCACCGTCGGATGGTTCGCCCGGGCCCGGGCGAAGCAGTCGAAGCCCACCCGTCGGCGGATCCGCTGACCGACCCGACCGGCAGCGGCCGGGAGCGCGTCCGGATCGAGGAAGTCTCCGCGGCGGCGACGCGACCCCTCCGGCAACGGCTGCTCCGGCCCCACCAGCAGGAGGACGAGCTGGTGTACCCCGGTGATCTCGATCCCGAGGCGCGGCACTACGCGGCAGTGGTCGGCGGCGAGGTGGTCGGGATCGCCTCGGTCAGCCGCCAGGAGCCGGAGAGGGGCGCCTTCGGCGGACCGGAGTCGTTCCGGCTCCGGGGCATGGCCACCGTACCGGCACACCGCGGGCGCGGCATCGGCACCGCCTTGCTGGAACGGGTGATCGGATACGCAGCGGAGCGCGGCGGCGACCTCGTGTGGTGCACGGCCCGGATGGGTGCCGCCGGCTTCTACCGGGGACGCGGGTTCCGTGCGGTGGGCGAGGCGTTCGACCTGCCTCGCATCGGCCCCCATGTCGTCATGATGTGTCCCGTCGCCGCGTCGGAGGCGGCCGATCTGGAGGAACCCGACAGCGCCGGGTGAGGGGCGCCGGTCGGGGCCTCAGCGCCGCAAGCGGCGCCGGACCTTGGCAATCGGGCGCAGCCGGGGGCGGGGCAGGCCACCGGAGCGAGGCGGGCCGCCGAGGGCTTCGATCGGGTCGTTCCACAGCGGGGTCAGTGCCAGCAGCAGCGTGGTGGCGACCGCGATCACGGCGCCCACCACGTAGACCGGCAACAGTCCGACGGTGTCGGCGAGGGAACCGCCGATCACCGCTCCCGCCGGGATCAGGGCCCAGGCGATGGTGCGGGAGGCGGCCACCACCCGGCCCAGCATCGCCTCCGGGGCGATGCGCTGCCGCATGGTGGCGACGGCGACGTTGGTCCAGCCGAGCCCGGTGACCGCCACCGCGGCGGGGAGCACCGCCACGAAGCTGTGCATCGACGCCATCGCCCCGAAGCCGATCCCCATCAGACCGGTGCCGGCCAGGAACATCCGTCCCAGGTGCATCCGCTTGGCGATGCGGGGCGCCAGGATCACCCCGATCGAGCCCAGCCCGGCCTGGAGGGCGAGAAAGAGGCCCACCTCGGCCTGGTCGAGGAACAGGAAGTCGAGGAACCCCGGCACCGTGACGCCACCGCTGAGCCGCTCCGGGATGAGGAGGAAGAGCAACGCCTCGAGGGGGGCGAACACCAGGTTGATGACGGCTGCGCCCAGTGTCGCCCAGCGCAGATGGCGATTGGCGAAGAGGAACCTGACGCCACTCTTGAGGGCTGCGCCGAACGGTTCCCGCCGGGGCCGGGCGTAGGACCGCACCCGCACCACGGCGAGGAACGCCGCCGAGACGAGGAACGTGACGGCGTCGAAACCAAAGGCGACCGAAAAGCCGCCGAACTGGCTCACGAGCAGCCCTCCCACCGCCGGGCCCAGCGACCAGGCGAGGGTGCCGGCGAACGACAGCGTCGAGTTCACCTGCACCAACTCGTCGGGCCCGACGACGTGGGGCAGGATCGCCTGGAGGCCGCTGTCGAAGAACGTGGCCATCGAACCGGCCAGGAAGGCGGTGAGGAACACCACCCAGGTCGAGACGGCGCCGGAGGCGGCCCCGAGGGCGAGCAGGCCGAAGGCGGCGGCCCGCACCAGGTCGGCGACGATGAGGATCCGCTTGATGCGGGTTCGGTCGAGGAGCACGCCGGCGGTGACCCCGAACAGCAGCGCCGGGAGCGACTCGGCAGCCGAGGTGAGCCCGAGGTCGAGGCCGCGTCCCGTCAACTCGACTACGAAGAGTGGCAGCGAGACGTATGCGATGTAGTCGCCGAACTGGGAGATCGTCTGCCCGATGATGATGGGTCGGGCGTTTCGTCGCCCGAGTGCGACCGCCTTCATCTCCTCGAGGCTCGGTTGAACGACGGGCGGCATGACCGAATGCTACATACTGGGTCCGGGCGGCGAATCCTGTCGCGGGGCGAATTGCGGTACCCTCTGGAGGACGCCGCCACCGTGGTGGCGTCGCAGAGCCAGAAGGGAGCGCCGATGGCGGGGCCGACTGAACTGCCGGAGCTCATCAGGGAGTTCGCCACCATGGCGAAGGAGTACCTTCGCCAGGAAACGCTGGAGCCCGCCAAGCGGCTCGGCCGCTTTGCCGGGTTCTCCCTGGGGGCGGCCGTCGCCATCGGCTTCGGGATGCTCCTGCTTAGCGTGGCGTTGATGCGCGGCATGATGCGCCTGTTGCCGGACGGACCCAACTGGGCGGCGCTCGGCTACCTGTTGACGGCGCTGCTGCTGGTGGTGTTGATCGGAATCATCATCGGGCTCGCCGGGCGTGACGAGTCCGAGGAGGGCTGAATCAGTGGCAATCGAGCGAGCCGACCTCGAAGCGAAACTCCGGGAGATCGAGGAGATCGTCGAGGAGACCAAGTCCCAGGCCCGGACCACCGGGACCGCCATCGCGGTCGGCGTGGTCGTCCTCGTCGTGGTGATCTTCCTGGTGGGGCGGCGCCGGGGAAAGAAGCAGGGCAAGGCGCGGGTCGAGATCTACCGCCTTTAGGGACGGCGATGGACCGGCTCCTCTCCTTCTCCCTTCGCCACCTGTTCGGTGGTGCCCGCCGCGGACAGCCGCTCGTCACCGGCTTCGCCGCGGTCCTCACCGTCTTCAGCCTGGTGCGCCGTTTCCGCAGCGTTGGGAAGACCCTGGTCTACAGCCGCACTCTGCGGGAAGGCGAGACAATCCGGCTGCGGTTGCTGCGCGGCGACGAGGTGGTGGCAGAGTCCGAGGTGACGGGGGCTCCCGTTCCCAGCGAGTGAGGTGAAGGGGCGTGTTCCGGAATCGCGAGCGAATGGTGAAGATCGTGGTGTGGGTGGTGGTGTTCACGATGGTGCTCGCCATCCTCGCCTCGATCGTCCCCGCCTTCACGTGACCGCGGGCAGGGCCGGGCGTGGCTGAGTTCCGGGCGGGGGAGCCCTGCCTGCTCTTCGACGCCAAGGGGCGCCGCTACCTCATCGCCCTCCAGCCCGGCGCCGAGTTCCAGTACCACCAGGGCGTGCTCCGTCACGACGAGATCATCGGCGCCGAGGACGGGACGGTGCTGCGCTCGTCGCTGGGGAACGCCCTCGTCGCACTGCGCCCCCGTCTCGCCGACTACGCCCTGAAGATGGGACGCCGTGCCACCGTCGTCTACCCGAAGGACTCCGGGGCCATCGTCACCTGGGCCGACGTCGGTCCCGGCATGACCGTGCTCGAGGCCGGAACCGGTTCCGGGGCGCTCACCATGGTGCTGGTGCGCGCCGTCGGGTCCGCCGGTCGGGTGGTGAGCTACGAGGTCCGGGAAGACCACGCCGCGGTGGCCCGCCGCCGGATCGAGGGCTTCTTCGGGGAGATCCCCGCCACCCTCGCCCTCCGGATAGGGGAGGTGGCAGGGGCGGTCGCCGAGATCCGGCCGGACCGCCTCGTCCTCGACCTGCCCGAGCCCTGGCACGAGGTGGGGCCGGCGGCCGAGCACCTCGCCCCGGGCGGGGTCTTCTGCTGCTACCTCCCGACCGTGCCGCAGGTCCAGGAGGTAAGGCGTGCCCTCGACGGAACCAGGTCGTTCCTCGACATCATGACGTTCGAGATCCTGATGCGGGAATGGGCGGTCGAGGGACGCTCGGTGCGGCCCAGCCACCGCATGGTGGGGCACACCGGCTTCGTCACGGTGGCGCGCCGCATCCGGCGGGAGGGGTCCGATCTCGCTTCAGAGGGCGAGCCGCCGCGCCAGGACGGCGCTTGAGCAGCCGGGGGGAGTCGCCGAGCTCAGGGCTCGACGAAGATGCACTCGCCGGGGCACTCTTCGGCGGATTCGACCACCAGGTCGAGCTGCCCGTCGGGGATCGTGGCCAGACCTTCCGCTCCCTGCGGGTTGCCTTCCGACGTGGCGAAGATCTTCGCCCCCTCGCGTACGTAGGCGAGGCCGTCGTCGAGCAGGACGAAGACGTCGGGTGCGATCTCCTCGCACAAGCCGTCCCCGGTGCAGAGATCCTGGTCGATCCAAACCTTCATGGTGTCCCTTTCAACGTGGTCTCTCGGTGGCCGAGTGTACCGCCGCCGGGGAGCTTCCCGATCGCACCCGGGTCTGGCCGGTGACCGGGTTGCTGAATGTGGGGGCGGCCTACACTTGGCGGTCTTCGGGTCACTGAAGCCGAGCCCGCAACGCGCCGAAGGAAGGGCAAGGAGGCGACCAGGTGGAACACGCCGGCGGCACGGCGGACGAGCTTCGGGTAACCGTTCGGATGCTCGAAGAAGAGGTGGCGGTGCTACGCCGCCGTCTTCAGGACGCCCCCCGCCGGGTCCGGGTCCTCGAAGAGCGCCTGCTCGAAGCCAAGAACCGCCTGTCGCAGGCCTCCACCCAGAACCAGAAGCTGGCGGCCGTGCTGGAGGAAACCCGGGAACAGCTCGCGTTGCTCCGCGAGCAGGTGGAGCGCCTCACCGCACCCCCCAATCCCTTCGGCGTGCTGCTCAAGGTCAACGAGGACGGCACCGCCGACGTCTACACCGCCGGTCGCAAGCTCCGGGTCAACGTCGAGCCCAACCTCGAGATCAAGGCGCTGGAGACCGGCCAGGAGGTGCTGCTCAACGAGTCGTACAACGTCGTCGACGTGCGGTCCTTCGACCCGGCCGGCGAGGTGGTGACGGTCAAGGAGGTGCTGCCGGACGGGCGCCTGCTCGTGCTGGGCCGGGCCGACGAGGAACGGGTGGTCGAGCTGGCCGCCCCGCTCGAGGGGGAACGGATCCGGGCCGGTGACCACGTGCGGATGGAGCCGCGCACCGGCCTCGTGTTGGAGAAGATCATGCGCCCCGAGGTCGAGGAGCTCGTCCTGGAGGAGGTGCCGGACATCACCTACGGCGACATCGGGGGTCTCGACGAGCAGATCGAGATGATCCAGGACGCGGTCGAGCTGCCCTACGTCCACAAGGAGCGATTCGCCGACTACGAGCTGGCGCCTCCCAAGGGCGTCCTGCTCTACGGACCTCCCGGCTGCGGCAAGACCCTGATCGCCAAGGCGGTCGCCAACAGCCTCGCCAAGGCGGTGGCCGCCAAGGAGGGGAGCGCCGACGTGCGGTCGTACTTCCTCAACATCAAGGGTCCGGAGCTGCTCAACAAGTACGTCGGGGAGACCGAGCGTCAGATCCGCCTCATCTTCCAGCGGGCCAAGGAGAAGTCCGACGAGGGCGTCCCCGTCATCGTGTTCTTCGACGAGATGGATTCGCTGTTCCGGACCCGGGGCAGCGGAGTGTCCTCCGACGTGGAATCGACGATCGTTCCCCAGCTCCTCTCCGAGCTCGACGGGGTCGAGTCCCTCAAGAACGTCATCGTGATCGGGGCCTCCAACCGGGAGGACCTCATCGACCCGGCCATCCTGCGCCCGGGCCGGCTCGACGTGAAGGTGAAGGTGGAGCGACCCGACGAGGCGGCCGCCCGCCAGATCTTCCGCATCTACCTCTCCGAGCACCTGCCCTACGCCGAGGAAGACCTGGCGCGTCACGGCGGGGACCGGACCGCCATGCTCGGCCTGCTCATCGAAGACGTGGTCGCCAAGATGTACGCCACCTCCGACGAGAACCGCTTCCTCGAGGTCACCTACGCCAACGGCGACCGGGAGGTGCTCTACTTCAAGGACTTCTCGAGTGGGGCGATGATCGAGAACATCGTGCGGCGCGCCAAGAAGTACGCCATCAAGCGGGAGATCGCCGGCGGCGAATCGGGGCTGGGGCGCGACGACCTGCTGCGAGCGATCACCCAAGAGTTCAAGGAGCACGAGGATCTCCCCAATACGACCAACCCGGACGACTGGGCGCGCATCTCGGGCAAGAAGGGCGAGCGCATCGTGTACGTCCGGACGCTGATCGAGGGCGACGGCGAGGGCCGCAGCATCGAAGCCATCACACCGGGACAGTACCTGTGAGATCCGAGCAGTAGCCGATGGCGCTCCACGAGGTCCTCGGCACCGAGACCGAGTTCGGGATCACGGTCCAGCACCAGCTCGACTTCAATCCCGTGCTCGCCTCCAGCACCGTCGTCAACTCCTATGCCGGGGAGCGGGCCCGGATCCAGTGGTCGTTCGACGAGGAGTCACCGGGGCGGGACGCCCGCGGCTTCGGGTACGCCGACGCCTCGCCGGTGGAGCTCGAGACCGGGCTGGTGAACGTCGTGCTCGCCAACGGCGCCCGGCTCTACGTCGACCACGCCCATCCCGAGTACTCGAGCCCCGAGTGCTACGACCCGCTGGAGGCCGCCCTCTACGACAAAGCGGGTGAGGTCGTGATGGCCCGGGCGGTGGTGGCGGCCCATCGCATCATGCCGCCGGGCGAGCGCATGCTCATCCACAAGAACAACTCCGACGGCAAGGGCAACTCGTACGGGGCGCACGAGAACTACCTGGTCTCCCGCGCCATCCCGTTCGGGGCCATCGTCCGTCACCTCTCCGGGTTCCTGGTGACCCGCCAGATCTACACCGGGGCGGGGAAGGTGGGCGCCGAGAACGGCCGGCCCAAGGTCGAGTTCCAGGTGTCGCAGCGGGCCGACTTCTTCGAGGAGGAGGTTGGGCTCGAAACCACCCTGAAGCGGCCCATTATCAACACCCGGGACGAGCCCCACGCCGACCCGGCCAAGTACCGCAGGCTCCACGTCATCATCGGTGACGCCAACCTGTCCGAGGTGCAGATCTTCCTCAAGTTGGGCGCCACCTCGCTGGTGCTCGACGCCTTGGAGGACGGGGCGCTGCCCGAGCCGCTGCTGCTGGCCGACCCGGTCCGGTCGCTGTGGCGGATCAGCCACGACCCGACGCTGCAGGAGACGGTCGAGCTGACCGACGGCCGCACCATGACCGCCCTCGAAGCCCAGTGGCAGTACCTCGAATGGGCCGGCAAGTACGCCAACAACAGCGACCTCGAAGATGTCTACGCCGACGTCCTCGCCCGGTGGGAGGAGATCCTCACCGACCTCGAGGCCGACCCGTGGCGGGCCGCCGACCGGCTCGACTGGGTTGCCAAGCGCCGGATCCTCGAGGCCTATCGGGAGCGGGACGGGCTCGCCTGGGACGACGCCAAGCTGCGCCTGCTCGACCTCCAGTACCACGACGTCGACCCGGCCCGGGGCCTCTACCACCGGCTCGTCGCCGCCGGGCGGCTCCAGCGCCTCTTCGAGGACGAGGAGATCATCCGGGCAGTGGCGGAGCCTCCGGAACGGACCCGGGCCTACTTCCGGGGCCAGTGTGTCTCCCGCTTCGGCCACGCCCTCGCCGCCGCCAACTGGGATTCGCTGGTGTTCGACACGGGTGAAGATGTGCTGAGACGGGTGCCTATGATGGAGCCGCTCCGCGGTAGCAAGGACCAGGTAGGGCCGCTGCTGGAACGATCGGACTCGCCGGCAGCGTTGTTGCGGGCATTGGGAGGCGAAGATGGCTGAGCAGGAGCGCAAGCAGGCGAAGGCGCAGGACGCCGAGGCGGTTGAGGCCGAGGCCGACGCCTTGCCTGAAGGCCAGGGCGAGGAGATCACCGAACGGATCGACGATCTCCTGGACGAGATCGACTCGGTGCTCGAGGAGAACGCCGAGGAGTTCGTCAAAAACTACGTCCAGAAGGGTGGCGAGTGAGCGGCGAGGATTGGCCGGGCGGCTCGAGCCCGCTCCCTCTCGACTCGGGACTCCCTGAAGCGAGTTTCCTCTCCCTCCTCGAATCGCGCGGGCTCGCTCCCCGCTGGGCCCCGTTGGGGCCGGTCGACGCCCTCGACCTGCCGGAGGGGACGACCGTGCTCGCCCTCCGCTACTCCGACGGGGTGGTCATGGCCGGTGATCGCCGTGCCACCTCCGGCAACGTCATCGCCCACAAGCGGGTGCAGAAGGTCTTCGCGGCCGACGACCGCTCGGCGGTGGCGATCTCCGGCACCGCCGGGATGGCGGTGGAGCTGATCAAGCTGTTCCAGACCGAGCTGGAGCACTACGAGAAGATCGAGGGCACCCGCCTCAGCCTGGAAGGCAAGGCGAACTACCTGGCCCGCATGGTCCGCGGCCACCTTCCGTTGGCATTCCAAGGCCTCGTCGTGGTGCCGCTCTTCTGCGGCTACGACGAGGAGGAGAGCACCGGGCGGCTCTACAGCTACGACGTGGTCGGGGGCCGCTACGAGGAGCAGGATTACGCCACCACCGGCTCGGGGGGAGCCGAGGCCAAGTCGTTCCTCAAGGCGTCGTACCGCTCCGGCCTCGATGAGGACGACGCGCTTCACCTCGGAGTCGAGGCGCTGGTGGCCGCCGCCGAGGAGGATTCCGCCACCGGCGGTCCCGACCTGCGTCGCGGCATCTACCCCAACGTGGTCACGGTCACCGCCGGCGGATACGTGGTGGTGGCGGAGGAGCGGATCGCGGCGATCGCCGCCGACGTGGTGGAGCATCGACCATGACGATGCCGTTCTACGTCCCGCCGGAGCAGTTGATCAAGGACCGTGCCGAGTTCGCCCGCAAGGGCATCGCCCGGGGCCGCTCCATCGTCATCGTCGAGTACGCCGACGGGGTGCTGCTGATGGGCGAGAACCCGAGCGGGTCGTTGCACAAGCTCGGGGAGATCTATGACCGGGTCGCCTTCGCCGGGGTGGGGCGGTTCAGCGAGTTCGAGGCGTTGCGGGTGGCCGGGATCCGCTACGCCGATCTGAAGGGCTATTCCTACGGCCGGGCCGATGTCAGCGGTAAAGGGCTCGCCAACGCCTACTCGCAGACCTTGGGTCAGATCTTCACCCACGAGGTGAAGCCGTACGAGGTCGAGGTGATGGTGGCCGAGATCGGCCTCGATCGCGCCGCCACCCAGATGTACCGCGTCCAGTACGACGGGACCCTGCGCGACGTCGAGCGGTTCGGGGCGATGGGAGGCAGCGAGGAGCAGCTCACCGAGCGCCTCGGCGAGGCGGTGGACGGTCTCACCGACCTGCCGGAGACGGTCCGGATCGCCGCTGCGGCCATCGAGGACGTGGAGGGGAACGGCATCGAGCCGTCGGGGTGGGAGGCGGCGGTGCTCGACCGCACCGCGGGACGGCGCACGTTCCGGCGGTTGGATCCCGCCGAGATCGAGGCGGCTCGCCACTCCGGGTGATCCCGGGTCAGAACACCCGCACGATCCGCAGCACCCACAGCACGAGCAGGATCGTCCCGATCACGGCGGCCATGATCCGGAGCTCCAGCGGTGGGGGCAGCCGCGGTTCACAATCCGGCTCGGCCGGCGCCAGGGCGTTCCTCACCTCGCTGTCGAGCAGGATCTGCGCTGCCTCCTCGAGCCGGTCCTGCGGCACCCACAACTCGGTCTCGGCGAGGCGGCCGACCGTGGTGGGGTAGGGTCCCAGCGCCTCGCTGTGGAGCCGCACCTCGATGCCCTCCGCCCGGAGCCGGGCCGCAAGGACCTGGCCCGCCACCAGGTCGCCCACGGTGGTGGCACGCACGAAGTGGCCCGGTACGTCGATGCTCACGATCACATTCTGGTCGCTCCCGCCGGCTTCGGGCACGCGCCCGGGGGTCGGGGTGCCCGAGGGTCGGGGTGCCCGGGGACCGGGCGGTGTGGAAAGGGGGAGGCGACGTCTACCCTGGCAGGCATGCAGCGGCGCATCTTCGGCATCGAGAACGAGTACGGGGTCACCTGTACCCTGCGAGGCCAGCGGCGGCTGTCCCCCGACGAGGTGGCCCGCTACCTGTTCCGCCGGGTGGTGAGCTGGGGCCGCTCCTCCAACGTGTTCCTCGAGAACGGCTCACGGCTCTACCTCGACGTCGGAAGCCATCCCGAGTACGCCACCCCGGAGTGCGACAGCCTCTACGACGTGGTGGCCCACGACAAGGCGGGGGAGCGGATCCTGGAGGGCCTGCTGCGCTCCGCCGAGCAGCGACTCGAGGACGAGGGGATCCGGGGCCAGATCCACCTCTTCAAGAACAACACCGACTCGGCCGGCAATTCCTACGGGTGCCACGAGAACTACCTGGTTGGCCGGCACGGCGACTTCCAGCGCATCATCGACACCCTCATCCCGTTCTTCGTCACCCGCCAGGTCTTCTCGGGGGCCGGCAAGCTGCTGCAGACGGCCCGGGGCACCGCCTTCTGCCTCGCCCAGCGGGCCGAGCACATCTGGGAGGGGATCTCGTCGGCGACGACCCGGAGCCGGCCCATCATCAACACCCGGGACGAGCCGCACGCCGACGCCGAGCGTTACCGGCGCCTCCACGTGATCGCCGGCGACTCGAACATGTCCGAGTACGTCACCTACGTGAAGGTGGGGACCACCGCCGCCCTGCTGCAGATGCTGGAGGACGACGTCGTGTTCCGGGACCTCACCCTGGAGAACCCGATCCGGGCGATCCGGGAGATCTCCCACGACGTCACCTGCCGGCGCCGGGTCCGGCTGGCGAACGGCCGGGAGCTGTCGGCCCTCGACATCCAATGGGAGTACCTGGAGCGGGCGATGCGCTACGCCCGTTCCACCGGGTTCCCCGCCGAGGTGGAGCAGGCGGTGCTGATGTGGGAGTACCTGCTCACCGGGATCGAGAAGGACCCGCTCTCGCTGCATCGTGAGCTCGACTGGGTCGCCAAGTACCGCCTCGTCCAGGGATACCGGGAGCGCCACGGTCTGCCGCTCTCCTCGGCGCGCCTCGCCCTGCTGGATCTCAGCTATCACGACGTGAATCGGGACCGCGGCATCTACTACCTGCTGCAGCGCCGCGGCGAGATGGAGCGGGTCGTCACCGACGAGGCCGTCACCACCGCCATGACCCAACCGCCGGCGACGACCCGGGCCCGGCTGCGCGGCGAGTTCATCAAGGCGGCCAAGGCGCGGCGGCGTGACTTCACCGTCGACTGGGTCCACCTCAAGCTCAACGACCAGGCGCAGCGGACCGTGCTCTGCAAGGATCCGTTCAAGGCGGTCGACGAGCGGGTGGAGAAGCTGATCGCCAGCCTCTGAGCGGCGGCGGGGTCCTTTCGGTCGCCGTCCCCACCGAATACGCTCACGCGAACATGCAGAAGGTCATCGAACGCATCCTCAATCTCCTGGCGTTCCTGCTCACCGCGCAGCGCCCGGTGACGGCCGACGAGATCCGCATGACCGTCGCCGGCTACGACCAGGCGAGCGACGAGGCGTGGCGGCGCATGTTCGAGCGCGACAAGGACCTGCTGCGCCGCCTCGGCATCCCCCTCGAGCTGCGGCCCACCGACGCCTGGGAGGTGGAGCACGGGTACGTGGTGGAGCAGCAGGACTACGCCCTCCCCGATCCCGGCCTCAGCGACGAGGAGCGGGCCGCCCTCTGGCTGGCCGCCCAGGTGGTGCGGATCGGGGGACGGGCTTCGGGACCGGACGCCCTGTTCAAGCTGGGAGGCGCCCTGGTGACGGCGTCGGGTGAGCCGTTGGCGGCGGACCTGGGCGCCGACGGTGAGGCGCTCGGGGTGGCGTTCGGAGCGGTCGCCGACCGGCGATACCTCGAGTTCCGTTACCGGGACCGGCCCCGGGTGGTGGCGCCGTACGGGTTGGTGCACCGCAGGGGCCACTGGTACGTGGTGGGTCCCGAGGTGCGGCCCGAAAGCGACATCAAGGTGTTCCGCCTCGACCGCGCCGTCGGCGTCACCGCCGGCGAGCACCCGGGGGTGTTCGAGCGACCCGCCGGCTTCCGGGCCTCCGACACCATCCCGGAGGCCCCGTGGCAGGCGGGCGGCGAGGATCTCGAGGCCCGCGTCGTCTTCGACCCGGAGATCGCGTGGTGGGCCCGCCGCCAGCTCGGCGCCGGCAGCGTGATCACCGACCGGCCCGACGGCGGCATCGAGGTGGTCACCCCGGTGGCCTCGCCGGAGACGTTCATCGGCTGGGTGCTCGGGTTCGACGACGCGGCCGAGATCGTCGGCCCACCCGAGCTGCGACGCCGGCTGCTGGCCTTGCTGGGGGAGGCGACGTGACGAGTCCCAAGACCGCCCATCGCCTCACCCGGATCCTGTCGATGTTGCCGTGGGTGATCGCCAACCCGGGGGCGACCGTGCACGAGGTCTGCGACCGCTTCGGCTATTCCCCGCGGGAGCTGGCCGCCGACCTCGACCTGGTGTTCGTGTGCGGCCTTCCCGGATACGGGCCGGGCGACCTGATGGTGGCCTACATCGACGAGGACGAGGTGGTCGTCGAGATGGCGGACTACTTCTCGGCTCCGCTGCGCCTCAGCCCTCCCGAGGCGCTCTCGCTGCTGGCCTCGGGCATGGCGCTGCTCTCGTCGGGCCAGGCTCCGGAGGCGCTGCAGCGGGCGGTGGACAAGCTGCAGGCGGTGCTGCTGCCGGATGCCCGCGACGCTCTGGTGGTCGACCTGAGCGAGCCCGAGCTGGTGGCGGAGCTGCGCCGGGCCGCGGCCGAGGGACAGGTGATGCACATCAGCCACATGGCGATGGCGAGTGGCGCCGTCACCGAACGGGACATCGAGCCCTGGTCGGTGTTCTCGACCATGGGAAACTGGTACGTGACCGCCTTCTGCCGCTCCGCCCAGGGGGAGCGGGTGTTCCGGGTCGACCGGATCCGGGCCGCGGCTCCCACCGGGGAGACCTTCCCCGCCGCCGAGCAGGCCCCGCCGCCGGTGGTGCACTACTCGCCGAGCGAGGACGACGTGCGGGCCGTGATCCGGCTCGAGGGCCCGGCCCGCTGGGTGGCCGACTACTACCCGGTGGAGGTGCTCGAGGACGCGGGGGACTCGCTCACCGTGCGGTTCTCGGCCGCCGACCCGGCAGTGGCGGCCCGTCTCCTGCTCCGTCTCGGGACCGCGGCGCAGCTGCTCGAGGGGGAGGAGGTGGCCACCGCCCACCGCCGATTGCGGGACCGAATCCTCGCCCGCTACCGGTCGAGCCAGGCGCCCGCCGCGCAGGGTGACTAGCCGTCAAATAGTCATACAGGGGTCGTCATGCCTGCCGATGGAAATGGTGGACACAGCCCCTCACGGAGCGAAACACATGACGACCATCCGAACCACTTGCAACCGTTGCGGAGACGTGGAACTCACGACTTCCGACATCGCCCTGGAGCTGACGTCGGAATCCTCGACGGGCACCTACCGCTTCGAATGCCCGTTCTGTGGCGTCGTGCAGCGTCGCCCCGCCAACCACCGTGTTGTCAGCATCCTCCTCGCCACCGGCGTCCACTACGACATCGTTCCGACCGGCCATCCGATCACCGAGAACGAGATCGACGGGTTCGTGCGGGCCTTGGACGAAGAGGACTGGTTCTCGGAGCTGGCGACCTCCTGAGCCTCGGCTCACCTCGACACCTCGACTCGAGATCGTCGCGTCCGCGGTGACGTCGCCGGCGTCCCCCCGCACCCTGTCCGCCCGGCCGCCATGCTCGTTGGGTCACGGGTGACACACCCCTAACATCGGTGGTCATGCCCAGTCTCACCCTGTCGGAGATGGTGGCGATCGTCCTCGTGATCCTCATCGTGTTCGGCCCGCAGCGACTCCCCGAGATGGCCCGCAAGGCGGCCCTGCTCATCCGCCGGGCCCGTGCCACTTTGGCGTCGGTGCGGGAGGAGTTCGAGTCCGAATACCACGAGATCTCGGGCCCGCTACGGGAGGTTCGCGACGAGGTGGCGGGGGTGCGCCGCGACCTCGACGACTCGGTGGCCGCCATCAGCGAGGACATCCGGCGGGTGAAGGAGCAGCAGGCGAAGGATCCGGCGGCGTCACCGAAGCTGGATTCACCGTCGGAGGCAGAGCCGGAGACCTCGCCCCGCCCCGCGGTCGGAGCGGCCGGGTCACCGCCTGATTCCGAACCCGGGACCACGGACCGCCCCCCGAACGAAGCCGACGCCGCTCCGGCCGATCCCGAGGCGCCATGAACGTCGCCCGGATGAGCTTCCTCGACCACCTGGTCGAGCTGCGATCCCGCATCATCAAGTCGGTGGCGGCGGTGGCCGTCGGCTCGATCCTCGGCCTCGTCTTCTACCACCGCATCCTCGAGATCCTGGCCCGTCCCTACCAGGACGCGGTCGGCGGCGACCGGCTCGCCTTCTTCCAACCCACCGAGGCGTTCAGCCTCGTGATGAAGGTGGGGCTGTTCGGAGGCGTGATCCTCGCCAGCCCCGTCATCGTCTACCAGATCTGGCGCTTCGTCGGCCCGGCGCTCACCCGGCGGGAGCGGCGCTACGTCGTCCCCCTCTCGGGGGTGATGGGGGGCCTGTTCGTCGCCGGGGTCGGCCTCGGCTACTGGACGCTCCCGCTGGCGCTGCGGGTCTTGCTCGGATTCGGCAGTGACATTCTCGACCCCACCATCGGGGCCACCTTCTACCTCAGCTTCGCGATGCGGTTCCTGCTCGCCTTCGGGATCGCCTTCGAGTTCCCGGTCTTCATGTTCGCGGCCGCCGCCCTGCGGATCGTGCGCAGCGACCAGCTCCGTGCCGGGTGGCGCTGGGCGGTCGTCATCGTGGTGGTGGCGGCGGCCCTGCTGACCCCCGGCGGCGACCCGCTCACCCTGGCGCTGCTGGCGACGCCGATGTACCTGCTCTACGAGGCGACGATCCTGGCGATCCGGCTCGTCCTGAAACGATGAGTGACGGCCTCGGCCCGGTGCTGGGGGAATTCGTCGCCGGGCTCCCTTTCACCCCCGACCGGTTCCAGCGTGACGCGTTCGAGATCCTGGAGCGCGGGCAGGCGGTGGTGGTGACGGCGCCCACCGGCGCCGGCAAGACGATGGTGGCCGAGGCCGCGGTGCATCTCGCACTCGCCGCGGGGCGCCGCGCCTTCTACACCACCCCGATCAAGGCCCTCTCCAACCAGAAGTACGGCGATTTCCGGGATCGCTACGGGGAGGGCCGGGTCGGGCTCCTCACCGGCGACAACGTGATCAACGGCGACGCCCCGCTGGTGGTGATGACGACCGAGGTGCTCCGCAACATGATCTACGCCGACAGCGCCGCCCTCCGGGACCTGGGGGTGGCGGTGCTCGACGAGGTGCACTACCTCCAAGATCGCTACCGGGGGGCGGTGTGGGAGGAGATCATCATCCACCTCCGCCGCGACGTGCAGCTCGTCAGCCTGTCGGCCACGATCGCCAACCCGCAGGAGTTCACCGACTGGATCGCAGAGCGGCGGGGCCCGACCGGCCTGGTGGTCGAGACCCACCGCCCGGTGCCGCTGGAGAGCCTCTACATGCTGCGGGACCGGCACCGGGAGCACCACATCGACCTGTTTCCGGTGTTCGGGCCGGGGGGAACCCGCCCCAATCCCGCGGTGGTGCGCCTCCTCAAGAAGGGGCGGGGACGGTTCCGGCGCTTCGGCTACCCGAGCCGGCTCGACGTCGTGACCCGTCTCCGTCGGGAGGGGCTGCTGCCCGCCATCTACTTCATCTTCTCCCGGGCCGGTTGTGAGCAGGCCACCCGGGTGGTGGCCGAGGCCCGCCTCGATCTCACCACCGAGGAGGAGCGGCGGGAGATCCGGGCCGGGGCCGAGGAGCTGACCCGGCACCTCCCGGCGGCGGACCTCGGGGTGCTCGGCTACGCCGGATGGCTCGAGGAGCTGGAACGGGGGGTGGCCGCCCACCACGCCGGCATGGTGCCGGCATTTAAGGAGACGGTGGAGGACCTGTTCCGCCGCGGGCTGCTCAAGGTGGTCTTCGCCACCGAGACCCTGGCGCTGGGCATCAACATGCCGGCACGCACCGTGGTGCTGGAGCGGCTGACGAAGTTCACCGGCGAGGCGCACGAGGTGATGCAACCGGGGGACTACACCCAGCTCACCGGGCGAGCCGGGCGGCGGGGCATCGACATCAGGGGGAGCGCGGTGGTGCTCCACAACCGGGATCTCCCCTTCGAGCGGGTGGCCGCCATCGCCGCCGAAGGGAGCCACCCGCTGGTGTCGAGCTTCCAGCCGTCCTACAACATGGCGGTGAACCTGATCGCCAACTACGAGCAGGAGCAGGCCGAGTCCCTGCTCACCGCCTCGTTCGCCGAGTTCCGCAGCGAGCAGCGACGGGTGGGGCTGGAGCAGGAGATCGTGGCGCGGGAGGCGGAAGTGGCCGAGTTCCGGGCCGCCGCCACCTGCGAGCGGGGTGATATCTGGGCCTATGCCGGGGGGGCGGGGCGCCGGGCGGTGGACCATCGCCTCGCCATGCAGGATTTTGTCCAGGGCATCCAGGAGGGAGACGTGCTGCGACTCTCCGACGACGAGGCCGACCGCTGGGTGGTGCTGGCCCGGGGATGGGGTGTCAGCCCGCGCCTGCTGCTGCTGTCGGCATCGGGCCGGGCCCGCCGGGTCGCTCCGGACGATCTCAGCCCCGCCGTGGCCATCGTCGGCTCGATCCCGTTGCCGGAACCGGTGCGGGCCCGCGAGTCCGGCTACCAGCGCTCCATCGCCACCCGCCTCCGCTCCTGGTCGCCGGCGGACGGGAGCCGGTCGGTGGATTTCGCCACGGCCGGCGACGGCGACCCGGTGGCGAGCTGCCCCCGGCTGGTCGAGCACCTCGGATGGGTGCGGCGCGCTGAGCGGGGCGCCAAAGACGTGCGCCGGCTGCGGCGCCGCCTCGACCGCACCGACGCCGGGCTGGTGACCCAGTTCCACGGGACGCTCGCCCTGCTCGAGGAGTGGGGCTACGCGGCGGGCTGGAGCCTCACCGGGCGGGGGGAGCACCTGCGGTTCGTCTACAACGAGCTCGACCTGCTCCTCGCCGAGTCGATCGAGCAGGGATACTTCGACGGCCTCGCCCCGGCCGAGCTGGCCGCCCTCACCAGCGTCTTCACCTACGAGGCGAGGGCGCAGGAGCCGACCGGGGGCTGGCCGGGCGACCAGCTGCGGGCCCGGGGTGACGCCGTGCTCGCCCTCGCCGGGCGCCTCAACGTCGCCGAACGCCGCCACCGGCTCCCCCAGACCCGGAGCCCCGACGAGGGCTTCGCCGCCGTCGCCCACGCCTGGGCCGCCGGGGTCGAGCTGGAGGATCTGTTCGACGACGACATCGTCGCCGGGGATTTCGTGCGCAACTGTCGCCAGCTCCTCGACCTACTCCGCCAGCTCCGCGACGGCTTTCCCCGGCTAGGCTCCGCCGCGGGAGCGGCGATCCGGGCGATCGATCGAGGCGTCGTCGCTGCCGGGGGTCGCATATGACATGGTGGGTGATCGTCAATCCGGCGGCGGGGCGGCGGGGTGATGCGCTACGCCGCACCCGTCACAGCCTCGACGCGCGCCACATACCCCACACGGTGCGGCTGTCGGAGAGCCCCGACCACGTGGCGTCGCTCGTCACCGAAGGACGGGAGGCGGGAAGCACCCGGTTCGTGGCGGTGGGCGGCGACGGCACGGCCCATCTGGTGCTGAACGGGCTCATGGCGCACCAGTGGGAGGCGCCGCCCACCCTCGCCATCCTGCCGGCCGGCTCCGGGTCCGACTTCATCAAGACTTTCGGTCTGCCCCGCCACCTCGAAGACATGACCGACCATCTCGCCACCGACGACGTATACCGCTGCGACGTCATCGTGCTGGAGGGGACGTTCGGCAGGCGCTACGTGCTCAACGCCGCCAACGCCGGTATCGGCGCCGCCTCGATCCCGATGACCAACCGGCTCCCTCGGGTGCTCGGGAGCAGCCGGTACGCCATCGCCTTCTGGCTCACGCTCGCCGGGTTCATGCCGGCGACGACCGAGGTCACGGTGGGGGATCGCACCATCAGCGGTTCCACCCTCAACGTGGTGGTGGCGAACGGGCAGTACTTCGGTGGCGGCATGAACGTGGCGCCCAAGGCGGCGCCCGGAGACGGCAAGTTCGAGGTGCAGGTCTTCGCCGGTCCCCGCCGCAAGGCGTTCCGGGTGATGCCGCGGGTCATCCGCGGGTCCCATCTGGGGTGTCGCGAGGTGAGCCGGGTCGTCGGGGTGGCGGCCGATCTGCAGGTCCCCGAGCAATGGCCGATCGAGGCGGACGGCGAGCTGATCGGGCGCGGCCCGGTCCGGGCGAGCATCGTGCCGGAAGCGATCGATTTCAAGATCTGAAGACCCGACCAGGGGGGTGGAAGAAAGCGCGCACCGGAGTCGTTTGCTCTTTCTCGACGGCGGATATAATCCCGCACCACGAAAGGTGCCATGGACGCCAAGACCCACACTCCCGAGGACACCGTGCCTGACGACGACGGCGATTTCGCCGACGAGCCCGAACCCGAACCCGAATGGGACGACGACGTCGAGGATCTCGACGAGAAAGACCCGGTCGAGGACGATCTCGTCGAGGAGGATCTGGTCGAGGACGATCTCGTCGTCGAGGATCTGGTCGAGGACGATCTCGTCGACGACGACTCTGAGGACGAGGGGGAGGACGAGGACGAGGAGGATTCCGAGGACGAGGCGCTCGACGAGCTCGAGGCCGAAGAACTCGACATGCTCACCGACGACGAGGAATCGGAGCGGCTCGCGGTCGACGAGGCGGCCGTGCTACGCGACATCCGGCGTGCCGAGCTGGCGATGGACGAGGAGGGCGCCGGCGGCGTGAAGGCGGACGAGTTCGTGTGCAGCCTGTGTTTCCTGGTCAAGCGCAGCAGCCAACTGGCGGATCGCCGTAGGAAGATCTGCCGCGACTGTGCGGACTGACACCCTCGTCGTCGTTCCGACCTACAACGAGGCAGACAACATCGCCGTCCTGGTCGAAGCGGTGCTGGCCCACGGCACCGGGATCCTCATCGTCGACGACGGCTCACCCGACGGCACCGGAGACATCGCCGACGGCCTCGCCGCCCACGAGCGGGTCGACGTGCTGCACCGGGCCGGCAAGGGAGGCCTGGGACCGGCCTACGCCGCCGGGTTCCGCTGGGGTCTCGACCACGGGGCGGAGATCCTGTGCGAGATGGACGCCGACCTCTCCCACGACCCGGCCGACCTGCCGCGGCTGCTGGCGGCCGTCGACGGCGGCGCCGACCTGGCGATCGGGAGCCGCTACGTGCCGGGCGGCGGGGTGGAGCATTGGCCGTGGCACCGCCGCTGGCTCTCGGCCGGAGGCAACCGCTACGCCCGCGTCATGCTCGGCACCGGCATCAGGGACATGACCGCCGGCTTCCGGGCGTTCCGGGCAGGGGCGCTGCTGCAGCTCGATCCCTGGTCGTGCCAGGCGTCCGGCTACGGGTTCCAGGTGGAGATGGCGTGGCGGGCGGCGGCGCGGGGCCTCACCGTGGTGGAGGTGCCGATCGTCTTCCGTGATCGGGTCCGCGGCGACTCCAAGATGAATCTGCGGATCACCCTCGAAGCGATGGGGTTGGTGACCCGGTGGGGGCTGCGGCGACTCTCCCGCCGCCGGCATCCGGCGGCATGATGGAGGTCACGGCCCGTCCCGCCGAGGTGGCCGACGTCCCCGAGCTGCTCCGCCTCTACCGCGCCCTGGAGCAGGAGATGACGACCCTGAAGCCGGTGTGGGCGCTGGCCGACGGCCTGGCGGAACCGGCGGAGGTGGCCCTCGGCGGGATCCTGGGCGACCCCGACTCGCTGGTGTGGCTCGGTCTCATCGACGGCATCCCGCTCGGCTTCCTCTGGGCCCGGGTGGAGCCGTTGCTGCCGCAGGCGGACGGGGCCGGGGTAGGGGTGGTGCACCTCATCTTCACCGAGCCCGAGGCGCGCCGGGTGGGTCTCGGTGAGGCCATGCTCGACGGGGTCCTGGCCGAGCTGCGGGAGAGGTCGGTGCAACGCTTCGACGCCCGGGTGAGCCCGGGGCATCGGGACACCAAGAACTTCTTCGAGAGCTTCGGCTTCGCGGCCCGCCTCATCGTCATGTTCCGGGACGAGGCCTCCGGGGAGCGCCGCTCTCGTTGGCAGGCGATCGGGGGATCGTGACGGCCCGCCCCGACGTCGTGGATCTGCTCCGGGCGATGATCCGGAACGCCTGCGTCAACGACGGATCCCCGGACTCGGGCCACGAACACCGGTCGGTGGCGACGTTGCAGGCATACCTGGGGAGTCCCGGAACCGTCGTCGAGCCTCATCCGGGCCGGCAGAGCGTCGTCTTCCGGGTTCCGGGACGGGACCCGGAGGCGCCGGCGCTGATGCTGCTGCCGCATCTCGACGTGGTCCCCGCCAACCCGCGGGGCTGGACCCGGGACCCGTTCGCCGCCGACTGCCACGACGGGTTCGTGTGGGGGCGGGGCGCCCTCGACATGCTCAACATCACGGCGGCGATGGCGGCGGTGTTCCGCCCCTACCTGACCGGCGAGCTGCCTCCCCTCCCCGGCGACCTGGTGCTGGGGGCGGTGGCGGACGAGGAGGCGGGCGGGGCGCTGGGTGCCGGCTACCTCGTCGAGCACGCCTGGGACCTGGTGGCGTGCGACTACCTCCTCACCGAGGTGGCGGCGCCCGGTTTCAGCACCGGGGGGGACGCGGTGCTCCCGGTGACGGTGGCCGAGAAGGGCCCGTCGTGGCGCACCCTGCGGGCGGTGGGGACGCCGGGGCACGCCAGCCAGCCCCACGGGACCCGCAACGCCCTGGTGCCTCTCGCCGCGGCGGCGGCCCGCCTGGCGGAGGAGCCGCTACCGGTGTTGATCACCGACGAATGGCGGGGATTCGTCACCGCCGCCGGCCTCCCGCCGCAGCTCACCGCCCCCGAGACCGTCGACGAGGCGATCGCCCGGCTCGATGCCACCGACCCGGAGCTGGCACGGTGGGCCCACGCCTGCACTCACCTCACCGTCACCCCGACGGTGCTGGAGGCGGGGTCGGCCCAGAACGTGGTGCCCGACGAGGGGCTGCTGCGGATCGACGCCCGCCTCCTCCCCGGCCAGGACGACGCCGCGGTCGACGATCACCTGCGGCGAGTGCTGGGCCCCGCCCTGCTGGACGGCTTGGAGGTGACGACCGACACCCGGTTCGCTCCCAACGCCTCGGCCACCTCCGGCCCGTTGTGGGAGGCGATGGGGGACGCCGCTGCGGCGGGGACCGGCTCGCGGCGCCTCGCGCCGATGCTGATCCCGGTCACCACCGACGCCCGCTTCTTCCGGGCCAGGGGGGTCCATGCCTACGGGGCGGGGCTCTTCGACGACCGCATGACCTTCGGCCGGCTCCTCGGGATGTTCCACGGCAACGACGAGCGGGTCAGCGAGGCGAGCGTGGCGCTCACCACCGGGTTCCTCGCCGCCACGGTGCGCCGCTTCGGGGAGCGGACTTCGGACTAGCCGGCGGCGTCGTGGAGCGAATCGGGCGGGCCTTCCGCTCCGTCCCATTCCTTGGGGATGACCGAGGTGGAGAGCTGCTCGGCCTCGATGTCCTCCCGTTTCAGCCCGAGCACGAAGAGAATGGCGTCGAGGTAGGGCACCTGGAGGGTGGCGTCGGCGGCGGCCGCCAGCGCCGGTTTGGCGTTGAAGGCGATCCCGAGGCCGGCCCGGCTCAGCATCTCGATGTCGTTGGCGCCGTCGCCGATGGCGACGGCCTGCTCCAGGCTGATCCCGTCGGCCGCCGCGATCTCCTCGAGGAGCCGCGCTTTGGCGGAGCCGTCGATGATGTCGCCCTCCAGCTCCCCGCTGAGGCGGCCGTCGACGATCTCGAGGCGGTTGGCGTGGGCGCTGTCGGCTCCGAGTAGGTCTTTGGCGTAGTCGGCGAAGAGGTCGAAGCCACCGCTGACGATGGCAACCCGGTAGCCGAGCCGTTTCAGGGTGCGTACGAAGGTGCGGGCCCCGGGAGTGAGCCGGAGACGGTCCCGGACCCGGTGCAGGGTCTCTTCGTCGAGGCCGGCGAGGAGGCGCACCCGTTGGCGGAGCGCGGTCTCGAAGTCGAGGTCGCCGGCCATCGCCTCGGAGGTGAGGGCGGCGATCTCGTCACGCACCCCGGCCTCGGCGGCGAGCAGGTCGATGACCTCGTCCCGGATCAGGGTCGAGTCCATGTCGACGACGACGAGGCGCTTGGCGCGGCGGGCGAGGCCCTCCCGCTCGATGGCGATGTCGACGTGGTAGTCGTGGGAGGCCTGCAGCAGGCTGGAGCGGAGCCGGGCGAGGTCGCTACCGACGACGATGAGCTCGTAGCTGATGACCGGGTAGTTGGAGAGCCGCACGATCCGCTCGATGTTGGCGCCGACCGAGGCGATGGCGTCCGCCACCGCTCCCAGCTCGCCGGCGTCGAGGGTGCGGCCGATGACGATGACGGCAAAACGGGGGCGTTGCGGTTCGACGGTGCCGTTGTCGATCACCTCGAAGTCGATGTGGATGTCGCGCTGCCAGCCGAAGAAGAGCAGGTCCTTGAGCGGAGACCGTTCCTGGTCGACGGCGACGAAGATGCCGAGGTTGAGACGGTCCCGCACGACCACCTGCTCCATGTCGAGCACTTCGGCGCCGGCGTCGGAGAGGATGTGGAGGATCCCGGCGGTGATGCCGGGGCCGTCGATGCCGGTGACTCGGACCAGGATGGTCTGGCCTAACGTGTCGGCGGCGCCGCCGGCTTTCCCGGTACCGGGGCCCGCGGCGCCGGAATCGGACGTGGGAGCAGTCATGGTGGGAGTTGTAGCCGGTCGAGGGGGTTTGGGCAATGTGAGGACGATCGCCTGCGACCTGGACGGCGTCGTCTACCTCGGCACGGAGGGCATCCCGGGGGCGGGGGAGGCGCTGCGACGCCTGGCGCAGAGTGGGTACCGGCTGCTGTTCGTCACCAACAACTCGACCAAGACCAGGTACGAGGTCGCCGCCGCCATCACGTCCCGTACCGGGTTCCCGGCCGATCCGGAGGATGTGCTCGGCTCGGGCCTGGCCACGGCCCGGCTCCTGGCGGGCCGGGTGGAACGGGTCTTCGTGGTGGGCGGCGCCGGGCTCCGGGTCACCCTGAAGGGGGAGGGTCTCGTGGTGGTGGAACACGGCGAGGAGGCGGAGGCGGTGGTGGTCGGGCTCGATCCCGAGTTCACCTATGCCCGGCTGGCGGAGGCGACCCGGGCGCTGCGGAACGGGGCGGCTTTCTATGCCACCAACACCGACGCCACTTTCCCGACCCCGACCGGGCTGCAGCCGGGCGGTGGTGCCATCGTGGCGGCGCTGGCGGTGGCGTCGGGCCGGGAGCCGATCGTGTGCGGCAAGCCGCACGACCCGATGCGCCGGCTGGTGCGGGCCCGTACCAGCGGCGAGGTCCTGGTGGTCGGCGACCGCCCCGAGACCGATCTCGCCATGGGCAAGGCGGAGGGCTGGCACACCGCCCTGGTATTGACCGGCGTCACCTCCGACCCGGCCACAGTGGATTCCCGCTGGGCCCCGGACCTGGTGGTGGCGGCGCTCGCCGACCTCCCCGACGCTCTGGCGGGGATGGCGGGCACCTGAGAGTCCGGCTCAGTAGCCGAAGCGCCCGGCCATGGTGGAGTGGAGGGTGGCGATGCGCCGCAGCAGAAGGGTGCGGAGCGGGAGCGTCAGCAGCACCCCGAAGGCGAAACCCCCGACGTGGGCCTGCCACGCCACCGCGGCGTCCTGCAGCCCGAACTGGCTGAGGAACCAGATGCCGAGGAAGAGCACTGCCGGGATCGGGACGAAGAAGAACAGCAGCAGGGTGAGGACCCGGTGGGTGGGGAAGAGCACCAGGTAGGCGCCCAACACCCCGGCGATGGCTCCCGAGGCCCCGATGAGCGGGTCGGTCGAGGTGGGGCTGGCGAGCACGAAGGCGGCGGTGGCGGCGATCCCGGAGGCCAGGTACATGGTGAGGAACCCCAGGCTGCCGTAGGCCTCCTCGACGTTGTTGCCGAAGATCCACAGGAACCACATGTTCCCGAGGATGTGGACGACGCCGCCGTGGAGAAACATCGAGACGAGGCCGGCGAGCCAGATGTTCTTGTCGGGGAATTCGACGGGGGCGCCGGTGTCGTGCTCGTTGCAGACTCCACTCTGGATCTCGGCGGGGGTGAGGGGGGTGCCGGTGGTGAGCTCGCAGGAGATGGCGGCGTTCTCGTAGAGGAACGCCGCTTCCCGGTTGGGGTCGTCACGGGGTTGCCAGAGGAAGAAGGTGGCGAGGTTGGCGGCGATGAGGAGGAGCGTGACGAGCGGGAAGATCCGGGTCGGGTTGAGGTCACGGATGGGTATCAAAGCGTGATCCTGTCGGGGCAGCGGGTCATAATGTCGTTATGGATGATACGCGTTCGGGATCGGGAGTTGAGGACGAGTCGCCGCCCGAGGTGGATGCGGTGGCGGCTCTGGAGGGCATGGACCCGGCGCAGGCCGTGGCGGCGGCGGAGCGGCATGCCCGGGATCTGGTGGACCGCCTCGAAGGCGTGGTCGGGCGCCCCGGCGGCCCGGGTCTCGACGAGGCGGGTTCCGACGAGGCGGGTTCCGGGGAGGCGGGAGAGGAGCCGGGCCGCTGACGAGACGGCGCCTCGACCGGGAGCTGGTACGCCGCAGGCTGGTCCCGAGCCGGGCCGCGGCGCAATGGGCCTTGGAGCAAGGACTGGTCGAGGTCGACGGGATCGCCGAGCCCAAGCCGGCCACCCTGGTCGAGCCGTCCGCAGTGCTGCGGCTGGCGGCTGCTCCCGCTCCCTTCGTGAGCCGGGGTGGCCTCAAGCTGCAGGAGGCACTCGAGGTGTTCGGCATCGAGGTGGCGGGCAGGCGGGCCATCGACGTCGGGGCTTCGACCGGGGGGTTCACGGATTGCCTGCTGCAACGGGGCGCGGCACACGTGGTGGCGGTGGACGTCGGCTACGGCCAGCTCCACTGGCGGCTGCGGACCGACGATCGGGTGGAGGTGGTGGAGCGCAGCAACATCCGCCACGCCGACCCGATTGCCCTGGGGGCGCCGTTCGACGTCGTCGTCTGCGACCTGTCGTTCATCTCGCTGGAGACGGTGGCGGACCAGTTACGAGAGCTGGGCGGCGACGGCACCGACTACGTGCTGCTGGTCAAGCCGCAGTTCGAGGCCGGCCGGGGCCAGGTGGGGAAGGGAGGAGTCGTTCGTGACCCCGAGGTGCGGGCCGCCGCGGTCCGATCGGTGGTGGGCGCCCTCGACGCGAGCGGACTCGGGGTCGGTGGTGCGGTAGCGTCTCCGGTGACGGGCGCCAAGGGCAACCGCGAGTTCCTGGTATGGGCGCGGCGGGGACCTCGGGCGCTGGGAGACGAGGAGTTACAGAGGGTGGTGTTCGATGCAGGGTGAGAACGCCCTGGTGATGGGGATGGTCGTCCACGAGACGAAGGAGTCGGCCCGGGCCGTCGCGACACGGCTGGAGCAGGCGGCCCGCGTCCGCGGCATCGTCGCGCTGGAGGCCGGCCCCACCGGATTCCCCCAAGAGGTCTCGGTGGTGGTGGGCATCGGCGGCGACGGCACCCTGCTCCGAGCGGCCGGCCTCGCCTTCGGAGGCGACATCCCGGTGATCGGCGTCAGCCTGGGGAAGGTGGGCTACCTCACCGACGTGGCGCCCGACGCCATCGAGCTGCTCCTCGACCGCCTCGTCGCCGGATCGCTCGAGGTCAACCGGCGCATGACGGTGGCGGCCATCGCCCCCGACGGCCGCACCTTCGTGGGCATCAACGACGTGGTGCTGGAGAAGGTCATGACCCAGCGGGTGGTCGAGATCGGGGTCGAGATCAACGCCCGCTACTTCACCACCTACCGTTCCGACGGGATCATCGTGGCCACCCCGCTCGGATCCACCGCCTACTCCTTGTCGGCGGGAGGCCCGGTGGTCGATCCCGAGCTCGACGCCCTCATCATGACCCCGGTGGCCCCCCACTCGCTGCTGTCGCGCTCGATCATGCTGTCGCCGGACGCGGTGGTGAAGCTCACCGTCGCCGGCGAGCGTCCCGTCCGGGTCAACCTCGACGGGCGGGAGGCGTTCGGGCTGGAGGAGGGCGAGGTGGCCACGATCGCCCGCGGCGCCCGCCCGGTACGGTTCCTCTCGCTGGGTTGTCACCCCTTCCCGCAGGCGGTGCGCCACCAATTCGGTCTCGACCATGCTTGACGAGCTGCGGGTCGCCAACCTCGGCATCATCGAGGGCGCCCATCTCGAGCCCGGGCCGGGCCTGGTGGTGGTGACCGGCGAGACCGGGGCCGGCAAGACCCTGCTGCTGGGAGCGTTGCGCCTGCTGCTGGGAGCGGCCGGCCGCAAGGAGGCAATCGGGCCGTTCGGTCCCGAGTTGGAGGTGGAGGGCCGCTTCGTCGACGGCGACGGGAACGAGATGACGTTGCGGCGCCGGATCACCACGGCGGGGCGCTCCAAGGCCTACGTCGACGACGCCATGGCTCCGGTGCGCACCCTGACGGAACGCACCGACGGGATGGTGGAGGTGATCGGCCAGCACGACCAGATGACGCTGACGACGCCGCGCGGGGTGCGGGGCCTGCTCGACGGGGCGCTCGACGCCGCCGGCGAGGCGGCCCGGGCGTCCTACCGGGAGGCGTGGGAGCGGCTGGCGGCGCTGCGGCAGCGGGCCCGGCGCCTCGGTGGCGACCGGCGCGAACTGGAGCGGGAGCTCGACCTGGTGCGGTACCAGGCGGACGAGATCGCCGCCGCCGGGTTCGCCCCGGGCGACGACGCCGAGCTACAGGCACGGGCCGTGCGGCTCCGCAACTCGGAGACGCTGCTGGAGGGTCTGGCCGCGGCGCAGCAGGCGCTCGACGACGAAGGCGCCGGCGGGTATCTCACCGCCGCCATGGGTGAGCTGCGGCGCCTCGCCGCGGTCGACCCGGAGCTGGCGTCGCTGGCGCAGCAGGCGGGGGAGGCGGCCGAGGCGCTGGGCGCCGTCGCCGGCGAGATCGCCATCGTGGCAGAGGACCTCGACCACGATCCGGCCGAGCTGGCCGAGCTGGAGGAGCGCATCGCCCTGCTCGGGACGTTGCGGCGCAAGTACGGGGAGACCCTCGACGAGGTGCTGGAGTTCGGCGCCGGCGCCACCCGGCGGGCGGCGGAGCTGACCGCCCTGCTCGACAGCGCCGGGAAGCTGCAGGACGAGATCGCGGCGGCCGAGGAGCAGGCCCGGGCCGCGGCGGGCCGGCTGCGGGGGGCGCGAGAGGAGATGGCCGGGCGGCTCGCCGCCGCGGCGCGAGGTCACCTGCAGGAGCTGGGGATGAGCGACCCGGTGGTGACCCTCGCGGTCGCCGAGGCTCCGCTCGGGCCGGACGGGGCCGACCGCGTCACCCTGGAGTTCGCCTCCGATGCCTCCCTCACCCCCGGGCCGGTGGGCAAGGTCGCCTCCGGTGGGGAGCTGAGCCGTCTCGTGCTGGCGCTGCGGCTCGCCGCCGGGGCAGCCACGACCGAGGTGGTGGCCTTCGACGAGATCGACGCCGGGGTCGGCGGGGCCACCGCCCGGGCCCTCGGCGAGAAGCTGGCGGCGCTGAGCCGGGGCCGCCAGATCCTCTGTGTCACCCACCTGCCGCAGGTGGCGGCCCACGCCGATACCCACTACGTGCTGGAGCGTGACGGGGCGAAGGGACGGGTGCGGGAGCTGTCCGGGGAGGACCGGGTCGCCGAGTTGGCCCGGATGCTGGCGGGGATGCCGGAAAGCGAGAAGGGGCAGGAGCATGCCGCCGAGCTGCTGGCGGCGGCCGGACACCGTCCCTGAGCGCGAAAACGGATATCCCGGGATTGGGGGACCCCGGTGCTATCATTCCACCTTCCAAGGTGGAGAAACCCAGAGTGACCAGGTACGTGTTCGTCACGGGTGGAGTGACGTCGAGCCTCGGCAAGGGGATCACCGCTGCATCTCTCGGTCGGCTGCTCAAGTCCCGAGGTCTGCGCGTCATCACCCAGAAGCTCGACCCGTACATCAACGTCGATCCCGGCACCATGAACCCGTTCGAGCACGGCGAGGTGTACGTGACCGACGACGGTGGTGAGACCGATCTCGATCTCGGTCACTACGAGCGGTTCCTCGGCGAGAACCTGCGCCGCGACTGCAACGTCACCACCGGGGCCATCTACCAGTCGGTGATCCGCAAGGAGCGCCGCGGCGACTACCTCGGCGGCACCGTCCAGGTGATCCCCCACATCACCAACGAGATCAAGGCCCGGGTCCGCAAGCTGGGCGACGACGACGAGATCGACGTCGTCATCACCGAGATCGGCGGCACGGTGGGCGACATCGAGAGCCTGCCGTTCCTGGAGGCGATCCGCCAGATGCGCAAGGACGTGGGGCGCAGCAACACCTGCTACATCCACGTCACCCTGGTTCCCTACCTCTCCACCAGCGAAGAGCTGAAGACCAAGCCCACCCAGCACTCCGTCGCCGAGCTGCGGGGCCGCGGCATCCACCCCGACGTGATCGTGGTCCGCTCCGACCGGCCCATCGACGACGCTGCCGCCCGCAAGATCAGCCTCTTCTGCGACGTCGAGCCCGACGCGGTCATCAACGCCGTCAACGTCGACAACATCTACGCGGTGCCGCTCCTACTCCACGAAGGCGGGCTCGACGACGTGGTGTGCCGGGTCCTCGACCTCGACACCCCGCCGCCCGACCTCACCGAGTGGGCCGAGATCGTCGAGCGCATGGCCCGCCACGAGGAAGAGGTCACGATCGGCATCGTCGGCAAGTACATCGACCTCCCCGACGCCTACCTGTCGGTGGTGGAGGCGCTGCGCCACGGCGCCCTCGCCAACAACGTCAGCCTCGATCTGCGCTGGGTGCCGGCCGAGGAGGTCGAGGGGTTGCTGGCGGAATCGCACCTCGAGGGCATCCACGGGATCGTGGTGCCCGGCGGCTTCGGGATCCGAGGCATCGAGGGCAAGATCCAGGCGATTCGCCACGCCCGGGAGCAGCAGGTGCCCTTCCTCGGGCTCTGCCTCGGGCTGCAGTGCGCCGTCATCGAATTCGCCCGCCACGTGGTTGGCCTCGGAGCGGCCCACAGCAGCGAGTTCGACCCGATGACGCCCCATCCGGTCATCGACCTGATGGACTCCCAGCAGGACGTCGAGGACATGGGCGGCACGATGCGGCTCGGGGTCTACCCGGCCAAGCTGGCCGAGGGGTCGCTGGCCGCCGAGCTCTACGGGCGGCCGCTCATCTACGAGCGTCACCGCCATCGCTGGGAGGTCAACAACCGCTACCGGCGTGACCTGGAGGAGGCCGGTCTCCGCCTCAGCGGCCAGTCGCCGGACGACCGGCTCGTCGAGGTGGTGGAGCTGCCCTCCCACCCGTACTTCATCGCCACCCAGTTCCATCCCGAGTTCACGTCCCGGCCCGACCGCCCCCACCCGCTCTTCGTCGGGTTGGTGCGGGCCGCCCTGGCGCGGAAGCGGCGGGTCGAGGCACCCGCCCCTGCCCGCTCGGACGTCACCGTCGACGGCTGAGCCGCCGTGGGGGAGGAACCGGGCCAGTTCCGTGTGGTGGGAAGCCGTTCCTTGGTGACGACGGCGTTCCTCACCGCCGAGCGGCTCCATCTGCTCTCCCCGGACGGCCGTGCCGTGCAACGGTCGGTGATCCGCCATCCCGGGGCGGTGGCGATGGTGCCGGTGCTGGGGGACGCCGTCGTGCTCATCCGCCAGTACCGGGCCGCGGTGGGTCACAACTTGTTGGAGATCCCCGCCGGCAAGCTCGACATCCCCGGCGAGGACCCGGAGGCGGCGGCGGCCCGTGAGCTGGCGGAGGAGATCGGCTACCGGCCGGGGAGCCTCGAGCTGGTCGCCACGTTCTTCACCGGTCCCGGGTTCACCGACGAGCGAATGTGGACCTACCTGGCCACCGACCTGGAGCCGGTGCCGGTCGAGCCGGCCGGGGTGGAGGAAGAGCACTCCGAGGTGGTCGCGATCCCGCTGGCCGATCTGCCCGGGATGATCGCCCGCCGCGAGTTCGAGGATGCCAAGACGCTGGTGGGGCTGCTCATCCTGTTGCAGCGCCACTGATGGATCTCGCCCTTGGCATCGAGGAGTACCTGGCGGCGATGGGTGCGGAGCGGGGCCTGGCCCGCAACACGGTGGCCGCCTACCGCCGGGACCTGGAGCAGTACCGGGCGTTCCTCGGTGAGCTGGGGGTGGAGCTGGTCGACGAGATCGTCCCGCCCCACGTCTCGGCGTTCGTGGCCCGGCTCCACGGCGGCGGCGCCGCCCGTGCCACCGTCGCCCGCAAGGTCTCTGCGGTGCGCGGGCTCCACCGCTTCCTGGTGGCCGAGGAGATGGCCACCACCGACCCGACCGTCCTGGTCGAGAGCCCGGGCCGTAACCGCAGCATCCCCAAGGCGCTGACGATCGACGAGGTGCAGCGCCTGCTCGAGGCGCCGAACCGGGCGACCCCGCTCGGGAGGCGGGACGCCGCCCTGCTCGAGTTCCTCTACGCCACCGGCGCCCGGGTCAGCGAGGCGACCTCGCTCGACCTGCTCGACCTCGACCTCGACGAGGCGCAGGCGGTCGTGACCGGGAAGGGGTCCAGGCAGCGCGCCGTCCCGCTCGGCTCGTACGCCGTCTCCGCCCTCCGCGCCTACCTGCCGGCTCGCCGCGAACTCATCGCCGGGAGGAGGGATCCGGGGGCGGTGTTCGTCAACGGCAGGGGGGGCCGGTTGAGCCGGCAGGGGGTGTGGCGGATCATCCGTAATCACGCCCGCAGCGCCGGGATCGCGCCGGACACGGTGTCCCCGCATGTGCTGCGCCACTCGACCGCGACCCACATGGTGGAAGGCGGAGCGGACCTGAGAACCGTCCAGGAACTGCTGGGTCACGCTAGTATCAGTACGACGCAGACCTACACGCGGGTGACGCCGCGACATCTGTACGAGGTGTACGTCTCCTCGCACCCGCGCGGCAGGTAGCGAGGATCCACACCCCCGGATCGACCCTGAGGAGCCACGTCGTGAACGTCGAGCAAGCTGGATCCGTCCTCGAGTCCGAGCGCTCCAAGCTGGTGCGCCAACTCGGCGATCTGGGAGCCAACGAGCGCGGTGAGCTGACCGGTGAGGTGGACTTCGGCGAGGGGTTTGCCGACGCCGCCGCCGCCACCGCCGAGCGCAGTGAGGTTCTCGGGATCGTGGAGAACCTGCGTGTCATGCTGGAGGGCGTCGATGCCGCCCTCGCCAAGGTGGCGGCCGGCACCTACGGCCGCTGCGAGTCCTGCGGCCGGCAGATCGACGACGACCGCCTCGAGTTCCGTCCCACCTCCCGCTACTGCGTCGACTGCAAGTCGAAGCGCTCCTGAGTCCCGTGGGGTCGGCCAGCCTCCGTCACCTGGCGCGGCGTTTCTTCGAGGTGCTCCGGGCCCGTCCTCTCACGCCACACCAGCAGGCCGAGGTGGCAGGATGGCTTCCGCCGGCGGAGCGGACCCTCTTCTGGGAGCAGGCGGCGGCGGATCAGCGGCATGCCTACGAGGTGGCGTGCCGGGCCCGTGAGCGTCTCGGGCCCGACCAGCTCGTCACCCGGGCGGCGCTGCTGCATGACGTCGGGAAGCGCCACGTGCACATGGGGGCGGTGACCCGGACCCTGGCCACGATGGGCGCTGCCGCCCGGCTCCCGCTGCCGGGGGCGTGGCGCCGCTACCGGGATCACGAGGCGTTGGGAGCGGCCGACCTGGAGGCGATTGGCGCCGACCCCTTCGTCGTGGCGTTCGCCCGCCGGGTCCCGGCAGGCGATCTCGGTGCCGATGCCGCCCGCTGGGACGCTCTGGTCGCCGCCGACGACGCGTGAGCGACCGGGCGAAAGGCGGGGCGGGAAGCCGGGGCGCCGATACCATGTCGGGCGTCGTCTCCAGGGATGTCGGTCGCACATGAGCTACGAGGTGAAGACCAGGGTCTTCGAGGGCCCGCTCGACCTGCTGTTGCAGCTCATCACGTCGCATCAGGTCGAGATCACCGAGCTGAGCCTCTCCGACCTGGTGGCCGAGTACCTGGCCCACCTCGACCTGATGCAGCAGCTCGACATCGAGGTGACCAGCGAGTTCCTGCTCATCGCGGCCACCCTCATCCAGCTCAAGGCCCGCTTCCTGCTGCCAGACGACCGGGCCGTCGACCTCGACGAGGAGCTGGCGCTGACCGAGGAGCGGGACCGGCTCCTCTCCCGCCTCCTCGCCTGCCTCACCTTCAAGGACGTGGCGGCGGTGCTGGCGCACCGTTTCGACGGGATGGCGCGGTACGTCCCGCGCCGGGCCGGGCTCGACCCGGGGATCGTGCCGGCCCGGCCCCCGGTGCGGCTCGGGGTCGATCGGGAGCGGTTCGGGCTGATCGCGGCCCGGGTGCTGCGCCCCGTCGCCCAGGAGCCCGACCTCGACCACCTCGAGATGGACCTCCCGACGGTGGACGCCGCCATCAGCGAGATCAACGCCCGGGTCGCCCGTGCCGTCGAGACCCGCTTCGACGCCTTGGTGGCGGAGTGTGAGCGCCCCATCGAGGTCGTCGTGTACTTCCTCGCGCTGCTGGAACTGGCCCGCTGGGGCGTGCTCGGGGTGGCCCAGGAGCACCGTGACGCCCCGATCGTCGTCACCCATCGCGTCGACGGGGCCCCGGAGGGGCTGGAACCGTTCATCGGCCGCAGCGAATGGAGCGCCTGATGGAGACACGGGCCGTCATCGAGGCGATCCTGTTCGTGGCGGAGGAACCGGTGACGGCCGCCGAGATCGCCGAGCTGACCGAGAAGCCGCTGGCGGACATCGAGGGGGAGCTGGCCGGGTTGCGCGACGACCTGGCCGCCACCGAGCGGGGGATCGTGCTGCGTGAGATCGCCGGGGGATGGCGCCTCTACACCCGCCCCGAGGCGCGGCCCTTCCTGGAGCGCTTCGCCGCCACGGAGCGGGCGGCCCGGCTCTCCGGCGCCGCCCTCGAGACGTTGGCGGTGGTGGCCTACCGCCAGCCGGTGTCGCGGGGCCAGGTCGCCGAGATCCGGGGGGTGGATTCGGAGCGGGCGCTGCAGACGCTGGCGCGACGCGGGCTGGTGATCGAAGTGGGCCACGCCCCCGGCCCGGGTCAGGCGGTGCTGTACGGCACGACCGAACTGTTCCTGGAGAAACTCGGCATCGGCGAGCTGGGGGACCTGCCGCCGCTGGCCGACCACGTGCCGCCCGCCGAAGTCGTGGACGCCCTGGAGCGCCCCTTCCGCCCGGAGGAATCATCGAGCGGCTCCACAAGCTGATCGCCCGCAGCGGGCTGGCGTCGCGGCGCCGGGCCGAGGAGTGGATCCGGCGCGGTCGGGTGACGGTCGACGGGGTGCCGGCCCGGATCGGCCAGCAGATCGACCCGGTGGTGGCGAAGGTGGCGGTCGACGGGGTCCCGGTGCCGTTGCTGCCCGGCCTCGTCTCCTACCTCGCTTACAAGCCGGTCGGCGTCGTCAGCACGGCCTCCGACCCGCAGGGCCGGCCCACCGTGGTCGAGCTGGTCCCGGCCGAGCCGCGGGTGTTCCCGGTGGGCCGTCTCGACGCCGCCTCGGAGGGGCTGCTGCTGCTCACCAACGACGGCACCCTCGCCAACCTGGTGACCCATCCCCGCTACGGGGTGACCAAGACCTACACCGTGCTGGTGGAGGGTGACCTGGCGGACCGGGCCCTGGGCCGCCTCACGATCGGGGTCGACCTCGACGACGGACCGGCCCGGGCCGCCGCCACCCGCCTCGTGGCGCGGCGCCCCGGCGAGACGTTGGTGGAGGTGGTGATGACCGAGGGCCGGAAGCGGGAGATCCGGCGCATGATGGAGGCGCTGGGGCATCCGGTGCGGCGGCTGGTGCGCACCGCCATCGGCGGGGTGCACGATCAGGCGTTGCGGCCGGGCGCCCACCGGCCCCTCACGATCGCCGAGGTGCGTTCGCTCTACTCGGAGGCGGGGGCGACGTGGCAAGATGCCCCGGCACCGATGACCGAGGAGATCTGATGGCGCGGGACGGCGGCGAACACACGCTGCAACCCCCGTCCGGGCCGTTCCGGGCCGAGGTGCGGGTGCCCGGTGACAAGTCGCTGTCCCATCGCGCCTACCTGCTGGCCGCCATGGCGGGCGGGGTGAGCGAGGTGGCGAACCCGGGCCCGGGCCGTGACGTCGCCTCGACCCGGAGTGCCGTCGCCCGTCTCGGGGCGACGGTGGACGGCTCCCGGGTCAGCGGCCCCGGGGTGGCAGCCTGGGGCGATCCCGGGGCACCGCTCGACTGCGGCAACTCGGGCACCACGATGCGGCTCCTCGCCGGCGCCCTGGCGGGGCGCCCGTTCCGTTCCACCTTGACCGGGGACGCCTCCCTGAATCGCCGCCCGATGCGCCGGCTGGTGGCGCCGCTGGCGGCGCTGGGGGCGACGGTGGAGCTGACGGAGAGGGGCACCGCCCCGATCAGGGTGGGAGGCGACGGCCTGCTCCACGGCGCCGACGTCGAGCTGGAGATCGCCTCGGCCCAGGTGCGCTCGGCGTTCGCCTTTGCCGCCCTCCAGGCCGACGGGCCCTCCCGGGTGAGCAGCCCTCCCGGGTTTCGCGACCACACCGAACGGTGGCTGGAGACGATGGGGCTGGGGGAGCGGGAGGATGGCCGCGCCTTCCGGGTGTTCCCGGGCCCGGTGCCTCCGTTCCGTTACGAGATCCCGGGCGACCCGTCGTCGGCGGCGTTCCTGTGGGCGGCGGCGGCGATCCTGCCCGGGTCGACGGTGGTGACGCCCGGGGTGTGCCTCAACCCGGGCCGGATCGGTTTCCTGCAGGTGTTGGAGGCGATGGGGGCGGTGATCGAGGGCGAGGTCACCGGGTCGCTGCTGGGGGACCCGGTCGGCACCGTGACGGTCCACGGTCGGGGCCTGCACGCCACCCGGGTGGAGGGGGAGCTGGCGGTCGCCGCCCTCGACGAGCTGCCGCTGGTGGCGGTGCTGGGGGCGTACGCCGAGGGGGTGACGACGGTGGCCGACGCCGCCGAGTTGCGCGTCAAGGAGAGCGATCGGATCGCCACCACCGTGGCGCTGATCCGGGACCTGGGGGGCGGGGCCGAGCCCCACCAGGATGGGTTCTCGGTGCTCGGTACCGGGTTCCTCGACGCCGGCACCGTGGAGAGCGCCGGCGATCACCGCATGGCGATGGCGGCGGCGGTGGCGGCCACCGGGGCCACCGGCCCGGTGCGCATCGTCGACTCGGACGTGGCGGACGTGTCGTGGCCCGGCTTCTACCGAGCGTTGGAGGCGTTGTGGTCATCGCGATAGACGGTCCGAGCGGCGTCGGGAAGTCGACCGTGGCCCGGGGGGTGGCGAAGGCCCTCGGCATCGGGTACCTCGACACCGGCGCCACCTACCGGGCCGCCACCTTGGCGGTGCTGGAGGCCGGGGTGGACCCGTCGGACGACGCCGCGGTGGTGCCAGCGGTGGCGAGGGCCGCCATCGCCTACGAGGACGGCGAGGTGCGCCTCGATGGCCGCCCGGTGGGCACCGAGGCGCGTTCGGCGGAGGTGACCGCCGCGGTGAGCCCGGTGTCGGCCATCCCGGAGGTGCGGCGCATCGTGGTCGCCATCCAGCGGGAATGGGTGGCGGAGCGGGGCGGGAGCGCGGTGGTCGAGGGTCGCGACATCGGCACGGTGGTGTTCCCGCTGGCGCCGGTGAAGGTGTTCCTCTCGGCCCGGCCCGAGGTGCGGGCGGCGCGGCGGGCCGGCGACGCCGAGGCGGCCGACGCCGACGTGGCGGCGGTGGAGGCCGACCTGCGCCGCCGCGACGAGTTCGACTCGACCCGGGAGACGTCGCCGTTGCAGCCGGCGGCCGACGCCGTCATCGTCGACACGAGTCGCATGACGGCGGACCAGGTGATCGAGGTGGTGCTGGCCCTCGTCGCCCAGGCGGAGCGCAGCCACCCGGCGGAGCGGGGCTGACGCGCCGCCGCGGCGGCATCGTACGATGGAGGGGAGAACCAGGCGCCGGGAGGCGAGATGTCGGCAGCGGGGCCCCATGATGTGCTGTATCGGGACCGGTGGATCACCTGCACCGGTGACGGACTCCGGATCGGCGGGTACTACGCGCCGTTCGGGACCCGGAAGCGGATCCGGTACGAGAGGATCGTCGGTGTCGAACTCGTCCCGACCGGGGCGTTCAGCGGGAAGTGGCGCATCTGGGGGACGACTCGCCCGGACCGGTGGGCCCACCTCGACCCACAACGGCCCTCGAAGCAGACCGCCCTCGTCATCGACACCGGGCGTTTCGTGAAGCCGTTCATCAGCCCGGACGACCCCGAGCGGGTGAAGCAGATCATCGAGCAGCACCTGACGCCCCGGCCGCCGGTCAGATAGGGCCGGGAGTCGTTCAGACGTCGCAAAGACCGGGCTCACGCCTGCAATGCAAAATGCTATGCTCTGCGCATGACACAGTTGGTGACCCGGATCGACGACTCCCTGGCAGCGTCGGTCGACGAGCTGGTGAAGGAAGGTGTGGTCGAGTCTCGCTCGGACGCGGTGCGGCGCGGGCTGGCGGTCTTGATCGAGCAGACCCGGCGCGCTCACACCGCGGACGCCATCGTCTCCGGCTACCGGGTCCGCCCGCAGACCGACGAGGAGCTTGCCTGGGCCGAGGAGGCAGGCGTGCGCATGATTAGCGAGGAGCCGTGGTGACGCCCATCCAGGGCGACATCTGGTGGGCCGAGGCCGAGGACAAGCGGAGGCCGGTGCTCGTCGTCACCCGGACGGAGGCGATCCCGGTGCTCCGTTCCATCGTGGTGGCGCCGGTCACCAAGACGGTGCGGGGCATACCCACCGAGATTCCGCTCGACGTCGAGCAGGGCCTCGACATCCCGTGCGCGGCGTCATTCGACAACCTGCAACCAGTGCCGAAGGCGTTCCTCACGACGAGGATCGGCGCGTTGCGGTTTCCACGCCGCGAGATCTGCCGAAGTCTGGCGGCACTCGCCGACTGCTGACGCGGGTGGTCACGCGCTACACGTCGAGCAGGGCGAGGGCTTCGGTGGCGCTCCAGGCCCGGTCGTCTTCGATCGGCCCGGGACGGCCCGGGTGGCGGGCGGCGAACGCCCCCTCGACCACGGCCTGCAACGTGAGGACGAACTTGCGCAGCGACGGCGGCAGCGGGAAGTACTCGTCCTCCCCGGTGACCCGCACCAGGTCGACGCCCTCGCTCGGTCCGACGGCGTTGATGACCTCCTGTACCCGCTGGTCGGGGGCCGAGGCTCCGGCGGTGACCCCGACCACCTCGCGGCCTTCCAACCAGGCGGGGTCGATGCCGTCGGGCCCGTCGACCCGGTAGGCCGCGGCGCCTCCCTGGCGGGCGACCCGCACCAGGGCCTGGGTGTTGGAGGAGTTCTCGGATCCGACGACGAGCACCACGTCGGCGCGGGCCGCCAGCTCCTGCACCGCGGTCTGGCGGTTGGTGGTGGCGTAGCAGAGGTCGCTGCGGCGGGCGGTGTGCAGCTCGGGATAGCGGGCCCGGGCCTCGTCGAGCACGCCTTCCCATTCGAACATGCCGAGGGTGGTCTGGGCCAGCAGCGCCACCCGTCCTCCGTCGTTGGGGGCGAAGAAGGCGAGCCCGTCGTCGGGGTCGACCAGGGTGACGGCGGTGGGCGCTTCGGCGACGGCGCCGACCGCCTCGTCGTGGCCTTCGTGGCCGACGTAGATGATGTCGTAGCCGCGGCCCGCCATCATCTTCACCTCGTGGTGGACCTTGGTGACGAGGGGGCACACCGCGTCGACCATCACTGCGGCCCGGGCTTCGGCGCCGGTGACGACCTCGGGGGCGGAGCCGTGGGCGGAGAGCATCACGGGGCTGCCGGGCGGGATGTCGTCGACGTCGTCGACGAAGACGACCCCGGCCCGCTCGAACGCCGCCACCACCGCCGCGTTGTGCACGATCTCGTGGTAGCAGTAGACGGGCGGCTCGAAGACCCGCACCATCCAGGTGAGGGCCTTGATCGCCATCTCGACCCCGGCGCAGAAACCGCGGGGTTCGGCCAGCAGGACCTTCCGTACCATGCCCGCGATGGTAGGGCGGGCGGGAGCGTGAGCCCGACGGTCGGGGTCACCCCTATCCTGTCGTCTTCATGTCGTATCCGACGGTTCTCGAGGTCGTACCTGGCAGCCCCGCCGCGGGCGCCGGTTTGCGCGAGGGCGACGAGATCCTCGCCGTCAACGGCGTCGCGCCCACCGACGTCATCGAGTACCAGCAGCTCGTCGACGACGCCGCGGTGACTTTGGGGGTGCGGCGGGAAGCCGCCACCTGGGAGGTGGCGATCGACAAGCGCCCCGGGGCCCCGCTCGGGCTGCGCCTCAACTCCTCGATCTTCGACCGGGTCCAGACCTGCGACAACCACTGCGAGTTCTGTTTCATCTACCAGCTCCCGCCCGGGATGCGCCAGACGTTGTACCTGAAGGACGACGACTACCGCCTCTCGTTCCTCTACGGCAATTTCACCACCCTGACCCGCTTCACCGAGATGGACCTGGCCCGGGTGGTGGAGGAGCGGCTCGGGCCGCTCTACGTGTCGATCCACGCCACCGACCCGGAGGTGCGGGCCGGGATGCTGCGCAACCCGCGCGGCGGCACCTCGCTGCGTTGGCTGCGGGGGCTGCTCGACCGCGGGGTGGAGGTGCACGGCCAGGTGGTGCTCTGTCCCGGCATCAACGGCGAGGCGGCGCTGGAGCGCACCTGCGCCGAGATCCTGGTCCGCTACCCGGCGCTGGCGTCGGTCGGCATCGTGCCGCTCGGGCTGTCCCGCTTCAACCGGGAGGGGCGGCTGATGGTGCACACCCCGACCCAGGCCCGCCGCGACCTGGAGGCGGTGGCGTTCTGGCAGGAGCGGGCCCATGAGCTGCTGGGGCGGCGGCTGTTCTTCGCCTCCGACGAGCTGTACCTGGTGGCCGGGCTCCCGTTTCCGGAGGCGGAGGCGTACGAGGGGTTCCCGCAGCACGAGAACGGGATCGGGATGGCGCGGGCCTTCTACGCCGAGCTGGACCGGGTCGAGGCCGGAGCGGCGGGGGCGGCGCCGGCGGTGACGGGGGAGTGGCGCACCTTGCCGGCGGCGCCGGCGTGGGGGTATCGGGAGCCCCGGCCCGGCGGCGGGTCGGTGACCGATCCGGGGTCGGTGGTGGTCGTCACCGGCGAGTACGGGGCCCGGGTGCTGGAGCCGGTGCGGCCGCGGCTGGAGGCCCTGGCGGGCACCAACCTGCGGGTCCTCCCGGTGCGCAACGAGTTCTTCGGGGGGAACGTGGCCGTCTCCGGCCTGCTGGTGGGGTCGGACGTGGAGCGGGCGATCGGCGGCGACGGCGATGCGCTTGGCCGCTACTTGATCCCCGATATCGCCGTGCCGGGTGGGCGGTTCCTCGACGAGGTGACGGTGGAGGAGGTCGCCGCCCGCACCGGGGCGTCGATCACGGTGGCGGCGCCTACCGTGGCCGGGTTGCTGGCGGCGGTGGGGCGATGAGCCGGCTTCCGGTGGTGGCGGTGCTGGGCCGGCCCAACGTCGGCAAGTCGACCCTGGTGAACCGGATCCTGCGGCGCAAGGCGGCGGTGGTCGACGAGCAGGCGGGAGTGACGCGCGACCGGCGCGAGTTCACCGCCGAGTGGGACGGCCGCGAGTTCCTGCTGGTCGACACCGGGGGCTGGGAGCTGAATCCGGAGGAGCGGCTCACCGCCGGGATCCGGGACCAGGCGGAGGCGGCGGCGGGGGCGGCCGACGTGGTCCTGTTCGTGGCGGACGCCACCGCCTCGATCGTCGACGACGACCAGGGGGTGGCCCGCATGCTGCAGCGGGCCGGGACGCCGTTCGTGCTGGTGGCCAACAAGGTGGACAGCCCCAAGCAGGAGACCGACCTGGCCCATCTCTGGTCGCTGGGCCTGGGAGAGCCGATGCCGATCTCGGCGCTCCACGGACGCGGCACCGGCGACGTACTCGACCGGCTGGTGGAGTTGCTGCCCGAGCCGGAGGAGGAGGGCCCGGAGCAGGCGCTGGCGAGCCTGGCGATCATCGGGCGCCCCAACGTGGGGAAGTCGACGCTGCTCAACCAGCTGGCGGGGGAGGAGCGGGTGCTGGTGTCGGACTTCCCGGGCACGACCCGGGACCCGATCAACCTGGTGGTGGAGCTGGACGGGGAGCCGTTCGAGATCGTCGACACCGCCGGCATCAAGCGGCGCACCCGCATCAAAGACGACGTGGAGTACTACGCGGTGCTGCGGGCCCGGGAGGTGCTGCGCCACGCCGACGTGGCGTTGCTGATGATCGACGCCGTCGACGGCGCCACCCATCAGGAGCAGCGGCTGGCGGAGGAGATCGTGGCGGCTGGGGCCGGCCTCATCGTGCTGTTGAACAAGTGGGACCTGGTCGACACCGAGACCAGGCTTGCCACCGAGGATTCGGTGGCGGACCGTCTCGCCTTCGTGTCGTGGGCGCCGGTGCTGCGGTTGGCGGCGAAGACGGGGAGCCGGATCCATCGCCTCCCGGAGGCGGTGCGGGTGGTGTTGGAGCATCGCCGCTACCGGATCCCGACCCCGGAGCTGAACCGGCAGGTGCGGGCCTGGCAGGAGGCGCATCCGCCGCCGATGCAGCGGGGGAAGCGGCCCCGCATCATCTACGCGGTGCAGGCGGAGGATTCGCCGCCGACGTTCATCTTCTTCGCTCGTGGCGGCGACCTCAGCGCCGACTACGTGCGGTACCTGGAGAACCGCCTGCGCCAGGAGTACGACTTCATGGGAACCCCGCTGCACATCGTGACCCGGCGCCGCCACCGCCAGTTCGCCGGCTGAGCGGTGGGTTCGGGTCGCGATCGAGTGGTTGTCCATAAGGGGAACCATCCTTGACTGTTGTTGCCAGGGTCTCGATAATTATGAGATGTCTGTTACACAACGTTTGCTGAGCGGAGACGCGGCGCGCCGCATTGCGGTTGCCCTTCTGGTCATCTTTCCCGCCCTCTTCGTGTTCGGCACGACGTCGCGGGCCCAGGAGGCGCCTGTAGACCTCGGAACGGCCGGTTACTTCGCGGTTCTGGCCGGCTCCACCATCACCAACACCGGGCCGACCACCATCACCGGAGATGTCGGCTTGCACCCGGGCACCGCGGTGACCGGATTCGCTTCGGTCACGTTGGACGGCGAGCTCCATGCGACCGACGCCGTGGCCGAGCTGGCCAAGACCGATCTGGTCACGGCGTACAACGACGCCGCCGGACGCGGACCGGTGACCACCATCGCCACGGAACTCGGTGGCCAAACCCTGGCGCCCGGGGTCTACGCCTCGGAGGATGGCACGTTTGGGATCACCGGGACGCTCACGCTCGACGCCGCCGGCGACCCCGATGCCGTCTTCATCTTCCAGATGGCGAGCACACTCGTCACCGCCAGCTCCAGCAGCGTGACCCTCGTCAACGGTGCCGATGCCTGCCACGTCTTCTGGCAGGTCGGCAGCTCGGCCACGCTCGGAACGGGTTCTTCCCTCCGGGGCACCGTCATGGCGTTGACGTCCATCACGCTCACGACCGGAGCCACGGTCGAAGGCGCTGTGCTGGCACGAAACGGCGCGGTCACGTTGGACACCAATACCATCACGGTCCCGCCGTGCGCGTCTCCTCCGACGACTACCACCACGACCTCGACGACGTCCACGACGTCCACGACCTCCACGACCTCCACCACCACACCTTCCGATACCACGACGACCACCACACCCGCGACGACCACCACGACTTCCACCCCTCCGACCGGGGGTGTCAACACCGGTGGTGGCTCGACATCGGGTGTCGAGAACGTGGGCCTGCTGGTGGTCGGGGCTGCTCTTCTCGCTGGTGGAGTCGGAGCCTTCGCTTTCGGTAGGCGTGCGAGCCGGAGAGGCTCATCGGTCTAGCGAGTCCGAGCTCGAGGAGTTCCTGATGCGCGGGCGTCGTCGTAACCTGGTCGTTACGGTGGCTGCCGGCATCTTGGTGGCGAGCGGAGCGACCGCCATGGCAGTCTCGGTCGCTGCCCAGACCCGTGCCCCGCAGCCGCCGCCGTCCGTCACGGTCCCGATCGTCGTCGAGCGTCCCGAGCCGACGTTGCCGGGGCCGGTTGCCACCGAGGATCAGGCCGCCCGGCAGCCTGCGCCGTCCGTGCCGGGGTCCTCCACCGAGTCCGCCGCTGGTCCGAGCGCCGTGAAGTTCCCGGTGTTGGCTTCGTCGGAGCCGGTCGCCATCGACATCCCGTCAATCGGCGTGGAGTCGGTGCTGCAGCAAGTGGGCCTGACCGCAGAGAACACGGTGGAGGTACCGGCGCCGGGCCCGCACTACAACGAGGCGGCGTGGTATCGGAACTCGTCGACCCCGGGCGCACCCGGCCCGGCGATCATCGTGGGGCACGTCGACTCCGCCCGCGAGGGTCCGTCGGTGTTCTTCAAGGTGGGAGACCTGCGGCCGAAAGACGAGGTCCTGATCACCCGGGCCGACGGCGTGGTCGCGGTGTTCAGAGTGGACACGATCGGCCGTTACCCGAAGGACGAGTTCCCGACCCAGCTCGTCTACGGCGCGACCGACCAGGCCGTCCTGCGCCTGATCACCTGCGGCGGGGCGTTCGACGAGGCAACCGGGCACTACCTCGAGAACATCGTCGTGTTCGCCTCACTGGCGGCCTCCTACAGCGGATCCGGTGAGGGGACGGGGTAGAATCGCCCTACGGGCTGTGGCGCAGCTTGGTTAGCGCGCTTGACTGGG
>CAYQEC010000016.1:0-53714 GCA_964416425.1 uncultured Acidimicrobiaceae bacterium | reverse complement strand
CTCATCACCTCCTCGACGGTGACGGTGTCGAGTAGGTCGATGTCTTCGGTGGCGAGGAGGTGGATGCCCTTGCGCATCAGCGGCAGGGTGTACGACGACTCCGAGAAGAGGCGTTCGGCGAGCAGGGTGGCGAGGGCGACGCCGAGCATGAGCGGCAGCACGAGGTTGTAGCTCCCGCTGACCTCGAAGACGATGAGGATGGCGGTGAGTGGGGCGCGGGCCACGGCGGCGAAGGAGGCGGCCATCCCGATGAGGGCGAAGGCTCCGACGTTGAGCTCGGAGAAGCCCCACACCGGGGCGATCATCTGCGCCATGGCGGCGCCGAGGGCGCCCCCGATGAAGAGGCTCGGCATGAGGGTCCCGCCGGAGCCGCCTCCGGAGCGGGTGATGGCGCTGGTGAGCATCTTGAGCAGGCCGAGGGCGAGGAGGACGTCCCACAGCTGGTCGCTGTCGGGGCCGAGGCGCACCAGGTGGGCGAGGAACTCCTGGCCGGTGCCCAGCACCCGGGGCTCGATGACGCCGATGAGCCCGACGCTGAGGCCGCCGATGAGTGGTCGGAGCCAGTCGGGGTAGGAGCGGCCGTGCATCTCCTTCTCCACCCGGTTGAGGGTGCGGAGGAAGAGCACGGCGGCGACGGTGGCGACCAATCCGAGCAGGACGTAGAGCAGCAGCTCGCGGGGGTCGTCGAGGCTGTGGGTCGGGGCCGACAGGAAACGCTCCTGGCCGACGATGCTGTGGGTGGTGACGGCGGCAGCAACGGAGGCGACGACCACCGCGTTGAGGTGCCGGATGGCGAAGTTGCCGAGGATGACCTCGAGGGCGAAGAGCATGCCGGCGATGGGGGCGTTGAAGGAGGCGCCGATGCCGGCGCCGGCCCCGGCGGCTACCAGGCTGCGGATCTGGTCCTCGCCGAAGTGGGTGTAGCGGGCGAGGGAGGAGCCGATGGCGGCGCCGATGAGAACGATCGGGCCCTCTCGTCCGCCGGAGCCTCCGGTGCCGAGGGTGGCGGCGGTGGCGACGATCTTGGGTCCGATGGTGCGGGTGGTGAGGTAGCCGGCCCGGAGCGAGACCCCGACCATGGTCTCGGTGACGCCGCCGCTCTCGATTTCGTGGCCGTAGCGGCGGGCCAGCAGCCAGGAGACGAACATGCCGGCCGGGATGGCGAACAGCGGCGCCCAGCGGCCGAGGGAGACGTCGTCGGAGAGGTAGTCGGGGACGTTGCCGACCCAGGTGAGGGACTCGACGAGCAGGGCGGCGGCGAGCCCGGCGATGATGCCGACGGCGAGCGCCGCCACGACGAATGCGGCGCTTCCCCGCGAGGTGAAGAAGCGGGTGGCGTAGGAACGAATTGTGGTCACAAGGGGTCAAGTTACCTCACGTTGAGGAGGCTCTTGACTACTTGTGCTCGATCCGGCCCCATTCGTTGAGGGCGGAGAGGATGGCGACGGCCCGGAAGCCCTTCCAATCCTGCTCGGCTTCCCGCCACGCGGCGGGGTGGAGGTCGGCCCACGACCAGGACAGCGGCCAGCTCCCGTCGGGGAGTTGGGTGTCGATGAGGTGGTCGAGGTAGGCGTCCATCACCCCGGGCGGGAGGGCGGCGGCGAGTGGCGCCGAGGGTTTGGGAGCGACGTCGATGGGGGTCAGCCCGTACTCCTGCCAGGTGGCGGGATTGGTCTGGACGAGATGGGGGACGGCGGCCCGCAGGGCCTGGTAGATCTCGTCCCGGAACGGGGGATCGACCACCACGGCGAGGTCCATCCAGCAGAGGACGTCGAACATGCCCATCTCCCCGGCGGTCCCGTCGAGGCGGCGGCGGGAGACCTCGTCGAGGTGGGCGAGGAACGGCGGGGGCACGAGGCGGGTGAAGGTGTGGAGCAGGCCGGCGATGGCAATGGTGGGGTTGACGTGGAAGGAGCCGAAGGTCTCTGCGGTGGTGGCGTAGCTCCACCAGGGGGCGTGGGGGGCGTCCTCCACCTCGGGCGGCACGATCGGCCAGACGTCGCGGGCGTCGTCGTAGTGCTCGACGAGCCAGTCGGTGGCCCGCCCGATCACGGGCTGGTCGGCCGGGATGTCGAACTCCCGGGCGATCTCGAGGCCGGTGAGGGTGGCGATCGCCGACGACGCCGCGGTGCGCAGATCGGGCTCGAGGGCGTTGCCGAAGCCGCCGTCGGGGTTCTGGAACTCGCCGAGTTCGACGTAGACGTTGCGGCAGGGGCCGAAGGCGAAGTGGCAGTCGAAGCGTGCCTGGTCGAGCGGCCGTCCCCAGGCGACGATCATGCCGCGTGCCCGATTGAATGCAGCAGGCGTCAGGGTCTTCACGCGATCCCCGTTGGGCCATCCGGATAGTAGCGACGGGGAAGGGCGCGATGGGGGGTCAGGACTCGATGTGTTCCTCGATGACCCTGGCCGGGAGGAATGGGCTCGGGCGCTCAGGCTCGATCTCGGGTTCTGGTTCGACTCGCTTGATCTTCGGCGCCGGAGGCTGCCAGGGGCTGATGTTCTGGACGACCGCCTCGTAGAACGAGGTGATGAGGTCGAGAACGGACTGAGCGAAGCCGGCCGAGCGCTTCCCTCCCCCCTTCCTCGCCATGCCCATGGCGGCACGCTGGAGGACTCGGAAGCGTGTGGGTGTCCGGTGTCGGTCATCGAGGAGGAGCGCGCGATCTTCTCGCACCGCGCCGAGGTTGGCAGAGATCGGATGATGCGCGCTCTTCGCGAACGCCTCGATCGACAGGGAGTCGGGCGAGTCCTCGAGCTGCTTCGCCAGCCACGTCACCCGTGCCCGGGCGCCACGGTCTTCGGGGGCGCGGAAGGCGAGCGACGCGCAGAGTTGCTGGGCGCGGAGGTCGACCGTGATGGCGATGTCGCCGGCCGTGTTGGCGATCCGAAGGGATCCCTCGAGGGTCCCGCCATGGACGAGGCCCTCGGCGAGTGCGGCGACACGTGCCGCCGGGTTGTCGCGCTGTGACCGGGACAGGATCGGCGTGACGTCCTCACCGATCTGAGATCCCAGTATGAGCGCTGCGTAGCGGATGAGCTGCTCGAAGCGGCTCGCGATATCGGCCAAGCCGTCGTCCCTGCGAGCCAGCGTGCCGAGCCGGGCTCCGTCTCGCACGGAAACCCAATGTGGGCCCATGTCCTCGAACGCCAGCGCTCCCGATGATGGATGCTCCAGGTATCGGATCAGTTCGCTCAGGATCCATGCCTGCTCGGGATCCTCGACACCGCGGTGCTGCTTGATCCGGGTCGCGGTGGTGAGGATCGCCGTCCAGGAGAGATGGGACACTTGAACCGGTGAGTTCGACCGAACCCGGAGCCCAGGAGTGGGGTGCTCACCGGGGATGGGCGAGATCTCGTTCGAGATCGTCAGGACGTGGTCGTACTTCTCAGTGCGCGCGATGTCCCAGTAGGCGTTGATCTGCTCCACATCGAGCATCGCCTCCCGGGTCTTCACCTCGACGAGGGCAGTCCAAGATGATTTGCCGAACGTCACACGGATGAGACCGTCGGGGCGAATCTTGCGGCCCTCATGGTGGTAGACGACCTCGGTAAACGCCTCCACGGTGGCGCGATGTGCCCTCGAGGCGCCGAGCGGTGTGAGGAGCTCCAAGGAGAGATCGCGCACAACCGTCAGGACGGCGAGGAGCGCAGAGGCCGCCCTTTGCTCCGCTTCGATCTCGCTGCTGATCCCGGAGACTGGAATGAGTCGTGCTTTGTGCATCATGACCTCCCGTTTGGGAATATAGGCCAGAAGGTGCCGAGGATGAGATCAAGTTGCATGGCATCCCGCGAATCGAGACTCGGATGAGCAGGTTGGGGCACGGGATCGTGGCGGCAGGCGTGATCCTCGCCCTGTCGGCGTGCGGCAGAGTCGAGCCCGGCGAGATCTGTGCCGCCCAGGCCCACGACTACGGCTCCGCGTTCACGGTGGCGGCGGCGCTGGAGACCGATGCGGCCGGAGCCGAGAGGTGGATTCCCGGCGGAAGCTCCGACGGGTCCCTCGGTGGCCTCGACGCCGGCCAGACCGTGATCCTCTGCTACCTCGACGGGCCGTTGACGGTGACGCAGGAGCCGACGGCCTCGGGGGAAGCGCCCCGGCCGTACGACCGGGCGGTCGTCGCGGTCGTCGACGGTCGTGGGACCCTGCTCATGGCCGGGTACCGCGAGAACCTGCCGATCCGGCCCTAGTTGCCTGCCGCTTGCCCTCCGCCCCCCACCCGCACCGCTAGCGTTAGGTCCCATGGAACTCCCCGATTCCCTCACCACCAAACGGCTCGTCGTCCGCCCCTACCGGCCCGAGGACGTTCCCGCCTACTACGAGCTGTGCCGCAACAACCGGGAGCACCTCCTGCCCTTCGAGGAGGGCAACCCGGCGCTGGCGATCGATTTGTTGGAGGACGCCGAAGGGCTGCTCCGCCACTTCGCCCGCGGCTGGGACGAGGGACAGATCTACTTCATGGGCGGTTTCGAGCAGGGCGGCGGCGCTCTCGTCGTCCAGGTGGTGGTGACGATCGCCGACCGCGACGCCGGCGAGTACGGGGTCGGCTACTTCGTCGACCGGGACCACGAAGGCCGCGGTTACGTCACCGAGGCCGCCGGCGCCGCCATCCGGCTCGCCTTCGACCACCTCGGCGCCGCCGACGTCACGATCCGCTGCGACGAGACCAACTCCCGCAGCCGAGGCGTCGCCGAACGCTGCGGCCTGCAGCTCGAGTCGATCGCCCCGAAGCTCGGACAGGCCGCCGACGACCTGAGCCGGGAATGCATCTACCGGATCCGTCGCCCCCAGTACGAGGCCGCCGCCGGCCTCCCCTGATCGATCCTCTCCCCAGCGTCGCCCACCCTCGCTAGCGTCGCGAGCGTGGATGAGCCCACCTTCACCGTCGCCGATCTCTCCGCCGGTATCGGCCGCGCCGTCGGGCGTGCCTTCCCCGAAGAGGTGTGGGTGCGAGGCGAGATCCGGGACCTGAGCCGTCCCCAGTCGGGCCACGTCTACTTCAGCCTGGTCGACCCCGGCGAGCCCGGCGCCATCCCCGAAGCGATGCTCCCGGTGACCCTGTTCGCCTCCGACAAGGACGCCGTCAACCGGCTCTTGCAGCGCACCGGCGCCGTTCGCATGACCGACGGCGTCGAGGTGCGGATCCGGGGACGGGTCAGCCACTACCCGGCCCGCGGCACCGTGCAACTGCGCATGACCTGGATCGACGCCGACTACACCCTCGGAAGGCTCGCCGCCGAGCGGGAGCGCCTCATCCGGGCCCTCTCCACCGAAGGCCTGCTCGACCGCAACGCGGCGTTGCCGGTCCCGCCGGTGCCACTCCGAGTCGGCCTCGTCACCAGCGTCGGCAGCGCAGCCGAAGCCGACTTCCTCGACGAGCTGCGCCGCAGCGGCTACGCCTGGACGGTGCGCGTCCACCACGCCGTCGTCCAGGGGGCCGGGGCCGAAGCCGCCATCGTCGCCGCCCTCGCCCGGGCCGCCGCCGCACCCGCCGACGTGGTCGCCCTGGTGCGGGGCGGCGGCGCCCAGACCGACCTCGCCGCCTTCGACGCCGAGCCGGTGGCCCGGGCCATTGCCACCTCCCCGGTGCCGGTCTTCACCGGGATCGGGCACGAGATCGACGTCACCGTCGCCGATCGGGTGGCCTCCCGCGCCCTCAAGACCCCCACCGCCTGCGGCGCGGCCCTCGTCGCCATGGTGACCGGGTTCCGGCAACACCTCGACCGCCACGGGGCCCGGCTCCGCCGAGCCGTCGCGGTGCGCCTGGAAGGGGAGGACCACCGCCACGCCTCCGCCGTACGCCACCTCACCCGTGTCGCCCGTGCCCTGCTGCGACGCGGCGACGAGGGCCTCCACACCGCGGCCCGGCGCACCGGGCGCGGCGGCCTCGCCGCCCTGCAGCCGGCCGCCGCCACCGTGGCACACGCCGCCGGCCGCCTCGACGGCGCCACCGCCCGGAGACTGCGCGGCGCTGCCGCCGACGTCGCCCATCGCCGGACCCGGCTCGCCATGGCCGGGCGGCGCGGGGTCGCCGCGGCGGGGATCCGCCTCGCCACGGCCGAGGCCCGGGCCAACGCCCACGACCCCCGAAGGGTCCTCGCCCGCGGCTGGTCGCTCACCCGCGACGACGCCGGGGCACTGGTGCGAGACCCCTCCCAGGTCGAGCCCGGCGACGCTCTCACCACCGAGGTGGCGGGCGGCACCATCGGCAGCGTCGTCGCCTCCACCGTCCGTACGTCCCCCGAGAGAACTAACGTCGGCGGGGAGGAGCCAACGTGACCAAGCCCGCCAAACAGCTCGGATACGCCGAGGCGATGCAGGAACTCGAAGAGATCCTGACCGAGATCGAGGACGACCAGGTCGATGTCGACGTGCTCGCCGTCAAGGTCACCCGCGCCGCCGAGCTGATCCGCCTCTGCCGGGAGCGCATCACGGCCACCCGCATGCAGGTCGAGCAGGTCGTCGAAGACCTCGCCGAAGAGACCGCACCGCAGCAACGAAAGGAGCCGGCATGACCGCCGACGACGCCCACCCCTCCGAGATCATCGCCCGCCAAGGATTCTTCCCCCTCGTCACCGGCGACGAGGTCCAGCTCACCCAGGCCGGGAGCCTCGCCGTGATGGTGTCCGGCTCGGCCTCCTTCCGGCAGGCCGGCGCCAACTTCTGCTTCGTCGGCGGCAACGTCGAGTCCACCCAGAGCGGCTCCAACATGACCATCGCCGCCGGCGACGTCAGCATGCACCAGAGCGGCAGCGGCCTCCTGGCCGCCTTCAAGGTCGAGGTGCAGGAAGGCTTCATCGGCGCCGTGTTCGCCCGCGACGTGAAACTGGAGAACTCCAAGGTCCTTTTCACCCCGCCCCAGGCCGCCGCCTTCGGCGCCGCCCTCGGCTTCGTGCTGCTGCTGTTCGGGCGCCTCTTCCGGAAGAGCTGACCGGCCCGCCCGAAAGGGCCTGTTGGGGCTAGGCGAAAACGGCGCCCTGCGTATGCTGTGCATATGACCTTCGCCCCCACCACGCCGGATTTCCGGCCGCGTATCGACCCCGAGACCGGAGAGCGGTACATGCCGCTCGCCGCCCGGGGCCAGGAGCTGCTCTCCACCCCCCTCCTCAACAAGGGGACCGCCTTCACCCGCCAGGAACGGGAAGCCTTCGGCCTGGTCGGCCTGCTCCCCGATCGTGTCTCGAACATCGAGGAGCAGATACTGCGGGTGCGTGAGCAGTTCGACCACAAGCCGACCGAGATGGAGAAGAACATCCATCTCAACGCCCTGATGGATCGCAACGAGACGCTCTTCTACCGCTTCCTGCTCGAGAACCTCACCGAGATGGTGCCCATCGTCTACACCCCGACGGTGGCCTCCGCTTGCCGCCACTGGAGCAGCATCTTTCGCCGCGGCCGCGGCATCTACCTCACCCCCCGCGACCGGGGCAACATGGTCGCGGCGTTCCGCAACCACGCCCCGGTGGACCGACCCGTCATCGTCGTCACCGACAACGAGCGGATCCTCGGCATCGGCGACCAGGGCGCCGGTGGCATGGGCATCCCCATTGGCAAGCTCGCCCTCTACACCGCGGCCGCCGGCATCCAGCCGTGCCGCTGCATCCCCATCTCGCTCGACGTCGGGACCACCAACGAGGAGCTGCTGCACGACCCGCTCTACGTCGGCTACCGGGACGCCCGGATGCGGGGCGAGGAGTACGAGGAGTTCATCGCCGAGTTCGTCGACGCCGTCATCGAGGTGTACCCCGGGGCCCTGCTGCAGTGGGAGGACTTCGCCAACCGCACCAGCTTCCACAACCTCGAGAAATACCGCGACCGGATCGCCTCCTTCAACGACGACATCCAGGGCACCGCCGCCATGGTGGCCGCCGGGCTGATGGCCGCCACCACGTTCCACGGCGGCCGGATGCGCGACCACCGGGTCGTCATCGCCGGGGCCGGCTCGGCCGGGGCCGGCATCCGGAACCAGCTGCTGACGGCGATAATCGCCGAGGGGGCGAGCCGGGCCGAAGCCGAGCGCCACATCTTCGTGCTCGACAGCAAGGGCCTGGTGATCGAGGACCGCCCCGACCTGGCGGGTCACAAGCGCACCCTTGCCGTGCCCCGAGACGCGGTGGCCGGCTGGGACATCTCCGATTCCCGGATCGGCCTCGTCGACGTGGTGCGCAACGCCGCGGCGACGGTGCTCATCGGCGTCAGCGGCACTGCCGGCCTGTTCACCGAGGAGGTGGTGCGCCACGTCGCCGCCCACGCCGAACGGCCCATCATCATGGCCCTCTCCAACCCCACCAACAAGACCGAGGTGCTGCCGGAGGACGCCCTCGCCTGGACCGGCGGGCGGGCCGTCGTCGCCACCGGCAGCCCCTTCGCCCCGGTGGAGCTGGGCGGGCGAACCCACTGCATCGGGCAGGCCAACAACGTGGTGGTGTTCCCCGGGATCGGGCTGGCGGCCCTCGTCGTCGGCGCCACCCGCATCAGCGACGAGATGTTCCTCGCCGCCTCCAAGACGCTCGCCGCCCTCGTCGACCACGAGTGCCTCAGCGTCGGGCAGATCTTCCCGCCGATCTCCCGGATGCGCGAAGTGTCGAAGTCGGTCGCCATGGCAGTGGCAGAAGAGGCCATCGCCAGTGGGCTCGCCGCCCCGATGGCGGATCTCGAGTCCGAGATCGCCGCCGCCATGTGGTACCCCGAATACGTCGCATACCGCCCCATATGAGGTTCGGCGACCCCATTCCCCCCGAGCGCGGCATCTTCGCCAACCGCACCGTCAACCTGCGGTCGATCCGGGCCATCGGCTACGACATGGACTACACCCTGCTCCACTACCGGGTGCAGGAGTGGGAGGCCGAGGCGTTCGAGCACGCCAAGGCGCGGCTCCTCGCCGACGGCTGGCCGGTGGCGGACGTGAGCTTCGATCCCAACACCGTCATCCGCGGGCTCGCCATCGACCTCGACGAGGGCAACCTGCTCAAAGCCACCCGGTTCGGGTGGGTGATCCGGGCCGCCCACGGCACCCGCTTCCTCGACTTCGACGCCATGCGGACCACCTACGCCGGCACCGTCGTCGACCTGGCCGAGGAGCGGTTCGAGTTCCTCAACACCCTGTTCTCGCTGTCGGAGGCGAGCCTCTACGCCCAACTCGTCGACCTGATGGACGCCGGGGTCGTCTCCCCAGGCCTCGGTTACCAGGGCCTCTACCGGGCGGTGCGGGACGCGCTCGACACCGCCCACGCCGCCGGGGAGCTGAAGCGGGCGATCGTGGCCGACCCGGAACGCTTCGTCGAGCCCGACCCGGATATCGTCCCCACCCTGCTCGACCAGCACAACGCGGGCAAGCAGCTCATGCTGATCACCAACGCCGAATGGGACTACACCCAGCAGATGATGGCCTACGCCGTGGACCCCTACCTGCCCGACGGGAAGGGATGGCGGGACCTGTTCGACACGATCATCGTCTCGGCCGACAAGCCGGGCTTCTTCACCAACACCCGGCCCCTCTACAAGGTGGTGGACGAGGAGGCGTCGCTGCTGCTGCCACACCCGGGCTCGATCGAGCCGGGCGGGGTCTTCTTCGGGGGTTGCGCCTGGCAGGTCGAAGCCTCGCTCGGTCTCGGCGGAGACGAGATCCTCTACGTCGGCGACCACATCTTCGGCGACGTCCACTACTCCAAGGCGCTGCTGCGCTGGCGAACCGCCCTCATCCTGCGGGAGTTGGAGAGCGAGATGCGCGCCCTCATGGAGTTCCAGCCGCGCCAGCAGGAGCTGACCGAGCTGATGCAGCGCAAGGTGGATCTCGAAGCCCGGCTGGCGACTCTCCGTCTCTCCGAGCAGCGGGCCCGCCTCCGGTACGCCCCGCCTCCGGTCGAGGTGCCCCGCCCCCGGAACGAGATCGAACGGGTCCGCAGCGAGATCGCCGAGCTCGACCTGGTCATCATGCCGCTGGCGATCGCCGCCGGGCAGCTCCGCAACGAGGCGTGGGGCCCGCTGATGCGGGCCGGGATCGACAAGAGCCTGTTCGCCCGCCAGGTCGAGCGCTACGCCGACTGCTACACGTCGCGGGTCTCCAACCTGCTCCACGCTACCCCGTTCGCCCTGCTGCGGGCCCGGCGCACCGATCTGCCGCACGATCCCGACGCCCGGGTCACCGAGGAGGAGAGCTGACCGCCCCGGCCGGGGGCCTCCGCAACGTATCTAGAGTTCTGGTGCGTTGAAGGACGTACTCGACACCTACGATCGCTGGAGGGCCGCCGGCAAGCAGGTCGCGGTGGCCACGGTGGTGCGCGTGCACGGCTCCGCTCCTCGCCGGGAAGGTTCCAAGCTCCTCGTGTCGTCGGACGGCGACATGGAGGGCTCGGTCAGTGGCGGGTGCGTCGAGAACGACGTGATGCTCCACGCCCAGGACGTGCTCGAGTCGGGAGTGAGCCGGCTCGTCACCTACGGCATCGCCGACGAGCAGGCCTTCGAGGTCGGCCTCACCTGTGGCGGCACCATTGACGTCTTCATCGAACGATGGTGAAGCGCTCCCTCTCCACGATCCGAGACCTCGTCGCCCGGGAACGGCTGGGGGCGGTCGTCACGATCATCTCCGGCCCCGGCACCGGGTGGCGCACCGTGCTCGAAGCCGGCAAGGGTGTGGTCTCGGGGGAGCTGCCCCCCGACATCGCCGAGGACGTGCTCGCCGACGCCGAGCAGCTGATGGCGCGGGAGCAGAGCCGCACCCTCACCTACGGCGACCGGGCGCTCTTCATCGAGACGGTGGCGCCGCCGCCGCTGCTGCTGATCTTCGGGGCCGGCCACAACGCCCAGCCGCTCGTCACCGTCGCCAAGCTGCTCGGGTTCACGGTGGTGGTGGCGGACGCCCGGGCGCTGTGGGCCACCGGGGAGCGTTTTCCCGACGCCGACGAGGTGATCGTCGGGTGGCCCGACGCCGTCTTCGCCGATCGTAACCTCGATCACCGCACCTACGTGGTGCTGCTCAGCCACGATCCCCGTTTTGAGGACCCCGTCTTCGCCGCAGTGAAAGGGGCGCCGGTGCGCTACATCGGCGCCATCGGGAGCCGGCGCACCCACCGGGCCCGGGTGCAGCGGCTCGGCGTCGCCGGCTGGAGTGACGAGGAGATCGACCGGATCCACGCCCCGATCGGGCTCGACATCGGCGCCGAGACCCCGGCGGAGATGGCGGTCTCGATCATGGGCGAGATCGTCCAGGCGAGGTACGGGGCCGGCAGCGGCCTCTCGCTGCGGGGTACCGGCGGCCCGATCCATCCGGGCCGTACCGTCGAGGAGGTCGGCTCCGCCCAGGGGTGAGGGACTCGCCGACCGGGCCCGCTACACCGCCCGCCGGTAGGCGCGAACCGCCAGCGGCACGAACACCACGACGATCCCCGTGATCCAGGCCAGCGAGTACCAGATGTGGGGGGTAACGGGCGTGTCCAGCACCAGGGCACGGATGGTGTCCACCGTCACCGTCACCGGGTTCGCCTTCGTGAAGCCCTGGAGCCACCCCGGCATCGACGCCACCGGGACGAACGCCGAACTGGCAAAGGTGAGCGGGAAGATCCAGACGAAGCCGGCCACCTGGGCGGTCTCGACGTCGTTGACGGTCATCCCGATCCAGGCCGAGATCCACGAGAAGGAGTAGCCGAACAGCACCGCGATGACGATCGCCGTCCCCGACTGGATCAGCGACCCGGCGAAGCGGAACCCGACCAGGTAGCCGACCACGGTCATCAGCCAGACGACGAAGAGGTTACGGAGACCGTCGGTGGTGGTGCGGCCGATGAGGACCGCCGACCGGCTCATCGGCAGGGAGCGGTAGCGCTCGATCAGGCCCTTCTTCATGTCCTCGGCGAGGCCGACCCCGGTCTGGGTCGATCCGAAGATGGCGGCCTGCACGAAGATCCCGGGGAGCAGGAAGTCGACGTAGTTGACGGCCTGCACCTGGATCGCCCCGCCGAAGACGTAGGTGAACAGCAGCACGAACATGATCGGCTGGATCGTCGAGAACACCAGCAGGGTCGGGATCCGCGGGTACTTGAGGACGTTGCGCTTCGTCATCACGATCGCGTCGGAGACGACCCGCCGGATCGAGCGGTCGCGGGTGTTGCGGTTCGCGATCGCCACCTCGGCCGTCATTGCCGCCTCCTCTTCCTGCCGGGTCGTCCGCCGGTCGCGCCGTTGCCGTTCTCCTCTTCGGCGTGATGGCCGGTGAGCGTCATGAACACGTCGTCGAGGGAGGGACGCCGGATCGCCAGATCGGCCAGTTTGATGCCCTCCCGGTCGAGGCTCCGGACTGCCTTGGTGATCACGCCGACGTGGGTCGACACCGGCACGACGACGTGGTTGGGCAGCTCGATGCGGGGCGGCTCCGATCCGACGTCCGCCACCGCAGCGGCCGCGGCATGGATCTGCGCCGGATTCGCCACCTCGAAGCTGAGCACATCACCGCCCACCATCGCCTTCAGCTCGTCCGCGGTCCCTTCGGCGATGACTCGTCCATGGTCGATCACGCCGATGCGGTTGGCGAGGTGATCCGCCTCCTCGAGGTACTGGGTCGTCAGCATCAGCGTGGTGCCGCCGTCCACGAGCTGCTCGATGGTCTCCCACAAGGCGAACCGGCTGCGGGGGTCGAGGCCGGTCGTCGGCTCGTCGAGGAACAGGACCTGGGGGTCGGCGACCAGGCTGGCGGCGAGGTCGAGGCGGCGCTTCATCCCTCCCGAGTAGGTCCGCACCTGGCGCTTCCCGGCGTCCGCCAGGTCGAATCGTTCCAGCAGCCCGTCGGCACGGCGGGCCGCCTCGGCCCGGGAGAAGCCGTAGAGGCGGGCCACCATCTCGAGGTTCTCCCACCCGGTGAGGATCTCATCCACCGCGGCGAACTGGCCGGCGAGGCCGATGGCGTGGCGGAGCTGCTCCGCCTGGCTGACCACGTCGTAGCCGGCGACGGTGGCGGTGCCTTCGTCGGGCAGGAGCAGCGTCGTCAAGATCCGCACTGCCGTGGTCTTCCCGGCACCGTTCGGTCCGAGCAGCCCGTAGACGGTCCCGGCTTCGATGTCGAGGTCGATCCCGTCGAGGGCGCGCAGGTCCCCAAAACTCTTCGACAAGCCCTTTACTTCGATCGCACCCACATCGTCTCCCGTCGCAGCGGCCGGCCATGCTACGGGTCCCGGGGCAGACATGGAAGGGGGTGGATGTCGGCCGGGACCGCTGCCGTCGAACCCCTCAGAGCACCGCCTGGAGGATCCACAGCGTCCCCATCCCAACCACGAAGGTGATGGCGATGTTCCGGGTACGCCAGGCGACGAGCCCGGCGGCGACCGAGGCGAGCACCTCCGGGTTCCCGGCCGGGGTGAGATCGAACGATCCTTCCGCCAGCAGGATGGCCGGGATCGAGATCGCCGCCAGCACCGCCGGGCCCACATACTTGAGGGCTCGCTCGAACCACGGTGGCATGCGGCGCGATCCGACGGCGCCGATGAAGGAGAGCCGGATCAGGTAGGTCCCGGCGCCGATCACGCTCACCGTGAGCCAGGGATTCACGCTGTGATCCTCTCGGCGGCCACCCCGGCCACGACACCGGCGAGGGCGCCGATCATCAGTCCGGTGTGATAGGGGGCGGCGTGGGCGACGGTGGCGATCCCGCCCCCGACGAGGGCTGCCACCACCGCCGGCCGGCTGGTCAGCATCGGGATCAGCAGGGCGAGGAACATGAGCGGCACCGCGTAGTCGAGGGACCACGAGTCGGGCACCTGCGCCCCCACCAGGACACCGGTGGCGGTGGTGATCTGCCAGGTCACCCACAGCGCGATGGCCGCGCCTGTGTAGAAGCGGCGCCGGTAGGCGGGGTCGGCGATGTCGGCGTAGCGGGCGATCGACACGGCGAACGCCTGGTCGGTGAGCAGGTAGGGGAGGAGCAGGCGGGAAGCCGGAGGGAAGTCCTTGAACGGGGGAGCGAGCGCCGCGCTGTACATGAGCATGCGGGAGTTGATGACGAGGGCGGTGGCGATCACCACCAGCGTGGCGGCACCGACGTTCATGAGGTCGACGGTGGCGAGCTGGGCGGCCCCGGCGAAGATGATGATCGAGCTGGCGTAGCCGAGGCCGCCGCCGATGACGGAGTCCGCCGCGGCAACGCCGAAGACGAGGCCGAAGGGCACGATGCCGACCAGGATCGGCGCGACGGCGACCACACCGTCGCGCCATCCGGTGTGCTCGGTGGCTGCCTGGCTCGTCATGGTGGACGGGCCACGTTACCCGGGATGGCACGGCGGCAAGCCATCCGCCGGGGTGATTCTCCCCCGTCACCTTTCACGTTCGGTTCACCGACCCCGGAGGCGCCCCTTACCCGGGGTCCCGCATCGTGATGCTCGACAAGGAGGTCGATGTTACGACGACGGGCACGACGCGCTCCACGACTCGGCCGGACAGAGCTGACCTATCCCAGCTCCCGACCAGGCCCGCCGCCGTCGAGGCGGCGGGCCTTCGTTCATGGTTGACTTACCATCTCGGGCGGCGACGAGGGGAGGAACGCCATCGGTCTCTGGCAGCGCAGCATGATCTCGCTGGCGCGCAACGAGCGGATCACGCGGTTCATGCAACGGCGGGCGTCGCTGACGTCCCTGGCCACCCGTTTCGTCGGCGGTTCTACCATCGACGAGGTGCTTGCGACCGTCGAGGCGTTGCGGTCGTCGGGTCGCACCGCATCGGTCTTCTACCTGGGCGAGTACGTCAGGGACGAGGAGATCGTCCGCCACACCGTCTCCCAGCTCAAGTCCGTTGCCGCCGCCCTCGGCATGGCCGGGCTCGACGTGCATCTCTCGGTCGACCCCACCCAGATCGGGGCGATGATCGACGAGGTGACCTGCCGCGACCACGCCCTCGACGTCGCCCGGGCGGTCGCCCAAGCCGACAACGGATTCACCCGCACCTTCCTCATGGTCGACATGGAAGACTCCTCGGTCACGGAGGCGACGATCCGGCTCTTCGAAGGGCTGCGATCCGCCGGCCTTCCGGCCGCCGTCACTCTCCAGGCGTATCTCCACCGCACCCCCGACGACCTGGCCCGCTGCGTCGTACCCGGTGGCGCCGTCCGTCTCGTGAAGGGCGCCTTCTCCGAGCACGACACGATCGCCGTCACGAAGCGGGACGAGATCGACCGCAGGTTCCTGGAGGTGGCCCGAGCCATGCTGGCGCCGGCGGCACGCGAGGGCGGCTTCTACCCGATCTTCGCCACCCACGACGACACCCTGATCGCCGAGATCATCCGTATCGCCGAGGGTGAAGGCTGGGACAAGGACCGGTACGAATTCGAGATGCTCTACGGAGTCCGTGACGAGCTGCAGCAGGAGCTGCTTGACCGGGGTGAGCAGGTGCGGCTCTACGTTCCGTTCGGGACCGCCTGGTGGCCGTACGCGGTGCGCCGGGTGGGGGAGAGCCCCAGGAACGTCCGCCTCCTACTGCGGGCGCTGCTCGGCTCCCGCCGCAAGGATCGCGGCTGACGGAGCCTCACGACGAGTACTCCGCCCTCCACTCCGGTGGTTCCTCCGCACCCTCGGTGACCCAGTACTCGACCCCCATGGCGATCACGCCGTCGTGCACGGTGTAGGTGCCGGCGCACCAGACCACGTCGTGGCCGTGGGTGACCCGGACTCGGGCCGCAACCCGCTCACCGTCTCCCACCGTCTCGACCACTTCGATTGACCAGCCCTCCGGGTAGGCGCGGTTCATCTCCACGAAGGCAGCGCCCACGAATCGCTCATCGGTCGCCGGCCACCAGATCTCGGCGTCGGAGGCGAGCAGGGCGCCGGCAGCGGGCCAGTCGCGCCGCTCCATCGCCTCGAAGAACCGGCGCACCGGATCCGCCCTGCCGATCATCGGCTCTGTCCTCCTTCCGCCCGAACTCGACTCGATCACGATACGGCCCCCGCCGCCTCGGCGGTGCAGCGGGCGATGTCAAGGCCGAGCCCGGTCGACCCGGCGCCGCGGTTGAGCCGACCCGTCTCCGACCCTCCCTGACTCTCCACCCTGCGTTGAGTGCAGCGAGCAGCTGCTCAGGGGAAGGCGACCCCGAGGACCTCGCGGATGTCGTTGAAGGTGTGGAAGGTCACCTCGTTCTTGACGTCGTCCGGCACGTCGTCGAGATCGTCGGCGTTGCGCAGCGGCAGCACGATCTCGTCGAGACCGGCACGATGGGCGGCGAGCACCTTCTGCTTCACCCCACCGATCGGCAGCACCCTGCCCTGCAACGTCATCTCCCCGGTCATGGCGACCGTGTCCTTGACGGTACGGCCGGTGAGCAGGCTCACCAGGGCGGTCGCCATCGTGATGCCCGCCGACGGCCCGTCCTTCGGGATGGCCCCGGCCGGGACGTGCAGGTGGAACCGCTTCTCCAGCAGCGTCGGATCGATCCCCAGCTCCTTGGCGTGGGAACGCACGTAGGAGAGGGCGATCTGGGCCGACTCCCGCATGACGTCGCCGAGCTGCCCGGTGATTGTCAGCCCCGGCTCGCCGTCCATCACCGTCGCCTCGATGAACAGCACGTCGCCGCCGGCGCCGGTGACGGCGAGTCCGGTGGCCACGCCGGGAGCGCTGGTGCGGTCGGCCGCCTCGTCATGGTGGACCGGAGGCTTGCCCAGCAGCTCGCGCAGGTCGGCGTCGGTGACCGTCACCGGGACCGTGGCCGGGTCGGTGGCCACCCGGGTCACCACCTTGCGGATGAGCTTGCCGAGCTGGCGCTCCAGACCGCGCACCCCGGCCTCCCGGGTGTAGCCGTCGATGATGCCGCTGAGGGCGGCGTCGGAGATCTCGATCTCCTCGGAGGCGAGGCCGCCCCGCTCCACCTGCCGCTTCAGCAGGTGATCGCGAGCGATCTCGAGCTTCTCCCGATCGGTGTAGCCGTCGAGGCGGATCACCTCGGTGCGGTCGAGCAGGGGAGCGGGGATGGTGTCGACCACGTTGGCGGTCGCCACGAACATGACCTGCGACAGGTCGAGGTCCAGCTCCAGGTAGTGGTCGCGGAAGGTGTGGTTCTGGGCAGGGTCGAGCACCTCGAGCAGTGCCGAGGAGGGATCGCCCCGCCAATCGGCGCCCACCTTGTCCATCTCGTCGAGCAGGAACACCGGGTTCATGCTGCCCGCCTCGGTGAGGGCGCGGACGATGCGGCCCGGCCGGGCCCCCACGTAGGTGCGCCGGTGGCCCCTGATCTCGGCCTCGTCGCGCACACCGCCGAGCGCCACCCGCACGAAGCTCCTCCCCAGGGCGCGGGCGATCGACTCGCCGAGCGAGGTCTTGCCGACGCCGGGAGGGCCGACGAGGAGCACGATGGCGCCGCTCTCGCGGCCGTCGCCGGCGGCGTCCATGCCGCGCTCGGAGCGCAGCTTGCGGACCGCGAGATGCTCGATGATGCGGTCCTTGACGTCGTCGAGGCCGGTGTGGTCGGCGTCGAGCACCTCCCGGGCCGCGGTCAGGTCGAGGTGGTCCTCGGTTCGCTGCGACCACGGCACGTCGAAGACGGTGTCGAGCCAGGTGCGGATCCAGCCGTGTTCCGGGCTCTGCTCGTTCATCCGCTCCAGGCGGTCGATCTCACGGGTGATGGCCTCGTGCACCGCCTCCGGCACGTCGGCTGCTTCGAGCCGGGCCCGGTACTCGGAGACGACGTCGCCGCCTCCGTCTCCCAGCTCCGACTTGATCGCCTCCATCTGCTGGCGCAGCAGGTACTCGCGCTGGGTCTTGTCGATGCGCTCGGTGGCGTCCCGCCGGATCTGGTCGCGCAGCGACAACTCGGCCAGCACCTCGTTCATCCAGCCGAGCACCATCTCGAGCCGCGCCTGCACGTCGATGGTCTCCAGCACCTCGACCTTCTGGGCGAGGGAGAGGTCGGGGGAGTAGACGGCCAGGTCGGCGAGCTGACCAGGATCGCTCACGTCCAGGATGCGGTCGGCCATCCGGCCGATGCCGCGGTGTTCGAGGATCTCGGTGACGACCGCCCGGTACTCGGCGGCGAGCTGGGTGGTGCGCTCGTCGGGCTCGCTCTCGGTCACCGGGTTCGCCTCGACCCAGAGCAGGGCGTCGGTCCCGGCGCTCCCGGACCCGATCCGGGCGCGAGCGACACCTGCGAAGAGCACCGTCGGCGTCTCCCCGTCGTTGCTGATCTCCTGGATCTCGGCGATGGTTCCCACCGAGGAGTAGGAACCGTCGATCCGGGGCACCATGACGAGCCGGCCGCCGGCGTTCTCGGCGGCGTCGACCGCGTTTCGTGCCTCGTCCGATTCGATGCTCACCGTGACGACCATATGCGGGAACACCACTCCGTTGCGGAGCGGCAGCACGGGAAGGCTCACGGTGGAGAGGTTCGCCACGAGTGTCATCCTTTCGTTTGTCCACCTGAAGTAATGCTGTAATCCGCAGGAAGATTCCCGCTTTCTCGGGAACTTGTCAACTAGGCGCTCAGATTATGACGATCGTGAGACATGAGGTCGTGAGGGCATCGGCCGGGTGCCGCGCGGCGCGGACGGCGGCGCCCGCCGGCCGGCCGACCGCACCGAGGTCGCGAAGAATCCACGGTTGCCTGCTCCCGCGCCGGGGGTAGTGTCAAAACGAGGAACCTGATTCGACGGTCCGGGAAGGATTCCCGGACGGGAGGGCACGGGAATCGGCGACGGATGCGCCGGGAGTTCTCATGCGGGACATGCCCGCGTCACCTCGAGTTCATGGCCGTCGCGTACGGTGCCCGCAGTGGAGCGCCATCTGAGCGAATCTCGCGTCCCGCAACAGAAGGAGTATCCAGCGTGAAGAGACATGCCGTCCTCTTGGCTGCCCTGGTCCTGATCGTGCCGCTGGCGACGATCGGCCCGGCGGCGGCCCAAACCCCCACCGCGGTCGACTTCTACGCCACGTTGTCGGGCGACGCGCACACCCCGGCCGTCGCCACCGACGCCACCGGCATGGCGGCGTTCTCGCTCAACGCGGCAGGCACCGAGCTGAGCTACACCGTCGTCGGCTACGGGCTCACCGGAGTTACCGCTTCGCACATCCACCAAGGAGCCCCCGGCACCAACGGGCCGCCCGTGGCGCCCCTCTTCGGCCCCGACCCCGGAGCCACCGTCGACGGTGTCCTGGCGCGGGGAACCATCGCCGAGTCCGACTTACTGTCCGGGACGATGGCGGACCTGGTGGCGAGCCTGCGGGCCGGCACCGCGTACGTCAACATCCACACGACGGCCCATCCCTCAGGTGAGATCCGGGGACAGATCGCCGGCCTGACGCCCTTCGACGGGAACCGGTTCGTCGACGACGACGGCAACATCCACGAGGCGAACATCGAGGTGATCGCGGGCGCCGGAATCACGATCGGGGCCAATCCGCCGGACAACGACGAGTTTGATCCGCACGGCTCGGTGACGCGTGGGCAGATGGCGGCGTTCCTCAACCGGGCGTTCAACCTGCCTCTGTCGACCACGGACCGGTTCAGCGACGACAACGGGTCGATCTTCGAGGCCGACATCAACGCCATCGCCGCCGCCGGGATCACCATCGGGTGCGACCCGCCCGCCAACACGCACTTCTGCCCCACCAGGGTGGTCACCAGGGCCGAGATGGCCTCGTTCCTCACCCGTGCCTTCGACCTCGACGCCACCGGGATCGACTTGTTCGGTGACGACGACGGCAGCGTCCACGAAGCCAACATCGGTGCCCTCGGCATGGCCGGGATCACCGTGTCGTGCAACCCCCCGGACAACACCAGCTACTGCCCGAACGCGCCCGTGCGGCGTGAGCAGATGGCGACGTTCCTCGCCCGTGCCTTCGGATGGTCCCAGGTCAACCCGCTCTACGCGATGACGTTCCTGCACAACAACGACGGTGAATCGGAGCTGCTCGACGACGGTGGGGTGGGCGGCGTTGCCCGCTTCCTGACCGTGCTCGACGGGCTGCGGGCGACCGCCACCGCGACGACCGCCGGCTCGCTGTTGATCTCGTCGGGTGACAACTTCCTGGCAGGCCCGGAGTTCAGCGCCACGCTGGACAGCGGTACCTACTACGACGTCCGGGCGCTCGAATCGTTCGGCTACGACGCGGTGCAGCTCGGCAACCACGACTTCGACTTCGGTCCGGACGTGCTCGCCGACTTCATCGGGGCCTACACCACCCCGCCGACGTATGTCAGCGCCAACCTCGACTTCAGTGGCGAGGCGAACCTGCAGGCCCTCGTCGACGCCGGGACCATTGCCCCGAGCACGATGGTGACGGTCGGGGGCCACGAGATCGGCATCGTGGGCGCCACCACGCCGCTGCTGTCCTACATCAGCAGCCCGCGCGACGTCGTTGTCGATCCCGACGTGGCCGGCGCCATCCAGGACCAGGTCGACACGCTGCGGGCCGGCGGGGCGGAGATCGTCATCGCGATCAGCCACCTGCAGGACATCAACGAGGACCTGGCGCTTGCGCCGGAGCTCTCCGGTGTCGACATCATGATCGCCGGCGGCGGTGACGAGCTGCTCGCCAACGCCGACACGCCCCTCATCCCCGGTGACGAGACCGAGGTGGCGGGCACCTACCCGATGTGGGCGACCAACGCCGACGGCACCCGAGTGCCGGTGGTGACCACCAGCGGCCAGTACCGCTACGTGGGCAACCTGGTGGCGACGTTCAACGCGGCGGGCCGGCTGTTCAACGTGGCCGCCTCGAGCGACCCGGTGGCGGTGATGGGCCAAGCCCAGGACGCCACGCTGAAGGCGACGGTGGAGGATCCGGTCGAGGCCTACCTGGCCGACCTGGCCACCACCGTCATCGGGACCTCCGAGGTCGATCTCGACGGCGTGCGCGGCAACGTGCGCACCATGGAAACGAACGAGGGGAACCTGATCGCCGACGCCCTGCTGTGGCAGGCGACCGAGCTCGCCGCGGGCTTCGGGTTGGGTGCGCCCGACGTGGCGCTGCAGAACGGCGGCGGCATCCGCAACGACAGTGTGATCCCGGCCGGTGACCTCACCGAGCTCGACACGTTCGACATGCTGCCGTTCTCCAACTTCGTGGCGATCGTCCCGGACATTCCCCGGGCGCAGTTCAAGGAGATCCTGGAGAACGCGGTGTCCAACGTGGAAGGCGTCGACGGTCGCTTCGCCCAGATCGCCGGCTTCTCCTTCAGCTACGACCCGAACGGGACCGCCCAGGTGCTCGACGCCGACGGCAACGTCACGACGCCGGGGACCCGCATCACCGAAGTGGAGCTGGACGGCGGCACGATGATCGTCACCGGCGGGGCGGTGGTCGCCGGTTCCGACCTTTCGGTCGCCACGATCGACTTCTCCGCCCGTGGCGGGGACCAGTACCCGTTCCGCGATGCGCCGATCACGGTGCTCGGGGTGAGCTACCAGCAGGCCCTGAGCAACTACATCCAGGCTGCGGCCGTCGATGGAGGGCTCGCAGGCACTGTCACCGCGGCCGCCTACCCGGTCGGTGGCGAGGGCAGGATCACGCCGTGAGTCACTGACGGCGGGATCGTGAAGCGGAGGGGCGGGTCGATGGCCTGCCCCTCCGTCGCGGCGGGAGGCGGACTGCGCCGGCGGCGGCGGAGGGGGGTCAGCCGGCGAGGAGCCGGAGCACGATCGCTTCGGCCAGCATGCCGCGGCGCAGCTCGTCGAGATCCTGGCTCTCGTCCGGGCCGTGGGCCCGGCTCAACGGATCGGCGACACCGGTGAGCACGATCGGGGCGTCGGGGTAGAGGCGGGAGAAGGCCGCCACGAACGGGATCGAGCCGCCCACGCCGATGTCGACCGGCTCGGCTCCCCAGGCCGCGGCGAACGCCTCCCGGAAGGCGTCGTAGGCGGGCCCGGTGCTGTCGAGGTCGAAGGCCTCGCCCTCGACTCCACGGGTCACGATGACCTCGGCGCCCCACGGCACGTGAAATTCGAGGTGGGCGACGAGGGCGTCGAGGGCGCGTTTCGGATCCTCGCCGGGGGCGATGCGCATGCTCACCTTGGCGCGGGCCACCGGGACGAGCTGGTTGATCGCCTCCCGGATCGGCGGGGCGTCGATCGCCACCACCGAGATCGCCGGCTTCCGCCACATGCGGGAGGTGAGGGTGCCCTCGCCGATCTGCTCGACCGAGGGCAGCACTCCGGCCTGGGCCCGCAGCTCCTCCTCGGTGAGGTCGAGAGGTGGGGCGTCGCCGCTCAGCAGCCCCGGCACCGCCACGTTGCCGGCCTCGTCGTGGAGGGTTGCCAGCAGCCGGGCGAGCACGGTGAGGGCATCGGGGAAGGCGCCGCCGAACATGCCGCTGTGCACCGCGGTCTGCAGGGTGCGGACCTCGACGATGCAGTCGGTGAGCCCCCGCAGCGAGATGGTGAAGGCCGGAACCCCCACCCGCCAGTTCTCGCAGTCGGCGATCACGATGACGTCGGCGGCGAGCTGATCGGTGTAGGCCTCCAGGAAATCGACGAGGTGGAGCGAACCGATCTCCTCCTCACCTTCGACGAGCACCTTCACCCCCACCGGCGGATGGCCGTCGAAGGCCCCGATCGCCCCCAGGTGGAGGACGACATTGGCCTTGTCGTCCGAGGTTCCCCGCCCGTAGAGGCGCCCGTCCCGCTCCGCCGGCTCGAAGGGCGGGGTCGACCACTCCTCGATCGGTCCGGAGGGCTGGACGTCGTGGTGGGCGTAGAGCAGCACCGTCGGCGCCCCGTCGGGGGCCGGGATCTCGGCGAACACGGCCGGGTGGGCACCCTCGACCTCGAGGAGCCGCACCTCGGGGAACCCGGCGTCGCGGTACAGGCCGGCGGTGATCTCCGCCGATCGGCGCACCTCGGCCGGGTCGTGACCGGGGGCGCTCACCGACGGGATGCGCACCAGGTCCTCGAGCACCCGGCGCAGTCGCGGAAAGGCAGTGTCGATGGCGGTGCGGAGGTCGTCGTGCATGGCTCGCAGGCTAGCGGCGCCGTCCCCCGGCCGATCAGGGGCGACGCGTCGGCGCCGTGGCGTAGCATCCGCCGTCCATGTTCCGGGATCGCAACGTCGCGCTCGTCGTCTCCGCCCGCTTCATCTCCCGAGTGGGCGGCGAAGCCGCATTCTTCGTCGGGGTATGGGGGAAGGCAGCGTACGACCTCGACGCCTCGGCGGGCCAGATCGCGATCCTGATGGCGACGATGAGCGTGACGACCATCGCCGGGACCGCCCTCGCCGGGGTCTTGGTGGATCGTTTCGACCCGCGCCGGGTACTCATCGGCTCCGAGTTGCTGTTCGTTCCGGCGACCCTGGCGATGGTGGCCGCCGGATCGATGACGACGCTGTCCCTGTTCGCGGCGCTGCTCGGGTTGACCGGGGCTCCGGTGTTCACCGCCGTTGCCTCGTTCGGTCCCTACCTCACCGAGGACGACCAGCGCTTGACCCGGATCAACTCCTGGATCGAGTCGGTGGGGATGGCCGCCTTCGTCGCCGGTCCGGCGCTGGGAGCGCTCATCGTCCGCTACGCCACGGTGAACTGGATCTTCGTGATCGACGCGGTGACCTCGTTGATCGCGGTGGGGCTCGTGTTCCCGGTGCGGGTGCGTCCGGTGGAGCACGCGGCGCGCTCCACCGCCTTCTCCGAGATGCGGGAGGGGTTCCGGGTCAGCTACGGGACCCGGCAGCTGCGCTTCTACATCGGCCTCGGCACCGCCCTATGGTTCACGTTCGGCAGCTTCTCGGCGCTCGAGCCGCTCTTCTATCGGGACGTGCTCGGCGTCGCGGTCGAGACGCTCGGCTGGGTCAACACCGTGTTCGGCGCCGGCCTCGTCGCCGGGTCGTTGCTGCTCCCTCGGTTGCCGCGCCGGGTCACCTCGGCGCTCGGGGTCACGGTCCTCACCGCCCTCAACGCCATCGGTATCCTTCTCTATGTCGGCACCGACTCCCTTGCGGTGGTGGTCACCGGCGCCGTGGTGTGGGGGATCGTCATCGGCCTGTTCTTCCCGCTGCTCCGCACCCTCATCCAGCTCAACTCCCCCGAGGAGCTGGTGGGCCGCATCACCGGCACGATGCAGGTGCACATGAACGGCGGTGAGCTGCTGCCGCTGGCGGTCGTGCCGTCGCTGGCGGCGCTGTGGGGTGTGCAGCGGGTGCTGCTCGGCGCCGGGGCGCTGCTCGGCCTGATCGGGGTGGCGGCGACCCGGGAGGCGCGGGCGATCGACCGGATCAGGACGGCCAAGGTGCCTCATCCGGAGCACTTCGTGGTCGCCGACGAGCCGATCTCGACCACGCCCTGAGGGGAAGCGCCCGCTCCAGTCGTCGCCGGAAGCCCGGCGGGGGGGTTCCCCGGCCGTCTCGCTACAGGATCTGGCTGAGGAACAGCTTGGTGCGATCCTCGGTGGGGTTCGTGAAGAAGTGCTCCGGGGTGCCGACCTCGACGATCTCGCCGTCGGCCATGAACACGACCCGATCGGCGACCTCACGAGCGAAGCCCATCTCGTGGGTCACCACGAGCATCGTCATGCCCGATTTCGCCAGCTCCTTCATCACGTCGAGCACCTCTTTGATCATCTCCGGGTCGAGCGCAGAGGTGGGCTCGTCGAAGAGCATCACTTTCGGGTTCATGGCGAGAGAGCGGGCGATCGCCACCCGCTGCTGCTGACCACCGGAGAGCTGACCGGGATACTTGCGGGCCTGCTCGGGGATCTGGACCCGGGTGAGCAGCTCCATCGCCAGGTCGTCGGCCTCCTTCTTGGGCAGGTTGCGCACCTGGCGGGGGCCGAGCGTCACGTTGTCGAGCACGGTCAGGTGCGGGAACAGGTTGAACTGCTGGAACACCATCCCGGTCTCACGCCGCACCTCCTGGATGTTGCGGATGTCGTCGGACAGCTCGATGCCGTCGACGACGACCCGGCCGCGGTCGTGCTCCTCGAGTCGGTTGATGCAGCGGATCATGGTCGACTTGCCCGAACCGGAGGGGCCGATGACCACGATCACCTCCTGTTTGGCGACCCGCATGTTGATGTTCTTGAGCGCCTGGAAGTCTCCGAAGAACTTGTCGACGCCCTCGAGTTCGATCATCGCCTCGCCCGAGCGCCGCATGGCGGTGGCGTCGGCGAATGCCTGGTCGTCGTTCTCTCTGTTGGTGTTAGTCATCGTTCTCCGACTCCGAGCCTACGTTCCAATCGTTGACTTTCCCGCGACATTGTGAAGGAGACCGCCCAGAAGGCGAACATCACGAAGATGAGTGTCTCGGCGATACCGTAGCCTCGGAAGGCGGGCTGGGCATGCACCAGCTCCCGGATCTTGAGGATCTCGGCGACGCCGATGATGTAGAGCAGTGACGTGTCCTTGAACAACGAGATGAACTGGCCCACCATCGCCGGGATCACCGCCCGCAGCGCCTGCGGCAGCACGATGAGGCGGGTCGTCTTCCACGGCGACAGGCCAATCGCGTTGCCGGCCTCGACCTGCCCGTTGGGGACGGCCTGCAGCCCGCCGCGGACGATCTCCGCGATGTAGGCGGCGGTGAAGAGGGTCATGGCGGCCAGGGCGCGCGAGACCAACGAGAGCGGCGTCGAGGTGTTGAGGAAGAAGCCGATGAAGTACTGCGCCATCAGCAGCAGGGTGATGAGGGGCACGCCCCTGATCAGCTCGATGTAGGCCGTCGCCATGATGCGAAGCGCCGGGAACCCGGAACGCCGCGCCAGGGCCAACAGCAGGCCGAGCGGGAAGGCGAGTACGGTCGCGACCGCGGCGGCGAGGAGGTTGACCCGGAATCCCTCCCAGTTGTCCCAGCCGACACCCTCGGTCTCGATGAGGGCGGGGAGGAGAAGGGCGTAGATGCAGTACGCGGCGATGAACACCGCCGCGGCTGCCGCGAGCCTCGTTTGTCGCTCGCGACGGGTGTCGGGAAAGCCGCGCTGGGAGAGCATGCTGTTGACGCCTGCGGCGACGAACACCGCCGTCCACAGCCAGGCCAGCCCGTCGAACCCGCTGACGATCTGGAAGCCGAGGACGCCGAGCGCTCCCACCAGGGCCCACACTGCCCCGATCCAGCGCCCCGGTACCCTGGCCCCGAGCTTCTGGAGCCCGGCGCCGGCAGCCACGGAGCAGATCGCGACGACTGCAGGCCCGAGGGTTCCGGCGGTGACGAGCAGCACGACGACCAGGGCGACCAGAGCCCAGTAGCGGCGCAACTTGGCGAGCGAACGGTCTTCGAGGTACTCGACGCCCGATTGGGTCGCCCGGAACCGGGCGCCGGCGACGGCGGCTCCCCAGCCGAGCCCGATCGTGGCTGCCCACAGGATCACCTGGGCGATGACTCGCCAGCGCTCGGCGCGCGGGAACCGTCCGATCATGAAGTTCTCGAGGTTGGTGACAACCGGGTCCCACCGGGCCGTGACGAAGAGGAATCGACCGACGCGGTAGGTCGCGAATCCCAGGACCGTCACCAGCACGATCGTCAGGAGCGAGTTGTAGCGGTTGTTGAACAGTCGTTTCCGGATCCAGCGACCGGGTGGGAGGTGCTCGCGGGGACCCTCCGGCTCCAGGGACGGCAGCGGCTCCTCCGTGCCGAGATCGACGGGGGCGTAGGGATTCTGTGGATCCATGCTCAACGCTCCACGAGCTGGATACGACGGTTGTACATGTTCAGGATCAGGGAGATCGTCAGCGAGAAGCTCAGGTACGCCACCATCAGGATGGCGATCGACTGCGGCGCCGGTCGCCCGTTCCCGATCGAGCTCAGGGTCAGGGCGGTGACCTCGGCATAGGCGACGGCGATGCCGAGTGAGGTGTTCTTCACCAGGTTCAGGTACTGGTTGATCGTGGGCGGCACCGCGATGCGCAGCGCCTGGGGGAGGACCACGAAGCGATAGCGCTGAAGGGCCGAGAGTGCGATGGCGTTGGCCGCCTCGCTCTGGCCCTTGGGCACCGCCTGGATGCTGCCGCGGATGATCTCGGCGATATGGCTGGCGGTGTAGAGGCCCAGGGCGAGGGCGACCGAGATGAAACCGTAGTTGAGCACAAAGCCACCGTCGATCCGTCGGAGGTTCTCCGACACCACCGGCCACGACATTGAGGCCGGCTTGCCGGTGATGAAGAATGCGGCGGCGCCGATCACCAGGAACGTCGCCAGAAACCACACCACCCGGTGGGGTGGGCGTCCGGTGCGGTCGCCGCGCCTGGTACGCCACCGCCCCACGAGGTAGGCGGCGGCGGCACCGGCCACCAGGGCGATCCCGAGCCACCCCGCCCCCGCGGCGGTGACGATCGACGGAACCCCCCAGGTCCGGTTGGAGAGGATGAGAAGGCTGTGGCTGGAGCCCGGCCAGGAGAAGGTGGTCGCCTCCGAGAGGATCGGGAACGGCCCGTAGGTGAAGATGGCGAAACCGAAGAAGATGATGATGACCAGCGGTGGGATGTTGCGGAACGTCTCCACGTAGACCTGCGCCACCTTCGCCACCAGCCAGTTGGAGGACAGTCGGGCGATGCCGACGATGAGGCCCGCCGCGCTGGCGATGAGGATCCCGATCAGGCCGGCGAGGAAGGTGTTCCTGAGCCCGACCAGGACCATCTGCCAGACGGGGCTCTGCGGGTCGAAGCCGTCGTCGAAGGGGATCTGGAATCGGGTCGGATCGTCGAGGAAGCCAAAGTCGGTGCCGATGTTCTGCCGTTGAAGGTTGGTGATGAGGTTCGAGCCCATCCACGCCAGCAGCCCCAACACGGCGACGGCCGCCACCACCTGGACGACGATCCGGAGGGTCCGGATGTTGCGATGCCAGGCGACGGCGTTGCCACGCTCCTCACCGGGTGGCGGCTGGGTGCTGTTTCGGATCACGCTCGCTTCGTTCGGTCGGCGATCCGCAGGGGCGGCCGGCACGACGTGCCGGCCGCCCACCGCATGCGTTCTGTCGGATCAGTGGCTACCGGTAGGGCGGCACGTACATGAGTCCGCCGTTGGTCCACAGGTCGTTGACGCTGCCGTCGAGCGGAGCGAGCTCCGGGTACCGGTTGTAGATCTCCTGGTAGTTCCCGACCTGCTGCACGATCTTCACCGCGAAATCGGCCGGAAGGCCGAGCTTGGGGTCGATCCCACCGAGGAAGTTCTGGATGTTGGGGTCGTTGCCCGAGTAGCTCGCGATGTTGGAGCTGTCGAGCCCGAACTCCCACGCCTGCACCGTGGCCATGATCGACCATTCCACGGCCTGCGCCCAGGCACTGTCGCCGTCGACGACCACCGGACCGAGCGGCTCCTTGGAGAAGATCTCGGTCATGATGTACTGCTCGGCGCCGCCCTCGCTCTCGATCGTGTACTTCGCCGACCCGATCTGGGAAGCATCGGACGTCCACGCCTCACATTGGCCCGACTCGTACGCCGGGCGAAGCTGGGTGTTGTCACCGAAGACCTGCGGGTTGAACGGGATGCCACGGGCGTTGAAGACCGCGGTCAGGTTCAACTCGGTGGTCGTTCCGGCGAGCACGCAGATGTTGGCGTCGGCGAGATCTTCGAGTGTCGTGTAGCCGGTCGAGGCCGGCACCATCATCCCCTGGCCGTCGTAGTACGTGGTGAACAGGAAGGTGAGGCCTTCCTGGCCGTCACGAGTCGCGGTCCAGGTGGTGTTCCGGCTCAGCACGTCGATCTCGCCCGACTGGAGTGCCGTCAGCCGGGTCTCAGCCGTCAGCGGCACGAATTCGACGGCGTTGGCATCGCCGAGAACGCCGGCGGCGATCACCCGGCACATGTCGACGTCGAAGCCGCTGTAGCTGCCGGCATCGTCGACGACGCCGAAGCCCGGCAGCACGTCGTTCACGCCACAGATCAGGTTGCCCCGGTCGACGACGGTTTTGAGGAGGCTGTCTCCCTCGTCGTCACCGCCACAAGCCGTGGCGAGCAGGCCTATCACTAATCCCAATACGAGTAGTCGTCTCACGAGCCCTCTCCTCCCTGGGGGGGACACCTCAGGCGCCCCGATGTGGGCGTCACGGTAAACGTCCAGGGTGAGAGGCATCAAGCGGTTCTTGCAGATCTCGGTCGGCACGGGCCTCCCCGCTATGCTGGATTCTGCAGGTCTGGGGGCCCCGCATGGGCGGGATTTCCCCTCCGTGGCGTCTCCGGCCGGTACCGTTGAGGGGTGTGGGCACTCGGAGGAGGCGAAGGTGGGAACCGCGAGGGCGAGGCGACGGAGATGGTTGCCCCGGACCGGTCTGAAGACGGCACACGTGGAGGGCCGGATCGTCACGCCTGAGCGGGACGACGAGCGACTCCGCTACTTCCCGCTGCCGAACGTCTTGCCCCCGGGGCAGTCCCGCTACCAGAGCCACTCGGCCAGTCTGCCCAGCGGGATCGCCGTCTTCCGGGGACTCGGCGCCGACGAGCCCTCGATCACTGTCGACCTCACCGTCCTGGAGAAGCAGGACGCCGTCGACGTCGGCTAGCTCCGGCGGGGCCCCTGGTCGGCAAGCAAGGCCGGCCGGTCGTGTCCGGGATGAGGCGCCAGGGACCGGATCGGTCACCTCGGGACGCCGGACGGTCAGCCGCGCATGGTCCACTCGTCGTCGGGTCGGCCGAGGGCTTCGTCAGTGACGGCCGGGCCCCAGGTGCCGGCGGGGTAGGGGTGGAGCGGCAGCTCGGCTTCCAGGATCGGCGTGTAGAGGCGCCACGATGCCTCCACCTCGTCGGCACGCACGAAGAGCGTCTGATCGCCCTCCATGACGTCGAGCAGCAGCGTCTGGTAGGCGTCCGGGAGGCTCTCGAACGCTTCCCCGTAGCCGAAGCGGAGCGGCCACGAGTCGAGCTGGAGGGCCTCGCCGGGAGCCTTGACGTCGAAACGGACCTCGAATCCCTCGTCGGGCTGCAAGATGAGCAGGACCACGTTGCGGTGGGCCTTGCATTCGTCGGCGATGCCGTGGAACAGGCAGACGGGCGGTTGGCGGAAGGTGATGACGATCTGGGTCGTCTTGCGGGGGAGGCGTTTCCCGGTGCGGAGGTAGAAGGGCACCCCGGACCATCGCCAGGTGTCGATCCACAGCTTGAGGCCGGCGAAGGTGGCGGTGCGGGAGTCGGGCGGCACCCCCGTTTCCTCGACGTATCCGGGAGCGGCCGAGCCGGCGACGTCGCCGGCGGCGTACTGGCCCAGCACGACCTCGGACAGGTCGATGGCGCGCACCGCTTCGAGCACCTGGACCTTCTCGGTGCGGATGGAGTCGGCCGCGAACGAGGTCGGGGCTTCCATCGCCACCAGGGTCACGAGCTGGGTCAGGTGGTTCTGCACCATGTCCCGCACCGCGCCGGTCCGGTCGTAGTAGCCGGCTCGGGACCCGATGCCGAGGTCCTCGGCGACCGTGATCTCGACCGCGGCGATGCGGTCCCGGTTCCAACTCCACTCGAACAGCGGGTTGGCGAATCGGAAGGCCAAGAGGTTCTGCACCGTCTCCTTCCCGAGGTAGTGGTCGATGCGGTAGATCTGCTCCTCGGTGTAGTAGCGATGGAGGAGGTGGTTCAGCTCGTGGGCCGAGTCGAGGTCGTGGCCGAACGGCTTCTCCACGATCAACCGGGTCCAGCCCGGGCTGGTGTTGAGGGCCGCCGACCCGAGGGCGAGGACGATGGCGGGCAGCGCCACCGGAGGCAGGGCGAGGTGGAAGACCCGGTTGCCGGGCAGGTCGAGCAACGCTTCGATCTCGGCGATGCGGTCGGCGAGGCCGCCGAGGTCGTCGGCGCCGCGCGGGATCTGCTGGTAGAAGACCGTGTGATCGCACCAGGCGGCGAGGCCTTCGTCGCTGATCCCGCTCTCCTGGAGGGCCTGGTGTGCCCAGTCGCGATAGGTGACGTCGTCGAGGGGCGTCGAGCCCACCCCGAGCAGCGCGACGCACCCGCAGGATGTGTCGTTGGTGGTCATGATGCGGTGCAGCGACGGAAGGAGCTTGCGGCGGGCGAGGTCTCCGGTCCCGCCGTGGATCACGAACAGGTGGCGGTCGTGGGACGCAGTCACGGGCAGCACCCCGTGGCGGCGCCGGCGGGTGGGGGCGTGGCGTCGACTCCCTGCTGCATCTCACTCCTCGATTCGGCCACCGCCACGCTACCGCCGTCGCGGCCCGGCCGGAACGCCTTCCGCCTCGGGAGTGGCGGGGTCAGTAGATGAGGCGCTCGACGAGGCGGCCGAGCAACGAGCGCCGCTGGGTCCCCTTGGCGTAGACCAGCATCGTCGGGCAGTCCATGCGCTCGGCGATGCGATCGGCCAGGTCGGTGAAGATCCGGAACCGTTGCGGCACCGCACCCAGGATGACGAGGTTGGCGCCCCGGGCGGCCCGGGCGAGGGTGTCGACCAGGGCTTCGGCCCGTTCCAGCCGGCTCTCGGCCGGGGCCCCGATGCGGTCCACCAGGCGATCGTGGTAGTCGCGGATCGAGGCGAGCTGGGCTTCGGTGGCGTCCTCGTTGACGACGTGCACCAGCCTGATCTCGGCGTGCTCCAGCTGGGCCATACGTTCGGCGAGGCCGATCTTGAGAGCGTCGAACGGGCCGCCGGTGCCCATGACGACGATGGTGTCGATCTCGTGGAAGTTGCGGTTGCGGAGGAAGATCGTGTCGGATTCGATGTTGTCCCGCAGCCAGCGTAGGTCCCGTACGAAGGGGCGGTTGGCTCGCAGGTCTTGCGGCATCTCCGCCAGCACCAGGTCGACGCTTTCGTCGTGGACCCGCCGCTGCTGGTCCTCGCGGATGCCGCCGCTGGAGACGGCGGCGAGGGTGACCCCGACCTTGGCGGCGGTGGCCCGAATCTCGGCGGTCCAGGCCTGCTCGGCCTGGGTGCTCTGCGGTCCGCGGCGGTCGAGGCGGCTCACCTGGATCCGTCCGGTTCCGGCCTTGGCGAGGTCGCCGGCGAGCTTGAGGATGTCGTGGAGGCGTTCGCGGCGCATCCCGTGCCAGGTGAGGACGAGGACGTGGGAGGCCCCCGGGTTGGCGAGCACCTTCTCGGTGGCCTTCAGGAGCCGGGCGTTGGAGCGGAGGCGGAGGGCGTCGAGGGAGGCGCTCTCCCGGCTTGCCCGGGAGCGTCCGAACGCCCGGTACCAGAGGAAGCCGGTGACGATGATCGCCGCCGCGCCCAGGGCCGGCAGGATCCCCATTTGGGTGAGGAGCACCAGGGCGCCGACGATGCCGAAGAGCTGGACCCAGGGGTAGCCGGGAGAGCGGAAGGTGGGCCGGTACCAGTCGAGGCGGCTCTCCCGGAAGGCGATGACGGCGAGATTGACGAGCGAGAACACGAGGAGCTGGAAGGCGCTCGCCAGCTTCGCCAGTTCCACCAGCGGCACGAACCAGACGAGTCCCACCAGGACGGCGCCGGTGAGGACGATGGCGGCGACCGGGGTCCCGGTGCGGGCCCCGACGGTGCGGAAGAAGGCGGGGGCGAGACCGCGGCGGGCCATGGCGAAGGGGTAGCGGGAAGAGGCGAGCAGCCCGGCGTTGGCCATGCTGACGAGGGCGACCATGGCGACGACGGTGAGCACGTCGACTCCGACGGTGCCCATGAACTGCTCGGCGGCGGTGGACACCGGGGTGAAGGTGCCGGCGAGGCCGGGAACGCCGGTGACGCCTACCATGACGTACACCACGGCCGGGTACACCACGATCATGAGCCCGATGCTGAGCAGGATTCCGAGGGGGATGTTGCGGGCGGGCCGGTCGACTTCCTCGGCGATGGAGGCGACCTTGGTGACCCCCAGGTAGGAGACGAAGACGAGGCCGCTGGCCGACAGCAGACCTTTGAAGCCGCCGTCGAGGAACGGCTCGAAGGCGTGGGGTTGGGCCGCCCCGAGACCGCGCAGGGTGAACACGGCGAGGGAGGCGAGCACGCCGGTGACGAGGATCACCTGGAAACGCGCCGCCTGCTTCACGCCGATCAGGTTGAGCACGATGATCGCCACCGCGAGGCCGATGGCGACGACGTGGGTGGAGACGTCGGCGAAGATCTCCAGGTAGGCACCGAGCCCGTCGAGGGCGAAGGCCGACTTGAAGATGAGCGAGAACCACACGCCGAACCCGGCGATGGTGCCCATCAGCGGGCCCATGGCGCGGTCGATGTAGAGGTAGGTGCCCCCGGCTTCGGGCATGGCGGTCGCCATCTCCGATTGGGAGAGGGCGGCCGGCAGCACGACGATCCCGGCGACGACGTAGGCGATTACCACGGCTGGGCCGGCGATCTTCGCCGCGATCCCCGGCAAGACGAAGATCCCGCTCCCGATCATGGCGCCCAAGCTCACCGAGAAGACACCGAAGAGCCGTACGTTCGGTTGCAGCCGATCGGTCACGCCACACCCGCTGATCGATGGGTGGGCCGTACGGTATCGGCTGCGCCGCGGCGATGCACCTCGTTCTGTCCCCGGCCGGCCCGCTGTCACCCTCTGTTTGGGCGATTCGGGGAAAGGGTCGCATGCAGTTCCGCGACCTTGCACCCCCCTCGTCTCCCTGGCGAGAGGGGCCGAGGGAGGGCGGGTCTTGCGGCCACGCACCTCCCCCGGCGCCCGGTGGCCGCCCCTACGCGGCCGCCGACTTCCCGAGGGCCTCGAAGGCGTGACGGAAGTCGTCCTTGATGTCGTCGATGTGCTCGATCCCCACCGAGACCCGGATCAGATCTTCGGTGACGCCGCTGGAAAGCTGCTCCTCGGCGGTGAGCTGCTGGTGGGTGGTGGAGGCGGGGTGGATGACGAGGGTCTTGGCGTCGCCGACGTTCGCCAGGTGCGATGCCAGCTCGAGGGCGCCGATGAAGCGCTTGGCGTCGGCGTAGCCGCCGGCGATCCCGAAACTGAGCACGGCCCCGTAGCCGTGGTCGAGGTATCTCGTGGCGAGGGCGTGTGACGGGTGCGATGCCAGGCCCGGGTAGTTCACCCAGGCCACCTGGGGCTGATCCTCGAGCCACTCCGCCAGTTCCAAGGCGTTGTCGACGTGGCGCTGCACCCGCAGCGACAGGGTCTCCAGCCCCTGGATGAACAGCCACGAGTTGAAGGGCGACGGGGCGGCCCCGTAGTCCCGCAGCCCCTCCACCCGGGCCCGGATGGCGAAGGCGATGTTCCCGAACGGCCCGTCGGGTCCGAACACCTCCGAGAAGACCATCCCGTGATAGCCGGGAGCCGGCTCGGTGAAGAGCGGGAACTTGGGGCTGCGCCAGTCGAAGCTCCCTCCGTCCACGATCACGCCCCCGATCGACGTGCCGTGCCCGCCGATCCACTTGGTGGCGGAGGCGACGACGATGTCGGCGCCGTGCTCGAGCGGCCGTACCAGGAACCCGGCCGCCCCGAACGTGTTGTCGACGATGAGCGGGATGCCGGCCTCGTGGGCGATGTCGGCGATGCGCTCGAAGTCGGGGACGTTGTACTTCGGGTTGCCGATCGACTCGAGGTACACGGCCTTGGTGCGGTCGGTGATGGCGGCCTTGATGTCGGCGGGGTCGTCGCCCTCGACGAACGTGGTGTTGATGCCGAGGCGGGGGAGTGCCACCTTGAACTGGTTGTAGGTGCCCCCGTACAGGTAGCTGGTGGACACGATCTCGTCGCCGGCCTGGGCGAGCGTGGTGATCGCCAGCAGCTGGGCGGCCTGGCCCGACGAGGTGGCGACGGCGGCGACTCCGCCTTCGAGGGCGGCGATCCGCTTCTCGAAGACGTCGGTGGTCGGGTTCATGATCCTCGTGTAGATGTTGCCGAACTCCTCGAGCCCGAAGAGCCGGGCGGCGTGATCGGCGTCGTCGAACACGTACGACGTCGTCTGGTAGATGGGCACGGCCCTGGCGTTGGTGGCCGGGTCCGGCTCCTGGCCGGCGTGAAGCTGCAGGGTCTCGAAGTGATAGGTGCGGTCGGACATGGGTGTCTCCTTGCGGTGATCGGTTGCACCGAGGTGCCGGGGTGGGACTTGCCTGGCGTTCGGTCGGGGAACGCAGCTACGCAGCGCTCGGGCGAGTGACCCGAGCGCCGGGCATCGCCATGCAAGGACAGGTCGCGGCCGCAGGAGCGAAGGCTCTTCCGGTGGGGATCGATGGTTCGGCAGTCACCTCGGGCTCCTCTCTCTCGCCGACGACGCGCCCTGCGAGCGCCGCGAGCGGGAGTCCCGCTTGCCGGCGGCTCATCGATCAGGCATTGGCACCGTTCGTGTCGGTTGCCGCGGCTTCGTAGGGCCTGTCCCTCCACCGCTCTTGATGAGCGCGTTGTGTCGGGTGAGTGAAGCAGAGGGGGGCAGCGCCGTCAAGGGCGTTGTGGGGAGGCGGGCGCCGAAGTAGACGGCAACTGATCACCAGCACAGAACATTTGCACTATAGGGATAGTGCAAATAGGGTCTCGGCGATTCCGGCGACCGACGGGAGGGGAATGACGATGGGGGTGCGACGGGTGATCGGAGTCGCCGCCGCGGCGGCGCTGATGCTGGCGGCATGCGGCGCCGATGATTCGGCGGTGACGGACAACAGGTGGTCGAGCACTACGCCGACCTGGTGCACCACGCCTACGCCGCGAGCCTGGCATCGGCCCGCTCCATGGACGACGCCATCGACACCTTCCTCGTCGACCCCACCGCCGATCGTCTCGCCGCCGCCAAGGAAGCCTGGCTCACCGCCCGCGACGACTACGGCCCCACCGAGGCGTTCCGCTTCTACGGTGGCCCGATCGACGACGACGAGGCCGGCGTCGAGGGGTTCATCAACGCCTGGCCGCTCGACGAGGCCTACATCGACTACGTCGAAGGGGATCCCGGCGCCGGCATCGTCAACCGGCCGGACGAGTTCCCCGTGATCGACGCCGACCTGCTGGTCTCGATGAACGAGGAGGGCGGCGAGACCAACATCTCCACCGGCTGGCACGCCATCGAGTTCCTGCTGTGGGGCCAGGACCTCGACCCCGACGGGCCCGGGAGCAGCGGGTCTTTCCCGGCGAGATCGTCAAGAGCCGGCTCGGCTTCGGGGAGAAGGCCGTCCTGAAGGCGGTGCATGCCTCCGAGGGCGACTTCCGCAACTGGGACGACATCGACGCCTAGGCCTCCGAGATCGCCGACGCCCTCTCGGCCTGAGCCGTTCTCCCGGCTAGGAAGCCTGCGCCGGGGTGGCGGGAATGGACCCGAGCCGGCCGGCCTGGTAGTCGTCGAACGCCTGAGCCAGCTCGGCGTGGGTGTTCATCACGAACGGGCCGTGCCAGGCGATCGGCTCCCGCACCGGCTCGCCGCCGAGGAACAGTACGTCGACCTCGGGTGAACGTGTCTCCTGCGCGGTGTCGGCGGTGATGGTGACGGTGTCACCGCCGCCGAACACGACGAGCTGGCCGGTGTGCACCGGACGCTGCTCGACCCCGGCGGTGGCCCGGCCGTTGAGCACGTAGGCGAGGGCGTTGAATCCGGGGTTCCACGGCAGTCGGAGGCGGGCGCCGGCCCCGAGGGTGGCGTGGATCACCGTGATCGGGGTGTGGGTCGAGCCGGGTCCGCGGTGCCCCGCCACGTCGCCGGCGATGAGGCGCAGCAGGGAGCTCCCGTCGGGCGTGGTGAGCAGGACCACCTCGCCGGCCCGCAGGTCCTGGTAGGCGGGCGGCAGGAACTTGTCACGGGCGGGCAGGTTGACCCAGAGCTGGAAGCCGTGGAACAGGCCTCCGGAGGCGACCAGCTCCTCCGGGGGTTTCTCGATGTGGAGGATGCCCGACCCGGCGGTCATCCACTGGGTGTCGCCGTTGGTGATGAGGCCGCCGCCGCCGTTGGAGTCCTGGTGCTGGAACGTGCCGTCGATCATGTAGGTGACGGTCTCGAAGCCGCGGTGGGGGTGCCACGGGGTGCCCTTGGGCTCACCCGGGGCGTACTCGACCTCGCCCATCTGGTCGAGGTGGATGAAGGGGTCGAGGTCGCGAAGGTCGACCCCGTAGAAGGCGCGGCGCACCGGGAAGCCCTCGCCCTCGAGCCCGGACGGAGCGGTGGTCACAGACCGCACCGGCCGGTCGCGGCTCTCCAGGGCCGGTTCCGGCAGGCGCGGCAAGGTGAGAACGTCGTCGACGGTCACGGCAGGCATCGTGGCTCCCTTCCTATGCCCGGGGTGGGGCGTTCCGAGTGTAGTCGTTTCATCTGATATAGTTACAACGGCAATCCAAGGAGTCGCTATTCCCACCGAACATGCCGTCCCCGCCCCCACCCGACCCGCCGCGGAGACCCTCGAGGTGTGGCGGCTCCTGCTCGAGGCCCACCACAACCTGGCCGGCCGATTGGAACGGGACCTCGAGGAGGAGCACGGCTTCGGCCTCGATTGGTACGACGTGCTCTACCAGCTCAGCCGGGCCGGCGGCCGGCTTCGCATGCACGAGCTGGCCGACGCCACCTTGTTCTCCCGCACCGACTGCACCCGGCTCGTCGACCGGCTGGAAGTGGAGGGGCTCGTCGGGCGCGAGCCGGACACGGCCGACCGCAGGGGCGTCTTTGCGGTTCTCACCGGAGAGGGCAAGGCGACGCTGCGCCGGGCCGCCGTCACCCACCTCGACGGGATCCAGCGTTACTTCGGCGCCCACCTGACCCCCGACCAGGTCGGGGTCATGCACACCGCGCTGCGGCAGGTCGTCGACGCCTGAGCCGGCGCCGCCCGGTCAGCGGGTCCGCCCCCGCTCCTTGATGAGGGCGACGATCGCCTCGGCGATCGCAATCGGGCGGACCGCGCTCGTGTTCCAGATGGCGTTGTACAGCAGCGGGTTGTCGATGTCGACGCCGAAGTGCTGGCGCAGCAGGCGCTGCCGTCCCGAGTCCTGGCGTTCGATGGAGCGGCGGGCCGTCTTCTCGTCGATGCCGCGCAGCTTCATGATGCGTTGCACCCTGTCTCGCTCGGCCGCCACCAACCGCACCGACACCCCCGAACCCAGCCCCTTCGTGACCTGGGACCCGGCCCGTCCCACGATGACGACCTTCCCGATGATCGCCAGCATGCGGATCGTCTCGAAGATCTTGTTCATCACGATGTCCTGATGGGTGTCGGTAGTCACCAGGTTGCGGATGAACTCGTCGGTGCGGCTGCGGTACTCCTCGTTGAGCAGGTGGTCGATGGAGACCTTGAGGCGCGGGTCGCGCACGATCATCTCGCACAACCGCTGGTCGAACAGCTGCCAGCCGCCGAACAGGTCCCGGTCGGACTCCTTGGCGAACAACTCCAGCAGCTTCTCCGCCAGGCTGTGGCCACCGGCGCCGGCCTGGCGGGAGATGGTCACGAACGGCAGCCCGCGGCGGTCCCACGGCTGCGGGGCGCGCACCGGGGGTGGATGGGGGGCGGAGCGTAGGAAGCGCTCGATGTCCTCGGCAACGTCCTCGAATTGGCTCATGATGCTCGGTCCTCCGCGCCGCCGGGGCCGCCTCTCACCGGCTCGGGGCCGCCGTCGGCCACATGAGCCGCTGGGCGGGATTGTATCGCGAGGGCCCCCCGCCTCGCCGGGCGACGAGCCGGCGAGGCGGGGGGCGGGATCTCCACCCGACCGCGAGCCGTGATTTCACCCACATTTATCGTGATTTCACGTCCTGCTTAGGGTCTTCTGAGGTTTCGCCGATGATGATGGAACCCATGAGTGGAGACACCACGATCAAGGGGACGTCGGTTCGGCCACGGTCGCGGCGCCCCAAGCAGTTCGCCTCCGACAGGGTCTGTGCCGCCGAGGGTTGCGAGACCCGGATCTCGCGGTACAACGCCCGGGAGTTCTGTCACCTGCACGCCCCGAAGAAGTTCCCGCGGGTGCGGGGGCGCTGGATCGCCACCCCGGACGCCTGAACCGCCCGACTTCTCAGCCTTTTCTTAGGCGTTCCTCAGTGCAGCCTCACCCGGCGGCGTCACAGTGTCGGTGGTAACTGCTCCTCGACGCTCGGGGGAAGACGATGATGAAGCGCTCCTTCACACTGCTCGCCGCGCTCGTGCTCGTCATGGCCGGATGCGGGGGAGGCAACTCCGATCCGGGCGTCGCCTCGCTTCAGGATGACCAGCAGACCACCACCACCGCCGCCGACGGCGCATCCGAGGCGGACGCGGAACAGGCAATGCTCGACTTCGCAGAGTGCATGCGGGAGCACGGCGTCGACATGGCCGACCCGACCTTCGACAGCAACGGCCCCGGAGGCTTCGGCCTGAACTTCGGGGGGGTTCCCGGCGGTCCCGGCGCGGCGGACGGCGAGGCCGACGGCAACTTCGACTTCGAAGCGATGAGCGAAGCCCGCGATGCCTGCTCCCAGTACCTCGAGGGCATCACCCGCACCTTCGACGCTCCCGACCAGACCGCGACACAGGACACCATGTACCAGTACGCCCAGTGCATGCGGGACAACGGTTATGACATGCCGGATCCCACGTTCTCCGACCCCCAGTCGGATGGAGATGGCGGCGGAGGCGGCCGGGGAGGGTTCTTCGGGGAGATCGACCCGAACGACCCCGCCTTCCAGACAGCCCAGGAGGCGTGCCAGGACATCCTCGGCGGGTTCGGGTTCGGGCTCCGACCGGGAGGAGGAGCAGGGGCGGCATCCGATGGAACCGATGGCAACTGAACAGAACCGACGAGTCGAAGGCGACGAGGAGCGCACCATGAGCATGACGATCGACGAATCCTCCGCGGTGAGCGACGAGTCGGGATTCCCTGATCCGGGCAGCGGCGAAGGCCCTTCCGCGCCACCCCGCTCCCGGAGCGGGCGCCGTTGGTGGCTCTTCGGTGGCGCCGCAGCCATCGTCGTGGTCGGTGGGGCGCTCTGGCTGCTGATCGCCGGTGGCAACGGGGCAGACGAAGCCGCCGCCACCTCCTCGCTGGACTTCGCCGACGTCGTGGTCACCGACCTGGTGCAGTCGCAGACGTTCGACGGGACCCTGGGCACCATCGACGATGACCCGATCAAGAGTTCCCTCAGCGGGGTCATCACCTCCGCCGCCGAGGCGGGAACCACCGTCGAGGAGGGCGACGCTTTGTTCGCGGTGGATGGCATCCCGGTGGTGCTCGGCTACGGCGACACCCCGATGTACCGCAACCTCGCCCCCACCACCGACTCGGTGGCGGTGACGAGTCGCAGCAACGGCACCATCACCTCGGTCGTTGCCGCAGGGACGACCCTCGAGGAGGGCGACGTTCTCTACACCGTCGACGGGGAGCCGGTGGTGCTGCTCTACGGGGACACGCCGGCATATCGCTCCCTGCGGGAGGCTCGCGACAACCTGGAAGGCGACGACGTGCTCCAGCTCGAGGAGGCCCTCGACGCTCTCGGCTACAACTCGTCCGGGTCGCTGAGCATCGACGGCGAGTTCACCAGCTACACCGCCGACCTGGTCGAGGAATGGCAAGCCGACATCGGCGCTGTCGAGGACGGCTCGGTCGATCTCGGAGAGGTGGTGTTCCTCCCCGGGCCGGTCACGGTGCTGGACGTCTCGGTGGTGCCCGGTGACAGCGTCAACGACGGACGGGCCGTCCTGACCGTGACCGGTTCCGAAACGACGACCGGTCCCGACGTGCTTCAGCTCGAGCAGGCGCTGGCCGACTTCGGGTTCGACGCCGACGGGGCCCTCATCGTTGACGGGGTCTTCGACGAGGCGACCACCGCGGCGGTGATGGCGTGGCAGGCGAGCATCGGTGCCGTCGTCGACGGCACCTTGGATCTCGGCGACATCGTCTTTCTCTCCGGTCCGGTGCGGATCAGCGATCAGCTCGCTTCCGTCGGGGCCTCGGTCAACGCCGGATCCGACGTGCTGGCGATCACCTCCTCCGACAAGGTAGTGAGCGTGTCGCTGCCGGCCGCCGACCAGGACATCACCGCTGCCGGTGACGCCGTCACCGTCGAGCTGCCCGACGCAACCACGGTGCCTGCCACGGTGAGCTCGGTGGCGACGGTAGCGACCGCCTCGAGCAACGGCGGTCCGGTGTTCGAGATGATCGTGACCCTCGACGACCCGAGCGCGGCGGGGGACCTCGACGAGGCCCCGGTCAACGTCGAGATCGTCACCGACCGGGCCGAGAACGTGGTGGCGGTCCCGGTGGCGTCGCTGCTGGCCCTCGCCGAAGGCGGCTACGCGATCGAGGTCGACCGCGGCGACGGCTCCACCCAGCTCGTCGGCATCGAAACCGGGTTCTACGCCGACGGCCTCGTCGAGGTCACCGGCGGCGCCATCGAGCCGGGCGATCGGGTGGTGGTGCCGTGACGGCAACCATGACGGAGGACGCGGTTCCCCAGGCCGCCGGTGACGACGTCGTCCTCTCCCTGCACGACGTCGTCAAGGAGTACCCGACCATCCCGCCGGTGCGGGCCCTCGCCGGGGTGTCGTTCACCATCAGGAGCGGCGAGCTGTGCTCGGTCGTCGGCCCATCGGGGAGCGGCAAGTCCACCCTGCTGCACATCATGGGGACCCTCGACCGGCCGACCTCGGGGGAGGTGATGGTGGCCGGACATACCGTGTCCCGCCTCTCGGACGGGAACCTCTCCGCCCTCCGGTCTCGCCACATCGGGTTCGTGTTCCAGCAGTTCTTCCTCCTCAGCAGCTACTCGGCGCTCGACAACGTCGCCGACGGTCTCCTCTATACCGGGATGCCGATGGCGGAGCGGCGTGACCTGGCGATGGAGGAGCTGCGACGGGTCGGTCTCGCCAATCGGGTCGATCACGACGCCGCCACCCTCTCGGGCGGTGAGCGGCAACGGGTCGCCATCGCCCGTGCTCTCGTCGGGAGTCCCGCCATCGTGCTGGCGGACGAGCCGACCGGGAACCTCGACTCCAAGTCCGGTGCCGCCATCGTCGAGCTGATCGAAGAGCTCAACGCCGGGGGCGCCACCATCGTCGTCATCACCCACGACCACGACATCGCCCGCCACTTCCCCCGCTCCATCGGGCTGCGGGACGGGAAGGTCGAGTACGACACGGAGGTGGTCTGATGGCGGCGGTTCCGCTCATCCCGAGCCGGCTGCACGGCGCCGACATCGCCCGCACCGCCAGCGTCGGTCTCCACACCCGGAAGCTCCGGGCGGCGCTGTCCGCTCTCGGGATCATGATCGGGATCGCCGCCATGGTGGGGGTGCTCGGGCTCTCCGAGTCGTCCAAGTCGGACCTGCTGGCGCAGCTCGACCGGCTCGGCACCAACCTGCTGACGGTGCAGGCGGGCACTGGGATCGGGCTCGGGAGCGGGGAACTGCCCGCCGAGGCGGCCGGGATGATCGCCCGCATCCAACCGGTCGAGACCACCAGCTCGATCAGCACTGCCGCGGCCAGGGTGTACCGCAACGACCTCATCCCGAGCGGGCAGAGCTCCGGTCTCACCGTCCAGGCGGTCGACCTCAACCTGCTCGACACCCTGGCCGGATCGGTCGCCGACGGGAAGTTCCTCGACGAGGTGAGCGGCTCCTACCCGACGACGGTGCTCGGCTCGGTGGCGGCCGAGCGGCTCGGCATCCGGGAAGTGACCGGGACCCAGCAGGTGTGGCTTGGTGACCAGTGGTTCACCGTGATCGGCATCCTCGACCAGTTCGAGCTCAACCCCGACCTCGACCGGGCTGCCCTGGTGGGGATGGGGGCCGCTGCCACGTATCTCGACAGCGACAACGTCCCGTCCTCCATCATGGTGCGGACCGACCCGGCCTATGTCGACAACGTGATGGCGGTGCTCGCCGCCACCGCCAACCCGGAGAACCCGGACGAGATCGAGGTGGCCCGACCCACCGACGCCCTCGAAGCCAAGGAGGCCGCCGACGATGCCTTCACCGCCCTCTTCCTCGGCCTCGGGGCGGTGGCGCTGCTGGTGGGAGGGGTCGGTATCGCCAACGTGATGGTGATCTCGGTGCTGGAGCGACGCTCCGAGATCGGGTTGCGCCGTGCCCTCGGGGCCACCAAGCGGCACATCGCCACCCAGTTCCTCGGGGAGGCGCTGTTGCTGGCGATCATGGGTGGTGCCGGGGGGGTGGCGCTCGGCGCCGTGGTCACCACCGGCTACGCCCGGTTCCGGGGATGGGGCACCCTCGTCCCGCCGATCGCCATGGTGGGCGGGATGGCGGCGGCGCTGGTGATCGGAGCCGTTGCCGGCCTCTACCCGGCGATTCGGGCGGCTCGCATGTCACCCACCGAGGCGCTGCGGACCGGCTGACGGCCGCGTTGCTCCACCGAGATCGTGGAGGTAGCGGACGGCGCGTTCGGGGTCGGAGGTGCGCTGCAGCCGGGGGAGCGACCGCAGCAGCCGCTGCCCGTAGCGACGGCCGGTGAGGCGGCTATCGAGCACGGCCACCATGCCGCGGTCGTCCTCGCCGCGAATGAGACGTCCCGCTCCCTGGGCGAGCAACATGGCGGCATGGGGGAGGTCGACGGCGTCGAACGGGCTGCCACCCCGCGCCTCGACCGCGTCCCGCCGCGCCTGCATCAGCGGATCGTCGGGGCGGGGGAAGGGGATGCGGTCGATGACGACCAGCGACAGTGACCGCCCCGGCACGTCGACGCCTTCCCAGTACCCCATGGTGGCGACCAGGGTGGAGGTCTCGTCGGCGGCGAACTCGGCGACGAGACGTTTCTTGGGGAGCTCACCCTGCACCAGGACCCGGAACGGGGCGCCGGCGAGGCGGGCGGCGACGATGCCGAGCATGCGGTGGCTGGTGGTGAGCACCAGCGCCCTCCCTCCCGACGCCGCGGTGAGCCGGGCGATCTCGGCGGCGGTGGCGTCGCTCCAGGTGTCCTCGCGGGGATCGGGGAGGGAGGAGGCGACGTAGAGCAGACCCTGGCGGGCGTAGTCGAAGCTTCCCTCCACCCGCAGCGGCCGGTAGGTGCGGGCCACCGGGTCGGGGGCGTCACCGGCGAACGGGTCGTCGGCGAGCGCCTCTTCGAGGAATCCGAGACGGGCGGCGAGAGGAGCGAACGATCCCCCCACCGTGAGGGTGGCGCTGGTGAGGATGGCGGGCCGGGCGACGAGGAGGTGGGCGGCGAGGGAGGCGTTCACCTCCACCGGGGCGACCCGGACCACGGCCCGGTCCGGTTCGACCCAGGCGACGAAGCCGCCCGGCAGGTCGAGCGCCAGTTCGAAGTCTCCCACGAGGTGGCCGGCCTGGGTCTGGACCCGGGCGACAGCGCCCGCGATCGGGTCGGTCTCCCCGGTCCGCCGCAGCGTCGCGGCGGCGGTCGCCACGGCCCGGGAGGCCGCCAGGACGGCGCTGCCGAGTTCGCCCTCGGAGGTGTCGACCCGGGCCGGGGGGAGGGAGGCGATGGCGGCGCTGAGGCGCCGTTCGGCGACCCTGACTCCTTCGAGGGCGGCAGGGCCGCGCGACGGGTCGACGAGACGCCGGGCGTTGACGGCGAAGGAGAGGAGGCGGCGCCCCGAGACGTCGACGCCGAAGGCCGACGACAGCGCCGCCTCGAGGCGATGCGCCTCGTCGATGACGACGACGTCGTGCTCGGGGAGGATCCGGTCACCGGAGGAGAGGTGGAGGGCGTAGAGGTGGTGGTTGGTGACCACCACCTGCGAGGCGCGGGCATGGTCGAGGGCGGCCTCGGCGATGCAGCGGCTCCCCTGGGGGCACTTGGCCTTCCCCGGGCATTCCATCCCCGACACCGACACCTGGCGCCACAGCTCGTCGTCGACCGCGGCGGGGAGGTCGTCGCGGTCGCCCGAACCGCCCGCCGTGATCCACTCCGCCACCTCGGAGACGCCTTCGGTGGCGGCGGGGAACAGCTCGCTGACCGCCTCGGTGTTGTCGAGGGAGGGGCCACACTGCTCCACCAGCTTGGCCAAGCACACGTAGGACTGGCGCCCCTTCAGCACCGCCCACGTCACCGGGACACCGAGGTGGGTGGCGAGAAACGGCAGCTCGGTGCCCGCCAGCTGATCCTGCAGGGTCTTGGTGGCGGTGGCGACGACGAGGCGCCGGCCCGACAGCAGCGCCGGCACCAGGTAGGCGAGCGACTTCCCGGTCCCGGTACCGGCCTCCACCAGGAGGTGGGTGCGTCCGTCGATGGCGGTTGCCACCGCCGCCGTCATCGCCTGCTGGCCGGGACGGGGGGAGGCGTCGGGGCGTTCCGCCAGGACCATGTCCAGCGCCGCCACCGCCGCGTCCGCCGCGGTCGAGCCGTCGGGGTGGTCGGAGGTGTCCATTGCCCGGAACCCTAGGGCCGGTCTGCTCCGGAGCCGCCACGGTTGCTGGCGGCCGCTCTCACCGCGCTCTTAGTCTGCGTTCAGGCGTTTCCTACCCCGGGACGGTACCGTCGGCGTCGATCGAGGTCAGTATGGAGAGCGAAACCCGAAGCAGAGTGCTCGTGGCCGAGGACGATCGCGCGGTGCGCGAGGCCGTCGAGCGCGCCCTCAAGTTCGAGGGATACGACGTGATCACCGCCCGGGACGGCGCCGAGACGCTGGCGACGGTGCTCACCGAGGCGCCCGACGCCATCGTGCTCGACGTGATGATGCCGCATGTCGACGGCTTGGAGGCATGCCGCCGGCTGCGGGCCCGCGGCGACGCCACCCCGGTGTTGATCCTCACCGCCCGCCACGAGATCTCCGATCGGGTCGAGGGTCTCGACGCCGGAGCCGACGACTACATGGTGAAGCCGTTCGCCCTCGAGGAGCTACTCGCCCGGCTCCGGGCGCTGCTGCGCCGCTCCAGCGGGAACCTCACCAAGGTGCTCAAGGTCGGGGACCTCGAGCTGGACACCGGGTCGCGCGAGGTGCGCCGAGGCGGCACCGCCATCGACCTCACCAAGACCGAGTTCGATCTGCTCGAGTTGCTCATGAGCAACGCCGAGATCGTGCTCACCCGGGACACCATCTACGAGCGGATCTGGGGCTACGACTTCGAGACCAGCTCCAACTCGCTCGACGTGTACATCGGCTACCTGCGCCGCAAGACCGAGCATGACGGCGCCGCCCCCCGCCTCATCCATACGGTGCGCGGGGTGGGCTACGTGGTGAGGGCGCCGTGAGAGCCTCCCGAACCGGGCGTCCGGCCCCATGAAGCTGCGCACCCGATTTGCCCTCATCGCGGCGGTGGCGGTGGCGGCCGCGGTGGCGCTGGCGTCGTTCGGCGCCTACCTGGCGGCGAGCAGCGAGCTGCACGACCAGGTCGACTCGAGCCTCTCGGACCTGGCGGGGCAGGCCCAGTCGAAGGGCGACCTCCTTGAGCTCTTCACCCAGCCGTTCGGAGTCCGCCCCTTCGGTCCTCCCACCGGCTTCGACGTCGTCTACTACCAATTCGTCAACACCAACCAGCGGCGCATCGTCAGCCCTCCGGACCAGGCGGTCCAGCTGCCCTTCGAACAGGTGGACCTCGACGTTGCGGTCGGCGACACGGTCGGTCCGGTCTGGCGGGACATCACCGCCGACAACGGCGAGCACCTCCGGCTGATCACGGCTCCGGTGGCCGCCGTCGACAACGCCGTCATCCAGATCGCCCGGTCGCTCGACGAGGTCGACGGCGCGCTGAGCGGCCTCACGCTCGTGTTGGTGCTGGTGAGTCTCGGCGGGGTCGCCCTCGCCGTCGGCCTCGGGTTGGTGGTGGCGAGGGGGGCGTTGCGCCCGATCGCCAAGCTCACCTCGGCCGCCGAGCACGTCGCCGCGACCCAGGAGCTGGCAGCCCGCATCGATGTCGAGCGGGAGGACGAGGTGGGGCGTCTCGCCGCCAGCTTCAACGCCATGCTGGCGGCGCTCGAGCAATCCAGGGCGCAGCAGCGCCGGTTGGTGCGCGATGCCGGACACGAGCTGCGCACCCCGCTCACCGCCCTGCGAACCAACCTCGAGCTGCTGGCGCGTGCCGACGCCATGGAGCCGGAGGATCGGCGCCGTCTGCTCGACGACGTCATGTTCGAGCTTGGGGAGCTGAGCGACCTCATGAACGAACTGGTCGACCTCGCCGCCGACACCGCCGCCGAGGAGCCGGAGGTCGAGGTGCGTCTCGACCTGCTGGTCGAGGATGTCGCCGAGCGGTTCCGGCGTCGCACCGGGCGCCGGATCGACGTGTCTGCCGAGCCGGTCACCGTCGACGGCCGGGTGGGGCGGCTGGAGCGGGCTGTCTCCAACCTGGTCGACAACGCCGCCAAGTGGAGTCCGGAGGACGAGCCGATCGACATCGTGCTCTCCGGAGGCCGCCTCGCGGTTCACGATCGGGGGCCGGGCGTGCTCCCCGCCGACAAGGATCAGATCTTCGAGCGGTTCTTCCGCTCCGACACGGCCCGCTCCACTCCGGGGTCCGGGCTCGGGCTCTCCATCGTCAAGCAGGTCGCCGAGGAGCACGGCGGGGCGGCGTTCGTGGAGGACGGCGATGGTGGCGGGGCCGTCGTCGGCTTCGAGCTGCCGGTGCGCTGACCCGGTTTCTCACCTGATTCTCACGCCCTCTTCATCATGGTCTCAGTCATGGTCCGTTGACTCGGGTAGGACGAGACAGTGAGGTACCCCATGTCCGAATATGGTTTCGACCCCGAGCCGCAGCCTGCTCTCCCCATCGAGGGCGAGAACGCGACTCCTCCCACTTCCCCTACTCCGACCTCCCCCCCTTCCGATCCACCGCCGCCGCGGCCGCGACGCCGTAGCTGGTGGGTGCCGGTTCTCTCCGCCGTCCTCGGCGCGGCACTGGCGGTCGGTGGCATGGCGGCGATCAACGCCGTCGGGGGTGATTCCGACAGCGCCCTTTCCTCGTCTGCGACGACGCTGGCGTCGGCTCCGGCCGGCAATGACGGCTCCGGCGACGTCGTGACGATTCCTTCCCTCACCGACGGCGCGGTCGACGCCGCCGCCGTCGGCGCCAAGGTGATCCCCTCGGTGGTGACCGTTCAGGTCGGCGTCGAGGGAACCGGCGGGGTCCAGATCCAGGGAACCGGCTCGGGCGTGATCCTCGACACCACCGGTCACATCGCCACCAACAACCACGTGGCGTCGATCGGCTCGGCCCATCAGGTCGTGCTCGCTGACGGCCGGGTGTTCCCCGCCACGGTGGTCGGGACCGATCCCGTCACCGACCTCGCCGTGCTCCAGATCTCGGCCGAAGGGTTGACGCCGATCCAGCTCGGATCGAGCGACGCGCTCGAGGTCGGTGATCCGGCAGTCGCGGTCGGGAGCCCGCTCGCCCTCGAAGGCGGACCGACCCTGACCGTCGGCGTGGTGTCCGCCTTCGGGCGCCGGGTCGATACCGGGAGTTCGGCCGCGGATTCGGAGACGCTGTTCGGAATGCTCCAGACCGACGCCCCGATCACCCAGGGCTCCAGCGGTGGCGCCCTCGTCGACGCGGCGGGTCGCCTCATCGGCATCACCACCGCGGTCGGCGTGAGCAGCATCGGGGTGGAAGGCATCGGGTTCGCCACCCCGGTCGAGATCGTGTCCCGCGTCACCAGTGAGATCATCGCCACCGGGACCGCCAGTCACGCATTCCTCGGCGTCACCGTCTCGACCGTGATGGACCCGATCGCGGGCGGCGGCACGATCCCGGCCGGAGCTGGGGTGGAATCCGTCGAGCCCGGCTCGGCGGCGGCAGGCGCCGGCATCCAGGTCGGTGACGTCATCACCGCTCTCGACGACACGCAGCTCGACGGGCAGGAGCAGCTCGTGGCGCTGCTGCGGCGGTACAAGGCCGGCGACGCCGCGACGTTCACCATCAGGTCGGCGACGGGCAACACGTCGAGCATCGAGGTGACGCTCGGCGAGCGGCCCACCAGTTGACCTGTGCCGAATGCCAGTGATGTGAGCTTCCGGGAGGAACCATGAAGAAGAGCATCCTGATGTCGGTCGTGCTCGCCGCCTTCGTGCTCGTGGTGGGCGTGGTGACGGCGATCGCCGCCGACAACGGAACAGACGAGGCGGGGGCTACCAGCAACGCCACCACCACGACGGTGGCCCCCGAGGACCCTGGGCGCGTTGACACCACCGACGGCACCGCGCCGATGGTCCAGTTCGGGCCGCTCGATGAGGTCCTAGACGACATGGTCGCGTCGGGGCAGCTGAGCCAGGATCTCGCCGACGAGATCCGGTCCCGGATGGCGGACAAGATCCGGGGGCAGTTCGGCAGCGGGCCGTTCGGCAACGGCCCCGGCGGCGTGTTCGAATTCCGTTTCGGCCCGGGCTCCGGGGACGGCATCCCGCCGTCGCTCGATCCGAACCGCCTCCGCGACTACCTGTCCGACCCGAACGGGCCGCTCGGCGACCTGCCGGACCTGATGCAGCAGTTCCTCGAGGACGGCAACCTGACCCCGGAGGAGCGCCAGCAGCTCCAGGACCAGCTCCAGCAGCAGTTCGGCGACCAGTTCGGCGAGAACTCCCCGTTCCCGTTCGGCCCCTTCGGCTCCCGCGACGACACCAACCCGGATCCCAACCGCCCCTCCATTTGAAGGGCGGCGCCTGCTCTCGGCCACCCGCGCGGTAGCGTGAGGCGGTGAGGGACGCGCTGGTCGAGTGGTTCCGGGCCGGGGTGGCCGCTGTCGATCCGGCGGCCGCCGTCGAGCGCCACCTGCGCCGCCACCCCCTCCCGGCCGTTCCCGTTGTGCTCGCCATCGGTAAGGCAGCGCCGGCCATGGCACGCGGCGTCGCAACTGCCGTCGGCGACTCTCCCCTCACCGGCATCGCCGTCAGCGATCACGTCGAGGAGGTGCCAGCCGGCATCGAGCTGATGATCGGCAGTCATCCGGTGCCGGACCGGGCAAGCGTGGCGGCCGGTCGGGAGTTGCTGGAGCGGGCGTCATCCCTCGGCGCCGGCGATCTCGCCCTGGTGCTCGTCTCCGGTGGAGGGTCGGCGCTCGCCGAGGTTCCTGCCCCCGGGGTCACCCTCGATCACCTGGCCGCCACCACCACCCGGCTGCTGCGCCGCGGCGCTCCCATCGATGTGATGAACGCGGTCCGTACCCGACTCTCCCTCCTCAAGGGCGGCGGCTTGGCGCGGGCGGCCGCTCCGGCCCGGGTGATCACCCTCGTGCTCTCCGATGTCGTCGGCGACCGGCTCGACGTGATCGCCTCGGGTCCCACCGTGACCGGCGGCGATGACGACATCACCGTCGTCGCCAACGGCGCCGTCGCCGCTGCCGCCGCGGCCGAAGCCGCCCGCGCCGCCGGCCGCCACGCCGTCGTGGTCGAAACTGCCCTCCAGGGCGACGCCGCCCTCCGGGCGATTCAGGTGATCGAACGCTGCCGCCAAGCCGACGGCGAGCTGTTCGTGTACGCCGGGGAGACCACGGTGATGGTCGGCGGCCTTGGCCGCGGCGTCGGCAGTGGGGGCCGCAACCAGGAGGCCGCCCTCGCCGCCGCCCTCCACCTCGCCGGGACCTCCGACGTTGCGTTCCTCGCCGCCGGCACCGACGGCATCGACGGCACCACCACCGCGGCGGGAGCCGTGGTCGACGGCGACACGGTGGATCGAGGACGGCGCCGGGGCCGGGACGCCGCCGCCTCCCTGGCGCGCAACGACTCGGGCGGCTACTTCGCCGGTTCGCTCGAGGCGATCGTCACCGGGCCGACCGGGACCAACGTCGGGGACCTCTGGCTGGTACTGCGGCGCTGACCTCGGGGCGCCGTCTCACCGGCCGACGGTGTCGAGGAACCGGTACCACTGCGCCGCCAGCGGGAGGAACCAGGGGCGCCCCCGGTAGTAGGGGCGGGTGGGGTGCGGGATCTCCTCGAACGGGCTGCGATCGAGCTGCCCGGCGATACGGCGCCCCACCTCGGCACCGAGGTAGGAGCCGATGCCGACGCCGTGGCCGCCGTAGCCGAGGGCGTACCACATGCCGTTGATCCGCCCGATGTGGGGCATGAGATCGAAGGTGATTCCCAGCTTCCCAGTCCACGAGTGGGTCATCTTCACGTCTGCCAGCTCGGGGAAGATCTCGACGGTGATGTCGCGGAGCCGCTCGGCGCTCTCGGCGAGGTCGAGGTTGGTCGACAGTCTCTGACGGCCGCCCATCAGGATGCGGTTGTCGTGGGTGCGCCGGAAGTAGTTGAGGAACCGCCGCGCCGTCCACAACATGCGGTCCTCGGGGATGAGCCGTGTCACGGTCGCTTCCGGGAGCGGCTCGGTGACCACGATGTAACTGCCGACCGGGACGACCCGTCGTCGCAGTTCCGCCACCGGGCGGATTCCGGTGTAGCCGTTGGTGGCGAGGAGCACGTTGTCGGCGGTCAGCTTTCCCTTGGCGGTGAGGAGCTGGTAGCCCCCGGTGTGGCGCGAGATGTCTGTCACCTCGGCGTCCTCGACGAGGTGCACGCCCCGCCCGCCGAGCGCCTGCGCCAGCCCGTACACGTAGCGGGCGGGCTGGATCCCGGCTCCGACGTGGTCGATCATGGCGCCCCGGAAGCTCCCGCCGCCGACGATGGCGTCGATGCCGTCCGCTTCGACGATGTCGACCGAGAAGTCGAGATGCTCCTTCATCCAGGCCGCTTCGTGCCGGAAGCCCTCCACCACCCGGTCCTCGTATGCCAGCTCCGCCGCGCCGTGGCGGACGAAGAAACACTCGATGCCCTCGGAGGTCACCACCTCTTCGACGTGGTCGATGGAGGCGAGGGAGGCGTCCCAGAACTCGCGGCCGAGAGTGGGCCCGAACTGCTTGTAGACCTTGGTGGTGGCGGCTTTCAGCCCGTAGTTGAGCATGCCGCCGTTGACGGTGCTGGCGCCGTTTCCTACCGGACCGGCGTCGAGCACGGTCACGTCGGCACCGGCGGCGGCGAGAGCGCGGGCGGCGTTGAGTCCGGTGACGCCGGAGCCGATGATCGCCACCCCGGTGTGGGGAGGGAGATCGGCCACCGAAAGGTCGGCGGGACGCGGGTACTCATCGGTCCAGAAGGGTGACAAGGTGATCATCGGCGGGAGACTAGGACGCTCGGCGGCGGCCCGAGTCTCTCAGGCGACGGCGTCGAGGCCGGTGGCGATCCCGGCCGCCAGGTCGGCGAGCTGGCCCCGGGTGATGGTGAGCGGCGGCGACACCTGCAGCGCCCCGCCGGCGAGGGCGCGGGTGATCACCCCGGTGCCGCGGGCGGCCATCACCACCCGGTTCGGCAGCCCGGGATCGTCCTCCAGCACCGCCGGGTCGATCTGTACCGCTGCCATCACGCCCACCCCGCCGCGCAGGTGGTCGACGAGGGGATGGTCCGTCAGCGGCGACAGCTCCTCCATCATCTCGACCTCGAGCGCCAGCGCCCGGCTCAGCAGCCCCTCCCGTTCGATGATGTCGAGGTTGGCGAGGGCGGCGGCGCACACCGTGGCGTGCCCCGAGTAGGTGTAGCCGTGCCGCCACAGGGCGCCTTCGCCTTCCCAGAACGGCGCCGCCACCCGGGGCGCCACCAGGACGCCGCCGAGAGGCAGGTAGCCCGAGGTGACCCCCTTGGCGAAGGTGATCAGGTCCGGTTCGAGGGAGAAGCGGGTGGCGGCGAACCAGTCTCCGATCCGCCCGAAGGCGGTGATGACCTCGTCGGAGATGAAGAGGGCGCCGGCGTCCCGGATGAGCTGCCGCGCCTGCTTCAGGTAGCCGTCGGGGGCAGGACGGACCCCGCCGGCGCCGATCACCGGCTCGGCGTAGAAGCCGGCGATCCGGTCCGGGCCGACGTTGTCGATGGTGGCGGCGAGCGCCTCCACGGAGTCGTAGGGGACCCGGCGCACCTGCTCGATCATGGGCCCGTGGCCCTCCAGGTTGGCTTCCATGCCGGTGAGGCTGGTGCCGTAGGCGTGCATCCCGTGGTAGGCCCATTCCCGGGTGAGGAACACGACGCGCTCCGGCTGCCCGACCTGGGCGAAGTAGCGGCGGGCCAGCTTGGCGGCGCTGTCCACCGCGTCCGACCCTCCCGAGGTGAAGAACACCTTGGAGCCGGGGAGCGGCGCGATGGCGGCGAGGCGGTCCGCCAGCTCGAGCACCGGGCGGGTGGCGTAGTCCCCGAAGGTGTGGAAGGTGGGGAGGGCGTCGAGCTGAGCGGCGACGGCGGCGGTGATCTCGCTGCGCCCGTAGCCGACGGCGTTGTACCAGAGGCCGGCGGTTCCGTCGAGGTACCGGTTGCCGTCCCGGTCGGTGACGTAGACGCCGTCACCGTGGACCATGACCAGCTCGTTGCCGTCGACCTGGGCCATGTTGGCGAAGGGGTGCCAGAAGGATCCCATGGGGGGCGATGGTAGTTGGCGGCGCCGGCCGAGGCCGGGCCGGGCAACGACCGGCCGGGTGCCGCGTAGCATGGCCGCATGAGCCTGTCCGATGTCGAGCTGCGGGTGCTCGGGTGCCTCGTCGAGAAGCAGATGACGACGCCCGCCTCCTACCCGATGACGCTGAACGCCCTGGTCGCGGCCTGTAACCAGCGCTCCAATCGCAGCCCGGTCGTCGACTACGACGCCGCCGGCGTCGATGACGGTATCGAGCGGCTGAGGGAAAGCGGATTGGCTCGGACCGTGCACGGCAAGGGGGACCGTGCCCTCAAGTACCGCCACGTCGCCGGCGAGGTGCTGCACCTCGACGACCGGGAGGTGGCGTTGCTGGCGGTGCTGATGCTGCGGGCCCCGCAGACGCCCGGCGAGCTGCGGGCTCGTTCCGAGCGCTATCTCCGGTTCGGCGGCATCGGCGAGGTGGAGGACACCCTGCTCGGCATGAACCGGAGGGACGGGCCGCTGGTGGAGCGGATGGAGCGGCGCCCGGGCGAGAAGGAGGCCCGGTTCCGGCATCTGCTCGGGGTCGACGAAGAGCGGTCGGCCGGCGAGGCGCCAGCGGAGCTGGCGAGCGAGCCGAGGGGGGGTCGCGCCTTCTCTCGTCCCCCCCTGGGATCAGGGGGGACCGGCGAGGCGCCGGCGGAGCTGGCGAGCGAGCCGAGGGGGGTCGCGGCTGGGTGACTGGACGGTGACCCTCCCCGAATCAGACGCCACCTGCGGTGGCGC
>CAYQEC010000015.1:0-55959 GCA_964416425.1 uncultured Acidimicrobiaceae bacterium | reverse complement strand
TCGGAGAGAGGACTCGAACCTCCACGAGCAATTCAGCTCACTAGGCCCTCAACCTAGCGCGTCTACCAATTCCGCCACTCCGACGTAGCGGGCGGGAGTATACCGAATCGCCGGTGCTGCTCCCCTCCCGGCCCCCCCGGACGCTCACTCCTCGGCGAGATCCACCCGGTACCACTCCTCGATGTTCCAGGCGTCGCCGGCCGAGGTCGGATTGTGCTTGAAACCGGCGATCTCGTCGGCCCACACCGCCGCCGTCACCAGGCGGGCGTAGAGCGGGATGATGACCACCTGATCCGCCAGGATCTGCTCCGCCTCCTGCATCAGGCCCGCCAGCTCACCCGAATCGAACGTCTGCTCCATCTGGTCGTAGATCTCGGCGTAGCGCTCCGTGTTCTCGTCGATCACCGACGAGTCGGGGCTCCCCCACTGGTACACGTTCTGGCCCTCCGGGGGCGCCTTGTCGGGGTCGAACACGTCGAAGAGCGCCAGCGCCCCCGACAAGCCGGGCGGGCCCTGCACCGCCCACGAGGCGAGGTCCCACAGACCCTCGTCCCGGGTCTCGCTGAAGAACATCTGCGAGTTCTCCAGGCTGTTCTCGTACTCGATGCCAACGTCGGCGAACATCTCCGCCAGCAGCTCCGAGAGGCGCACCCGGGTGTCGAAGTTGGACGTCGTGGTGAACACCGTCCTGACCGTATCGATCCCCAGCTCCTCCTTCGCCGCCTCCAGGTAGGTGCGAGCCGCCTCGGGGTCGTAGGCGTACTGGGCCCAGGGATCACCTGCGATCGCAGGCGCCGACGGCTCCAGGATCGAGGTGAGCGGGTCGACCTGCCCGTCGAGGATCTCGTCGACGATGCGCTCCCGGTCGACGGCATGCGCCACCGCCTTGCGATAGTTGAGGTCCTCGTTGATCGAGTCAGGGTTGCGCTCCAGGCGGGCCGGACCGAACTCGAAGGCGAGGTGCTCCCACACCGTGCCGTTGAGCACCTCGACCACGGCACCGGCCGGCTCCAGCGCCTGGAGGTGCTCGATGACGGCCGTCCCCGGTGGCGGCTGCACCACCTCCACCTCACGGTTCTCGAAGGCCCCGACCAGATCGGAGGTCTCCGGGATGAAGCGGAAGATCACCTCGTCGAGGTAGGGAAGCTGCTGGCCGGTCTCCGGGTCCCTCTTCCAGTAGTTGTCGTTGCGGACGAGCCGGATGTACTCGCCTTTCTTCCACTCGTCGAAGACGAACGGCCCGGCCGAGACCCACATCGTGTCGTTCCAGTCCAGCTCGAAGTCGGTCCCCTCCACCTGGTGCTTGGGGATGAGGTCGGAGAAGAGCAGGTCGTACTTCACCGTCGGGCTCGACATCGTGTACTCGAAGGTCTTCTCCCCGACCTCGGTAGAGATGATGGATTCGTAGGTGGTGCGGTCGATCGGCAGCGCCGGGTCCATGATGACGTCGAGGGTGAACTGGAAGTCCTCGCCGGTGATCGGCACCCCGTCGGACCAGACCGCTTCGTCCCGGATCTGGTAGCGCACCGTCATGGTTCCGTCGTCATTGAGGGTCACACCCCCGTTCGCCACCGTCGGCAGCTCGGTCACCAACTCCGGCACCTGGTCGAGGGAGTAGCCGTCGACGTCCCACACCCCGGCGTAGAGGGCCTGCCCGATCCGCAGCATCACGGTGCTGTCCCCACCGGGAGCGAACTTGTTGAGGGTCGGCGGCTCCTGATCGTCGGCGATGACGACCGTGCCGCCGTAGGGGCGGTCCACCGGGGCGGTGTTCCCGGGCGCGGCCGGGGCGGTGGTGGTCACCTGGGTCGAGGTCGTCGACGTCGAGGTGGTCGTCGGGCCTCCCCCGTTGGTGCAGGCGGCCGCGATCAGGGCGGAGACGACCAGAACGCAGATCTCCATGAAGCCGCGGCTACGCCACCGCCGAGCCACCGTGTCGCCTCCTTCGTTCTGCCGAGTGGAGTGATCGTGTGGGGGCCGAACCCGGGCGGTCAGTTACGCCACAACCAGGTGAGCGACACCGTGGTGATGGTGAAGACGACCGACGCGATGACCGTGAGCCGGTCCAGGTTACGTTCGACGATGGTGGACCCCGAGAAGCCCGAACTCATGCCGCCCCCGAACATGTCCGACAGGCCCCCTCCCCGGCCGGCGTGCAGCAGGATCAGGAAGATGAGTCCTAGGGAGACGATGGCATGGAGTGCCGCAACGATGCCCGCTACCAAGGGAGAACCCTTTCTCACACACGAAACCCGCCACGTGCGGGCAGTCGGCGCCAAGTATGGAGGGTCGGGTCCCCGTTTTCAAGTCACGGGCCCCGGCGGCGCCTCCCGACGCATGGTGGCCGGGCGGCACCGGTCCGTGATCGGCCCCGCGCCCTCACTTGGCCTGGTCGGCCACCGCCTGCGCAGCCGCTGCGGCAGCGGCGGGATCGCCCAGGTAGCGGTGGCTCTCCGGATGCAAGTTCTCGTCGAGCCGGTACACCAGCGGGATGCCGGTGGGGATGTTGAGACCCGGGATCTCCTCGTCGGAGACACCGTCGAGGTGTTTGACCAGCGCCCGCAGGCTGTTGCCGTGAGCGGCCACGATGACCCGCTTCCCGGCCCGCAGGTCGGGCACGATGAAGTCGTACCAGTACGGCAGCATGCGGTCCACCACGTCCTTCAGGCACTCGGTGGCCGGCAGCAGCTCCGGCGGCATCCACGAGTAGCGGGGATCGTTGCCGGGGTGCCGCTCGTCGGACGGCTCCAGCGGCGGCGGCGGTATGTCGTAGGAGCGGCGCCACACGTGCACCTGCTCCGCCCCGAAACGGTCGGCGGTCTCCTTCTTGTTGAGACCCTGCAGCGCCCCGTAGTGACGCTCGTTGAGGCGCCAGTGCTTCTTGACCTCGATCCAGCCGAGGTCCATCTCCCCCAGCGCCAGATTGAGGGTGTCGATGGCACGGCGCAACACGGAGGTGTGGGCGACGTCGAAGACGTATCCCTCCTCCTTCATGAGTAGGCCGGCCTGGCGGCCTTCTTCTTCCCCCCGCGCCGAGAGGCCGACATCGGTCCACCCCGTGAAAACATTCTGGAGATTCCAGACGGATTCCCCGTGGCGCAGCAGAACGAGCTCGATCATCGATTGCTCCCGCGTGTGACGACTACGCCGCAACGGTAGCGGCGATTCAGGCCCGCCCGATCCACCCCGCGGGATGACCCGCCGTCACGCTCGCGTAGCCGTCAGAACCCGCCGTGGCGTCCAGTGCGGCGTCCGCAACCCGGCCCAGGCGTTGAGACGCGACTTCATCCGGCTCTCCTCACCGATTGAGAACAGCCCGATGTGAAGCGCCCCCGATTCGCGGATGGCGAGGCCGATGAGCGATTTGGCCAACTCTTCGGCCCCCTCCCCCGTCTCGGCCTCGACGCTCAGCTCCAGGTAGAGGCCGACCTGTTCGAGATCGGCCACCACCTTCACCTCGCGAATGACCGAGCTCTCCTCGAGAAAGGCCACGACATCAGCGACGTGTCCGTGGAAGGCTTCGATGTCCTGGTCCCACGAGATGCGCCGAGTGACTCTGAAGTCAAAGGCAACCCGGAACTCCATATCTTCCCGACCTCCGTGAAGCCGTGACGCCCCCTGACTGCACACGGCATTGATGCGACCGCCAATAGTGGTCACCGGAGGAGGAGTACGCAAGGTCCAGATTGTGGCGCTCCCGGTGACTAGACCCAGTACCGGATCAGCGAGGCGAAGGTGTCGGGATCGAGTGAGGCCCCACCCACCAGCGCCCCGTCGACGTCGGCCTTGGCCATGATCCCGGCGATGTTGCCCGGCTTGACCGAACCTCCGTAGAGGATCCGCACCCGTTCGGCGGCGTCGCCCCACTGCTCGGCGACCACGCCCCGCAGGTAGGAGGCGACCTGGCCGGCGTCGTCGGTGCTGGCGGTCTTCCCGGTCCCGATCGCCCAGATCGGCTCGTAGGCGATCACCAGGGAAGCCACCGCGTCGGGATCGAGCCCGCTGAGGCCGAGCCGGACCTGGGATCCGACCTTCTCCTCGGTGTAGCCCTGCTCGCGCTCATCCTCGGTCTCCCCCACACACATGATCGGCGTCATCCCGTGGGCCAGGACCGCCTTCACCTTGCGGTTCACCCCGTCGTCGAGTTCCCCGAAGAGCTGGCGACGCTCCGAGTGACCGACGATGACGTACGACACCGACAGCTTGGCGAGCATCTCGGGGCTCACCTCGCCGGTGTAGGCCCCCTTCTCCTCCCAGTGGCAGTTCTGCGCCCCGAGGCCGATCAGCAGGTGGTCGGTCTCGATGACGGTCTGGGCCGAGCGGAGCGCCGTGAACGGTGGGCACACCACCACGTCGACCCGCTCGTAGTCGGAAAGGTCCAGCCGGTAGCTCAGCTTCTGCACCATCTGAATGGCGTCGAGGTGGCTGGCGTGCATCTTCCAGTTGCCGGCGATGAGGTCCTTACGCATGCTGTGTCTACCTTCCCAGGGCGGCGATGCCCGGGAGGGTCTTCCCCTCGAGCATCTCGAGGCCTGCACCGCCCCCACTCGATACGTGACTCACTTCGTTCTCGAGGCCCAACATGCGGATGGCGGCCACGCTGTCGCCCCCACCGATCACGGTGAATCCCGAACTGTCGGCGACCGCCCGGGCCACTCCGGCCGTCCCGGCCCGGAACGCCTCCCACTCGAACACGCCCATCGGGCCGTTCCAGAACACACTCGCCGCGGTGCCGAGCACCTCGGAGAAGCGGGTCACCGTCTCGGGCCCGATGTCGAGACCCATCGTGCCCTCGGGGATCTGAGTGGCGGCGACGACCCGGTGGGGGGCGTCGGCGGCGAACCGCTCCGCCACGACCACGTCGGTCGGGAGCAGGATCTTGTCGCCGTGCTCGGACACGAGCAGGCTGCCCACCTCGATGATCATCGACTCCTCCAGCAGCGAGGCACCGACCTCGTAGCCCTTGGCGGCCAGCAGCGTGAAGCACATGCCCCCGCCGACCAGCATCATGTCCACCCGCGGCAGCAGCTGGCGCATCACGCCCAGCTTGTCGGAGATCTTCGCCCCGCCCAGCACCACTACGTAGGGGCGGGCCGGGTCCTCGAGGAGGCGGGAGAGGGCCTCCACCTCGGCCCGTAACAGGTCACCCGCCACCGAGGGGAGGCGCTCGGCCACCCCCACCGTCGAGGCGTGCGCCCGGTGGGCCGACCCGAAGGCGTCGTTGACGAAGACGTCCGCCAGGGCGGCGAGCCCGTCCGCCAGGGCCGGGTCGTTCGCCTTCTCCCCCGGCTCGAAACGGGTGTTTTCCAGCATGATCACCGCGTCCTGCGGGGCGGCCTTCACCGCCGCCGTCACCTCGGGACCGGCCACCGCGTCGAGCTTGATGACGGGGAACCCGCCGAGCTCGCCGAGGCGCCGCGCCACCGGGTCCATCACCAGCGCCGGATCGGGGCCCTTGGGGCGGCCCAGGTGACTGCACACCACGACCTTGGCGCCACGCTCGTGCAGCTTGGTGATGGTGGGGAGGCTGGCGACGATCCGGAAATCGTCGGCGACGGCGCCGTGATCGAGAGGCACGTTGAGGTCGGCGCGCACGAGCACGGTCCGCCCTGCCACGTCCAGGGAGTCCAGAGTTGGGAGGTCGGTCACGTCAGCCGAGCCGTGCCACGAGGTCGACGAGCCGCGTCGAGTAGCCCCACTCGTTGTCGTACCAGCCGAGCACCTTCACCATGTTGCCGCCGGGGGCGATCAGCGCCGCGGCGTCGTAGATGCAGGAATGCGGGTTGCCGACGATGTCGCTCGAGACGATCTCGTCCTCGGTGTACTCCAAGATCCCGGCCATGGGGCCGTCGGCGGCCTGCTTGAAGGCGGCGTTGATCTCGTCGGCCGTGACGTCGCGGTTCAGGAGGACGACCAGGTCGGTGATCGAACCGTCCGGCACCGGCACCCGGAGCGCCATGGCCTGCAGCTTGCCGTTGAGGTCCGGCATGATCTTGCCGACGGCGCTGGCGGCCCCGGTCGAGGTCGGGATGACGTTGGCGGCCGCGGTGCGGGCCCGGCGCAGGTCCTTGTGCGGGAAGTCCAGGATGCGCTGGTCGCTGGTGTAGGCGTGCACCGTGGTGAACATGCCCCGCTCGATCCCGAATGCCTCGTGGAGGACCTTCAGCATCGGCGCCACGCAGTTGGTGGTGCAGGAGGCGTTGGAGATGATCTTGTGAACGGCCGGATCGAAGTCCGCGTCGTTGACGCCCAGCACCACGTTCACGTCGGGGTCCTTCATCGGGGCGCTGACGAGGACCCACTTGGCCCCGGCGGTGAGGTGCTTCGACGCGGTGTCGTGGGTGCGGAAGATGCCGGTGGATTCGATCACGGTCTCGACGCCGAGCTCCGCCCACGGGAGGTTCTCCGGGTCGCGTTCGGCGAAGACCTTGAAGCTGTCCCCGTCCACGTCGATGCCGTCGCCGGTGACGACCACGGAGCCGCCGAACCGGCCGTGGACCGAGTCGTACTTGAGAAGGTGAGCGAGGGTCGCGGCGTCGGTGAGGTCGTTCACCGCCACGATGTCGATATCGGCGTTGTTCTTCTTGGCGGACCGGAAGAAGTTCCGGCCGATACGTCCAAAGCCGTTGATGGCTACCTTCATCGCATTTCACCCTTCTCGAGGAGATGGATCACTTCGAAATCAGCCTGCTCAGCACGCCTCCCAGCCGTGCCGGGTCGTGCCGGGCTGGCCCGGACAACGGTTCCACGAGATCCGCGAACACCACGTCGACCCCATACGTCGCCATGACGTCCGCGTCGACCCGCAACGCCTCGATGGGAGGCGAGACGTCGACCGCCGTCCGGTTCGCGACGATAGCACCCGGGGAGCGCACCCCCGTCATCCGCAACAGCGTCTCCAGATGGTCGGCGCAGTCCATGCCGAGGGTCTCCCCGTCCTGGGTCGTGAGGTTGGCGACCAGCACCAGCCGGGCCTCGGAACGGTTGACGGCATCCACCAGGCCCGGCACCAGCAGGGTGGCGATCAGGGACGTGTAGAGGCTCCCCGGCCCGAGCACGATCTGCTCGGCGCCGGCCACCGCCGCCACCGCCTGCTCACTCACCGTGGCGTCGGCCGGGACGAGGCGGACCTCCTCGACCGTCCCCCGATGCAGGGACAGGTTCACCTGGCCGTGGACCGTTTCCCCGTCGATGACGGCTTCGAGCCGGAGCCGCTGCGACGACGCCGGGATCACCGACCCGACCGACCCGAGCAGACGCTCGGCGGCCCGCAGCGCCGCCTCGAAGTCCCCTTCGAGGTCGGCCAGCGAGGCGATGATCAGGTTCCCGAGCGAATGCCCACCGACGTCGGATTCCTCGAAGCGGTACTCGAACAGTCGCCGCCACACCGAGTCGCGCGGGGTCAGGGCGACCAGGCACTTGCGGATGTCACCCGGAGGCGGGATCTCCAGGGCGGGGGCGAGCCGGCCCGAGGAACCCCCGTCGTCGGCCACGGTGACCACCGCTGCGATCGTCCCGGCGTAGCGGCAGGCCGCCTGCAACACCTGGGCCAGACCCTTGCCGCCCCCGATGGCCACCACCCGGGGCCCCTGCCGCTCGAGGACCACCGACTCCAGCACCGCCTCGGGCTCGGTCCCCAGGGGCCGCATCAACCCGTCGTCCCGAAGGAGCGGTCCCGATGCCGGACCGTGACGTCGATCCCCTGGTCCCGCAGGCGGCGCCCGATCTCCTCGGCGACCGCCACCGACCGGTGGCGCCCCCCGGTGCACCCGACCCCGATGGTGAGATACGCCTTGCCCTCCGCCTCGTAGCGGGGTACCAGGAACGTCAGCAGGTCGATCACCTTCTCGATGAACAACCGGGCGTCGTCCGAGTCGAGTACGTGGGCGCGCACCGGGCCGTCGAGCCCGGTGAGGGGCCGTAGCTCCCGGACCCAGTGGGGATTGGGCAGGAACCGCACGTCGAAGAGCAGATCCATCACGCTCGGCACCCCCCGCTTGAACCCGAACGAGGTCACATCGATGCGCATCTGGCGTTCCGGGAGCGCCTCGGCGAACGCCTCCTCGAGGCGCTTCCGCAACTCGTGGACGTTGAGCCGGGTGGTGTCGATGATGATGTCGGCCATCCCCCGGATGTCCTGGAACGCCTCCCGCTCGTAGGCGATCCGCTCCGAGAGGGAACCGTGGGGAACGGGGTGGGTGCGCCGGGTCTCCTCGAAGCGGCGGATCAGCGTCTCGTCGTCGGCGTCCATGAACAGCACCGTGGTGCGCACCCCGCGCCCGAGCAGGCCACGGACGGCGAGATCGAGATCCTCGAAGGTGACCCCACCCCGGGTGTCGACCACCACCGCGAGCTTGGCCTGCTTGCCCTCGGGAGTACCCGCCCGATCCACCACCTCCCCGATGAGCGCCGTCGGCAGGTTGTCGACCACGAAGTACCCGACGTCCTCCAGCACCTTGGCCGCCTGGGATCGTCCCGCGCCGGACATGCCGGTGACGATGACGGCTCGCGTGTCGATCACTGCCGCCTCACCTCGCCTCCGCTCCCCAGCACGGCATGGAGCTCGGCGGCGACGCCGGCCGGGACGACCTCGGCGATCTCCTCGCGGGAAGCCTCCCGTAGCCGCTTCAGCGATCCGAACCGCCGCAGCAGCAGCCGCTTCCGCGTCGGGCCGACGCCGGCCACCTCGTCGAGGATGGAATCGATCATGCGTTTGCTCCTCAACGTGCGATGGTAGGTGACGGCGAAGCGATGGGCCTCGTCCCGCACCTGCTGCAGCAGGTAGAGCGCGTCCTCGCCCCGCGGGATCACCAGGGGACGGGACCGCCCCGTCAGGTACACCTCCTCGAGCTTCTTGGCCAGGCCCGCCACCGCGATGTCGAGCCCGAGCTCGTCGAGGACCTTGACGGCCCGCCCCAGCTGGCCGGCTCCCCCGTCGATGATCACGAGGGACGGCGGGTACCCGAACCTGCCCATCTCGGCGGCCGGGCGGTCCCGCTCCGCCAGGTAGGCGGTGAAGCGACGCCGCAGCACCTCCTCCATGGCGGCAAAGTCGTCCTGCCCCTCCACCGTGCGGACCTTGAACCGGCGGTAGTCGGACTTGCGGGGCAGGGCGTCCTCAAAAACGACCATCGAGCCCACCGTGTCACGTCCCTGGATGGTGGAGATGTCGTAGCACTCGATCCGCAGCGGCGCCTCGGGCAAGCCGAGGTGCTGCTGCAGGCTGCGGAGGGCACGGGCCCGGGCGTTGTGGTCGGAGCTGCGCTTCATGCGGTGGCGGGAGAACTCCTCCCGGGCGTTGGCCCGGGCCGTCTCCATCAGGCGGCGCTTGGTGCCTCGCTGCGGCACCCGCAACGCCACCTTCGACCCGCGCCGCATCTGCAGCCACTCGGTCCAGACCTCCGGCTCGTCCGGCAGTTGCTGCACCAGCACCATCGGTGGGGGCGGCTCGGCCCCGTAGAGCTGACCGAGCATGATCCCCACCATCTCGGCCGAGGTGACGTCCTCGACCCGATCGATCACGGTGAAGGAGCGACCGGTCACCCGGCCCCGGGTCACGGTGAGCACCAGCAGCACCGCCTCCAGCTCGTCCTCCTCGATGGCGACCAGATCGAACGTCTCAGGGCGGTCGCTCACCAGCTCCTGGCGGGCCAGAGCCCGTTCCACCGCCGCGATCTGGTCGCGGAGACGGGCAGCCCGCTCGTACTCCCGCACCTCGGCCGCCGCCGCCATCTCCCGGCGCAGTCGCGAGACGATGCCCTCGCTGTCACCGGCGAGGAAGGCGGCCATCCCGTCGACGTGGGCGGTGTACTGCTCCGGGGTCACCGCCCCGATGCACGGTCCGGAACAGCGCTCGATGTCGAACAGGAGGCAGGGCCGCCCCAGGTTGATGTAGCGCCGGAACTTGGCGTCGGTGCACGAGCGCACCGGGAAGGTTCGCAGCAGCAGGTCCCTCGTCTGCCGGATGGCGTAGGCGTGGGCGTAGGGACCGAAGTACTGGACGCCCTTGCGGCGCTTGCCCCGCATCACCATCACCCGCGGCCACTCCTGATGGCGGGTGATGGCGAGGTAAGGGAAGCTCTTGTCGTCCCGCAGCCGGATGTTGAAGCGGGGACGATGCTTCTGGATCAGCGTGTACTCCAGCATGAGCGCCGCCACCTCCGAGTCGGTGACGATCCACTCGACGTGGTCGGCGGCGTCCACCATCGCCCGGGTGCGCGGCGCCAGATCCGCCGCAAAGTAGTTGGCGAGTCGCTTGCGGAGGGACTTGGCCTTGCCGACATACAGCACGGCACCGCCGGCTCCGTGAAACGAGTAGACGCCGGGGGTGTCGGGAATCGACGAGGTGGGAGGGCGGCGCACCATGTGGGCCCGATGCTACCCGGGGGTCGACGACGCGCCGACGTCCCGCCACGGCGTCCCCACCACTCCGGACGTCGACGGGGTCAGGAGGCCAGCGCCATGGCGAGGCGCTTGTTGCCCTCCAGGATCTGATCGAGATAATCGCCGTCGGCCAGTTCGACCGTGACGTGCTCCCGCAACCGGTGGATGTCGTCCATGCTCATCCACAGCGGCGGCAGGTTGTAGACGTCGACCTCCGGGAGCAGGTTCTCGATCTCTTCTACCGTGTCGGCGAGCACATATCCCCAGGCTGCCCCGGCCCCGTACTCGTATGCCACGAGATGCGCCTGCATGCGTCCTCCGATCGCAGCGCGAAGTCTCCTGTCACCATCGGCAACGAGCCGCCGAGTCTTGAGGTGGCAACCTCCAAGGAGCATCGTGATGGCGGTCCCGTACCGGGTCCGCTCAGGTCCGCCTCCAGCGGGCCCCGAGGAGGCGGGGCAAATGCTCCTGTCCGGCGAAGCCCGGGTCACGGGCGACGGCGCCCAGGCTGAGCCCTTGCTCGGCCAGGCGCTGCAGCGCCCAGCCGGCTTCGGCCGCCGCGGTGAGGATCGTGCCCAGCGGGCGGTGGTGGAACACCACGGTGTCCTCCCCCGCCGGTTCCGCCCCCGTGGCTTCCTCGAAGTAGCGCCCCCAGCGCCACAGCACCTCCCCGTCGCTCTGGTCGATGATGGGGCCGGCACCGGGGGGCGTATAGGCGGGATGGTTCATCACGACCACCAGGGCGCCGCCCGGCGCCACCACCCGGTGCACCTCGGGGAACAGAGCGAGGGTGGGAAGGTGTTCGAGCACCAGCACCGCGGAGGCGGACGAGAACGATCCCGGCCGGGCCCAGTCCAGCTCGGGAAGCCGGCACCGGACCGCGGCATGGGTCCGCCGAGTGTGGCGGAGCAGGATCTGGCTCACGTCGCAGCCCACCGCGCGGGGCACGTCGAGCGCCCGCAGCAGCTGGCCCTCGCCGCAGCCGAGATCCAGTAGGCGGCCGGCGATGTCGCCGAGGAGCTCTCGAGCCAGGGGCACGATCTGTTCCCGGTAGACCGGGTCGGTGGTGACTTCACCCAGCCACCACGGGGCGAGACGCTCCCAGTCGTCGCTCACCGCGGGACCCGCCGGGTGCCGCTCATGGCGCCGTCACCGTTCTGGTCGTCCATCCGAGGAACCTCCGGCATCCCGCTCGCCGCCACGGTACCGGGTCAATGGCCCCCCGTCGGTGCATGCCGCGCCGCCTCAGGAGGGGAGCACCTCGCGTAGGAACTTGCCGGTGTAGGAATCCGGGACCGCCGCCACTACCTCGGGGGTTCCCACCGCCACCACCTCACCGCCCTCGTCGCCCCCCTCAGGCCCGAGGTCGATGATCCAGTCCGCCGTCTTGACGACGTCGAGGTTGTGCTCGATCACCACCACCGTGTTACCGGCGTCGACCAGGCGGTGCAGCACGCCGAGCAGCTTGCGGATGTCCTCGAAGTGCAACCCTGTGGTCGGCTCGTCGAGGATGTAGAAGGTGCTGCCGGTCGACCGTTTTCCCAGCTCGGAGGAGAGCTTGACCCGCTGCGCCTCCCCGCCGGAGAGGGTGGGGGCCGGCTGACCGAGCCGTACGTAACCGAGGCCCACGTCATAGAGGGTCTGGAGGATGCGGGCGATGCGGGGTTGGTTCTCGAAGAAGTGCACCGCCTCCTCGACCGACATCTCGAGCACGTCGGCGATCGAGTGCCCCTTGAACTTCACCTGGAGAGTGTCTCGGTTGTAGCGCCGCCCACCGCAGGTGTCGCACGGGATGTAGACGTCGGGGAGGAAGTACATCTCGATCCGCAGCGTCCCGTCGCCCTTGCAGGTTTCGCAGCGGCCCCCCGCCATGTTGAAGGAGAAGCGGCCCGGTTTGTAGCCGCGCATCCGAGCCTCGGTGGTGGCCGCGAACAACTCCCGGATCCGGTCGAAGACCTTGGTGTAGGTCGCCGGGTTGGACCGCGGGGTGCGCCCGATCGGCGACTGGTCGATGTTGATCGCCTTGTCGAGGTACTCGAGGCCTTCGATCCGGCGGTGCCTCCCGGGCAAGGTGCGGGCTCCCTGTAGCTCGTGGTGCAGCGCCTTGGAGAGGATCTCCTGCACCAGCGACGACTTGCCGCTCCCCGACACCCCGGTGACGGCCACCAGCATGCCGAGCGGGAAGGCGACGTCGATCCCCTTCAGGTTGTTCTCGGCAGCGCCCACCACGGTGACCGCCCTCCCGTCGCCGATGCGGCGGGTCGGCGGAACCGGGATGGAGCGGCGTCCCGCCAGGTAGTCGCCGGTGAGCGACGCCCCCTCGGCGATGATGGCGTCGAGCGTGCCCTCGGCGACGATGCTGCCGCCGTGCTCCCCGGCACCCGGCCCGATGTCGATGATGTGGTCCGCGGTCCGGATCGTCTCCTCGTCGTGCTCGACCACGATGAGGGTGTTGCCGAGATCGCGCAACCGAAGCAGGGTCTCGATCAGCCGCCGGTTGTCACGCTGGTGCAGCCCGATCGACGGCTCGTCGAGGATGTAGAGCACCCCGACCAGGCCCGAGCCGATCTGGGTGGCGAGCCGGATCCGTTGTGCCTCGCCCCCCGCCAGGGTGGCGGCCGATCGCATCAGGGTCAGGTAGTCGAGACCGACGTCGACCAGGAACCCGAGGCGGGCCATGATCTCCTTCACCACCAGCGCCGCGATCTGCCGGTCCCGCTCGTTCAGCTCGAGGTCGTCGAAGAACTCGGCGGTGCGGCGCAGCGGCAGGGACGACAGCTCCCGTAGGTTCAGATCGCCGACGGTGACCGCCAAGGACACCGGGTTGAGCCGGCCCCCCTCGCAGGTGGCGCAGGGCACTTCCCGCATGAACTGCCGGTAGCCCTCCCGGGCCGCTTCCGACTCGGAGTCCCGGTACCTTCGCTCCAGCCACGGAATCACCCCCTCGTAGGTGGTGGTGTAGCGGCGGCGGCGGCCGAACCGGTTCTCGTAGGTCACGGTGTAGGAGGTGTCCCCCCCGCCCTCGAGGATGAGGTGGCGGTGGGCGGCGGGGAGCTCCTCGAACGGGGCGTGGAGGTCGATGCCCTCACCGTCGGCCACGGCCGCCAGCACCCGCTGGAAGTAGCGCTGCCGGTGCCGCCCGCCCCAGGGGGCGACCGCCCCGGCTGCCAGGCTGCGGTCGGGGTGCGGCACCACCAGGTCGACGTCGACCTGGAACCGGGTCCCGATCCCGGAGCAGGCCGGGCAGGCCCCGTAGGGGCTGTTGAACGAGAAGTTGCGGGGCTGGAGATCCTCGAAGGAGAGGCCACAGACGGGGCAGGCGAAGTGCTGGGAGAAGGTGAGGGTGGGGCCGTCGATCACGTTCACCAGGGCGACGCCGTCCGCCAGTTTGAGGGCCGTCTCCAGCGAGTCGGTGAGCCTGGTCTCGATCCCCGCCTTGCGGACCAGGCGGTCGACCACGACTTCAATGGTGTGCTGGTAGTAGCGGTCGAGCTTGAGGTCCCCGGTCAGCTCGATGACCTCGCCGTCGATGCGGGCCCGGCTGAAGCCCTCCTTGGCGAGGTCCTTGAGCAGCGCCTCGTACTCGCCGCGGCGTCCCCGCACCACCGGGGCCAGGATCTGGAACCGGGTGCCCTCGGGTAGCTCGAGCACCTGGTCGACGATCTGCTGCGGGGTCTGGCGGGCCACCACGCTGCCGTCGTTGGGACAGTGCGGGATCCCGATCCGGGCGTAGAGCAGCCGCAGGTAGTCGTGGATCTCGGTGACGGTTCCCACCGTCGACCTCGGGTTCCGGCTCGCCGTCTTCTGATCGATCGAGATCGCCGGCGACAACCCCTCGATGAAGTCGACGTCCGGTTTGTCCATCTGGCCGAGGAACTGGCGGGCGTAGGCCGACAGGCTCTCGACGTAACGACGCTGACCTTCGGCGTAGATGGTGTCGAAGGCGAGCGACGACTTGCCGGACCCCGAGATCCCACTGAACACCACGAGCTTGTCGCGGGGGATCTCGAGGCTCAGGTTCTTCAGGTTGTGCTCGCGGGCACCCCTGATGACGATTTTGTCGGTTGACACCGGTGTCCCCGTCCTCCGTGCCTCGTTCCGCCCCGAGCGCGCTCCCCGAGGGCGGACGGCTGCCGGATGGCGAGTGTAGCCAGCGGGTGTGACATGAATTACACGGGCGTAGCCCGCCTCAAGGGGCGGACGGGAGCAGGGAGCGAGTTGGCAGCTCCCAGCGGATCACGGCCCAGCCGCCGACGGCGGCAGCGACCAGGAACACCGGCGACCAGCCGAGGGTGTCGGCGGCGAGCTGCCCCCACGAGAGCGTGACCAGGCCGGCGGCCACCAGCCAGCCGGTCCGGCCCGCGGTGGGGGCGAGCAGGACGAGGGGAAGCAGCAACACCCCACCGTCGTAGTACATGGTGTGAGGGGCCGCCAGCACGATCGCCGCCACCGCCACCCCGTAGCGCACCCCGGGCACGGCCTGCGGGTGCCGCAACCAGAAGAGGGCGGCGAGGGCGGCAGTGACGAGGGCGAAGCCCCATCCCAGCACCGCTCCGAGCCCACTCCCTGCCCCCGTCACCCATTCGAAGAACCCCTGCCACGAGATCAGGTTGGCGCTGTTGACGTGGGCGTCGATCTCGAGGAAGGCGTTGGCCTGCCGCCACCACTCCCCCACCCAGTCGAAGCCCTGCAGGGCGGCGCCGGCCAAGTAGAGCAGACCTGCTCCTCCCAACCCGCCGGCCACCATGCGCCAGCGGCGCCCCACCACCAGCAGGGCCAGCAAGGGGGCCCCGAACTGAGGCTTGGAGAGCAGCAGGGCCGCCGCCAGGCCGGCCCAGACGTCGTGCCCTTCCTCGTCGAGGCGGGCCACCACCGCCACCAGCAGCATGGTGAGAGCGGTGTTCTGGCCCCCGGGGACGGCTCGCAACAGCGGGTAGAACAGCAGCGCCGCCGCCAATGCCGCGGCCGTGCCGATCCGGAACGGCAGGTAGCGGCGCCACAGCACCACGGCGCCCCACAGGGCGGCGACCATGAGCCCGGTGTGAACCAGGTACGACCAGCGGTAGGCGAGCCCGGCGAGCAGCCCGTAGCCGGCGGCCACGAACGGCGGGTAGGCGAAGTAGAGGTAACCGCCGGCACCGTCCACCAGCGTGCCCTGCGCCTGTTGCTGGCGGGCCGCCTCGTAGAGATGGCTCCAGTCGCCGTCCGCCGCGATCCGGCCCGCCCCGTAGAAGGCCGGGTAGTCGCCGCCGAGACGGCCGCTGAGGGCGGCGCCGTTGTCGGCCGTCACCGCCAGCAGCACCACCACCGCCGCCAGCACCGCCAGGATCACAGCCGGATAGACCCGCATCCGCCAGGCGAACGAACCGGGAGGCACCGCTCGAGAGCCCACTCTGCCGCCAGTCTCGCCGTGCACGATCGATCCTCCGCTGCGTCCCAGAGAGTATCGACCCCACCGGCCACCGCTTGACCGGGTGGTGGCGACGATCGCCGGACCGTCACCGCTCCCTCCGGTGCACCGGCGCCCGGATCAGCGGGCCGCCTCCCGTACCTCCCGCAACTCCCGCTTCAGCTCCTCGACCTCGTCGCGGAGGCGGGCGGCGTACTCGAAGCGCAGCTCGGCGGCCGCCTCGTGCATCTCCTCCTCGAGGCTCTGGACGAGCCGGGTGAGGTCGGCGCGGTCGAGGTCGAGCGGTTCCCGCGACCGCGTCTCCCGCGCCCGGCGGGAGGCGGCCGGGGCGTCCGACGTCTGCACCAGCTCCAGGATGTCGGAGACCTTCTTCCGGATCGTCTGGGGATCGATGCCACGTTCCTCGTTGAAGCGGACCTGGGCCAGCCGGCGCCGATTGGTCTCGCTGATGGCGTGCCGCATCGACTCGGTGACGGCGTCGGCGTACATGATCACCTGGCCCTCCACGTTGCGAGCCGCCCGGCCGATGGTCTGGATCAGCGAGGTCCCGGAGCGGAGGAAGCCCTCCTTGTCGGCGTCGAGGATCGCCACCAGGGTCACTTCGGGGAGGTCGAGCCCCTCCCGCAACAGGTTGACGCCCACCAGCACGTCGTACTCTCCGAGGCGGAGGTCGCGCAGGATCTGGACCCGCTCCAGGGTGTCGATGTCGGAGTGGAGGTAGCGGGCCCGGACCCCCATCTCGAGCAGGTAGTCGGTGAGGTCCTCGGCCATCTTCTTGGTCAGGGTGGTGACCAGGACCCGTTGATCCTGTTCGGCGCGGCGGCGGATCTCCTCCGAGAGGTCGTCGATCTGGCCCTTGGTGGGCCGCACCACCACCTCGGGGTCGACCAGCCCGGTGGGCCGGATGATCTGCTCGACGATCGCGGCGGATTCCCGCAGCTCCCACGGACCGGGAGTGGCCGAGAGGAGCACGCATTGCCTGGTCTTGCCGTACCACTCCTCGAAGGTGAGGGGCCGGTTGTCCATTGCGGAGGGGAGCCGGAACCCGTGCTCGACGAGCACGTCCTTCCGGCTGCGGTCCCCGGCGAACTGCCCGTGGATCTGCGGAATGGTGACGTGGCTCTCGTCGATGACCGTCAGGTAGTCGTCGGGGAAGTAGTCGAGCAGGGTGTAGGGCGGATCGCCCGGTTCCCGCCCGTCGAGGTGGCGGCTGTAGTTCTCGATCCCGGCACAGCTCCCCACCTCGCGCATCATCTCCATGTCGTAGGAGGTACGCATCCGCAGTCGCTGCGCCTCCAGCAGTTTCCCCTGGCTCTCGAGCTCGCCGAGACGCTCCTGCAGCTCCTGTTCTATCCCCACCACCGCCGTCAGCAACCGGTCCCGGCCGGTGACGTAATGAGTCGCCGGGTACACCCACATCTCGCTCAACTCGGCCAGCACCTCCCCGGTGAGCGGGTTCATCTGCAGGATGCGCTCCACTTCGTCGCCGAAGTACTCCACCCGGAACACCGTCTCCTCGTAGGAGGGAAACACTTCGAGGGTGTCGCCGCGGAGCCGGAACCGGCCCCGCACCAGGTTGACCTCGTTGCGCTCGTACTGGATGTCGACGAGGCGCTTGACGGCATGCCCCAGCGGGTACTCGACCCCCCGCACCAGGCGCAGCAGCTGGCCTTCGTACTGTTCGGGGGACCCCAGACCGTAGATCGCCGAGACGGAGGCGACGATGATGACGTCCTCCCTGGTGAGCAGCGCCGCCGTCGCCGAGTGGCGGAGCCGATCGATCTCGTCGTTCATCGTCGACTCTTTCTCGATGTACGTGTCGGTCTGCGGCAGGTACGCCTCCGGCTGGTAGTAGTCGTAGTAACTGACGAAGTACTCCACCCGATTCTCGGGGAAGAGCTGGCGGAACTCGTTGGCGAGCTGCGCCGCCAACGCCTTGTTGGGGGCCAGGACCAGGGTCGGCTTCTGCACCTGCTCGATCAACCAGGCGATCGTCGCCGATTTCCCCGACCCGGTGATCCCGAGCAGTGTCTGGAAGCGGTGGCCGCGGCCGATGCCTTCGGCGAGGCGCGCGATCGCCTCCGGTTGGTCGCCGGCCGGCTGATAGTCCGAAACGACACGAAATGGGTGCACCGCAGCAGGGTACTGCTTCCCTAGGACACGCTCGGACGCGCCGGCCCCGCCCCCAACAGCCGCCACAGGTCCTCGACCCGGTCTCGCAACCCCGTGAGATCCCCGTCGTTGACGAGCACGTAGTCGGCCCCGGCGAGCCATTCCTCCCGGGTGGGTTGTGCCTCCATGCGGAGGTGGACGTCCTCGGCCGCCCACCCGGCTTCCCGAGCCCGCCGGGCCCGCATCTCCGGATCGGCGTCGACCACGACCCGCGTCCAGCCGGGGCCGAGCAGATCGCGGTGCAGCGGCAGCTCCACGACCACGTCCCGCTCCCCCGCCGCCGCCACCAGCTCGCCGATCCGGGCCCCGATCGCGGGATGGGTGATTCGCTCCAACTCCTCCAGCTCGGTCGGGTCGGCGAAGACCGTCGCCGCCAGCCGGGACCGGTCGATCCGTCCCTCTGCCGCCACCTCGGGCCAGCGGCGCCGCACCGCCTCGAAGGCGGCGCCCTCCGGTTCGAGGACCGCGTGGCCGACGGCGTCGGCCTCGATCACCACCGCGCCCAGATCGCCCATCATCCGGCTCACCGTGCTCTTGCCGCTGCCGATGCCTCCCGACACGACGACACGCCGGATCCTCGGGTTTCCCATGGCCACGACTGTACCCTGGTGGCCGATGGTGCCCACCCGCGCAACCTGGGAATTGCGGCTCGACTGGACCCTCACCGCGGTCCACTGGTCGGGGCTCACCCTGGCCGTCATCTTCTCGGCCGCCGGCGAGGGCATGACCCGGGAAGTGGCCGCCGCCAGCGTCGTCGCCGGCGGCTACGTGGTGGCGATGCAGGTCATCCCCCGCTCGATTCGCGACGCCGAGCTGATCGGGGAACTGCTGGCGGTGATCGGCGTCATCGCCTCGCTGGTGGCGGTGGCGCTCACCGGCGGCATCGACTCCCCCTTCGTCCTCTTCTTGGCGGTGCCCAGCTTCTTCGCCGCCGCCTTCCTCGGGTTCCGCATCGGGCTGGAGACCGCGGTCCTCTCGGCGAGCGGACTGGCGGTGGTGGTAGCGACGCTCGACCAGGCAGTCCTGCAAGGCCAGGTCGCCCAGGCGATGTTCCTCTACGTCCTCATCGCCATCACCCTGTCCCAGGCCCGCCGCATCCTCATCGAGGAGCGGGCCCGCAGCGATGCCCTGGTGCAAGCCTCCGAACTCACCGCCCTGCGGATGGAACGGCTCGAAGCGGCCCACCACCTGCTCACCAGCCTCTCCGAACTCGCCAACGTCGATGAGCTCAATCCGGTCACGGTGGGCGGCGCAGCCCTCCGTGACCTCGCCCGGATCGTGCCGTTCCGGGCCGGCAACGTGGTGCTCACCGGCGACGGCGGGGACCCGGTCGTCGTCGCCCGGCGCGGCGAGGCGATCCTTGACGAGGAACCATCGGTGTTCCCGATGCGGGTCCGGGATCGCAGCCTCGGCAGGCTCGAGCTCTGGCCCAGCCCCGACGACGACCTGCAGCATCATGCCCCCCTCATCGACGAGGCGTTGCGCCCCGTCTCCCTCGCCTTCGACAACATCTTGCTGCTCCAGGGAATCGCCCACCGGGCGGTGCATCAGGAGCGGATCCGGCTGGCGCGGGAGCTGCACGACGAGATAGGGCCGGCCCTCGCTTCGCTCGGCCTCCGCATGGACATGACGATCCACACCGCCACCGACGATCCCGACCTGATCCGCTACCTCGAGGGCATGCGGCGCTCCATCACCACCCTGGTCGAGGAGGTGCGTCACACCGTCTCCGATCTCCGCCACGACGACGTTCCCTCGGTGGTGGAACAGGCGCATCGCATCGCCGCCGACATCGGCCCCGATGCCCCTGCCATCATCATCGACATCAACGAGCGCCGCCCGCCCCGCCCGGTGGTGACCGTGGAGCTGACCTCGATCCTCACCGAGGCCGTCCGCAACGCGGTCGACCACGCGGACGCCACCATGATCCGCATCGAGGGGTTCACCGATCGGGATCACGGCCGGCTCGTCGTCAGCGACGACGGCAAGGGCTTCGATCCTTCGCTCCAGCCGAAGGGCCACTTCGGTCTCGTCGGGATGAGGGAGCGGGCGGCCGAGATCGGGGCCGAGCTGACCATCGAGGCCGCGCCCGGACAAGGATGCCGTGTCACCATCGAATGGGAGGGAAACGAGTAGTGCAGATCACCATCGTCATCGCCGACGATCACACCCTCCTGTTGGAGGGTCTCGCCCAGGCTCTCGACAGCCTGCCCGACCTCCACGTCATCGGAACGGCCGCCGACGGCGAGGAGCTGATCGAAACCTTGGATCGGGTCACCCCGGACGTCATCCTCGTCGACATCGAGATGCCTCGCCTCAGCGGTATCGCCGCCCTCCGCAAGCTGGAGGGGGCTCCGCCGGCCATCGTGGTGACGATGCACACCGACGAGGACCAGCGTCACAAGGCCGAGGCGGCCGGGGCCGCCGGGTTCCTCTCGAAGTCGGCGCCGCTCCCCGATCTGGCCGCCGCGATCCGGGCCGTCGCCGCCGGTGAGACCCTGCTCGATCCGGCGGCGCTGGAGACGGTCCTGGATCAGTACCGCCAGCCCGTCCTCGACGAGGGAGCGGCCGCCCTCACCGCTCGGGAACGCGAGGTCCTCAAGCTGCTCGCCTCCGGGGTGAGCAGCTCCCAGGACCTATCGGATCGTCTCTTCATCTCCCAGAAGACGGTGAAGAACCACCTCGCCTCGATCTACGAGAAGCTGGCCATCACCGACCGGGCCCAGGCGGCGGTAGAGGCGATCCGGCTCGGGCTCCATCGCGACTGACATCCCAGGCGATTCCAAATGGGTCGGTCGCCCTATGGCTGCGCGTGTCACCGACCCGTACAGTGGGCAACGGATCACCCTGCCAAGGAGGACAGAAACATGCTTCGTCTGTGGACGGCCGTCGAGAGCCGCATCAGGGCGGAAGAGGGCGCCAGCCTCGTCGAGTACGCGCTGCTCGTCGCCCTGATCGCGGTTGTGGCCATCATCGCGATCACGGTCCTGGGTCAGAAAGTGTCGTCGAACTTCAACAACATCCAGCAGAACCTCTAGACAGAGATTCTCACACGAACAAGATCGTTTGGGGGACACCACCCGGTGTCCCCCAAATCGCGTCATGACACCACGGCCCGCCCCAGCCAACCCTGGTTTCCCGGAGCTGATCAGTCCCTCACAAGCACGACGAAGCTCTCGTCCCGGAAGCGCTCACCCCACCCGCTCTGTTGCAGGATCGTGACCAGGGGCAGGTCGGGGCTCACCAGCACCTGGTCGATGCCAAGGCTCGCCAGGGTCGCTTCGGCGTCGATGCCCGCCCACAGGTCCACAAATCGCCGGAACCCGGTCTCGCCGTAGAGCTCTGCCCGGTCGTCGATGAACACCAGTCGTTCCGGCCATTCGGCGTAGATGAGGTATCCGCCGACCGCGGCATCGTGGAAGAGCGGGCCGGGATCCACGGCACCGAGCGCCCCCCCAACCGGAAAGCGCTCCTCACTCAAGCCCTGGGGGCGGACGAGGCCGATCACGGCGAAGACGACCAGCACGCCCACCACCGCGAGGTTCAAGACCGTCGACTCCCCGCCTCGATCCCGAACCGACTGCCGCAACGGCAGGGCCGTCGCCGCCCAGGGAGCGAGCACCAGGAGCGCCGGAAACACGTTGCGTTCCGCCAGCAGCCCGAACCCCAGGAACGGCACGATCACGATGAGATCACGTGGCGCCACCTTCCCCATGGTCGCCGCCACCAGGATCCCGACGAGGGCGAGCACGAGTGGCACCAGGAACGGATTGGAGAAGTCCGGCGGCGCCCACTCCTGGATGAGGTCGAGGGCACCCCGGCTCTGGAAGAACCGGAGCAGCGTCTCCCACACCCCCAGCCCGTGGGCGGTCAAGGAGGCCGCCACCATCGAGAACAGCGCGGCCGTCAGCTCGCGGCGGGAGCGCCGGCGGACGGCGTCGAGCACGAGCAGGCCGATCCCGATCACAAACGAGCCGTGGACGGCGGCCCAACACCAGATCAGCAACGGCACGACCCAGAGCGGCGGATCCCGGCGAGCGACGACGGCGACCAGCGCGGCGAGCAGCAGGTAGCTGAACAGCACCGGCCGCGGGTTCAGGAACGGCGCCGCCTGCCAGGCGACGATCAACACGGTCAGGCCTGTGGAAACGGCGACCTGGGTTCGGGAGTAGACCGCAACGGCAACGAAGACCAACGTGGCGGCGGCGGCCAGGAACGTCACGAGGGGGACCCAGCCGATTCCTCCTGTCAGCCTCTCCAGCCACCCGTATCCGAGCTCCACCAGCCACGACTGGGTCCGCCACGGAGCACCCGCCATGGTGAAGGAGAAGGGATCGTGGCGCAGTACCTCGCCAGCGTCGATCTGCACGGTCCCGGCTCGGACGTGCCACAGGAACGAGTTGTCGTCGAGGGGGAGGCTGGCGGCCCACGCCAGGCCCGCGAAAGCCGGCAGTAGCCACAGGTGTCGTACCGAGAGCCGCCGAACCCAGGGAATGTGCGCGCTCACCGGGGCAACCGGAGGTCGATCAGAGGTTCAGGGTGTCGGCGATCTGTATCACCGCCGGGCCTAGCAGCACCACGAAGAGCGACGGGAAGATGCAGAGCACCAGCGGGAACACCATCTTCACCGGAGCGGCGAAAGCCCGCTCCTGAGCGCGTTGGCGGCGCCGCACCCGCATCTCGTCCGCCTGGACACGGAGCATGCGGGAGATCGACACCCCGAAAGCGTCCGCCTGGTTCATCGCCATGATGAACGAGTTGAGGTCCTCGACATCGGTGCGGTTGGCGAGCGCCTTCATCGCCTGGTGGCGGCTCACCCCGACCCGGGTCTCCTGCAGCATGCGGGAGAACTCGTCACTCAGCTCCCCGGGCACGTTCTGCACCACCCGCCCAAGGGCACCCTCGAAGCCGAGCCCGGCCTCGACGCTGATTACGAGCAGATCGATGACGTCGGGCAGGTCACGCTCCATGGCCGCACGTCGCTCCTCGATGCGGCGCGTGACGACGGCGTCGGGACCGAGGACGCCGACGACCAGCATGAGGCCGAAGACGAGGAGCCGACCGGTGCCGGTGACGAAGCCCTGGGCCACCAGGGCCAGTACCACACCGGCCACCCCGGCGAGGACCCGCACCGCCGCCCACGAATTGGCGTCCACCCGCGGGTACCAGCCGGCCACCACCAGGCGGTGGTTGGCGCGTTCCGCCCACCCCTGCGGGGTGAACCGCATGAACAGCTTCCCGAACTTCTCGATGGCCGGGGCCACCGCCCGCTCCGCGAAGCCGTGCTCCAGTACCTCTGCCCGGCTCTGCAACCCGATGAGCCGGCGCGAGGCGGTGGCCCGGGCCCGGATCAGCCCGTTGCCGGCGTACAGCACGGCGGCGGCAACGGTCACTCCGACGGCCACGGCGGCAAAGGTCACATCGCTCATCAGACGTCCACCTTCACGATACGTGTCAGCCAGTAGATGCCGACGAGGACCCAGGCGATGGAGCCGATCAGGACGACGAGCCCCACCGTCGACTCCAGCATGGGCTGGATGTACTCGCGGCGGGTCGCGAACAAGAACCCGAAGATGCCGAACGGGAGGCCGCCGAGCACGAGCGCCGAGATCCGGCCCTCGGCGGTGAGGGCGTGCATCTCACGGCGGAGGCGGTTGCGCTGTAGCATCGTCTCGGCCGCCGTCTGCAGCACCTCCGCCAGGTTGCCGCCCACCTCGCGCTGAATGCTGATGGCCAGCACCGCCCAGTCGAAGTCCACGGACTGCATGCGGTCGGCGACATCCTTCAGAGCGTCCACCGGTGACCGCCCCAGGCGGGTTTCGGACATGGCGCGCCCGAACTCGCGGGCCGTGGGCTGCGGGGCCTCCCCGCCGACGGCCTCGACGGCCTGCAGCAGCGAATAGCCGGCCCGTAGCGAGGTGGAAATCAGGTTCAGGGTATCCGGGAGCTGGTTCTCGAACTTCCTCCGCTCACGGCTGGCGGTCGTCTGCACCAGCACGGCGCCGAGTGCCATTGCCAGCGCGGCGCCGACGAGGGCTCCGAGCAGGCTCTGCGTCCAGATCCCGGCGAGCACCCCAATCACGATGGCGAGACCGATCATGGCGGCGATCGCTTCGCCGGCCCGCAACGGGATGTTGGCCTGCGCCAGCGCGGTCTCGAGAACGTCGAGCAGGCCTCTCCGCCGTGCCACGTCCTCCGCCCCGGCAACGAAGCGCCGTAGGAACGGCGCCCGCGACAGCCGGCTGCCGGTCTCGGCCTGGCCGCCGTAGCGCCCCAGGCGCCCGCTCAAATCGCGCTCCACGGCCGCGTTGGGGCCGAAGAGCACGAGGATCAGGAGAAACAGGGCGACGCCGCCCCCCAGCGCCCCGAGCATGATGAGTGTCTCGAGGCTGAATCCGAGAGCCGCGCCAAGGACAAACCCAGCATCGACCATGATCACCGTCCCGCGAAGGGTTCGGGCTCGAACAGCTCCGCCGGCAGGTTGATGCCGTACTGCTCCAGGTGCTCGCTGAACGAGGGCCGGATCCCCGTGGCCTTGAGGCGACCCCGGTACATCCCGGCATCGTCGATCCCCATCCCGAAATCGAACGAGAAGATGTCCTGCGTCGTGATCACGTCGCCTTCCATGCCAACCACCTCGGTGATTTGCGTGACCCGGCGGGTACCGTCCCGCAGGCGGTGGAGGTGGACGATCAGATCGACCGCCGACGCCACCTGCTCCCGGATCGCCCGGATCGGCAGATCCATCCCCGCCATCAGCACCATGGTCTCGATACGGGCAAGCGTGTCACGCGGGGCGTTGGAGTGGATCGTCGTCAGCGACCCGTCGTGGCCGGTGTTCATGGCCTGCAGCATGTCGAGAGCTTCGCCACCACGAGCCTCACCAACCACGATGCGGTCGGGACGCATACGCAGCGAGTTCCGCACCAGATCGCGAATCGTGACCTGGCCCTTGCCCTCGAGGTTGGGCGGGCGGGACTCGAGGCCGAGAACGTGCAGCTGGTTGAGCCGCAACTCGGCGGCATCCTCGATGGTGACGATCCGGTCGCTGTCAGGAATGAAACTCGACACCACGTTGAGCAGGGTCGTCTTCCCGGAGCCGGTCGAACCGCTGATGATGATGTTGAGCCGGCCGTGGACGCAGCGCCGCAGGAACCCGGAGACCTTCTCGGTGAGGGTGCCGAGACCGACGAGGTCGTCGGCGGTGAACGGGTCGACGGCGAACTTCCGGATGGTGAGGAAGGGCCCACCGAGGGCGAGAGGATGCACCACGGCGTTGACACGGGAGCCGTCGGGGAGGCGGGCGTCCACCATCGGCGTCGACTCGTCGATGCGCCGACCGACCTGGCCGACGATCTTCTCGATGATGCGCTCGAGATGGGTGGCGTCCACGAATCGGGTCTCGGTGAGGGCGAGCCGCCCGGCACGCTCCACCCACACCTGGTGAGGCCCGTTGACCATCACCTCGGTCACGTCCGGGTCGCTCAGGAAGGGATCGATCGGCCCGTACCCAAGAACGTCGTCGGCGATCTCCTGGAGGAGCTGGAGCCGGTCGGCCCGGGACAGGGGAACCGATTCCTCCTGGTCGAGAGCCCACTCGAGCATCTCCATGACGCGGAGCTTCAGCTCGGCGTCGCTCATCTGGCGGTCGTACAGGGTGGGTCCCAGGCCTTCGACGACCTTGTAGTGCAGCTTGCGGCGGAGATCCTGGCGCATCTCCTCGCGGTGACCGTCCAGGGTCACCTCGGCGGCCTTGGCGGCCTTGACCCGATCGGCGAGACTCATCGTGCTTCCCCTTCATGCGAGGCCGGGCAGCTGGTCACCTGAACCATCGGCGTCCCCTGGCGTCGTCTTCAGTGGGTTCTGACATCTCATCGTCGACCACCAGTTGGGCGACGCCCCGCAGGTCGCGGGCGACCCGGGAGCGCGGGTAGAGCGAGACGACCGGCTCGCCCTCGTTGACGGCACGCGGCACCAGCTTGTCCGACGAGATCGCCGCCTTGATGTCCAAGCCGAGCGAGCGTTCCAGCTCGTCGACATCGAGACGTGCCTTGGAGTTCACGCGGTTGAGGACCAGCTTGATCTTCTCGAACGGGAACTTGATGAGTCGAAGGGTGTCGAGCGCCAACTTGGCGTTCTTCACGCTCGGCAGATCCATGTCGACCACCAGCAGGACGGTATCGGAGCGCTCGAGGATCGAGAGCACCGGCTCGTCGAGGAACGGAGCGGTGTCGATGACGATGTAGTCGAACATGCGCTTCAGCATCCCGATGGTCTTGACCACGACCTGGGTCGACACCTCGTCAGCGAGCGAAGGCTCCAGCGGAGCCGAGAGCACCCGGATCCCGCTCGTGTGCCGGGCGAGCAGGCTCTCGAGCAGCTGCTCGTCGAGCTTGTCGATGTCGCGGGCGACATCGACGATGGTATGCCTCGGGTCGATCTGAAGGCAGATGCAGACGTCACCGAACTGCAGGTCGGCGTCCAGGATGACCACGCGCTCGGGATCGCCCCAGGCGGCGAGCGTCAACGCCACGTTGGTCGTGGTCATCGTCTTCCCGGCGCCACCCTTCGGCGACATGATGGTGACCACCTTGCCGATCTTGGCGCGCCGCTTGGAATCCTTGTCCTCCCGCTTGTGGATCAGCTCCACCAGCCCGAGGGCGTCCTCGATCTTCTTGGCCGTGAGCGGCGCCTCGACGACGTCCTTGATCCCGGCCCGCAGGGCAGCCCGCAGCACGTCGGTGTTGACCGCCTCCGTCACCAGCACCAGCGGCAGCTCCGGCTGCACGTCGAAGAGCAGTGTCGACTCGGCCACCCCCGCCTCGTGGGCGAAGGTGGGGCCGACGAGGGCGATGTCGATGCCCTCCTCGACGAGCCGGCGCTGGGCGTCGGAGATGTTCCGAGCCGTGTAGACCTTGTTCCCCTCGAAGAGGGCGCGCGCCTCCTCGACGAAGCCTTCGTCGGCGTCGACAAGAAGGATCGAGTACGTGCTATCCGTTGCTGTCGCCAAGGACGACTCCCGCCTGTTCGAACTGCTCCTTGATCCGGTCGATCAAGGTGAAGATGTCGTCCACCAGGATGCCACGTGCTTCGAACTCTTCGTACGGCACCTCGGACGGGAGCAGCGAGAGCGAAATCGACGTGTACTGGCGAGCGTATTCGATCTTCTCCGCCTGCTCGGGGGTCACCTCGAGCACGATCACCTGGCTGCCCTGTGGCTCGAGACCGGTCCCGAGCGGGCTGGGACGGGTGTCGGCGCCGACGGCCAGGACTTCGACGTCCTGGAGGATCGTCTGCGTGAATTTGATCTGCGCCGGGAAGGCCTCGGCCAATCGCGTGATCGGGTCCTGGGTCGTGTCGGCCGGGTTTCCGTCTTCCGCGGTGGGGGTGGGCTCGGCGGCGGTGACTGCCTCGATCAGCAGCCCGCGCAGATCGGGATCCTTGAGGAGGGCGATCGACGACCCGAGGTCGATGTCGGCCGAGGCGAGCAGGTTGACGCGGTCACCGGGGCGGATGAAGCCTCCCGCGGCCGATACATCCTCGGGACGGATCGAGATGGCGACCTTGCGCTCGGCGATCGACTCCGAGAGCCGGATCGAGTTCAGCTCGGCCGGCGTCACGAACATCTCGGAGGTGATCACCTGACCGGCGCTGATGGGACCGGCCGCCACCGAACCGTCGAGCAGGGCGTCGAGATCACGCGGATTCGGGTCACAGATGGCGGGATCGACGTCGTTGTTGTCCCGCTCGACGGGACCGGCGCAGAGAATGGTGGAACCGTCGAAGACCACCGCCTCGGCGAGCTCGTGCGACTCGACGATGGAGTCCCGCGCCGTCGCGCCCTCGGTCCCGGTCTCGATGAACTGGCTGGCGCGCCACACCCGGACCTCCTGGATGTTGGCGCGCACGTCGCTTTCCACGGTGCTGAGGTAGCGCCACACCGCGAACGCGGAGACGGCGGCGAGACCCAGTGCGATAACGAGCACGAGAGTTCGTTTGCCCATGTCAGTTGGCCCTTCCGGTCACAGATACACGCGCCGCACGACTCAGAGGCGAACGTCCCCCAGAGACTTCGGCAAGCCTCGCATACCGGGACCCGAAGTCAAGGACTCGGGACTCAGCTGCGGCCGATGCCCTTTTCTTTGAGTTCCTGGAGAATGGCCTCCAGGGAGGCGTCGGCGCTGAATGCAGGTTCACTGGAAGCTTCTTCTTCACGCTGGAATTCCCTGCGCTTCGGCCGGCCCTGGGTTTGCCTCTCGCTCCACGTCGAGCGTTCCTCCCACTCGGGAAGTGCCTGCTTGATTGACAGGCTCACCCGACGTCTGTCGGCATCGATCTCGGTCACCTTAACCCGGACTTGCTGACCGATCGAGAGCTCCAGCTCCGGGCTCTCGACGTGGTGGAGAGCGATCTCCGAGACGTGGACCAGACCCTCGACGCCTTCGCCGACGGAAACGAACGCTCCGAAGGGAACCGTCTTGGTGACGACGCCGTCGATGATGGCGCCGTCGTCGACGCCGCGAGCGAACTCCTCCCACGGGTCTTCCCGGGTCTGCCGGATCGAAAGCGAGATGCGTTCCCGGTCGCGATCGACCTCAAGCACCTTCACCTTCACCTTGTCGCCGACGCTCACAACCTCGCCGGGATGGCTCACGTGCTGCCAGGAGAGCTCGGAGACGTGGACGAGACCGTCCATGCCGCCGAGGTCGACGAAGGCGCCGAAGTTGACGACCGACGAGATGGTGCCCTCCCGCACGTCACCCGGCTGCAGCTCGCCCAGAAACGCCTGGCGCTGCTCGGCCTGGGCCTCCTCGAGGTAGGCACGCCGCGACAGCACGACGTTGTTGCGGTTCTTGTCCAGCTCGATCACCTTCGCCTCGATGACCTCACCCACGAAGGGATGGAGGTCACGGACCCGACGCAGATCGACCAGCGACGCCGGCAGGAAACCGCGAAGACCGATATCGACGATGAGCCCACCCTTGACGACTTCGATGACGGGGCCTTGCACGGTGCCGGATTCCTTCATGACGCGCTCGATGCGTCCCCAGGCCCGCTCGTACTGGGCCCGTTTCTTGGAGAGCACGAGGCGACCCGACTCGTCCTCCTTCTGGAGCACGAGCGCTTCGATCTCCTCGCCGATGCTCACCACGTCCTCCGGGCTGGCGGCGTTGCGGATCGACAACTCGTTGGAGGGAATGACTCCCTCCGATTTATACCCGATGTCCACCAACACCTCGTCGGGGTCGACCCGCACGACGGTGCCGGCGACGATGTCGCCTTCCTTGAACTCGAACACGGTGCGCTCCACCGCGGCGGCGAAGTCGTCGGCGCTGAGGTCGTCGGCGACGTCGCCGATGTCTTTCGGCGCCGTGATCGCCGGCATTTCCCCCACGTTGGCGGCGGAATCGTTGTCCGGTTCGGCGGGGATGGCGGCGGACTCCTCCGTCACTTCGGACGCTGCCTCTGCGGGCTCGGACGCGGTCTCCGCCACCTCGGAAGCAGGCTCCGCCACCTCGGACGCGGTTTCCGCCACCTCGGACGCGGTCTCTGGGGCCTCTGCCACCTCGGAAGCAACCTCTGCCACCTCGGAAGCAGGCTCCGCGACCTCGGCTGTGATCTCACCCTCTGGGGCGGCCACAACGTCGGCCTCGGCGGCGGACGTCGGGTCCGCGGGAGCTACGTCACCGGGAACGTGCTCCTTCTCTTTCTCGTCGGCCATGCGGGAACATCATCTCCTTGGGTACATGATTGGCCCCCGAGCGCGCTCGACCGGTCGAAGGCGACGACAGCGTAACAGGTTTCGCGCCGGCGCAGGAGGTCGCAACGGGCCTCGAGAGGGCCGTCGGGGAGATCGTGTTCAGGACCCGACCGGGTGTCCCGATATCCTCAGACCGGATCCACCCGAGAGGAGCCTCCGACGATGGCGAGCCCGAGGGCGGCCGCCGGGCGGCGCACCCAACCCACCGACGACCAGGTTCGCGGCTTCCTCCTCGCCGCCACCCTCCTCCTCGCCGCCATCGAGTTCCCGGTCGTGGTCATGGACTACCCCGGTCCCGCCCCCGGATTCAGCCGGCTCGTCACCGTCGACTACTTCGACATTCCCCTCGTGGTCCTGGTCGGCATCGCCCTGCCACACCTGTGGCGCCGGATGCGCACCGTGCGCCCCCGGCTGGGGGTGGCGACGGCGATGGGACTTCTCGCCACCACCGCGCTCACCCTCGGATTCGGGCCATCGTGGCGGGGCGTGGCGCTGCTGCTCCGCCTCGTCGGAACCGTGGTGGTCGCCACCATGGTGGCGTCGTTGGATCGTGATGCCCTGTGGCGCTGGGTCGGGGCGCCGATCCTGGTCGGGGCGGCCCTCACCGGCAGCGCCGCCCTCGCCCAGTCGCTCTCCGGAGGAGCCACGTGGATCCCCGGCTCTCCGAGCTACTACGAGCAGGTCGGGAACACGGTGCGAGCCCCCGGCCTGTCGTCCCATCCCTACATGCTCGCCACCTACGGGCTGGTGGCGATCTCGATCGGCATGCTCACCATCCGGCAGGCACGCTCCCGCTGGTGGTGGCTCGTGCTGGCGCTGGCGGCGATGCCGGCCAGTCTCAGTTTCTCCCGCGCCACCGTGATGGGACTGGCGGTGGCAGGTCCCGCCTGGCTACTGGCGGCTCGCCGCCACCGCGACCTGCGCCGCCCGCTGGTGGCGATCGTGCTCGGCCTGGCCGTACCGGCCGCGCTGTTCCTCCCCGCCTGGCTGGAACGAGTCGACGACACGGCCACCACCGACCTCAACGCGGCAACCACCTTGCGGATCGAACTGATCGAACGATCGATCCAGGTCATGGAGGATCACCCGGTGGTGGGGGTCGGTCCCTGGGGCTACGTGATCGACCACGGCACCGATCCCGATTTCCGCCTCCCCGTCCACAACATCCCGCTGCTCATCGGCGCCGAAGAGGGCATCGCGGTCGGCGTGGCGGCGGTCGTGATCCTGATCCTGCTCGGCATCGCAGCCTTCCGCGCCGGGCCCCTCGCCGTCGCCCTCTTCGGCTCGGTCCTTGGGTTCACGCTCTTCGACGTGACCCTGTACTGGTACCCGGCCGGACTCGTCGTCCTCGGGGTGTGGCTCGGCGCACTCGACCGCGCCCGAGACCCGGGCGGCCCGGCGGCTCGCTCCTCTCACCGGGCCCCGGTGACGCGATGACCGTCACTGGCCTCCGGCGCCACGGGCATCTCGTGTTTCTCGCCTGCGCAACGACGCTTGTCGTGCTGTGGAACGTCGGCCCGATCGGCTCGGGTGACGTCTGGTGGCATCTGCGGTCGGGGGATCTCATCCTCGACCGCGGCCTTCCCACGGTCGATCCGTTCTCGTGGACCGCGGCCGGCGCCGACTGGCAGCTCAACGCCTGGCTCGGCGACGTCCTGTTCGCGTTGACGCGACGCCTGGGGGGCCTGGCCGCACTCACCGTCTTCACGATCGTGGCCACGGCGGCCGCCGCCACCGGCACCTACCTCCTCGCCCGCCGCTGGGGTGCCCGCCCCTGGCCGGCCGCCACCGTCACCTCGATCTCCATGGCGTTGATGAGTCCCTTTATCCTGCTGCGCCCGCTGCTCGCCGGCCTCGCCCTCTTCCCCTTCGTGGTGTTGCTCGCCGACGCCGCCCTCGCCGGCTCCGGCCGCGCCCTGTTCGGCGTGGGAGTGCTGGTGGCGCTGTGGGCCAACCTCCACGCCTCGTTCTCGGTGGGTGTCGGAGTGGTCGGCCTGATGGCGCTGGGAATCGCCGTGGCGCGCCGGACGGTGAAGATCCCGCTGATCGTGGTGGTGACCGCCGCCGTCGCCGGCCTCTTCACGCCCTACGGCGTCGGCGGCTACCTGCACGCCCTGTCCGTGCGATCGGCTTCGGCGACCATCGAGGAGTGGCAGCCGCTCGATCTGAGCGATGCCCGCGGTGTGCTGGTGGCGTGCTTCGCGGTGGCGATGGCCCTCGCCGTCGCCTGGTCGCCGCCGCGCCGGTCCGGGGAGTCCGACCGACCCTCTTCCGGGCTCTGGAGCCGCCCCTTCTGGGGCGTGATCCCGCTACTCGCCGCTCTCGTCGTGCTGTCGTTCACCACCATCCGGTCGGCGGCGTTCCTGCTCGTGGTGGGCACCGCGCCGCTCGCGGTGGCAGTGGGCGGGCTCCGGATCCCCCGGTTGCAGAACTGGTTCGTCCCCCGGCGGGGCGCCGTGCTGCTCGGCCTGTCCGTCGCCTGGATCGTGGTCATGGCGCCCCTGGTTCCTTCCCTGGGCCGGGTCGGGACGATCGACGTCGAGGTTCCGGTGGCGGCGACCGACGCCGTCCCGGCCGGATGCCTCCTCCTCAACGAGTACGAGTACGGCGGGTTGGTCATCGACCGTCGCTGGCCCGATGTGCTCGTCTCACAGGACGGGCGCAACGACCTCTACGGGTCGGAGCTCCTGGAACGGGAGGAGTCGATCCTGGGCGGGACGTCCCCGGCCGCCGTCGACGGCTTCGGCGCCGGCTGCGCGCTGCTGCGAGCCGACCGGCCGCTGGTGTCGGCCCTCGAGGCGGACGACGGGTGGAATCGTGTCGCCACCGACCGGGGAGCCGTGCTGTTCGTGCGGTCCGGCTGAGACGGCGTCAGGACTTGCAGTCCGCCAGGGTGCGACCGGTGGCGGTGTCGACCCGGAGCGGCACTCGCAGCACGACGATGCCCTCCATGACCTGCCGGGTGAGGTCGGTGACGGCCTCCAGCTCGCCCTCGGGCACTTCGAGCACCAACTCGTCGTGGATCTGGAGCAGCAGCTCCGCCTCCAAGCCGTCCCGGCCCAGCTCTCGGTCGAGGTCGATCATCGCCTTCTTGATGATGTCGGCCGCCGAGCCCTGGATCGGGGCGTTGAGCGCCATGCGTTCCCCGGCCTGCCGATCGCGGTAGTTGCCGCTCACCAGCTCCGGGAGGTAGCGGCGCCGGCCCAGCAGCGTCGTGGTGAAGCCGTCGACCCGAGCCTGGTCGACGATGCCGCGCATGAAGGCCTGCACCTCCGGGAACTGCTCGAAGTAGGCGTCGATCTGTTGCTGGGCCTCGTCCCGGGAGATGTCGAGGCGTTGCGCCAGCCCGAAGGCCTCCATGCCGTAGAGCAGGCCGAAGTTGACCATCTTGGCCCGCCTCCGCTGCTCGGGGGTGACCTCCTCGAGGGCGACTCCTGCCACCCGTGCCGCGGTGGCGGCGTGGATGTCGAGGTCGCGGGCGAAGGCGTCCACCAGCCCGGGATCGCCGGAGAGGTGGGCCAGGATCCGGAGCTCGATCTGGCTGTAGTCGGCCACCAGGAACCGCTCCCCCTCGGCGGCGACGAACGCCCGCCGGATCGCCCGGCCCTCCTCGGACCGCACCGGGATGTTCTGCAGGTTGGGCTCCTCTTGGGAGAGGCGACCGGTGGCGGCCGTCATCTGATTGAAGCGCCCCCGTACCCTGCCGTCGGGTCCGATCAGCGGCACCAGGGCGTCGACGTAGGTGGAGCGCAGCTTCTCCAGCTCCCGGTACTGCAGCAGATCGGTGACGAGGGGATGATCGAGCTTGGCGAGCACCGTGGCGTCGGTGGAGGGGACCCCCTTGGGGGTCTTCTTGAGGACGGGGAGCCCGAGCCGGTCGTAGAGCACCTCACGGAGCTGCAGGGTCGAGTTGATGTTGAACACCCCGCCGGCCGCCTCGTGGATAGCGCCTTCCAGGGTCCCGAGGCGGCGGCGCAGGTCGTCGCCGAGCGTTTCGAGGAAGGGGTGGTCGACCGCGACCCCGGCGGCTTCCATCCGGGCCAGGATCGGCACCAGCGGCAGTTCGATCTCCCGGTAGAGGGGGAGGCTGCCGCGGGCTTCGAGCTGCGCCTGCAGCGGCCCCACCAGCCGCCCCACCGCCACCGCCCGCCGGGCGGCCGCCTCCAGGTCGGGCCCTCCGGCCCCTTCGAGATCGAAACTTCCCTGTCGCTCCCCGCCGTCGCGGTCAGCGGACGGGGCGACGATGATCCCCAGCTCCCGGTACACGAGCTCGTCGAGGTCGGGGGTGCGCTGCGCCGGGTTGATCACGTAGCTGGCGAGGGCGGTGTCGAAGGCGACGTCGGGAAGGGGCAGCTCACGTTCCAGCAGAACCCGGAGCAGTGGCTTGACGTCGTGCCCCACCACGCCCCGCTCCCCGACCCTCTCCAGGAGATCCAGGTGCCCCTCCGGCAGGAAGACACCATCGTCCCCGTCGGCCATCATCACCCCCACCAGATCGCCGCCTTCCCACACCGGCTCCAGCGCCAGCGGCTCCGAGCCAGCGGGAAGCCCGGCGTCCCCGGTGACGGTCCGCACCTCCACGTCGGGGGTGGTGGCCTCCAGCTCCGCCTGACCACCCACCTCCACCAGCCGGTCCCACAGGGTACGGAAGGCGAGCCCGTCGAAGACCCGCCGCACCGCGTCACGGTCCCATTCCCGCAGCGCCAGGGCGTTGATCGACACCGGAGCCCCGGCGGAGTCTGAGACCGGGAGGTCACGCACCAAGGCGATGAGGTCGCGGTTCAGGAAGACCTGGTCGCGGTGCTTCTCGAGGTTCTCACGCAGCTTGGGCGTCTGCTCGTCGAGGTGCTGGTAGACGCCGTCGAGCGACCCGTACCCGGCGATCAGCTTGGCGGCGGTCTTCTCACCGACGCCCGGCACCCCGGGGAGGTTGTCGGAGGTGTCACCGCGCAGGGCCGCGTAGTCGCGGTACTGGTCGGGACCGATGCCGTAGCGATCTCGGATCCACGACTCGGTGGCGGCGACCGTGTCGGAGATGCCGCGGCGGGTATAGAGGACCGCGATGTCATCGTCGACGAGCTGGAAGGCATCCCGGTCCCCGGTCACCACCAGCACCCGCCACCCCTCTGCTGCCGCCCGGGTCGCCAGCGTGGCGATCACGTCGTCGGCCTCGTACCCGGGCTGGCTGAGCTGGGGGATCTCGAGTGCCTCGAGCACCTCGTTGATGAGAGGGAGCTGGCCGGCGAACAGATCGGGCGGGGCGTCCCGCTGCGCCTTGTAGTCGGGATAGCGTTCCTTACGGAACGTCGGGCCTCTCAGGTCCCAGGCGACGGCGAGGGCGTCGGGGTGCTCGTCGTCGAGCAGCTTGATGAGCATCGAGGTGAACCCGAAGACGGCGTTGGTCACCTGGCCCGAGCTGGTGGCGAGGTCGGCCGGCAGGGCGTAGAAGGCCCGGTAGGCGAGGCTGTGACCGTCGAGCAGGGCGAGGGTGGGCATCGCCCCGAGGGTAGCCAGCGCGCGCACATTCCACGGTTTGCGCTCGTGGCGAGAGGAACCGGGCGTCAGCTGACGAGGCGCACCGGGTTGCCGTCGATGTGCACGGCCCAGGTGGTGGTGTCCTGCGTGCTCGACGGGTAGCTGTAGCGAACTTTCCACCAGCAGTCGCTGCTGCAGGTGTAGCCGGTGAGGTCGATCGAGATCGTCAGCTTGTTATCGTTGAAGCGCCCGTCACTCGTGTAGATCCGGCAGGGGCTGTAGTGGCCGCTGTATCCGGCGGCGTCGCCGTCGGCCGTCATGTCGCAGGCCGGGACGTTGCCGTGGGGATCGACGATCGAGATGTTGTGGTTGCCGGAGGCGTCGCCGGGGTCAAAGAGGCTGATGATGAGCGTCTTGCCGCTATGGATCTCCTGCACCTCGGCGAGGTAGAACTCGGTGATCCCGGCGTTGACGTTGGCATAGATCGACATGTCGCCCAGGCCGTAGAGGCGGGGCTGCTCCCCGGAGGCCGAGGCACGCATCGAGAACCGGTTCAACCCCCGCTCGTTCCCACTCGGCGCCAGCACTCGAATCTGCAGCGGGTAGATGCCGGGACCGTAGTCGGGAGAGTTGCAGAAGGTCTCCCACGGGATGGTCATGAGCGTCGTCCCGGGCGGATGGGGAGCACGAGGCGCATATTGGGTCTGGCAGATGATCGGGTTATCGGAGAGATCGAGCGGGGTCGGGTCCGGCCCGTACAGCGTGAACTCCGTGGTCGATCCCGGATCGCCGCCCGGCTGCCAGTTGTCGCCGTTGAGGATGTTGTCGCCGCCGCCCCGGACGAAGGCCGGATCGTACAGCTCGATCGTCGGCCCGGAGGTGGCGCCGGGCGGAACCTCGACTCCGTAGATGTAGCCGGTGTTGCGAGCGTCCGGATTCTGGGCGCAGCCTGGACCGTCCTGCCATTCGAGACAATGCGACGAGTAGAGGTCCCCCATTCCCTTGCCCGTGTAGTAGCCGTGGATGTTGGCCCAGAAGTTCGGCATGTAGCCGGCCTGTGGATCGTTGCCGAATCGGCGCTCCGGACTCCCCAGCGGGAGCGGCAGCACGTACTCGGCCACGGCCTCGCGGGAGAGACTGACGCTGTCGATCCCGAAGACTCGCATGAAGAACGTGGGGACGTTGTTGTCGACCGTCACCTGGAGCTGGTGGTCGCTTCCCGGCACCTTGGCCGGGGTGACGACAGCGTTGACGCCGTCGACGTATTCGTTGGCGGTGGCGGCGGCGATCGCCACCGACGAGGCGGTGGGGAACTCGTCGGGCATGTACACCACCCCGGCGAGGGCGGCGGCGTCGGCCGCCTGCTGGGTACGGATGCTGTTGAGGTAGAGCCAGCCGAGATCGACCGCCATGGCGGCGGCACCCATCATCACGACCATCAACAACGCCATGAGGATCATGGTGACACCGCTCTCGGTGTCACCACCGAACCGCTTCCGGATCCGGTCGAAGATGCGTCGGTTCACGGGAGTGACCCTCCTCAGGAGCTCGTTCCGTAGACGTCGGGCTCCATACGCATCCGGGCATCGTCCGCCCAGTGGGCCGGCGAGCTCATGAACGGGAGCACGTTGGTCACCCACTCGTGGGTGAACTGGATCTCAACGCCGATCACGTCGGGTTGCGGGACGAGGGTCGTGACCCGGGCGCTGGGAGGCCAGTTACCCGGATTCCCGTAAACGGGCGAGTTGTCCGGGTCGGGACACGGATCCCACTTGCACAGCGTCGCCGGGTTGTAGGTGTAGTGGTTCTGCGACGTCGACATCGACCCGTTGGGATTCGCCTTGTAGATGATCACCTTGTCGATCGACGACGGATCGACCGCTCCCACCAATCCCGCTTCGACGGCCTGCAGGATGGCGAAGTCGGCGCCGTCGTCGGTGCCCATCACGCTGCCGATGCGGGCGGCGCCCGCCACGGCGTGGCTGTAGGAGAGCCGGCTCTTGAAGGCGAGTCCGAACTCGAGCGCTCCGAAGACGAGCATCACGATGAGGGGCACGACGATGGCAAACTCGACCATGGCGGCGCCGCGCTCGGACCGCTCCCGGTGGCGACGCGTGGACTTGTTGCTACTCACAGTGGTCACATACTACCCCTGAGTGGTCGAAGGTGCCAGCGGATTCTACCGGTGATTCGGACTGTTTACGCGCGACCTGAAGGACTAGTACGGCGCTGCCTCAGAATGCGTCAGGCACCCAGCCTGCCGAGCAGGCGATCACGCCTGTGCTCCAGCTCGCGGCGCTTGCTCTCCAGCTCCGCGATGTGGGCCTCGAAGCGCGCCACGTCCCCGGCGGTCTCCCGGGCATCGGCCCGATCGAGGGGATGGTCCGACACCACGGCGTCGCGGGTGGCGTCGTCGTTGAGATGGATGTGGAACTCCAGCTCCTGGCGGGTGAGCACTTCGTCGCGGCGCAGCGCCTCGATCCGGTCGTTGATCCGGAACAGGCGGCGTTCGATGCGGCGCATGCAGGTGAGTCTACGGCCGGGCTCGGCGCGGTGGTGGCCCCGACCCTATGATGCCCGCCCCGCCGGGATGGCGAAATTGGTAGACGCGACGGACTCAAAATCCGTTGGGCGAGAGCCCGTGGGGGTTCGAGTCCCCCTCCCGGTACCAGCGGTCGGGCCCGCTGCGTCAGGTCCGGTTGCGGCGCATCGCCGCCGCCAGCTCCTCGACCGCCGCGCCCAGCGACTCCCCCGCCGCCGTGGCGTCGGCGGCGTCCAGTACCCGGCGTACCAGCGCCGACCCCACGATCACCCCGTCGGCGATGGCGGCGGCGGCGTGGGCCTGCGCCGGGGTCGAGATGCCCACCCCGAGCACCAGCGGCACGTCGGTCGCCTCGCGTACCCGCGATGCCAGCGCCGCGGCTCGCCCACTCGACGCGGTGCGCTCCCCGGTGACCCCCATGTCGGCGACGCCGTACACGAACACCGGATCGGCCGCCGCCACCTGTGCCAGGCGCTCGGGCGGCGTCGTCGGCGCCACGAACAGCGCCAGGCCGAGCCGGTGGCCGGCGAAGGCGGCCCGGAAGACGTCTGCCTCGTCGACCGGCATGTCGGCGACGATGACACCGGAACCGCCGGCCTCCTCCACCCGGCGGGCGAACTCCTCGATCCCGACCCGGAACACCGGATTGGCGTAGGTCATGACCACCACTGGCTTGCCGGTGCGCGCCGTCACCTCCGCCACCACCTCCAGGCCGGGCCCGAGCCCGGATCCGGTCGCCAGCGCCCGCAGCCCGGCTTCGTGGATGGTGGGGCCGTCCATCAGAGGATCCGAGTAGGGAATGCCGACCTCGAAGCCGTCGGCGCCGGCGGCGGCCATCGCCTCGAACAGCGCCGGGGAGTCGGCCACCGTCGGGAGCCCGGCCGTCATGTAGGGCAGCAGGGCGGCCCGTCGCTCGGCGGCGGCGGCCGCGAACATGCCCCGGAGCCGGGTGACGCCGTCAGCCATCACGCCGCTCCAACTGTTCGATGTCCTTGTCGCCCCGGCCGGAGAGGTTCACCACCACGTTGCGGCCGGCGAGATGCTCCGCCTCCCGCACCACCCAGGCGAGGGCGTGGGCCGACTCGAGGGCCGGGATGATGCCCTCGGTCTCGGTGAGCAGGTGCAGCGCCGCCACCGCCTCGTCGTCGGTGACGGCCTCGTACCGCACCAGCCCGGCATCCTTGAGGTAGGCGTGCTCGGGCCCGACCCCGGGATAGTCGAGGCCGGCCGAGAGCGAATGGGCCTCGAGGATCTGCCCGGCGTCGTCCTGGAGTAGGTAGGTCATGGCCCCGTGAATCACCCCGGGGCTTCCCGCCCCCAGTGAGGCCCCGTGTCGCCCGGTGGCGAGCCCGAAACCGGCCGCCTCCACCCCCACCAGCTCCACCCCCGACCCGGCGTAGGGGTAGAACACCCCGATGGAGTTCGACCCGCCGCCGACACAGGCCACGATGACGTCGGGCTCGGGACGCTCCGGGGACGACCCGTCCATCTGCTGCTGCAGCTCCTCGCCGATGACTTTCTGGAACTCCCGCACGATCCAGGGGAAGGGGTGGGGGCCCACCACCGACCCGATGATGTAGTGGGTCGTCTCCACCGTGGCGACCCAGTCCCGCAGCGCCGCCGAGACCGCGTCCTTGAGGGTTCCCGCCCCGATCGCCACCGGCACGACCTCGGTGCCGAGCAGCCGCATCCGGTGCACGTTGGGGGCCTGTCGCTCGATGTCCTTGGTCCCCATGTACACCACCCCTTCCAGCCCGAAGAGGGCGCAGGCGGTGGCGGTGGCCACCCCGTGCTGGCCCGCTCCGGTCTCGGCGATGATGCGGCGCTTTCCCATGCGCCGCGCCAGCAGCCCCTGGCCGATGGTGTTGTTGATCTTGTGGGCGCCGGTGTGGGCGAGATCCTCCCGCTTGAGGAAGAGGTGGAGGCCGAGCCGCTCGGAGAGGCGCCGGGCCCGGTACACCGGGGTGGGGCGGCCGACGTAGGTGGCGAGCAGCTCGTTCAGCTCCGCCACGAAGGCGGGATCGACCCGCGCCTCTTCGAAGGCGGCCTCCAGCTCGAGCAGCGCCGGCATCAGCGTCTCGGGAGCGAACCGCCCTCCGTACGCTCCGAACCTCCCCTGCGCGTCGGGACGCTCCAGTCTCACGCCCGTTTCGCCTCCCTGACGAAGGCCGTCACCCTACCGTGATCCTTGATGCCCGGAGCAGCCTCCAGCCCGCTCGAGGCGTCCACCCCCCAAGGCCGCAGCGTGGTGACAGCCTCGGCCACGTTGTCCGGCCCGAGGCCACCGGCGAGCACCCAGGGCCCTTCGATGCCGGTGGCGAGGGCCCAGTCGAAACGGCGGCCGGTGCCGCCCAGGGCGGCGCCGGCGGTGGCGTCCAGCAGCGGCACCCCCTCCCCGGGTGCGGGCAGCTCCAGGGCGGCGGCGACCAGCACCGGGCGCAACACGAAGATCCCGGCGGCGACCGCGGCGGCGGCGACCGCGGTGGCGTGGGCGCCGTAGGGCTGGATCGCGTCGGCCCCGATCTCATCCAGCAGCGCCGCCAGCTCGGCGGGCGCCAGGTCGACGGTGAGCAGGACCCGCCGCACCCCCTCGGCGGCGGCGGCGAGCGCCCCGGCCCGTTCCCGCGAGACGAAGCGGGGCGACGACGGGATCAGCACGATGCCGACGGCGTCGGCGCCGGCTGCCACCGCGGCGGCGACGTCCTCGGTCCTGGTCAGCCCGCACACCTTGACCCAGGTCACGGCGCCACCTGCCGGAGCGAGGCCACGAACCGGGCCGGATCACCGGAGCGCACCGCCGCCTCCCCCACCAGGACGGCGTCGTAGCCGGCGGCCGCCATGCGGGCCGCGCCCGCCGCCGACCCCACCCCGCTCTCGGCCACCTTCACGGCTCCGGGCCGGATGGCGGCGGCGAGCCCCTCGGCGGTAGCGAGATCGGTCACGAAAGTCCGCAGGTCCCGGTTGTTGACCCCGATGATGGAGGCGCCGGCCCGGTTCGCCACCGCCAGCTCGGCGGCGTCGTGGATCTCGACGAGGGCTTCGATCCCAGCCGCGGCGCTTGCCGCCAGCAACTCCTGCAGCCGGTCCGGGCCGAGGGTGGCCACGATCAGCAGCAGAGCGTCGGCCCCGGCGGCGGCCGCCTCGTCGACCTGGAGCGGATCGAGGATGAAGTCCTTCCGCAGCACCGGGAGCGGCACCGCGGCCCGCACCGCCCGCAGGTCGTCGAGCGACCCGCCGAAGAAGTCGGGCTCGGTGAGCACCGAGATGGCGGCGGCGCCGCCCTCCAGGTAGGCGCGGGCCTGGGCAACCGGGTCGAGCCCGGGAGCGATCGGCCCGACCGAGGGTGAGCGCCGCTTGATCTCGGCGATGACCTGGAGCCCGGGGGCGGCGAGGGCGGCGCCCAGGTTGCGCGCCGCATCGGGCCGCTCCGTTGCGATCGCCGCCGGGGAGGCGGCGAGGGCAGCGATACGGCGCCGGGTCGCGGTGAGGATCTCGCCGAGCATGGAAGGGCATCGTAGCCCGGACCGTCACTCGTTCTGGAGGCTCCGGATCAGCACCACCAGGCTGTCGATCTGCTCGGGGGTGAAGCGCCCGAACGACGGCATCGCCCCCGGTCCCACCTCGATCACCCGGGCGATCTGGTCGTCGCGCAGCCCGACGGCGCGGGAGTCGGGCCCGATCGCCGGGGCCAGGCTGCTCCCACCGCCCTCTTCCCCGTGGCAGCGGGCACAGCTGTGATCGAACAGGTCCCGCCCGACGAGGCCTTCGGAAGACGAGCCACAGGAGGCGAGGAGCAGGGCGGCGCAGGCGAGCAGGGCACATCGGCGGGTCATCGGCGCGAGGCTAGCGAGCGGCGACCGGCCGGGGGCACCGGTCAGAGGGACGGATCGAGTGGGAGCTCGCGGACATGCCCCTGCGCCGGCCCGCCCAGGGTCGCCACCTCGACGGTGGTGCCCGCCTCCACCTCGGCCCGCACCATGGCGAGGGCCACCGGGACGCCGAGACGGGACGAGTGGGCAGCCGAGGTCACCTCCCCCACCTCGCGGCCGTCGCAGCGGACGGGCCCGCCCGGCAGCGACGCCCCGGCCCCCATCACCAGACCCATGAGGTGGCGGTTGACGTGGCCGCGGGTGTCGATCCGGGCCACCAGCTCCTGGCCGAGATAGCAGCCCTTGTCGGAGTCGACCGCCGCCTCGACGAGGCCGGTCTCCTGGGGGATGGGCTCCCCGGCGGTCTCGGCCCACCCCGGCTCCCCGGCCTCGATCCGGAACGCCTCGAACGCCTCCACCGCCACCGGCTCGGCGCCGGCGGCGACGAGGGTCTCCGGGGCGACCCCGACGGCGAGGAAGCGGGGCACGCTCACCCGGAGGAAAGGGGTACGGGCCACCAGGCCGCCGCCGGCAAGGGCGGCCCAGCCGGCCGGTTCCGGGATTGCGGCGCCGGTGACGTGCCGCACCACCGCGGCGGCCCCGGGACCACACAGGTCGAGGGTCGGCTGCGCCTCGGGCTCGATGACGGCATCGACCCGGAGCCGGAACCGGGCCAGATCGCCGGCGACGATCTCTCCCCCGCCGGCGTCGACCACGATCCCGACCTCCTCTTCCCCGGCGAGCAGCCACAGCGCCGCCCGGAGCCGGCCCCGCGGGCTCAACAACAGGGCCCGGGCGGCGGTGCCGGGTGACATCGCCTCCACCGACCGGCTCACCAGCCCGTCGAGGAAGCGCACGGTGTCGGGACCGCGCACCCACACCACCTCGCGTCCCGCCGCGACGAGGCCGGTCCCGGTCCGGATCGGCCCGGGGCTCGCCCCGGAATCAGACATCCCACGAGCCTTCGATGGCGGCGAGCACCGCCGCCGCCTTGTTGAGGCATTCCTGATACTCGGAGGCGGGGTCGCTGTCGGCCACGATGCCGGCCCCGGCCTGGACCCAGACCTTGCCGTCGGCCGCCACCAGGGTGCGGAGGGCGATGGCGGTGTCCACGTTGCCGGAGAAGTCGATGTAGCCGACCGCCCCGGCGTAGGGGCCCCGCGCCGTGGGCTCGAGGTCGTCGATGATCTCCATCGCCCGTACCTTGGGAGCGCCGGAGACGGTCCCGTGGGGGAAGGTGGCGCGGAGCACGTCGACCGGACCCACCCCGGGCCGCAGCTTCCCCGACACGTTGGAGACGATGTGCATCACGTGGGAGTAGCGCTCGATCACCATCAGCTCGTCGACCGTGACCGAGCCGTACTCGCAGACCCGGCCCAGGTCGTTGCGAGCCAGGTCGACCAGCATCACGTGCTCGGACCGCTCCTTCGGGTCGGCGAGCAGATCCTGCTCGAGGGCGGCGTCCTCCTCGGGGGTAGCGCCGCGGGGACGGGTCCCGGCGATGGGACGGCTCGTCGCCTTGCCGTTGCGGGCCCGGGACATGACCTCGGGGGAGGAGCCGACGATGGCAATCTCCCCGTGGCGGACGAAGAACATGAAGGGAGACGGGTTCACCAGTCGCAGCGAGCGGTAGATGGCGAACGGGTCCCCGGCGAAGTCGACCTCGAACCGCAACGATGGCACGATCTGGAAGGCGTCGCCGGCCTTGATGTGCTCGATGGCGGTGCCCACCGCCGCCTCGAAGGCCTCCCGGGTCATGTTGGCCCTCGCCTCCGGCCTCCGGGTGAAGGCCGGCCGGGGCCGGATCCGGTACCGCTCCCCCGCTCCCAGCGCCTCCACCGCCTCCTCCAGGTCCGCCACCGCGGCGTCGTAGGCGGTGGCCGGGTCGGCGTCGCCCACGAACACGTTCCGGATGAGCCGCACCGTCTGCCGGAACCGGTCGACGACGGCGAGCATCCCGAAGAAGTGCCACATCATCTCGGGCAGGCCACGGTCGTCGGGGGGACGGTTGGGGAGATGCTCGACGTAGCGCACCACGTCGTAGGCGAGGTACCCGACCGCCCCGGCGAACAGCGGCGGGGGGAGGTCACCCAGGCCGAGGACGGCGGGGGGCGGGGTGCCGTAGCGCCCGATCACCTGCTCGAGCACGGTGAGGACGTCGCCGGCGGGAAGCTCGACGGCGCCCCCCTCGACCCAGCAGCGGCCGTCCCGGGCCAGCAGGGTGAATTCGGGACGCCATCCCACGAACGACCAGCGGGCCCAGCGGTCCCCGCCCTCGACCGACTCCAGCAGGAAGCCGGAATTCCGGCCCACCAGCTTCTCGAACACCGAGACCGCGGTCTCCCGGTCGCCGAGCACCTCCACCGACACCGGCACCACCGGGTACTCGGCCGCCAGTGCCACGAAGCCGGAGCGATCCAGATCGGGTTGCATCGGGCGAGGTTATCGGATCTCAGACCTCGGCAAGACCTTCCAGGCCGAGCTTCACCAGCAGGTTGCTGAACCAGGCGTTGAGATCGGTGATCCGGCCCGTCACCAGGAGCAGCCCGAATCCGGCCAGCAGCAGCCCGGAGACCACGCTGATCGGGGTGAGGAAGCGTTTGATCCAGTTGAAGAACGAGAAGGCCTTGGCGAGCAGCAGGGCCGAGACCAGGAACGGGATGCCGAGGCCCAGCGAGTAGAAGGCGAGCACCACCATGCCCCGGCCCATGGTCGCCTCGCTGGCGCCGAGAGCGATCGCCGCCGTCAGGAACGGCCCGATGCAGGGGGTCCACCCGAAGGCGAAGGCCATGCCCATCACCGGAGGGGCGAACACCCCGAGCCGGCTTGGCCGCACCTCCTTGCGCCGGTCCTTCATGAACGGCACGAGGAGCCGCGGGTTCCAGATCGCGGTGACCGCGATGAAGATCCCCATGACCACGATGACCCATCCGGCGACGGTGGTGAATACGTGGCCGGTGAGCGCGTGTCCGAGCGAGGAGGCGGCCGCCCCGAAGAGCACCACGAAGACCGCCGAGAAGCCGAGCACGAACAGCCCGGTGGCACGCGCCACCCTCCACATCGACACGTCGCCCTCGGCCAGTTCCCGGGTGGAGTACCCGGACATGAGGCTCAGGTAGCCGGGAAGCAGTGGCAGCACGCACGGCGAGAGGAAGGAGGCGGCGCCGGCGAAGATCGCGGCGAGCAGCGTCGGGTTGGCCACGCGGGCGCTCCTGTCGGGTCGTCGGGCGGTTCCTCGGTCAACACCCGCCGGACAGCCTCTGTTCCCCCGCACCATACGCCGGGCCGGCCTCGGGTTCGAATGCCGCTCACCGCCCCACCGGGTAACCTCATGGCCGCCGATGAGGACGGGGCCCACCACGGAAACGGACGGAACTGCGGCGGCGGATCGCTCATGACCAGCCGCGCCAAGAAGCCCTCCTTCACCGTTCGCGATCGCCGGATTCTCACCCTCATGGTGCTGGTCGGGTTCGTCGCCGCCTACGGCGGCAGCCAGATCACGTCCACCCTCCCCTTCGCCCGCAAGAGCCTGGGCATCAGCGAGGGCGGCATGTTCTGGGTGTTCGGGATCACCCGGGCGGCGTCGCTGGCGGGCCTCGCCTTTGCGGTGGTGGCCGATCGTGCCGGGCGCCGCAAGCCCTTCCTGGTGGCCTTCACCATGATCCCCGCCGGCAACCTGCTCACCGTGATGATCCCGGGGGTCGCCGGCTTCGTCGCCACCCAGGCGGTGACCCGGGTGGCGGTCATCGGCGTCGCCGCCCTCTCCGTGGTCTACCTGGCCGAGGAGATCACCCCGGGACGGCGCGCCCTCGGCCTCGGCATCTACGCCCTGGCCGGATCGATGGGTTCGGGCCTCGGGTTGGTGTTGCTGCCCGTCGCCGAGCAGTCGCCCGACGCCTGGCGCATCCTGTTCGGGCTCACCGCGGTCGGGTTCCTGCTGCTGCCGCTGCTGAACCGGTACCTGGCGGAGAGCCGGGCGTTCGTGCCCTTCGGGCGGGACGTGACGTTCCGGCAGGTGCTCAACAGCGGGCTGGCCAAGCACTTCTGGCCCCTCGCAGGCATGGCGTTCTTCATCGCGGTCTTCTCCTCCCCCGCCCTCAACTTCGTGATGGAGCGGCTGGTGAACGACCTGGCGTGGGAGGCGGCCCCGGCCCGTTTCTTGCTCATCGTCTTCAGCGGCCTCGGCGCCCTCGGGCTCATCCTCGGGGGGCGCATGGCCGACGCCATCGGGCGCCGCCACACCACCGTGCTGGCGTTGGCGCTGGGACTGCTGGGCGGGGTCGGCTTCTACACCCTCGACAGCGGCTGGCTCCTGGCACCGGCCATCTTCCTCGCCACCGCCGGGCTCAGCATGCTCACACCGGCTTTTGCCGCCCATCGCTCCGAGCTGTTCCCCACCCGGGTTCGGGCCATGGCGGCCGGCTGGATCACCAATGTTGCCATCGCCGGCTCGATCACCGGCTTCGTGATCGGGGCGCTGGTCGTCGATCGTGCCGGGCTCTCGACAACGATCACCATCCTCGGATCAGGCTTGCTGATCTCGATGTATCTCGTACTCCGGCTCCCAGAGACCCGTGGCATGGACCTCGTACGCGCCGGGGCCGCCCGCAGGCACACCGCGGGACGTGTCCCGAGAGCCGCCGTACCGCCGTCCCAGCCGGCATCCGGCACGGCCCGGCCGGATGCCATTCCGTAGCGCGGCGCTCCCTCACGTTCCGGCTGGAACCCGCCGCGGAGGCTGGGAGGATTCCTGGTAGTACACGGCCTTCCAGCGTCCGTCGATCTCCTGGAAGAGAAACGTCGCTCCCGCCTTGTCGAAGACATCCCGCTCCCCCGTCTTCAGGGTGGCGACGACCTTGTAGACCCAGGCGTACCGCACGAGCCCGCCGGGCAGGGTTTGCACGTCTGCGCCGAGCGTCTCGATCTCGAATGCCGAGCACTGCTCGAAGTACGCGCCGTTGCCCGCGAAGAAGGTGTCGAAGTCGCACAGCGATCCGTCGGCCCCATCATGAGGAAGTCGGACGACCGGGAGTACGGAGCGAATGCCGCCTCGAGGTCGAGCGCCTCGCACCCGGCGATCAGTTCGTCGACGATCTCACGCACCTCGTCTGCTCCCACGTCCCGCTCCTTTCACTTCGTGTCCGTCTTCCCCCGAGAGGCCGACCTCCTACCCACCGAGCTCGGGGGGCGGCGTCTTGTCGGGAAAGGGGCATCGATCCGCCAGCGGGCACTGCCAGCAGCGGGGCCTGCGGGCGTCGCACACGTCGCGGCCGAACTGGATGAATCGCATCGACACCCCTGCCCAGTCCTTGGCGGGGTAGAGCGCCCGCAAGGCGAACTCGATCCGCTCCGGATCGGTCCCGGAGGTGAGCCCGAGCCGCCCGGCAACCCGCTTGACGTGGGTGTCCACCGCGATCGCCGGGATACCCCATGCCTCCGCCAGGACCACGCTCGCCGTCTTGCGGCCCACGCCGCGCAGCGACGTCATCGCCTCCAGGTCGGCCGGCACCTCCCCGTCGAAGCGGTCGACGAGATCGGCTGCCAGGGAGATGATCGACTTCGTCTTCTGCCGGTAGTAGCCGGTCGAGTAGACCACCGCTTCCACCGCCTCGGGGTCGGCCTCGGCGAGGTCATCGGGAGTGGGCCAGCGGCGGAACAGCTCCGGGGTGACCCGGTTGACGTTGTCATCGGTGGTCTGGGCCGAGAGCACGGTGGCCACCAGCAGCTGCCACGGATCGACGTAGTCGAGAGCGGTCCCGATCGACGGGTAGCGCGTCCGGAGGCGGTTGAGGACGACTCGGGCATGGCGGCGCTCCTCCACCGAGGGGCCGGGTGATTCCGCTCCGCGCCGACGTGCCATCACGGCTCGATGCTAGAACGAGCCGCCGACACGATCCCGCCCCCGACCGGGGCGGGTACGATACCGCCGTGGATCTCAAGACCGCCGTCTCCTCCCGAGCCCGGATCGAGGGCGAGTTGATCCTGGTGGACGAGTTCCTCAACCACCGTGTCGAGCCCCCCATCCTGGAATCGGTGGGCCGCGAGCTGGCCGCCCGCTTCGCCACCACCACCCCCGACCTGGTGATCACCGCCGAGGCGTCCGGGATCCCGCCGGCGTTGATGTGCGCCCGCGAGCTCGGCATCCCGATGGTGTACGCCAAGAAGTACCTCGGCACCGGAGACCGCTACTCGTTTGCCCGGGAGGTCGCCTCCCCCACCAAGGGTGTCGAGTACCGGGTCGAGATCGCCCGGCGGGTCCTGACGCCGGGACTCCGGGTCCTCATCGTCGACGACTTCCTGTCACGGGGGCGCACCGCCGAGGCGTTGGGCGAGATGGTGGTCGAGGCCGGGTGCGAGATCATCGGCTTCGGCTTCGCCATCGAGAAGGTCTGGCAGCAAGGAAGGGACCGCCTGGAGCGCCACGGCTGGACGGTCCACTCCCTCGTCGAGATCGAGAGCATCGACGGGTCGGACATCCTGATCCGCTGAGCGCCGTGCACCCGTCCCGCATCGTCATCGTCGCCGGCACCGGGATCGGTGCGGTCTCGCTGCTGCTCCCGTTCCTCACCGCGCCGCTGCTGGGGACGATCAACGGGGCCGGGGCCGCCGCCGGGGCCGCCGTCGTCCTGCTCCTCGTCCCCGCCGCCGTCGCCCTTCTCGGGGATCGGCGGGAGGGGTTCGGGCTGCCCACCGCCCTAATCACCGCGGGGTGTGCCGCCGCCGCCACCATCTTCGCCGCCGCCAAGGTGGTCGATGCCCTCGCCGCGGCTCGCGACGTGCGGGCCGCCGGGGTCGCCGCCCAGGTCGGGCCCGGCCCGTGGACACTGCTCGCCGGCTGCGCCGTCGTGGTCGCCGGCATCATCGCCTCGCTGAGCCGCCGGGTGCGCTGATCATCCACCGGTCTCCGCCGCAGGGGCCCCGGCCGGCGACGCTGCTCCTCGTGTTCCGCCTCGGATCGGGACCCGCCGCACCGTGACCCGCCGCACCGTCGCCCACCTCGCCCTCGCCTTCGCCGCCCTGTTGTTCGGGGCGACGTTCGTCGTCATCAAGGAAGCGGTCGAGATCCTGCCCCCGATGAGCTTCGTGGCATGGCGGTTCCTGCTCGGCGCCGCGGTGCTGCTGACCGTGGCCCGACCCCGGGGCAGCCTCATCTGGAAGCACGGATTGGTGGCGGGGGCGTCGCTGCTGGCCGGCTACGCTCTTCAGACCCGCGGCCTCGCCTCCACCTCGGCCTCGAACTCGGGGCTCATCACCGGGCTCTACGTCGTGTTCACGCCGCTGATCGCGGCCGCCTCGTTCCGGCGCCGCCCCCACCCGCTCACCCTCGCCGGGGCCGTACTCGCCTTCGTCGGCCTCGCCCTCCTCACCGTGGAGCACGGCCTGACCCTGCGCAGCGGTGATCTGCTCACTGTGGGGTGCGCGGTCGCCTTCGCGGTCCACATCGTGATCCTGTCCCGGTTCGCTCCCCGCCACCCCATCGTCGCCTTCACTGCGGTCCAGCTGCTGGTGGTGTCGCTGGGAGCCATGGTCCTGGCCGTGATCGAGGGCTTCACCGTTCCCGGCTTCGACTCCCTCGCCGCTCTGGCCGCCACCGGCCTCGCCGTCAGCGCCGGGGCCTTTCTCATCCAGGTGTGGTCGCAAACGGTGATCGGTCCCAGCCGGACCGCGGTCATCCTGGCGCTGGAGCCAGCGTTCGCGGCGGCCACCGCCGCCGTCGTGCTCGGAGAACGGCTCGCCACCCGGGGCTGGCTCGGAGCCGGCCTCATCCTGCTCGGGATCTACGTCGTGGTCGGGTTCACCCCGGACGATCTCCCCGACGCCGAATCGGTGAGTGCCGCCCACTGAGCGATCGTGTCGAGCAGGAGGAAATCGGGGGCCGGCGTCGGGCTAGGTGCGGATCCCGTGCCGGCGCTCCACGATGCGGAGCACCCGTACGCAGAGAGCGATGAGGGCGAGGATGGCGAAGAGGGCCACCGCCAGGTAGGCGAGCAGCTCGAACCCCGAGAAGTAGGAGTTACGGCAGGTCCCGATGCCGTTGGGGCACAGGCCCCACCCGGTCCCGCCCCTCCGGATGTCGAGCAGGACCCACAACGGCACCATGGCCACCCCGATGGCGGCCGCGATCAGGGCCCCGATGAGGATGCGCAGTGCGATCACGCCGCCGAGAATACTTCCGATCCGATTGCAGCGGACTGACCGCACCGCTACGGTGAATCACAGCCGCGTCATTCACCATGCCCCCCACCCTCCCCAGCCCTGCTTCCGCCTTCCCGCACCACGTCGAGCCCTTCAGCGACGAGGAACGGCAGGTCCTGTCCCGTTTCTTCACGAACCTGGACGGGCCGGTGTTCGCCGTCGTCAACCTCCCCGAGGTGGTCAAAGGAGCCCTCTTCGCCCGCTACAGCCGGTCACACAAGTCGGTACGGAGGCTCTTCCTCGACGAGTTCGCCACCATCCCCGAGTTGGGCGGCGCCAGCACCACCCCCGGGGCGGCCGATCCGCTGGTGAACCTGCGCCGCGCCGAATCCCTCTACGACCGGGTCTTCACCGAATACGGGGACGACTCGGTGGCCCAGCTCGGCGGCGCCCACCTCGCCGTCGAGCAGGCCTCCAACGTCCTCACCAAAATCCTGGAGCGGGGTCGCCTCGCCTCCTACCTCGAGCAGAGCACCCGCTACATCTTCTACGACCGCCCGCTCGGCGACCGTTACCGCTACACGGTGCCGGCCGAGATCGCCGCCTCACCCCACCGCGAGGCCTTCGTGGCGACGATGGAGTCGCTCTTCACCACCTACGCCACCCTGGTGCAGCAATTGGTGCCCTACTACGGCACCCTCTTCCCCCGCCAGGAGGGCGACTCGGAGTTCGTGTGGACCTCCAGCATCCGGGCTCGGGCCTGCGACGACGCCCGCGGCCTGCTCCCGGCGGCCACCACCTCGAACGTCGGGATATTCGCCTCGGGGCAGGCCTACGAGGCGATGCTGCTGCGGATGCGGGCCCACCCGCTGGCCGAGGCCCGCCATTTCGCCGACCTGATGCTGGCCGAGCTCCGCAAGGTGATCCCGTCGTTCATGAGGCGGGTCGACGTCCCGGAGCGGGGCGGGGCCTGGTCCGACTATCTGGCCCGCACCGGCGAGGAGATGCAGCGCCTCGCCGACGGCATCGAGGCGGTGCCGGAGGACCGGCCCGAGGTCACCCTGGTCTCCTGGAACCCGGACGCCGAGACCGAGATCGTCGCCGCCGCCCTCTACCCCCACACCACCCTGCCGGACGACCAGCTGCTGCATCTGGCCCGCGACATGGACGGGGCGCAGCGGGCCGCGGTGCTCCGGGCCTACGTGGGCGAGCGCGCCAACCGCCGCCACAAGCCGGGACGGGGCATGGAGCGCACCGGGTACCGGTTCGACATCCTCTGCGACTACGGCATCTTCCGTGACCTGCAGCGGCACCGCATCCTCTCCATCGACTGGCAGCGGCTCGGCCCCCGTCACGGATTCGTCACCCCCGACGCGGTCGGCGACGTCGGGGCCGCCGCGGCCTGGAGCGAAGCAATGGAACGGGCCGCGGTGCTCCACGAGGTGATCGCGACCGATCTCGGGGACGACGTCGCCCAGTACGCCGTCCCGTTCGCCTACAAGATCCGCTTCTACCTCCAGCTCAACGCCCGGGAGGCGTTCCACCTGCTGGAGTTGCGGACCGGCCGCGGCGGCCATCCCGGCTACCGGCGGGTGTGCCAGGAGATGCACCGGCTCATCCGGGACCAGGCGGGCCACCGGTTGGTGGCCGACGCCATGCAGTACGTCGACTACGAGGACTACGACCTGGCCCGGCTCGAGAGCGAGCGGAGGGCGGAGGCGAGGCGTGCCGCCGCCGGGATCGTCCCACCCGAGGTCTGAGACGGGATGCTACGGGGCCAGCGGCACCCGCAGCACGAGCGAGTCGTCCTCCACCGACCAGGAGGCGTTCCCCACCAGCGAGTAGTCGAGGTGGTCCAGCTCGGCCTGGGCCACGAAGGCGCGGCGGGCCTCGCCCTCCAGCGGGGGAATGCCACGTTCGGCGACTGCAGCCGCCCGGTCCCGGAAACGGGCCAGGAACTTCTCGACGTCCAGCTCGGCCACTCCTACCTCCTCGTGGCGGATTCGGCGCCAGGGTACCGGAGGCGACCGGCGACCGGCGACCGGCAACGGCTCTGATACGCTCCGCCCTGGGTGCTCGACCGCAAGCTGTTGCTGATCTCGGGAAAGGGTGGCGTCGGCTCGTCAGCCGTCACCGCTTCGCTGGCGCTCGCCGCCGCCCGGAGCGGACGCTCCGTCCTGGCAATGGGGATGCTGGACGCGCTCGGCCTCGCCGACCACCTCGGGGTCGACGACCTCGACTACGAGGCCCGCCAGGTCGCCCCGGGGGTGTTCACCCTCGCCGTCGACCGGGCTCGGGCCCTCGACGAGTACCTCCGGGTCCAGCTCCGGCTTCCCCGTCCCACCCCGACCCGGCAGCTGGCACGGGCCCTCAACGTCCTGGTCGACACCGCCCCCGGGGTGCGCGAGATCATCTCGATCGGCAAACCGGTGTACGAGGTGTGGAGCGGCCGCTACGACCTGGTCCTGGTGGACGCCCCACCGCTCGGCCAGCTCTTCTCCTACCTGCGGGCCCCCGCCACGATCGCCGACCTCGTCCCGGCCGGTTCGATCCGGGAACAGGCGGGCCGGATGGAAGAGCTGCTGGCCGATCCCGCCGCCAGCGGCCTGCTGCTGGTAACGACCCCCGAAGAGCTCCCGGTGGTGGAGACCGAGTCCGCTCTCGCTCAGCTCACGCGGGAACCGGTGATCGATCTGGTGGCGGTCGTCGCCAACCGCATCCTCCCCGAGCTGGCCGTCTCCGCCGCCCTGGTGGCGGGGCTCCCGCCCGGGCCGCACCGCCGCGCCGCCGAGCTCCACCAGGCCCTGTGGTCGTCGCAGCGCCGCTGGCTCGATGCCCTGCCCCCCGGCCCCCGCCTCCCCTATCTCTTCGGCTCTCACTCCCCCGAGGAGGTGGCGACCCTGCTCGCCGCCGCGTGGGAGCAGCCATGACACCGCGGAATCCGGCCCATGCGGTGCTCGTCGCCGGCGCCGGCGGGGTCGGCAAGACCACCGTGTCCGCCGCCCTGGCGGTGGCGGCGGCTCGGGCCGGGAGGCGCACCCTGGTGGTGACGGTGGACCCCGCCCTTCGCCTCGCCGACGCGCTGGGCCTCACCGAGCTGGGCAACCAGCCCACCCGGGTTCCCGGCCAGCCGCACCTGTGGGGGGCGATGCTCGACGTCACCGCCTCGTGGGAGGCCATCGTGCGACGTCACGCCGCCGTCGACGTCGCCGACCGCCTCGAAGAGAACCCGTTCTTCCGGGCGATCGCCGACCGGTTCCCGGCCGCCCAGGCCTACGCCGCCGGGGAGCAGATGGCCGAGTTCATCGAGAGCGGCGCCTGGGACCTGCTGGTCGTCGACACCCCGCCGGCCGTCGGCGGCATCGAGTTCTTCCTCGCCCCGCGCCGCATGCGCGACCTGATCGGCAGCCGGCTGTTGCGCTGGTTGACCGGCGCCCACATCCCGGGCCGGCGCACCGTGTACCGGGTCACCGCCCGCCCCGTGCTCCGGCTCGCCGACACCGTGCTGGGAGGCCCGCTGCTCGAAGAGATCGCCGAGTTCCTCCTCGACCTGCGCACCCTCTACGACGGTCTGTCCCATCGCGCCCGCTCCATCGAACGGCATTTCCGGATGGCGACCACGGTGGTGGTCACCACCGCCCAACCCACCCCTCTGCGCGAGACGAGGCGCCTTTTCTCCGAGCTGCCGCCCTTGGCGGGCCGTCCCGACCTGGTCGTGTTCAACCGCACCCTCCCGGACGAATGGAGCGCCCGTTCCCGGCTCCGCTCCCCCGGCTTGGAGGAAGCGGCGCGGGCGGCGCTGCGCCACAACCTGGAGCGGTGGGCGGCCGAGTCGGGGCGGCAGCGTGACGCCCGGCACGACCTGGCGGCCCGGCTCGGGGTACCGATGGCCTCGATCCCGTGGCTGCAGGAGGCGCCGACGTCGCTCGCCGGCCTGGTGGGACTGCTCGAGGCCGCCGCGGGTCTCCACCTCGACCTGCTCGGGGTGACGGGGGACTCGCCTGCCGCGTGAGTTCGGTCGTCAGGAAGAGGTGCCCGCTCGACCGCGGCGCCGTGGTGGGGAGGGCACCCCGACCGGGGTGCGCCACGGTCCCTCCGCCCGGCGGGCCAGCGTGGCGAAGTCGGTCCGCTCCAGGATGGCGATGGTGGCGTCCCGCACCTCTTGCCACGTCTCCTTCAGCGAGCACCCGGGGTCCATCGGACACGACGCCGGGTTGCTGCGGGTGGAGCACTCGATCGGGGCCAGTGGACCCTGAAAGACCCGCACCACCCGTTCCAAGGTGATGTCCCCCGGGGGGTGGTTGAGCCGGTAACCCCCGGCCGGGCCCCGCACCGAACGCACGATCCCGGCGCCGCGCAGCTGGTACATGATCTGCTCGAGGAATGACTGGGGAACCCGGGTCCGGGAGGCGATCTCCTGCAGTTTGAGCGGAGCGTCTCCCGTCTCCAGAGCGAGGGCGAGCACGGCGCGGGTGGCGTAGTCCGTCTTCTTGGTGATCCACATCTCTTACTTGATCTCCTCAGTAAAGATTATCAGAACAATTCGGGATTGCCAACGCCGTACCACCGATGTACGATGCGGGATGATCCAAAGTTGATAAACCTTACCTGGTTTATCAACTTTACTAACCATTTGGGGAACCTGGGGAAACACACCATGCACACGAGGAACACCACGAGATCCCACGGGGGATGGCACCGCGCCACCCCGACCCGGCTCGGTGTCGCCACACTCCTGCTCGCCGTCGCCGCCGGCTGCTCCTCCGGCGCCGCGGCTCCCGGCGGCACGCCGGCCTCCTCCGAGGTGCGCCTCGGCTACTTCGCCAACGTCACCCACGCCCCCGCCATCGTCGGAGTGGCCGACGGGCTCTTCGCCGCCGAGCTCGGCGACGACGTCACCCTGACGACGGCGACCTTCAACTCCGGGACCGAGGCCATCACCGCCCTCTTCTCCGACGCCCTCGACATGTCCTTCCTCGGACCCAACCCGGCGATCAACGGCTATGCCCAGTCGAACGGGGAGGCGATCCGTATCGTCGCCGGCTCCACCTCCGGAGGCGCCGCCCTCGTCGTCGCCCCCGGGATCGATTCGCCCGCCGACCTCGTGGGCAAGAAGCTCGCGACCCCGTCCCTCGGCAACACCCAGGATGTGGCGTTGCGGGCATGGCTGGTGAACCAGGGTCTCACCACAACTCTCGAGGGCGGCGGTGAGGTCTCCGTGGTCCCCCAGCCGAATGCCCAGACGCTCCAGACCTTCCGGTCCGGCGACATCGACGGGGCCTGGGTTCCCGAGCCGTGGGCGACGCGCCTCGTCCTGGAGGGTGGAGGCCATATGCTGGTGGACGAACGAGACCTGTGGCCGAACGGCCAGTTCGTGACGACCCACCTGGTGGTGCGGACCGCCTTCCTGCAGCAGCACCCCGACCAGGTGGAAGCCGTGATCCGGGGCCTGATCGCGGCGGTGGACTCCATCAACGCCGATCTGGCCGCCGCCCAGGCGACGGTCAACGCCGGGATCGAGCAGATCACCGGCAAGGCCCTCTCCCCCGAGACGATCGCCGGCGCCTGGTCGCAGCTCACCTTCACCGTCGACCCGATCGCCTCGTCCCTCGAGACCTCGGCAGCCAACGCCGCCGCGGTCGGCCTGCTCGATCCGGTCGACCTCGATGGCATCTACGACCTCACCATCCTCAACGAGGTGCTCGCCTCGCTGGGCCGTCCCGAGATCACGCCATGAGGGCCCCCGCCGGCGTCGCTCCGACCCGCCGCTCGCCCCAGGCGGGCGCTGCCGTCGCCATCCGGGGCGTCTCGAAAACCTACGGTGACGGGCGCTCCTCGGTCGTCGCCCTCGACGACCTCAACCTCGACGTTGCCGGCGGCGAATTCGTCTGCCTGCTGGGAGCCTCCGGCTGCGGCAAGAGCACCCTCCTCAACCTCATCGCCGGCATCTACCGGATCGACCAGGGTTCCATCGACACCGGCGGCCACCGCATCGGGCTCATGTTCCAGGAACCGGCCCTCTTTCCGTGGCTCACCGTCGAACAGAACGTCGACATGGCGATGCAGTTCCGGGCAGTCCCACGGGCGCAGCGGCGTGCCCGCACCGCAGAGCTGCTCGCCCTGGTGAATCTCGATTCCTTCGGAACCTGGCGCCCTCATCAGCTCTCGGGCGGCATGCAGCAGCGAGTCGCCCTGGCACGGGCCCTCGCTC
>CAYQEC010000014.1:0-58293 GCA_964416425.1 uncultured Acidimicrobiaceae bacterium | reverse complement strand
GGTGAGAGAGGGGCACAGCAGGGAGGGTGAGAGAGGGGCACAGCAGGGAGGGTGAGAGAGGGGCACAGCAGGGAGGGTGACAAAACCACCGAGGGGTGTCGCGGTGTGAAGACGGCACCGTGACCCTCCCCGCCGCAGCTTGCCGGCGGCGAGCACCGCAGGGACGCTGACTGGAGGCGGGAAGCCCTTCCACCACGCCCTATCATCACGGCGACGGCGATGGAGCTCGCCACAACCGCCTGCCGGCTGATGGCTCCTGCAGACCGAGACCCGCAACGGAGCCATGCCTGACAGACGCACATCTCGCAGCACGCGCCCTACCCGCCGCCTCCGCTCGTTGACCGCCCCGGCCGCCGTGCTCGCCGGCGGTCTCGCCGGCTCGGCCGCCCGGGCCGCCGTCGTCGCCGCCTTCCCGGCGGAGCCGGCCGCCTTCCCGACCGTGACCCTCGCCGTCAACCTCACCGGCTCGCTGCTGCTCGGCCTCTACCTGGCCCGGCGGCAACGATCCGTCGTGCCCCGCTGGACCATCCCGTTCTGGGCGATCGGCGTGCTCGGCTCCTTCACCACCTTCTCCGCCTTCAGCGTCGAGGTGGTGCGGCCGACCGGCACACCGCACGCAGTGGCTCCCGCGATCGACCATCATCAGGGCCGGTCTTCACGTCCGAGTCGAGAGAAGAGGCCCCGATGGCACAGCGGTTGAAGTACTTCGCCGGGGGTGAGTGGAAGCACACCAGCAGCGGCGAGTACTACCCGATCACCAACAGCAGCACCGGCGAGGTGATGGCGGAAGCCCCCCGCTGCACCGCCGAGGAGGTCGACGCGGCGGCGGCGGCAGCGGCGGCCGCCTACCCGGCGTGGCGGGACACCCCGGTCACGACCCGGGTGCAGGTCATGTTCCGCCTCAAAGCGCTGCTGGAAGCGAACCTCTACGATCTCGCCGTACTGCTGTCGACCGAGATGGGCAAGTCGTACACCGAGGCCCGGGGAGACGTGCTGAAGGCGATCGAGGTCGTCGAGCTGGCCTGCGCCGTGCCGGTCACCATGCAGGGCGACTCGCTCATGAACGTCTCCGACGGCTACGACACCGTCACCTACCGGGAGCCGCTCGGCGTCTTCGTCGGCATCGCCCCCTGGAATTTCCCCGCGATGATCCCGATGGGCTGGATGATGCCGCTGGCGGTCACCACCGGGAACACCTTCGTGCTGAAGGCGGCATCCTTCGTGCCGCAGACGGCGCTGCGGATCGCCGAGCTGCTCGAGGAAGCCGGGCTGCCGCCCGGGGTGGTGAACGTCGTCACCTGCTCCCGCCACGAGGCGGAGCGGCTACTCGTCCATCCCGACGTCAAGGGGATCACGTTCGTCGGGTCGGCCGAGGTCGGCCGTCACATCTACGCCACCGGCGCCGCCCACGGCAAACGGGTCCAGGCGCTCACCGAGGCCAAGAACCACGCCCTGATCCTGCGCGATGCCCCGATCCGCGCCACGGCCCAGCGGATCATCAACTCGGCGTTCGGGTGTGCGGGCGAGCGCTGCATGGCGCTCCCGGTGGTCGTGGTCGAGGAGCCCATCGCCGACGAGCTGGTCGCCACCGTCGCCGAACTCGCCCGGGACCGCCGCATCGGGCCTGCCTACGTGGAGACGACCGAGCTGGGGCCGCTGGTGAACGCCGAGCACAAGGCGTTCGTCACCGAGTGGATCCAGAAGTCGATCGACGAGGGGGCGGTGCCCGTGCTCGACGGCCGCTCGGTGCGGGTCCCCGGACACGAAGGCGGCTACTTCGTCGGACCGACCGTGTTCGACCACGTCACCCGGGACATGGCCTGCGGGCGGGAGGAGGTGTTCGGCCCCGTGCTCTACGTGAAGCGGGTCGAGAGCTTCGAGCAGGGGATCGAGGTCATCAACGCCAGCGAGTTCGCCAACGGGGCCTCGGTCTTCACCCGGAGCGGCCATCACGCCCGGGAGTTCGCCCGCCGCATCGACGCCGGCATGGTCGGCATCAACGTCGGCATCCCAGTCCCGATTTCCGTGTTCCCGTTCACCGGCCACAAGGGCAGCTTCTACGGCGACCTCCACGTCATGGGCCGGGACGGGGTCGCCTTCTTCACCGAGACCAAGGCGGTCACCAGCTTCTGGTTCGACGAGGCCTCCCTCGCCGGGGACAAGGTCGGCACCTGGGAGGGCACCATCACCCGGAGCTGAGGCGTGTCCCGGTGCAGGTCGCGGGACCCCGTCACTCCACCTTCCTCTTTTCTCGTCCCCCCTGGTCTCAGGGGGGACCGGCAAAACGCCACCGCAGGTGGCGTTTGAGCCGAGGGGGGTACAGGGCCGCGACGTTGCAGGGTGGACCTTCCCCGGATCGTCGCCACCCTGCCGGGTTTCCCCCTAGGCTCAGAGAGGGCCTCCCGGAGCGGGATCGCGCCGCACCACGACAGCCCGGCGGACACCCGAAAGGACATCACCAGTGGAATACGTCACCTACGGCAAGACCGGGCTCCGTGTCTCCAACATCGCTCTCGGCACTTGGGAACTCGGCGGCGATTGGGGCGCCTTCGACCGCGACCAGGCCATCGCCGCCATCCGCCAAGCCCGCGACGAAGGCATCACCTTCTTCGACACCGCCCAGGCCTACGGGTTCGGGGCATCGGAGGAGATCCTCGGCGAGGCGCTCCGGTCCGAGCTGAAGGGCGCCGGCGACGAAGTCGTGATCGCCACCAAGGGCGGGCTGCGGGCCGTCGGCGACGGGGTCGTCCGTGACGCCAGCCCGGCGTTCTTGCGCTCCGGAGTCGAGGACAGCCTCCGCTTCCTCGGGGTGGACACCATCGACCTCTACCATGTGCACTGGCCGGATGCCAAGGTGCCCTCCGCCGAGACCGCCGGCGCGCTCGGCGAGCTGGTCGCCGAAGGCAAGATCCGTCACGTCGGCGCCTCCAACTTCGGCGTCGCCCAGATGGAGGAGTTCTCGGAGACCCGGCCGCTGGAGTCACTCCAGCCTCCCTACCACATGTTCCGTCGCGGCGTCGAAGCCGAGATCCTGCCGTACTGCGAGGCCGAGAACATCGGGGTCATGGTCTACGCGTCGCTCGCCCACGGGCTGCTCACCGGCGCTCTCAACGAGGCGACCGTCCTCCCCGATGACGACTGGCGAGCCTCCAACGCGGCGTTCCACGGTGACGGGTACCGGCGCAACCTCCAGGTCGTTGACCGGCTCCGCGGCGTCGCCGCCGACGCCGGCTGCTCGCTGAGCCAGCTCGCCCTCGCCTGGATCTTCTCCAACTCTGCGGTTCACGCCGCCATCGTCGGATCCCGCACCGGGTCGCATGTCGCGGAGGCGGCGGCCGCTTCGTCGCTGGTGCTCTCCGACGACGTCCTGGCTCGCATCGAGGAGATCCTCGCCGACAGCGTGCCCGTGGCCGGGGCCACTCCCGAGAGCATCTAGGGCACGCCGCCGCCGGCCCGGCCGGGCCGCGGCCCGGCGTGCCCTGCCGCTCCCGTACGGCCCTGCTGTGCGGGAGCGCCGTGACGGTGGGGCGGATTGCCGTATCGTTGATCGGAATGCCCGGTGAACGGATTCTGATTATCGAGGATGACCAGCGCATAGGATCGTCCCTTCTGCGCGCCCTCGCCGGGAACGGCTACGACGCCTGCTGGGAACAGACCGGATAAGGCGGGATAGATTCCGTCGCCGGGCAGCGGCCCGACATGGTGTTGCTCGATCTCGGGCTGCCCGATGTCGACGGGCTGAGCGTCTGCCGTGAGATCCACTCTGTCGACCCGACCGTCGATGTCCTCATGCTCACGGCTCGTGACGAGGAGCTCGATGTGGTGGTCGGACTCGATGCGGGAGCAATCGACTATGTGACCAAGCCCTTCAAGCTGGCCGAGTTGCTGGCACGCATTCGCGCTCAGCTGCGGCGCGCCGAGCCCCACCCCCTCTCTCGATCGACCGTGGGTGATCTCGTCATCGACATCGATGCCCGCCGGGTGTGGCTCGCCGGCCACGAGATCGGGCTTCGGGCGAAGGAGTTCGATCTCCTGAGCCGCCTGATCGCCCTCGCCAACACCGGAGCAACCGACCTCGCCGGCTTCGAGATCTTCTACACGTTCACCGACCCGACTGCGGATGCCACCGAGAGCTACTACTTCGAACTCCCCGATTCGTTCACCATCCCTGCCGGAGGTCGGCGTATCGTCCACTTCGACAACACCGGGGCACCGGACCACTTCCCGGTCAACGAGTTCAGCCTCTACTCCACCTCGCTCGACGCGCTCGACGTGTCGGTCACCGTGAGTGCCGCCGGGGCCGCCCCGCAGACCGCCACCGTCCAGAAGGACGCCGGTGGCGAAGAGACCGCGGATTGATGCCTGCGTCCGGCCTATGGGCCCGTCCGGTTGTGGCCCCTGCGTCTCAAGTGCCTCTCAGCTTCCTCTCAACTACGGCGACGTATGGTTGGGCTCTGATCGGGAGGGCGTCATGAGCCTCACAGATTGGTGATCGATGCGTCTACTGGTGGTCGAAGACGAGCTGAAACTTGCGTCGTATCTCAAGCGGGGTCTGGAGGCGGACGGCCATGCGGTCGACGTCGCCGCCGATGGCGAGGAGGGGCTGTGGCTGGCTCGTAACCAGCCGTACGACGTGATCGTGCTCGACATCATGCTGCCCAAGCGGAACGGCTTTCTGGTGTGCGCCGACCTCCGGGAGGAGTCGAACTGGACGCCGATCCTGATGTTGACGGCCAAGGACGGGGAGTTCGACATCGCCGAAGCGCTCGATACCGGAGCCGACGATTACCTGACCAAGCCATTCTCCTTCGTCGTCTTGTCCGCTCGCATCAGGGCATTGGCCCGGCGGGGAGCGCCTGAGCGGCCGACCGTGCTCCAGGTCGACGACCTCCGCCTCGACCCGGCGGCTCACAGGGTCGAGCGGGGTGAGGCGGAGATCAAGCTGACGGCGAAGGAGTTCTCGCTCCTCGAGCACCTCATGCGACATCCCGGGGAGGCGGTCGGGAAGATCGACATCCTGAACGCGGTGTGGGATTGGGACTTCGACGGAGATCCGAACGTGGTCGAGGTCTACGTCGGCTACCTCAGGAGGAAGATCGACGACCCCTTCGGCCGGGCATCGATCGAAACCGTGCGCGGCGTCGGTTACCGGCTGCGGGCCGACCGATGACGGGGCCCAGGACCACGGCCCGTGGTCTCGGCGTACGTGCCCGCACCACGCTGATCGCCACCGCCGTGGTCGGTCTCGTCCTCGCGGGGTCCGGCGCTCTCTTGCTCGCTGCTACCAGATCGGCACTGTTCCAGTCTGTCGAGACCACCGTGACCGCCCGCTCGGCGGACCTGGCGTCCCAGCTCGCCGGTGGCGCAACACCCCGCCCCGTGCCCTTGATCAGGGGAATCTCGGTCCAGATCGTGATCGACGGCACGGTCGTCTCCTCGACGGAGGACATCGAGGGCCAGAGTCCAATCGTGGATGTTGTCGCCGCCTCTGGCGCGATGTCGACGGTTGAGGTGCCTTCGCTCGATGCGAGCGAGAACGAGGGACAAGCACAAGGTGAGGACAACTTCGACGGGCCGTTTCTCGTGGCGGTTGCCGGCGTGAGTACCGAGGGCCGGCAGGCCACGGTGCTGGCGGCAGGGTCTCTCGGGGCGGTGGAGAACGCCACCCGGACTCTCGTTCCGCTGCTGGTGCTGGGCGTTCCGGCGCTCACCCTGCTGGTCGGTCTGACGGTGTGGCGTCTCACCCGCCGCGCCTTCCGACCGGTGGAGGCGATGGCCGAGCAGGCCGACGTGATCTCCTACCGCGATCTGCACCTGCGCGTCCCGGAACCGGAACCCGACGACGAGATCCGGCGGCTCGCCGTGGTGCTCAATCGGATGCTCGAGCGCCTCGAGGCATCCGTGTCCCGGCAGCGCAGGTTCACGGCCGATGCCGGGCACGAGCTGAAGAGCCCGGTCGCCACGCTCCTCACGATGGCGGAGGTGGCGGAGGCGAATCCCGGCGCCTTCAACGTCGCCGAGCTCGCCGGCGACGTCGCCGGTCAGAGCCGCCGGCTGGCCACCCTCGTCGATGACCTGCTCGTCCTGGCGCGCACCGACGAACATCGCCTCGAGCTCAACCGTGAGTGGTTCGATCTCGCCGGGGTCGTCTCCGACGAGATTACCGCCGGCGGCCCCGCGCCCGTCTTGTTCGACACGCACCGGGTGGAACCGGCACGGGTCTTCGGGGACCGTCGTAGGTTGGGTCAACTCGTACGGAACCTGCTCGACAATGCCGCTCGTCATGCCACGGCGACTGTGCGGATCGAGACTCAGGCGCGGGGCAAGGAGGTCACATTGTGTGTGGCCGATGACGGGCCGGGGATCCCCCTTGCCGATCGGGAACGGGTCTTCGAACGGTTCGTGCGGCTGGACGATTCCCGATCCCGTGAGGCCGGCGGCACCGGACTCGGCCTATCGGTGGTCCGCAGCATCGTCGGGGCACACGGAGGGCGGATCAGCGTCGATGACGATCCCGAACTCGGTGGTGCCGCTGTCACCCTCGTCCTCCCTACCGGGTTGAACGATGACCCGGCGTCTCCGCCCGTGCCGTGATCCGCGTCGGAGAGGCTCTCCCTCCGTAGCCCTCATCGATTGGATCGTGCCACCGGTCCGTGACTTCCGCTCGGGTACCCGTCGGCCGTCGAGACGCGAAGACTGCCGGACCCCGACGGATCCGGCAATCTTCTTGGGGACGGTGGGTACCAGGTCTCAGCCGTTCGTTGTCGCCTCGTTGGCGTCGCCGGCGTCGGGGATTCCGTCGCCGTTGTTGCCGACCTCTTCGCCTTCGAACTGGTGATCGATCCCGTCGGTCTCAGCGTCGTCGGGTGCTTCCACCTCGTCGGCCTCGTTGGCGTCGTCGGGTGCTTCCACCTCGTCGGCCTCGTTCGCGTCGGGGATTCCGTCGCCGTTGTCGCCGACCTCTTCACCGTCGAACTGGTAGTCGATCCCGTCGACGGCTGCATCGCCGGGCGCTTCCACTTCGTCGGCCTCGTCGGCAGGGGCGGTGGAGTGGCTGTCGGTGGCCACCGGCGGCGACTCAGGCGCCGTCGGAGTGGGCGTGCTGGCGGCGGTCGCAATACCCATCGAGCCGAGCGCCAGACCGATGGCGGCGGCAAGGGTGTAGAGGCGCTTCGCGGGCTTCTTGTCGGTTGACATCAAATGACCTCCTGGTCCGTCGGTACGTTCTGTGCGCACATCATGCCTCCACCCACCTGTGCACAGCCTGAGAGCACCTGAGGCCCACCTGAAGGACCGCGCACGGCCTTCGACCGGGCCGCCACCCTCACATGATTCTCATGGTGCACGGCATACGGTTGGGAGATCGGCCGAGGATCGCGCCATCGCGCCAGCGGTCGGCCGGCCCGTAGGGCTCTCGTGAGATGCAGGGAGGCGGACATGGAAGTCGCCAAAGGAATCCATCGGCTCACCGATGACATCGCCAACTTCTATCTGGTCGAAGAGAACGGCAAGCTCGTGCTCGTCGACGCCGGAACCCCGAAGGACTGGGAGGTGTTCACCGCCGCCGTGGCCCGGCTCGATCATCGCATCGACGAACTCGACGCCATCCTGCTCACCCACGCCCACGCCGACCACACCGGATTCGCCGAGCAGGCCCGCACCACCGCCGAGGCCCGGGTCTGGATCCATCAGGCCGACGAGCACGCCGTCACCACCGGAGACGTCGGCGGCCGCGACGGCCACCTGCTCTCCTACCTCTTCAGGCCCCAGCTCTACCGGACCGCGGTGTCGCTGATGCGGCGGGGCGCCTCCAAGATCATCCCGGTGCACGAGGTGTCGACGTTCCAGGACGGCGAGGTGCTCGACGTCCCCGGCAAGCCCCGCGTCATCCATGCCCCGGGGCACACCGAGGGGAGTAGCGCGCTCCTGATGGAGGGGCGGGGCGCCATCTTCACCGGAGACGTCATCGCCACCTGGAACCCCCTGACCGGTCGTCCCGGGCCACAGATCATGCCGGCGGCGATGAACCACGACAGCGAGCAGGTGATGCGCTCCCTCGGCGCCCTCGACGGCATCACCGCCGACGTTGTGTTGCCCGGCCACGGCGAACCGTGGACCGACGGCCTCGGTGAGGCGCTACGCCTCGCCCGCGACGCCGGTCCTTCGTAGCGGCCGGGCCGTTCATCGCCGCGTATCATCCCCCTTCGTCGGGAGGTGGGGAGGCGCCGCGTCGCCGCCACAGTCGTGCGCCGACCCCGGTAGGTTCAGGGGAACGGCCGCCGTCGAGCCGATCGAGGAGGCGCACCGATGGCCGAGGTTCCGGAACGCAACCTGGCATTCGAGCTGGCCCGGGTCACCGAGGCGGCAGCGATGGCCGGCGCCCGCTGGCAGGGCCGCGGCAACAAGGAGGCCGCCGACCAGGCGGCGGTCGACGGCATGAGGCTCATCCTCAACTCGCTCGACATCGACGGCACGATCGCCATCGGGGAAGGCGAGAAAGACCACGCCCCGATGCTCTACAACGGCGAGAAGGTCGGGACCGGGCACGGAGAGGCGTGGGACGTGGCGGTGGACCCGATCGACGGAACCACCCTCACCGCCGCCGGTATCCCCGGTGCCATCGCCGTCATCGCCCTGGCGACCCGGGGCACCATGTACGCCCCCGGCAGCCTCGTCTACATGGACAAGATCGCGGTCGGTCCCGAGGCGGTCGGCAAGGTCGACCTCGACGCTCCCATCGACCACAACCTGCGGCAGGTCGCCAAGGCGCGCGGCAAGGACCTCAACGACCTCACCGCCGTCATCCTCAACCGCCCCCGCAACCAGCGCTACGTCGACGAGGTGCGGGCCGCCGGCGCCCGTATCCGCCTCATCAACGACGGCGACGTGGCCGGCGCCATCGCCACCACCGAGGAGCACACCGGGATCGACGTCCTGCTCGGCATCGGCGGCTCACCCGAGGCGGTGATCTCCGCCTCCGCCCTGAGCTGTGTCGGCGCCGAAATCCAATGCCGCCTCTGGCCCCGCGACGACCGGGAACGGGACTACGCCGCCGAACGCGGGCTCGACCTCGAACAGGTGCTCACCACCCGCGACCTGGTCGACTGCGACCGGGTGCTCTTCGCCGCCACCGGGGTCACCGGAGGGGAGTTCCTCGACGGCGTCCGGTTCGTGGCCGACGGCGCCATCACCCATTCGATCATGATGCGAGCCAAGACCGGCTCGATCCGCCACATGTCGACCCGCCACGACTTCACCAAGCTCCGCAAGCTCTCGACCCTCATCTTCGACTGAGCGGACCCGCCGGGAACCCGGTTGCCTTCATCGGGACCCGTCGCGTTCCTCGAGCCGGCGGCTCCCACTCGGAGATCCGGACTCTCATCGGTTTCTCAGCGTCGAACCCATACAGTCCGAAGGGCCTCCGATTGGAAACCGATGGTCACGACGGCGGCGTGCGTGCACGCCAGAACAGGACGACGGGTGGCGCAGGCACCCATCGCCCTCGGCGCCGCGTCGAAGCTGCCGCGCCCCGCGACCCGATGACGACCGGCCCGCCGCCGGGAGGTGCCACCGCCACACCGCGGCGGGGGAACCGGCCGCTGCCGGCCATCGTGGGATACGGCGTCCTCGTCGGCATCGCCGGCGGCCTGGCGGCGTGGTTCTTCCGGCTGCTGATCGGGTTGGTCCACAACCTCATGTTTCTCGGCCGCCTCAGCGTCTCGTACGACGCCAACGTCCACACCCCGCCCTCCCCGTGGGGCGCCGCGGTGGTGCTGGTGCCGGTGGTGGGCGCCGTCGGCGTCGTCTACGCCGTGACCCATTTCGCTCCCGAGGCCAAAGGGCACGGCGTCCCCGAGGTGATGGACGCCGTCCATTACGATTCGGGGGTGATCCGGCCGATCGTGGCCGTCATCAAGGCCCTCGCCTCCGCACTCTCCATCGGCTCCGGCGGGTCGGTCGGCCGGGAAGGCCCCATCGTGCAGATCGGGTCGGCGGTGGGATCCTCGCTCGGCCAGGTCCGGCACCTCTCCACCCCCGACCTGCAGCTCCTCATCGCGGCCGGCTCCGCCGCCGGGATCGCCGCCACCTTCAACGCTCCGCTCGGGGGCGTGCTCTTCGCCGTCGAGCTGCTGTTGGTGCGGGTCTCGGGCCGGGCCCTGCTCGTCGTCGCCGCCGCGGTCGCCGCCGCCATCGCGGTCGCCCGCCGCCTGCTCGGGTCCCAACTCGCCTTCACGGTGCTCCAGCTCCAGCAGACCAAGCCGCTGTCGGCATCGTGGGTGGCGCTCCTGGCGCTGGTGGTGACCGGGGCCGTGGTGGGGGTGGTGGCAGCGGCCTTCATCCGCGGCCTCTACTGGGCAGAGGACCGGTTCGAACTCCACTTCCGCAACCCCTACCTGGCCCACGTCGTCGGCATGGCGACGGTGGGCCTCGTCATGTACGGGTTCTTCCGCTGGCTCGGCGACTACAACGTCCAGGGGGTGGGGTACGCCACCATCACCGACGTGCTGCGCGACATCATCTTGAACCCGTGGATCCTGCTGGCGCTCGCCGCCGGCAAGTGGCTCGTCACCGTGCTCACCCTGGGCTCCGGCGCCTCCGGCGGCGTCTTCTCACCGTCCCTGTTCATGGGCGCCGCGGTGGGCGCCATCGCCGGGCACGCCTTCGCCGCCATGGGCCTGTCGGTCGACCCGACCGTGTTCGTCCTCGGCGGCATGGCGGGGACCGTGGCCGGTACCACCGGGGCGGTGCTGACCGGGATCGTGGTGGTGACCGAGATGACCGGCGACTTCGCCATCGCCGTTCCTCTCCTCGTCGTAGCCGCCACCGCCAACGCGGTGCGACGCTACCTGTCGCCGGCGACGATCTACGCCGAGAAGCTGCTGCGACGGGGACGCTGGGTGCCCACCGGGCTGCAGGCGGCCGGGATCAACACGATCCGGGCCCGGGACATGATGGCCCCACTCCCGGCACCCGCCGGAGCCGCCACGGCGGCGGCCGTGGTCGATGTCGACGCCTCGGTGTTCGCCGTCATCCTCGCCCTCGAGACCGGCTCCGCCGTCACGGTGACGGACGGCGACACGGTCGTCGGCACCGTGACCCGGGACGCGGTCGACGCCGCGATCCGGCGCCTCGGGCAAGGCACGCCGCTCCCGCCCCGGCCGGGGCCGAGCCCGGATCAGGACGGAGACGGGCTCGGCCCGTAGAAGGCGGCCAGCGCCTGGTACAGCGCCGGGTGGTGCACTCCCAGCGCTTCGGGCGTGGTAAAAAACACCTCGGTGGCGACGGCGAACAGCTCGGCCCGGCTCACCTCGGCGTAGGTCCCGAGCACCGGATCCGGCACCGGATGCGCCCGGATGCCGGCCAGCGTCTCGTTGAGCACGGCGTCCCAGTGCAGCTCCTCGCCGCGGCTGCCCATCGGCGGGGTCCCGTCGGCGGCGCCGGACATCATGTCGATCTTGTGGGCGAACTCGTGGTAGACGACGTTGCGGCCGCCTTCGGGGTGGCGGGTTGCCGCCACGACGGCGTCCCAGGTGAGGACGACCGGGCCGTGCAGCATCGCCTCCCCGGCGAGGGGAGTCGGGCAGGCCCGGTGGGCGCCCGGGAGCGAAGGATCGGAGCGGGCGCCGCGTTTGATCACCGTCGCCGGGTAGACGATGACGCTGTGCACGTCCCGGTACACCTCGAGGCCGAGATGGAGGGCGAGCAGGCAGGCGTGGGCGGCGATGGTGACCTTCACCGTCTCGTCGAGGTCGAGGTCGCCGGCCGCCTCGTACTCCTTGGTCTCGAGGAATCGCCGGGTCAGCGCCTCGAGCCGGTCCCGGTCCCCGGGGTCGAGGTCGCTCCACACCGCTCCGTGACGCGGCAGCGCCCACTGCCAGAGGTCGAGGGGAGCCTCGTTGCCGGGATGTCGCCACCATCGCATGAGATGCTCAGGGTACGGGCCGCGGCGACGCTCGGGGCCGGTGACCGCCGGCACCGGCGCTCAGGCCACCCTGCTCTCCGATCGGGAGGTGGCGTGACGCTTGGCGTCGATGGTCGCCAGGAGATGGGTCCACGACTCCGAGAAGGCGGCGGCACCCTCCCGCTGCAGCCGATCGGCCAGGGCGTCGTGATCGATCCCGCGGCGGGTGAGGGAGGCGATGACACCGTCGGCGTCGCCCCCGTCGGGAGGAAGGATCGTGCCGATGACGCCGTGGTCGGCGAAGGCGAGCAGCGTCTTCTGGGGCATGGTGTTGATGGTGTAGGGGGCGACGAGGTCGCGGACGTAGAGGATGTCGGAGGCGCCGGGGTCCTTGGTTCCGGTGCTGGCCCACAGCAGCCGCTGCGGCTGGGCGCCGAAGCTCATCACCGTTCGCATCCGATCCGAGTCGAGCAACTCGCGGTAAGCCTGGTAGACGGTCCCGGCGACCGCGATGCCGATCCGGTCCCGCAGGTCGGGGCCCACCTCGGACATGGTGGCCTTGTCCCAGCGGCTGACGAAGATCGACGCCACCGATCGCACGTCGGGATTGAGTCCGGCGTCGATGCGGCGCTCGATGCCGCGCAGGTAGGCGTCGGCCGCCGCCTGGTACTGCCCGGCCGAGAACAGCAGGGTCACGTTCACCGGGATCCCGGCGAAGATCGCCTCCTCGATCGCCGGGAGGCTCTCCGGGGTCCCGGGAATCTTGATGAGCAGGTTGGGGCAGGCGGCCAGGTGGTGGAGGCGCCTCGCCGCCGAGAAGCTGGCCGGGGCGTCGAAGGCGAGCAGCGGTGAGATCTCGAGCGACACCCAGCCGTCGATGCCGTTGCTGCGCTGGTGGATGGGCCGGAACAGCTCGGCGGCCCGTCCCAGGTCCTCCACGGCCAGCCGGTAGAACAGCTCCTCGTCGTCGACGTCGTCGGCGGCTGCCTGGATCTCCTCGTCGTAGCCGCTGCTGCCGTCGATGTCGCGGGCGAAGATCGTCGGGTTGGAGGTGAGCCCGGTGACGGACAGGTCGTCGATGAGATGCTGGAGGGTGCCGTCCGCCACCATGGCCCGGGTGATGCTGTCCAGCCACAAGCTGACCCCGAGATGGTGGAGCCGCAACGTCTGCCGATCCATGGCGTGCCCTCCTTCGAGCCCAAGATGTCGGCCGAGGCGGGAATCGCGAACCGGAGCCGTTCTCCCCGCCGTCGGGATTCCCGCATCCTGGGCGAGGCGTGATGAGAAACCGGTGAGACCGGGAAGGATCCGATCCCGTCCGCCGTTGCGGTACGGTGAAGCGACGGTCTTGCCTCTCATCGGCGCCTCATCTCCGGAAGGCCACCATCACCTCATGAGATTTGCACCACCGACGTTGCGATCAGGAAGCGCGTCGTGACCCGACCGACGCCGATCGCCCTCGTGATCGCCGACGTCGACGGCACCCTGGTGACGAGCGACAAGCGTCTCACCTCTGCGTCACGGCAGGCGGCCCGTGAGCTGCGGGAACGTGGCATCGATCTCATGATCACCAGCGGCCGCTCGCCGCGGGGTATGCAGATGCTGATCGAGCCGCTGCAGCTCACCACCCCGCTGGCGGCGTTCAACGGCGGCATGTTCGTCTCCCCCCACCTCGAGGTCCTACAGTGCCGGCCCATTCCCGACGAGATCGTGATGCCGCTGCACGACCTGCTTTCCGGATACGGGCTCTCGGTGTGGGCCTACAGCGGCACCGAGTGGTTCGCGACCGACCCGGCGGGGCCGCACGTGGCCTCGGAAACCGCCGCGGTCCACTTCGCCCCGTCCGCCGTTTCCTCTCTGCACGGCATCACCCAGATCGTCAAGCTGGTCGGGGTCGGCGACGACGAACCGCGCCTCATCGCCGCCACCGAGGCGGTGCACGAGGGTTTCGGCACCGAGGTGTCGGCGACCCGCTCCCAGCCGTACTACCTCGACATCACCCATCCGGAGGCGAACAAGGGCGCGGTGGTGGACTACGCGGTCGCCGCGCTCGGGGTGCCGGCGGCGGCGATCGCGGCACTCGGCGACATGCCCAACGATCTGCCGATGCTCGCCAAGGTCGGCCTCAGCATCGCCATGGGCAACGCCGAGCCGGAGGTGCAGCGCGCCGCCGACGCCGTCACCGGCAGCAACGACGAGGATGGCTTCGCCGCCGCCGTGACACGGTTCGTTCTGGCGGAAGCGGTCGCCTCGTCCCAAAGCGGCGCGGCGACGCGGAGAGGGCGCCAGGCGGCGCCCCGTCCCGCCCACCGAGAGGAGAAGTCATGACCGACCTCGTTTCCCATACCGACCACCCGATGCGCCTCGGCATGATCGGCCTCGGCCGGATGGGCGCCAACCTCGCCCGCCGGCTCACCGCCGCCGGCCACGAATGCGTGGTCTTCGACGTCGACCAGAAGGCAGTCGCTGCCCTGGGTCCGGAAGGGATCGAAGGCGCCGGCTCCCTTGCCGACCTCGTCGCCGCCCTGACCCCGCCCCGGGCGCTGTGGATCATGGTGCCCGCCGCCGTGGTGCAGGGCGTGATCGACGACCTCGCTCCGCTGCTGGAAGAGGGCGACGTCGTCATCGACGGCGGCAACTCGTACTACCGGGACGACATCACCCGCGCCCACTCCCTCGCCGGTCACGGGATCCGGTACCTCGACTGTGGGACGAGCGGCGGCGTGTGGGGCCTCGAGCGCGGCTACTGCCTCATGATCGGCGGCGACGCCGCGGCGGTGGAACGGCTCGACCCGATCTTCGCCTCGATCGCCCCGGGCCGGGGCACGGTCGAGACCACTCCGAACCGGACCTCCGACGGCACCGCCCCCGAGGGGTACCTCCACTGCGGGCCGAGCGGCGCCGGCCACTTCGTCAAGATGGTCCACAACGGCATCGAGTACGGGATGATGGCCGCCATCGCCGAGGGGCTCGCCGTCATCCACGGCGCCGACGCCGGGTTGCGGTCGGAGGCGGCGGACGCCGAGACCGCCCCGCTGCGCGACCCCGCCGCCTACCGGTACCAGATCGACGTCGCCGAGGTGGCGGAGGTGTGGCGCCGCGGCGCGGTGGTCAGCTCATGGCTGGTCGACCTCGTCGCCGACGCCCTCGCCGCCGATCCCGGGCTCGACGGCTTCGCCGGCCGGGTCTCCGACTCGGGGGAAGGCCGCTGGACCGCCATCGCCGCCATCGAGGAGGGCGTGCCCTCCCCGGTGATCACCACCGCCCTCCAGGAGCGGTTCGCCTCACGCGGCCTCGCCGACTTCGCCGACAAGCTGCTCTCGGCGATGCGCCACGAATTCGGCGGCCACGTCGAGAAGCACACCTGACGATCGCCCTCCACCCGGCACCGGGAAGCTCTCACGGTGCTCTCATCGATCGGGGACGACGCTGGCGCCGAGAAAGGAGAAGCGACATGCCTGCTGCTGCATGGATACCGATCGTGCTCGTGGCGCTCGGCTTCCTCGCCTACTGCTTCGTGGATCTGGCCCACCACCAGGTGAAGTACCTACCCAAATGGCTGTGGGCCGTGATCTGCTCCCTGTCGATCCCCCTCGGGGGCATCATCTACCTGACCGTCGGCCGGGCCGCCCCCAGCCGCTGATTGGTGCCGCCCGGGACGCCGGCGGTACGAAGGGTGCCCCGCTCACCGTGAGCGACGCCCTCCCGATGCGACGGCCCGGGCGAAGTCCCCGATGACGTCGCTCACCTCGTCAGGCCGATCGAAGCCGGCGAGGTGACCGGCGTGGGGCACGAGCCGGAGGTGGGCCCGGGGGGAATTCGCCACCACCCACAACTCGTCCCGGCGGAAGACCCGATCCTTCTCACCGTTGAGCACCAGGATCGGCCGCTCGAAAGTGCGGAGCGTCGCCAGCACGTCGGGTGCGGCGAGGATGCTGCGCCAGGCCGCCGGGAGCGCCGCGAACCCGTAACCGGCGGCGATGACCGGATCGACGACATCGGGCGGCCACATCCGACGGAAGAGGCGGGTGTTCCAGGTGGTGAGCCACCGTTCCGGGATCCGTTCCACGACGGTGGCGGCGGCGTGGTAGAGGCGGGTGGTGGCGCCGCGGGGGCGGCGCGAGCACCCCATCAGGACCAGGCCCGCCATCCGCTCCGGGAACAGCTCGGCGGTCATCGCCGCCACGTAGCCGCCCAGGGAGTGTCCCACCACCACCGCCTCGCCGGGCCGAGGCGGGAGGGCGGCGGCCACGGCGTCCACCGCGGCATCCAGCGACCAGGGAAGGTGACGTGCCGAACCGTGGCCCGGCAGGTCGACGGCGGCGACGGGGAAGCGACGCCGGAGCCGTTTGATCTGCGGCTGCCACTGCGCCGCCGAGAGGCGGGTGCCGTGGACGAGCACGATGGGGGGAGCGGAGGTCTCCCCGGCTACGGGTCGATCCACGTCCGCTCGGCCCCTAGGAAACCGGCCGCCCCGGACGGGCCCCAGCTTCCCGGCGGGTAGGTGTCGGGCGCGACGGGAGGGTCGGCGATGGCGTCGACGATGCGCCACGCCTCCTCGACGGCGTCCTCCCGGGCGAAGAGGGAGTGGTCCCCGGCGAGGGCGTCGCGGATGACCCGCTCGTAGGCGAACGGGATCCGCCCGAAGAGGCTGTCGTAGTCGACCGTCAGCGGCGTGGTGGCGAGGCGCAGGCCCTCCCCGGGGCACTTGGTCTGCACCAGCAGGTCGACGCCGTCTGCCGGCCCCATCCGGAAGACGAGCCGGTTGGTGTCGGGCGGATCGTGCTGTTCCGAGAACGACAGCGGCGGTGACTCGCGGAACACCACAACCGCCTCGGTGGCGGTTGTCGCCATCGCCTTGCCGGCCCGGACGTAGATCGGCACCCCGTACCAGCGCGGGGTGTCGATGGCGAGGCGGAGGGCGGCGAAGGTGGCGACCCGGGAATCGGCGGCGACGTGGTCCGCCTCGCGGTACCCCTCGTACTGCCCGTAGGTGATGTCGTCCGGCGTGAGGGAACGGGTGGCGGTGAGGACCTTGGCCCGCTCGTCGGCGAAGGAATCGGCGCGGGGGGACACCGGCGCCTCCATCGTGAGCAGGCAGACCACCTGGAGCAGGTGATTCTGGATGACGTCGCGCACCACCCCCAGGGTCTCGTAGAGGCTGCCGCGCTCGCCGATGTCGAACGCCTCGGCCATGGTGAGCTGGATGTGGTCGATGTAGTGACGGTTCCACACCGCGTCGAAGATGGGATTGGCGTAGCGGAAGGCGAGCAGGTTCTCCACCGGCTCCTTGCCGAGGAAGTGGTCGATCCGGAAGATGGCCTCCTCGGCGACGGCGGCGTGCAGCACACTGTTGAGATGGCCCGCCGACGCCCGGTCCCGCCCGAACGGCTTCTCCACCAGGACCCGGGAATGCTCGAGCAGTCCCACCGCCGAGAGCCCGGAGACGACCGGCTCGAACATCTCGGGCGGGATGGCCAGGTAGTGGAGGCAGCGGGCCCCCTCCCCGGTGGCGGCGCCGAGACGGGTGTAGGTGTCGTCGTCGGCGTAATCGCCGGCGACGTACTCGAGCCGGGCGACGAGACGATCGCGGACGGCCGGGTCGGCGTCCGGCACGGCGGCGGTGACGGCGTAGGCAACGTGGCTGGCGAAGCGGTCCCTGTCCCACTGGTCGAGGGCGACACCGATGATGCGCTGCTCGATGGTGCCCTGTTCCTCGAGGCGGTAGAGGGCAGGGAAGAGCATCTTGCGGGCCAGGTCCCCGGTGGCACCGAAGAGCACGGCGACGTCGACGTCGCTCATGGCGAGTCACCCCCGATCGTGAGCCGGTGCTCCCCATCGTCGCCCGCGCCGGGTGCCGGGGCAAACCCGGGATCGCGCCCGGCCACGGTGAACACCAGCTCGGTGCCGGCGGGCAGGGAGGCGGTGTCGAGATCGGCGATGTGCATGCCGATCCCGGTGGCGACCGTGGCGGTCTCGTGGGTGGTCGTCCACTCGTCGGGCGACCAGTGCACGAAGGCCGGGGCGGTCAGCTCGACCCGCAACGTTGACCCGGGCGGGATGTGCTGGATCTTGTGGTTCTTGCGCCAGAAGCGGCGGCGCCGAGCCGCCGGGCTCGGGAGATGCTGTTGCACCACGGCGGGCAGGTCGAACACCGCCCCGTCGGCGATCGACCGCAGCAGCTTCAGGTACTCGGCGTGGGCCCAGACGAGCGGCATCGCCGAGCCGGCCGGCCGCCCGTAGAAGAGCTCCCGGTCGGGCAGGTCGGCGGCGTCCCAGGTCTGCTCGGGGAGCAGGCCGCCGTGGCCCGCCATCGCCTGCATCGTGGCCGCCAGCGCCCGGGCCTCCTCGCTCCGCTTCCCGGCCACCGCGAAATGGCCCCGCTCGCCGGTGAGCAGCGGCCAGATCCTACCCTGCCCGGAGCCGTCGAACGGCTCGCCGTCGGGGTGCTCCCCGTAACCGTCGTCGGTGTAGCGCCGCCATCCGGGTCCGTACGGGAAGTTCTCCCTCAGGGTGGCGTCGATCACCCGCAACGTCGCCAGGATGCGAGGGTCGTCGGGGGAGCGCAGTCCGAACCGGACCAGGGCGAGGGCGTCGGGGCTGACGACCGACCGGGCCGGTACGTTGTCCTCGCCTGGCGGCCGGTTCTTGATCGGCACCCACCCCTCGGTCGGGGTGGCGGCGCCCGCCTCGTCCGGGACTCCGATCCGAACGTAGTAGCCGTCGACCCCGAACGAAGTGGCGAGCTCGGTACCCGAGACGTAGCACCAGGTCTCGATGTGGGCGTCCCAGCAGTCGGCGGTTTCCCGCAGGTAGGTCGCCACCCGTGGCTCCCCGGCTTCGTCCGCCATGTCGGCGGCGACGAGCAGCGCCACGATCTCGGTGGAGAGGGTGAACGGCGAGTAGCCGCCGTCCTCCTCCCAGCGGTCCTGGGCGGTGACCGGGCCGTTGCACACCAGGTAGCGGGCGGCGGCGCGGACCATCGGCCAGTAGCGCTCGAGGGCACGGTCGGCATCGAGCGCTCCGACGCTGCGGGCGAGATCGACAAGCAGGACCGGGAGGGCGGTCTCGTCCATCTGCACCCCGTTCCAGTAGGGGGTGCCGTCGAGCCACAGGTTCTGGGCCCAGTGGCCGTCGGCCTCTTGGGTGGCCCGCAGGTAGGCGAGGGCCCGCAGCCCGCCGGCATGGGCGCCGATGGCGAAGAAGGCCCCAGCCGCCTCGGTGTGGTCGCGAGGCCAGACCAGGTGGTACCCACCCAGGTCCCCGTCGCCTTTGGCGAACCCCCACGGCACCGACAGCGAGGCGATGAGGCCGCCGGGGAAGGCCTTCGCCTCGTGGGTCGCCAGCACCAGGGCCGAGGCGCGAGCGACCGGGTCGTGAAGGTCGGGGAGGTGGATGCCGCGGCTCCAGGACCGCCACCCGGCCCGGAACCGGGCGAGGGAGGCGTCGAATCCCTCGCGGAGGCTGGCGACGGCCCGCTGCCCCGCCTCGGCCGGGGAGGCGCCGAACCCGAGAGCGATGGTGAACCGCCCCTCGCAGGCCGCCAGGTCGGGGCGAAGCGCCACGGCGACGTTGCCGTCCTCGGCCCGGTCCCACTGCCATTCCATGGCGTGGTTGGTGTGGAGATCCTGCCAGGCGTCGGAGGAGCCGACGTAGCCGACCGACCTGGCGAGCAGCGGCGCCGTCGCCGCCACCGCCAGCACGGTGTCTCCACGGGCGGCGTAGACCACCGGAGTCCCCTTGTAGTCATCGACCCAGGCGGTGTTCCCGTAGCCGTGGTTGGCGAGGTGGGGGGCCGCCAGGAACACGAGGGTGTAGTCCCCGAGCGGCTCCACTTCGGAGGTGAACGACACGTCGACGAGCAGCGTGGGACGGTCCGGATCGGTGACGTAACGCTTGGTGATGGCGAACTCCCCGTGGGAGTCGCCCGTCTCGACCATGAAGGTGGGGATCGACGTCTCGATGGCGGTGGTGTGGTGCATCCCGTGCCGCTTCTCCTCGAAGAACCGGCCGTCGGGGGTGGCGACGAGGAACTCGGCGTCCCGCAGGCAGGCCGTGTCGAGGCGCGGGTAGTAGACCTCGTTGAGGATCCCGTGGCTGAGAGTGAACCAGAGTGGGCTCCCGGCACCGTGGGCGGTGCCGACCGCCTCCTTGGCGCTCGAGGTCCAGCGCGGTTCGATTCCGGGTGCCCCCGGCGCCATGGTGGTCACGGTTTCCTCTCTCCGCGTCCGGGTGAGCCGGAGATTCGAGGGGGCGCCGCGGTCCGGGCGGTGTGCGTCATGTGCCCAGGCTGTCGCCCCACCCATGAGATAACCGTGAGAGCGAGGGGTCTCCCCCGCTCCGGTCACGATTCTCACGCGCGCCTCACCCTAGATGGACCATGATGGGGGCGTGCAGCATCTCCGGCCACGCACCACCAAACAGGGATCGACGATCGGGTTGGTGGCGGTGGTCGGGGCGATCGGGGTCGTCTTCGGCGACATCGGGACCAGCCCGCTGTATGCGATGCGCGTCGCCCTCGACACCGAGGACGCGGCCCCCGTCGACACCGAGGCGGTGCTCGGGGTGCTCTCCCTCGTGTTCTGGTCCCTCGTGATCGTGATCGGGGTGAAGTACCTGCTCTACGTGCTGCGGGCCGACAACGACGGGGAGGGAGGGATCCTGGCCCTGACGGCGCTGGCCGGCGGCGACGCCACCACCCGCCGGGTGGCGATCATGGTGGCGCTCGGCGTCTTCGGATCGGCGCTGCTGTACGGCGACGGCATGATCACCCCGGCGATTTCGGTGCTCTCGGCGATCGAGGGAGTGGAGGTCGCGGTGCCCGGATTCCACAGCCTGGTGGTGCCGATCACCGTTGTCGTGCTCATCATGCTCTTTCGGGTCCAGCACCACGGCACCGCCCGGATCGGCAGCGTCTTCGGCCCCGTCATGATCTTCTGGTTCCTCGTCATCGCGGTCGCCGGGGTGATCGGCATCATCCAGGAACCCTCGGTCCTGTCGGCGATCTCGCCGGCCCACGGGGTCGGGTTCGTGACGACTCACCGGGGCTCCGCCCTGGTGGCGGTGGGCGCCATCTTCCTCGTCGTCACCGGCGGCGAAGCGCTTTACGCCGACCTCGGGCACTTCGGCGCCGGCCCGATCCGACGCGGCTGGTACAGCGTCGTGTTCCCCGCCCTGCTGCTCAACTACTTCGGCCAGGGGGCGCTGCTGCTCCACGACCCGACGGTGGCCAACCCGTTCTTCGGGCTGGTGCCGCGCTGGGGCCTCTACCCGCTGGTGGCACTCTCCACCGCCGCCACCGTCATCGCCTCCCAGGCGGTGATCTCGGGCGCCTTCTCCCTGTCCCGCCAGGCGATGCGCCTCGGCTACCTGCCGCGGATCCGGATCGATCACACCTCCTCCGACGAGGCCGGCCAGGTCTTCGTGCCCTCGGTCAACAACGCCCTGATGGTGGCGACCGTGTTGCTCGTCATCGCCTTCCACCGGTCGGAGAACCTGGCCGGCGCCTACGGGGTGGCGGTGGCGACGACCATGATGATCACCACCGTGCTCGCCCACCGGGTCGCGCGCACCAAGTGGGGATGGCCCCGGCTCCCCGCCGCCGCCGTCACCGGGGTGCTGCTCTGCATCGACGCCGTCTTCCTCGCCGCCAACCTCCTGAAGATCCCGGCCGGCGGCTGGGTTCCCCTCGCCGTCGCCGGTACCGTGTTCGGCGCCATGACCACCTGGCGGACCGGACGCCGCAGGCTCGGGGTTCGGATCCGCGGTCACACTCTCCCGCTCCACATGTTCGTCGAGACGTTGTCCGATCCCGAGGTGCGGCGGAACCCGGGGACCGGCGTGGTCATGACCGGTCTGAGGGCCTCGACCCCGCCGGTGCTGGCCCACCTCGTCGACCGGGTCGGGGCGCTGCCGGAGCGGCTCATCATCACCACCGTCGACACCGCCTCGGTTCCCCACGTCCGGACCGCCGACCGGGCGGCGGTGGTCGATCTCGCCCGCGGGATCTCCCGGGTGATGCTCCACTACGGATTCATGGACCGGATCGACGTCCCGGCCGACCTGGAGCGCATCAAGGAACGGCTCGAGGTCCCCGACATCGACGACGCCACCTACTTCGTGGGCCACGTGACGGTGGTGCCGGGCCGGCGCCCCGGCATGGCGGCATGGCGGCAGCATCTCTACGCCATCCTCGACCGGAACGAGGCAGCCCCGATCGGGGTCTTCCGCCTGCCGCGGGAACGGGTCGTCGAGATCGGAATGCAGGTCGACGTCTGACCGTCCGGCTCCATACCGCCGCCCGGGTTCCCGTCGGCGGCGACGAACGGCTGCGAGAATGCGACACGTGCCGACGAATCGAACCGACGATACCGGACGGTCGGTCGGGCTGCTTGGTGCCATCGCCATCGGCATCGGCGGCATGGTCGGCGGTGGCATCTTCGCGGTGCTTGGTGTGGTCGCCGGCGACGCCGGCGGCGGTGCCCCGCTGGCGTTCCTGCTCGCCGGTGCGGTGGCGCTGCTGACGGCGTCCTCCTACGCCGTCCTCTCGGTCACCTACCCGTCACGGGGCGGCAGCGTCGTCTTCGTCGACCGCGTCTTCGGGGTGCGGCTCGTCACCGGCGCCCTCAACAACCTGCTCTGGTTCGGCTATCTCGTCACCCTCTCCCTCTATGCCGCGGCCTTCGCCAACTACGCCGCGACGTTCTTCACCTCGGGCTCCGCCGCCCCGGCCTGGCTCCACCATCTCCTCATTACCGTCGCCATCGTGGTCCCGACGGTGCTCAACCTGCTCAGCGCCTCGATCGTTGCCGAGACCGAGACCGCCATCGTGGCGGTAAAACTGGCGATGCTCGCCCTCGTCGGTGGGGTGGGCCTGTCCAGCGTCGAGACCTCCCGCATCTCCGTCTCGGCCTGGCCGTCGCTGCCGGCCATCGCCGCAGCCGGGATGCTGGTCTTCGTCGCCTACGAAGGGTTCGAGTTGATCGCCAACGCCGGCGACGACATCCGCCGTCCCCGCCGCAACCTGCCGCGGGCCTTGTACCTCTCGGTCGTGATCGTGATCGTGTTGTACGTCGCCATCGCCTTCGTCACCGTCGGCTCACTCGACCCGTCACGGATCGCCGCCGTCGCCGACTTCGCGCTCGCCGAGGCGGCCAAGTCGAGCCTCGGCCAGTTCGGGTTCGTGGTGGTGGCCGCCTCGGCGGTGCTCGCCACCCTCTCTGCCATCAACGCCACCCTGTACGGGACGGCCCGGCTCAGCTATGCCATCGCCCGCGAGGGCGAATTGCCGCCGGCCCTGGAACGCAAGGTGTGGTCCGAGCCGGTCGGCCTCCTCATCACCGCCGGGATGTCGCTGCTGCTCGCCAACACCCTCGACCTCACCGAGATCTCCTCGATCGCCAGCGCCATGTTCCTCATCGTCTTCGGGGTCGTGAACGCCGCCGCCTACCGGGCCCACTTCGGCGGAACCGGGCGTCGGGTCGCCGCCGCCCTCGGCGTCCTCGGATGCTTGGCTGCGCTTTCCTTGCTCACCAACGACACCGCCCGGCACCGGCCCCTGGCGCTCGGGATCCTGCTGGCGATGATGGCCCTGTCACTGCTGGGGGAGGCGCTGTGGCTCCAGCACCGGCGGGCGCTCCACCTCGTCGATGATGTCCCCTCCGGCGATTGAGGTTGTCCCGACCGGCCGTATCTCGGTCACCGCGGGGCCCGGCGGCCGTTCCCCGGCATCGCCGCGACCGCGCCAGCCGGGACGGCGGGGAGCCGGATCATCACCGCCGCCCCGCCGCCGGGCGGGTTTGTCGCCGTGATCGACCCACCGTGGGACGCGACGATCTCGGCCGCGATCGCGGTGCCGAGCCCGGTGCCGTGGGCGCGGCGGTCGGTGCCGCGGGTGAACCGGTCGAAGAGGTTCTCCAGCAGATGCTCGGGGAATCCCGGCCCGTCGTCGGCGACGACGACGGTGACGGAGCCGTTGCCCGTCCGCACCGACACGTCGACCGATCCGGCGCAGTGACGGACCGCGTTGGCGATGAGGTTGGTGAGGGCCCGTTCCAGCGCCGCGGCGTCGCCCGCTGCCTCGCCGGAGCCCTTCACCGCCAGCGTCACCCGCCGCTGGCTCGGGTCACGGCGGATGTTGGCCGCCGCCCGCTGCGCCACGTCTCCCACGTCGATGGTGGTGAAGCCCTCGGTGCCGGCGGCCCGCGCCCGGGCCAGCACCAGCAGCTCGGAGGCGGTGGCGTCGACCCGGTCCAGCTCCTCGATGGCGGAGCGCAGCGCCGCCGCCGTCTCGGGATGGCGGTTGTGGCGTTCCGCCAGCTCCAGCTCCGCCCGGGCGATGGCGATCGGAGTCCGCAGGTCGTGGCTGGCGTCGTCGAGGAAGATCTGCTCCCGATCGAAGGCGGCGCGAATGGCGTCGAGCAGGTCGTCGAGGCTCGCGACGAGATCCTGCAGCTCGGTGGTGTCGGCCGCCACGTCGAGGCGCATCGCCCGCCGCCCGGCGGCGATCTCGGTGGCGCGGCGGGCGAGCTGGCGGACCGGCCGCAGCGCCCGATCGACGGAGAGGCCGACGCCGGCGCCGATACCCAGCGACAGCAGCAGCGCCGCGATCGGGAGCACCACGAAGGCGATGCGGTTGGCGCGGTCGAGATCGCTCAACCCGGTGATCGCCTCCACCACGTAGTGGTCGGAGCCCAAGGAGAACGAATCCCCGACGACGAGGGAGTGACCGAAGACGGGATGGTGCACGATGGTGGTGGGCGGGGTCGTCTCGTCGGGGGAGATCGTCTCGGGAGGAATGGCCGGTACCACGTCGGTGAGCCGGGACGACCCGGCCAGTTCCTCACCGGTGGAGGAGAACACCTGGACCCCCTGCTCGGGGGCGGGAAACTCGAGGACGGCGTCACCGCTGGGAGGGAACCCACCGGCCTCGTAGAGGGTCTCGAGCTCGCTCTCGATGCTGTCGATGTGGTCGGTGAGGCCCTGCACCTTGTCGCTTAGCACCCGAGCCCGCCAGAAGAGCCCGGTCCCGACGAGGGCGATTCCCAGCACCACGATCGCCAAACAGAAGACCCGGAGGCCGAAGCGGGCCCGCAGCGTGCGCGGTCGGTACCACGCCATGTCAGTCCGGTCCCGGATCGTGGCGCATCCGGTACCCCTCGCCACGGACGGTCTCGATCGTCTCCCGGGAGAAGGGGCGGTCGATCTTGTTGCGCAGGTACCTGATGTAGACGTCGACGACGTTCGAGGTCCCGTCGTAGGCGAAGTCCCAGACGTGATCGAGGATCTCGGTGCGGCTGATCACGACGTCGCCCCGCGTCATCAGGAGATGGAGGAGGGCGAACTCCTTGGGACTGAGGTCGACGACGACCGGTCCCCGGGCGACCTTCTTGGTGCCCGGGTCGAGGCTGAGGTCGTCCCATTCGAGCACGGTGGGTCGCGGCGGCGGGGTGCGCCTCGTCAGTGCTCGCAGCCGGGCGAGCAGCTCGGCGAACTCGAAGGGTTTGGTGAGGTAGTCGTCGGCGCCGGAGTCGAGCCCCTCGACCCGGTCGGCCACCGCGTCCCGCACCGTGAGCATCAGCACCGGGGCCCACCGCCCCCGCTCCCGCAACCGGCGGCACACCTCGAACCCGTCGATCTTGGGGAGCCCGACGTCGAGGACGACGGCGTCGTAGTCCCATTCGGTGCCCAGCCAGAGGGCGTCCTCACCGTTCTCGGCCACGTCCACCGCGTACCCGTCGGATTCCAGACCGCGCCTGATCAGGGACGCCATCTTGGATTGGTCCTCGGCAACGAGCACCCGCACCTTCAACTCCCTCGTCGATCGTCCCCCATCTTGGTGCGAAACAGATGAGGCCACAATGAGACTCCAGGGCAGACGTCCTGTGTGTCTCATCGTCTTCTCATCGACCGTGGCGGATGATGGTGCGAGTAAGAGGAGCGGCCTCACAAGAGGTCACATCTCGAAAGGCATCAACTGCGAGGAAGTCGAACGCCATCGTGCATGACATCCTCTCCTCCCCGGGGCCCGGGTCGGCGACGACCCGGGCCCTCTCCTCCGGGAGTTTTCGGCTCCCGAGGGAAGGGCAGGCGCCGGGATGGTGGATCCGCCCGGTTTCTCATCGAACCCTCATCGGCCACCAGGCACGATGAGGGACGACGCCCCGTTGGGGCTCACCCGCCGGCAAGGGAGCGGGCCCGCCGAGTTGTGCAGGGAGGCGACCGGATGAGCGATGCAGCAGACATCACTGCCACCGGACGCGTCGGAGCCCCGGACCGGGGTGGGTCGCGATCCCTCAGTGCCGGCTCGTTGCTGGTGGGGGTGGATTCCTCCGACGGCGCCCAGCACGCCCTCTCTTGGACCGCCGCCCTCGCCGAGCGTGTCGGAAGCAAGGTGACCCTGGTGCATGCCAGCTCTCCCTGGGCCGGGCTCGACATCGCCATCCTGCCGTTCGACTACGAGGAGTACCAGACGGATGTGGAGCGGGCCGTCGATGAATGGGCGGAGACCCTTCGCCCGGTCGAACACGAGACCCGCATCCTGGAGGACGGGGCGGCGGAGGCCATCCTCACCATCGCCGAGGAGACCTCGCCGAGCTTGATCGTGGTCGGCGCCCATGCCCGGGGACGTTGGATGCCACACCTGCTCGGTTCCGTTACGGGGAAAGTGCTCCACGGCGCCGTCCACCCGACCGCGGTGATTCCCCGCTCGGCGCCGGCGGGCGCCACCGGAACGTCGCTGCTGGTGGGCGTCGACGGCTCGGCGCCGTCCCTCCGGGCGCTCCGCTGGGCAGCCCTGTCGGCGCCGGTGCTGGGCGCCTCCGTCTACGCGGTGTGTACCGCCCCGCTCGATGCGTTCGCCGAGCGCCCCCGTCTCGCCGAGCTCGACAGCAACGACCCGGTGGGGGACACGCTCGAGGCGCTGCGGTCGCTCTCCACCCAGGTGGCGGGTGAAACCGGAACCGCGGTGACCAGCGACGTGCTGATCGGCCACCCGGCCGAGCAGCTCATCGCCGCCGCCGAGGACCGGCTCGCCCTCGTGGTCGGTAAGACCGGGTACAGCCCGTTCAAGGAGGTGGCTCTCGGCTCGACGAGCCGTACCTGCGCCACGCACTCGCCGGTGCCGGTGATCCTGATCCCGTGACCGGGGGAGTGTCACCCGCTTTCGGTAACAGATCCTGAGGAGCAGCGCCGAAGTTCCGGCGATCGCCAGGGAGAAGTGCTTCCAATCGGCGACGACGTCTCGACGACGGCGTCGGCGATGCCCATGTCGTCCCGGGCGCAGCGAGCCCCCGGACTGGAGCGCCGAATCGGCACGGCAGATTCAGGTCGATTCTGGGAATAGGTTCAAACATCGTCGGCCTGCGGCCGATGGGTACCCATGGCTCTTCGCCCCTCGTGGCTGGCGGCTCCCAGACCGCGCGTCATCTCGTTCCTGGTCCTCCTCGCCGGGATCCTCCTCAACAGCATCTTCTACACCGCGGCGCTGCACGACCACCGCGATCGCTCCGCCGACCATTTCGCCGCCGACGCCGCCGAGCTCGTCGATGTCATCAACACCGCGATCCACCATGGGTCGGATCGGCTGGTGGCCGTGCAGGGTCTGTTCGAAGCGAGCCGGGAGGTCACCGAATCCGAGTTCCAGTTGTTCATCGACCGGCTCGGGCCGGGAGAGGGACTGGCCTCGATCGGGTTCGCTCCCCTCGTCCGCACCGAGGGCCTTCCCGCCTTCACGGCGGACATGCAGGAACAGGATCCCGGTTACGACGTCTACGAACTCGACGCCGCCGGCAACCGGGTGGCGGTGCAGCCCCGGGCGGAGCACTTTCCGGTCACGGCGGAGCGGGATTTCGGGAATCTGCCGCTCATCGTCGGGTTCGACCTGGCGTCGGAGCCGGCCCGCGCCGCCGCCATCGCCGCAGCCCTCGGGGCCAGCGAGCCGGTTCTCACCGACTTCGTGGACCTCCCCGGCGACGATCAGCCCGGTGACGTCAAGATCATCGCTCCGGTCCACAACGCCGCCGGTCTCCTCGTCGGGGTGACGTTCGCCTCGATGCAGGTGGACGAGCTGCTGGACGTGACCGCGGCCGGTGGATTGGATCAACCGGTCACCTGGCAGATGGCAGACGTCACCGGCGGAGACGTCGCCGGCGTTGTGCCCGTCCGGGAGGAAACCCGGTGGGCCGACGTGCTCGACATCCATGGACGGCAGTGGTTGCTCACGGTCGAGACCGGGGTCGACCACCTGGCCCAGGACGCGTCCCGTAACCGGCTGCTGCTGCTGATGGGGCTGGCCGCCACCGTGCTGGCGGCGATCCTCGGCTACGTCCTCACCAAGTCGCGAGGGGCGCGACGGGAACTCCGACAGATCCGCGATCTCGTCGGCGCCAAGGACCGGTTCCTGGCGGGGGTGAGCCACGAGATTCGCACCCCGCTCACTGGCGTGCTCGGGATGACCGGGGTGCTGGCGAAGGAGTGGCGTTCCCTGCCCGCCGACGAGGTCCAGGACCTGCTCGACATCGTCGAGGACCAGGGGGCGGAGTTGGCCGACCGGGTGGACGACCTCCTCACCATCGGCAACATCACCTCCGGCACCTTGACCGTGCGGGCGGACCGCGTCGACCTCGGCCCGGAGATCGAGCACGTCACATCCCGCATCGTGGTGCCGCCAGGGAAGGAAGTGAGGGAGAGCGGGGTGCGGGGTACCGTCGTCGGCGATCGGCTGCGGATTCGCCAGATCCTGCGCAACCTCTACACCAATGCCCTCCGCTACGCCGACCACTCGGTGCAGATCGTGACCCACCCGGAGGGGGACCGCCTCCAGATCTGCATCTGCAACGACGGGCCGCCACTCGCCGAGGAGAAGCAGCGCCGGGTGTTCCAGCCCTACCTCGAGGACCGGCGACCGGGCCAACCTGCCACGATCGGGGCCGGGCTGTGGATCTCGCGGACCCTGGCGGAGGCGATGGGTGGGGCGCTCACCTACCGCTACCGGGAAGGGCGCAGCGTCTTCACCCTGGAACTCCCCGGGTACCCGCGCCCCGAGCCGGCGGCGCCTGAGCCGACCTCGGAGGCAGCCGTCCCTGTCCCGTGAGGCACCACCGCCCCGGCGAAGGATGGTCTCAGCTGTGGCCGGTGCGCAGGCTGACCCGGTTGCCGCTCCGCTTGAAGAGATGCAGGTTGTCCTTGGTCCGGCTGTGGACCTGGAGCGAGGTCACGGCGGCGTTGCCGTTCCCCGACCGGTAGTTGCCGCGCCGCTGCACCTCGCGGGCGATCTCGGCGGTGGACAACCATCGCCTCGTGCTGCCCTTGAGGACCTCGACGATCTCGTCGTGGAGTGTGACCTGGCCCGGCTCCGCCGAACCGTTCGTGAGTTCGTCTGCCATGTCGTCTCTTCCGTCTTCTCGAGCGTGGTGTCGTCAACCGACGATCCACGAGAGCGTAGACGTCCTGAAGGGCCGCGAATCCGGTCCGGGCGGTGGGGGGAACTCCGGCGAGGAGCCGGCCTGGGAGCGCAGAAGCCTCTCACGTGGCGGGGCGATCCGGGACCCCGCCTCCCGGCGGAGCCGGCGGCGCGTAGCATCCGCGGCCCGGTGGGATGGCGACGGCAGCGCTGCCCCATCGTATCGAGAGCCGGAGCAAGAGGAGGAGCGCATGGCGACGGGCAAGGACGGCACGACGAACGGCGCGACATCCTGGTCCTCATCGTCCAGGGGGATCGTCCTCATCGTCTGTGCCGTGTTCTTCGGGCTGCGGGTTCCGCTCGACGCCCTTCTTGTCGGGCTGGCGGTGGTGGCGTTGCTCGGCGCCGCCTTCAGCGCCCTGTCGTACGGGACGGCGCTGCGGCTCAAGAGCGAGAATGCCTTCGCCCCGCTCGTCAACGGGATCATCCTCCCGGTGCTGCTGTTGTCGGGGATCCTGCTCCCGATGTCGCTGGCGCCGCGGTGGCTGCAAGCCGTTTCCGACGCCAACCCGCTGCGATACGTCGTCGACGGGGTGCGCGCCATCTTCCGCGGCGACGTGGCGTCCGCCACCACGCTGTGGGGCGTCGTGGTCACCGTGGCCCTCGTCGTGGTGAGCGTCGCCTTCGGGACGCGGACCTTCCGGCGGGAATCGGCCTGACCGGGGGCGGCGAGGCGTCAGCGGTCGAACATGGAGTGCTCGGGCCAGTGCAGCACGAGCAGGCTGACGAGCACCGCCACGTTCATGGTCAGCGCGATGAGGGTGTTGAACACGGAACGGGACCGGTTCGGCGAGCCCGGCCAGACACCGGAGAAGAGGCCGATGGCGGCCAGCGACACGATCGCCGATCCGACGGCCAGGGTCCGCCACGCCCCGGCCGCCACCGCCGTTCCCCAGAAGGACAGGGCGGCGAGCAAGAAACCGACGGTGGCGACGGCCCAGAAGGGGAGGGCCAGAATGGCGGTCCTCCGTGGAGCGAGCGACGGGTACAGCCAGTACCGCATCGGGACCCGGGGCGGGTAGGCGATTCTCCGGCTCTGCGCGACCAGAGCACCGAGGGCGACGGCGTGGGCGAGGCCGTGGGCGAGCAGGGCAGCGGCGATGAGAACCCTGATGGTCTCGTCCGAAAGCATGCCCACCTCCGAGGTGGACCATAGGCGCAGTGGCCCCGCCGTGTCGGGCAGGAGGGGCAGGAATCTTGTCAGGTAAGGGTCTTCGGAATCAGCGTATGTTGTCGATGATGTCCCGCACCGCTCCGGCCGAGGCAGTGAGGGCCTCCCTCTCGGCGTCGGTCGCCGAGAGGGGCAGGATCCGTCCCGCCCCCGTGGCGTCGACGAGGCGGGGGAGTGAGATGCACAACTCGCCGAGCCCGAGCCCGGGATCGAGCGGGGCGGTGACCGGGAGCACCGCCGCCTGGGCGGTCTGGTCGAGCGCCTCGAGGATCTGGGCGGTGGCCATGGCGATGCCCCAGGAGGTGGCTCCCTTGCCGGCGATGATCTCGTAGGCGGCGTTGCGGACCTGGTCGAGGATCTCGGCCCGTGCCACTGCGTCGAGGAGCTGCCCGTCGTGGGTCTCCACCTCGGCCAGTGGTGACCCACCAATGGTGGCCGACGACCAGAGCACCGTCTCGCTGTCGCCGTGCTCGCCCACGACGCTGGCGTGGATGTGGCGTTCCGCGATGCAGTAGCGGAGGGCGAGCAGGTGACGGAGCCGGGATGAGTCGAGCACGGTGCCGGACCCGAGCACGGTGCCGTCGTGGCGGCCCGTGACGTCGACCGTGAGCTGGGTGAGCACGTCGACCGGATTGGTGACCACCAGGATCTTGGCGTCGGGTGCCACCGCCATCAGGGGCGGCAGCAGGCTGCGGAAGAGGCCGGCGTTGCGCGCTGCCAGATCGAGGCGGGTCTCCCCGGGCCGCTGCTTGGCGCCGGCCGTGATGATCACCACGTCGGCTCCGGCGCAGACGGCGACGTCGTCGCCGCCTTCGATGGTGGTGGGCCGGACGAACTGCAGCCCGTGGCGAAGGTCGAGCACCTCCGCCTTGGCCTTGGCTCCGTTCAGGTCGTGGAGCGAGAGGCGCCGAGCGACTCCGCCGTTGAGGGCGGCGAAAGCGATGGCGGTGCCGACACTGCCGGCGCCGATGATGGCGAGATGATCCACGGTCCCTCCTCGAATCGCGTAGGGCCTTGCTCCGGCGCGGGTGCAAGGGGATCCCCCGGCCGATCCTACGGACGCGCCGGTGATGGCGGTACCCCAGATGCATGACCGCGGTGGTTGGGATGGAGAGGGTCAGTGCTCGGACTGCAGGCCCAGCTCGTGCCTGAGCTGTGATGCCGCCGCGGCCTCCACGAAGACGGGGATGGACGTCACGGGTGTCTCCCGCGCCACCGTGGCGCATGCCGGCACGGGTTCTCCCGTCCACAGGTCGACCCAGTCGCCGGCGGGGAGGTACACCCGGGCCGACCTGGCGCCGGGCTCCGTCACCGGGGCCACCACGAGATGTCGCCCCAGCCGGTACTCGAGCGCATGGGCCCACGCTTCGTCGTCTGCCGGATCGTCGAAGGCGAGGGGTCGCATCAGGGGAAGGGCGGCCTCTACCGCGTGGCGCCCCTCACGATCGAGGTAGGGGACGAGCCGGTCGCGGAGCCGGGCAAACGCTCGGTACGTCGGGACGACCCGCTCGTCGCCGGTTCGTTCGGCGATGTTCCAGGGGGTACGGTCGCGGGAGGGGCGGCGGTGCCGGTTGTACTCAGAGTGGTATTGCATGATCGGGCAGAAGCAGGCCATTGCCGCCGACCGCAGGTACAGCTCGGCGTCTGGGATCTCCCCTGAGAAGCCGGCGAGGTCCCATCCCCAGAAGAAGATGCCCGAGACTCCCGCCTGCTGGCCGGCGATGATCGCCGCCCGATACGCCTCCCAGGTCGAGTCCTCGTCACCTGCCCACGTCAGCGGGTACCGGGCGGAGCCGACGAACCCGGAGCGGCTCAGGGTGACGCCGTCGGGCCTGGTCTCGGCCAGCAGGCCGTGATAGGCGGCCTGGTAATGGACGGGATACTCGTTGTTGGCCTGGTCGCCGCGGCGGCCGTCGGCGTAACGGAGGTCGTCGCCCCAGGGGTGCTCGCCACCGTCGGTCTTGAAGCCGTCGACTCCCAGGTCCTCGACCAGGTAGCGACGCTTCTCCAGCCACCAGCGCCGCGCCGCGGGATTGCTGAAGTCCAGCACGAGAGCGTGGCGGAACCAGTCGCCCCGGTTCAGGAACGGGCGACCGTCGGCGTGGCGCACCACATACCCCCGACCCAGCGCCGCTTCCCGGTCGTTCCGGGCCTGACCGACCGGCTCGGCTCGTCGAGGGAGCAGGGGAGCCTGCCAGAGCACGACCCGGATGCCGCGCCGGTGCAACTCGTCGATCATGCCCTTCGGGTCGGGCCAGGCACCATCGGGCGGGAAGGTGAAGTCGGACAGCCGGTGAGGTGACCCGTCCCGGTGCGGCTGGTAGACCGCGTCGCGAAACGCGGCGATGGTGGCCTCGTCGTTCCATGCCTCGACCACCACGACACCGACCGGGATGTCCAGCTCTGCGCTCCGGTCCACCTCCCGGAGCAGGCGCCGCTGGGTGTTCCACTCGTTGCCGCTCATCCAGGGCCGGAACACCCAGGCGGGCGGGGCGACCGCCGGTCCCGACCGCTCCAGGAACTGGGCCAGGATCTCTTGCGGGGTGCCCTCGAAGAGGACGACCTGAAGACACGGGTCGACAGGGTCGATAGCGGCTTCGATCCGGAGACGGTCGGGCTCGGTGGCGCCGACGTCACACCACACCCGCCGGGAGGTGGCGACCCACCCGCCCCACCCACCACTCGTCAGGAAGAACGGCATGGGAAGGTAGGTGCGGGACCCCTGCCATTGCCGTTTGTAGGGCTCGAACACCCTCACATCGAGCCGGTTGCCGCGCTGATCGAGGTGGTCGTAGCGTTCCCCGAAGCCGATCACCCGCTCCCCATCCTCCAGGCGGAGCGCGACCCGCACCCGGTGCCGGCCCTCCTCGCTCTCCAGCCATTCGAGGGTGCCGGGGACGATCCGATGCTCGACGCTCCCCGGATGGTGGGCGGGCTGCCGATCTCCCAGCAACGACGACCGGAGTTCGACCTCGAGACCGCCGTCGATCCGTGCGGTCGACCAGCCTCCGTCCGCCACCCACCGGGCAACTGCCACCTGATGCCATCGGGTCCTCGCCGACCCGTTGGCGGCGACCACCCGGTAGCGGAAGAGACCGACACCGGGAGGATCCATCCGAGCCGTCCAGCGTCGCCTGCCCCGGCGATCAAGCCCGCCATCGCGCATCGTCACCGGCGCCCCGCCGGCGACCTCGACGACCGCCCCGGTGAGCGAGGCGTGACTGGTCGCCCTGATGTCGACGGGCTCGCCGGCGACGGGCCGCACCGGGACCCGCTGCTCGTCGGTCGTGTCGTACGGGTGCCCGTTGCCCTCCGGTCGATGCCTGATCATCGGGCAGGCTCGACGTCGCCGACGAGGTTGAGGTACATGGCGTGCGACCACAGCAGCGGCGTCGCCACCGGCCCCCACCGCCGGCGCCACTCCTCGAACCGCTCGGGATGGAGCAGGTGGGTGCTCACCTGCTCCGGCAGGTATCCGTCGTCGCCGGCCTGATCGGCGACCCAGCGCAGCTTCTCCCGGGCTCCCTCGAGATCACCCACCGCCGCCAGGTACGAGCCCAACACCGCGGTCAGCAGGACCCACTCGCCACCACCGAAAAACGTGTCGTCGAGGTGGCGGTGCAGCCCGCCGTCGAGCACGAGGCGCGACAGCTCGGCGACGGTGGCCACCATCACCGGATCGTCGGGGGCGAGGAGGCCATAGGGAATCGAGCAGAAGAGGAGGCTGGCGTCGACGTCCCGCCCTCCCAACCATTTCACAAGGTGGCCGCGGTGCCGCCCCTGGCCGGCGACGGCTTCCCCGATGGCCGACACCGCCGCCGCAGCTCGGGTCCGGACCGGCGGCGACACCCCGGGCCAGCGAGCGGCGACCCGCAGCCCGGCTGCGATCGCCCCCAACGTGGCCACATGGACCCGATCCGGGTTCTCCTCCCAGCAGTCGTAGCACGGCTGATCCCAGAAGGCGGTGAGATAGCGGGCCGTCGCCTCCACCGCGGGGAGGAAACGGCTGGTCACGTCATCGTCATCGGAGCGCTCCCGGTGAGCCCCCAGGGCCCAGAGCCAGGCGCCGTAGCCGTCGAGCTGATGGTTCCACCACTGATCGTCTCCCTCTTCGCCGTCGACCGTGTAGCGGGTGTGGAGGTACTCCTGGTTCCCGATCGGCTCACCGGCATCACGCCGTCGAATCAGATCGTCGATGCGGCCCACCCGAGTCTCCACGACACGCCGGCACCATTCGAGGAATGCGGCGCCACTCTCACCATATCCGGCGCGACTCATGGCGTCGGCGATGAAGGCTCCGTCGCGCAGCCAGCTGTACCGGTACACCGGGAATCCGGGGGAGGCGACGTAGGCGCCCGTGGGCGCCTGGTTGGCGAGGATGATCTCGATGCTCCGCTCGGCGAGCGCCGCCAGCCGATCCGGGTCCGCGTGCGCCCCGGTCACGTCGCGTCGTCGGGGTCGGTCCGGGCTCGCCACCAGACCGCCGACCAGAACGCGATCCGCGGTAGGCGGAACACCAGGAACCGGCCCCCGTCCTCGTCTGCAACCTGGAACGGAAGGGGCCGGGGGATGCCGACGTCGTCGTCCGGGGTGTCCCACCACACTGCGTCGATGTCACTAGCGAGGCGAACGCGTACCTCGATGTCGTCGAGCGTGGCGGGAGCGGCAGACTGGTCTACGTTCCACCCGTCATCCTGCAGCCCGCGAAGGTTCACCAGCTGGAGCGAGGTCACCACACCGGCGATTCGTCCGATGACCCACAACGAGCCGAGGCGGGCGCCGGCGCCGTAGTGCTCCAACTCCGGGTGGACGAGCAGGACGGCGTCGTTGGTGGGGCCGACATGGGTCCAGGCGATGTCGGCGTCCGGGCCGGCATGGAGCGTCGCCGTGTGTCGCACCGCGAAGTCGGCGTAGCGGCGGACCACCTCGAAATCATCGGGAGTGAGCGTCCCGTAGTGCGGGTAGTAGGCCTCGGTGAGCAGGCCGCGTCCTTCCCCGGCGACGAGATGGAACCCGCCGCTGGCGTTGATGGCGGCCGATGCCAGCCGGTACGTGTTCAGCGCGCCGGGACCGCGGCCATCACCGGGGTGGAAGGGGCGGAGATAGGCGGCGAGGATCGCCTGCTTGGCGGGTCGGAGATCGCGGGCTCGCCGTATCAGCTCGTAGAGATCGCGATAGGTCGTGTGCGGCTCCCACACCTCGATATAGGTCGCGGCGTCCTTCGTCGCCCGTGTCATGGCACGGAGAGGCCAGGCATTGACGCAGTTGAAGATCGATCCTCCCTCCGGACGGAGGTCCGCGAGCATGGCGGCGGCTTCCTCGACGAACCCGGGGAACTCGTTGCCGGCGTCGATTTCCCGCCACCGGCCGGAGGCGCGGGACCGGGCGGACTTGGGGACTCCGTACTGATCGATGTGAATCCCGTCGAAACCGAGCTCGGTGATTGCGGTGCGGTACTGATCGAGGATCCATTCCCGCCATCCCGATGCCTTGCTGAAGTCCTGGAGGTAGAAGAGGTCGGCCAGAACCAGTGGTCGCCCGGCACCGTCGTACAGGAGCCATTCGGGGTGAGTGGAACTGAAGTCCGCCTCGGCGCCGTAGAGGGCGCCGTAGGCGAGGGCGGCCATTCCGCGCTGGTGCGCCAGCACGATCTTCCGCCGCACCACCTCGTGCGACAGGGTGCGACCGAGGGGATCGACGAACTCCGTCTCGGCCGGCAGGAACGTGTGGTGCGAGGCCATCCAGTCGTAGAACTGCACGACGTTGACGTGCAGCCGGAGCAGGTCGTCGGCTCTCCGCTCGGACTCGATTGCCGGCTCGTCGGGATCGAAGTCGCTGAAGAAGCCGTAGCGAGGCGCTGCCGACCAGTGGTCGGCGACGTCGAAGGCGGTCGTGGCGCGGGCTTCACGGGGCCCGTCTGATACCACCACCTCGATGCCGTATCCCGCCGCGCCGTCCGCTGGGCCGGCCGGCAGTGGGAACGTTGCCTCTGCGCTCCCACTGCCGTCGGCCGTGATCTCGAGCCGGTGGTCGAACCGGCCCACTTCCTCGCCGCCGGAGAGGAGCCTGACGACGACGCTCAACGCGCCGGGCTGTGCTCCGGAGGCGGAGAGCAGCAGCCCGCCAGCATCATCCGGTCGGAATTGGGCTCGTGTCGGCCACGCGTCGAGGATCAGCCGCGGGGGAGCGGACGGGGAGCTACCCACGGATGGCTCCGGTGTACAGCCCGCTGACGAAGTACCTCTGCAGCGCCACGAACACCAGGATCTCGGGGATCGCCGCCAAGGTGGTGGCGGCGAACACCGTCGACCACTGCGTTCCGTGAGCGTTGAAGAAGAGGAGGATGCCGATCGGCAGGGTGCGGCGCCCGGGATCCTGGATCAGGAGTCGTGCCCACCAGAAGTCGTCCCAAGCGCCCAGGAAGGTGAAGACGGCGACCGTCGCCACCGCCGGTTTGGCGAGCGGCATCAGGATCCTCCAGTAGAAGGTCCACGGCCCTCCACCGTCGATGCGCGTTGCGTCCTCGAGATCACGGGGAACACGCTGGAAGAAGGCACGGAGCAGGAACGTGTTGAAGGCTACCGCATTGGACACGTAGATGACCCAAAGTCCCGTCCACGAGTTGGTGAGGCCGAAGTCCCGCATGACCTGGAACTTGGGGAGGAGGGCGATCATGTCGGGGATCATCATCGTGATCAGGTACAGGCTGAAGATGAGCTCACGACCGGGGAAGCGGAGCCGGGCGAAGGCAAACGCACTCGTCGTCGATACCGCGATGGCCAGGACCACGGTCACTCCGGACACGATGGCGCTGTTGGCCATGTACCGCTGCAGCCCCGCCTCGTTCCACGCTCGGGCGAAGTTTGAGAGCGTGGCCCCCTCGGGCCACAGCGTCGGCGGATAGGGGAGGATCCATCGCTGCGGGTTGAGGGCGGTGGCGACCATGTAGGCGAACGGAAGCACCATGGCCACGGAACCGGCCACGAGGATGACGTAGAGGAGGATCCGTCCCCGGCGCTGCCGGCTCCGGTGGCTCGGGCGCCTGGTGGTGGGGGCGACGGGCGTGAGGTCGAGCGTGGCCATCAGTACTCCACCGCCCCGCGCATCACCCGACGTTGCAGGAACCCGAGCACGATCACCGCCGCTCCCAAGAGCAGGCCGACCGTGACCCCATACCCGAAGTCGAGGAACTGGAAGGCTTGGTTGTACATGTAGGTGAGCATCACCTCGGTGCTCCGCTCCGGGCCACCGCCGGTGAGCAGGTACACCGAGAGGAAGACGTTGAAGGCACCGATCGTCAGCACCACGGTGACGAAGAGCACGGTCGGCTTGAGGAGCGGGAGGGTCACGAAACGAAACCGGGCCCAGCCGCCGGCGCCGTCCACCGAGGCCGCGTCGTGGAGCTCCGCCGGCATGGCGGCGAGCGCCGCGAGGAAGATCACCATGTTCCACCCGACCCCCTTCCAGATGCCAAGCACCATGATCGGAACCTGCGCGGTCCAGGTCTGGTGGAGCCACGGCACCGGCTCGCTGGTGACGTGGAGCACGTCGGTGAGCAGGTAGTTGACCGGTCCCATGCCGTCGGTGAACAGGAAGGCGAAGACGAAGCTGACCACCAGCCACGAGGTGACGACGGGCAGGTAGTAGAGGGTGCGGAAGAGCACCTTGCCGTGGATCTTCGAGTGCAACATCATGGCGGCGCCCAGACCGAGGACCATCTGCCCGGGAACCGTGACCACGGCGTAGAGGAACGTGTTACGGGTCGCCACCCAGAAGTTGTGATCGGTGAGTGCCCGGGTGAGGTTCTTCGCCCCGACGAAGATACTCTGCTCGGGCACCATCAGGTTCCAGTCGTACATGCTCATCTGGACGCCCCGCACCAGGGGCCAGAGCACGAAGACGATCACCAGCAGGAAGCCGGGAAGCATGAACGGCAGCGCCACTCCCAGCTCCCGCCATCGCTTCCGCCGGGCACGTCTGTCCGCCCGCCATCGCGGAATGCGCGGCGGGAGGAGACGCTCGTTGTGCCGGGCCAGGTCAGGGAAAGAGGTCATGGGCGATCACCGCCGAGGGCACCGGTCGGGACGGGTAGCCCCGACCGGTGCCGCCCGGTCATCGTAGGTTCCTCAACTCCCCAGCAGGGGATCGATCGCCTGGGCGGCCTCGGTCAAGGCATCCTCGACGCTCTTGGTGCCGCGCAGGGCCGCGGTGAACTGATCGGTCAGGATCTGGTCGATCTGCGGCCAGGCGGGCACGACGGTGCGGGGGCGGGCCGTCTGCAGCTGGGTCACGAACGGGGCCAGGTAGTCGACGCTCGTCACCGCCGGTGACTCCAGGCCGGCCTGGGTGACCGGCAGCTGACCCACCTCGGCCATGGCCGACTGGGCCTCGTCGGACAGCATGAACTTGGTGAACGCCCAGGCGGCGTCGACGTTCGACGCGGTCTGGAAGATGACCATGTTCTCGCCACCGACAACCGAGATCGATCCTCCGGGCCCCTCCGGGAGGGGTGCACCGACCACGTTGGGACCCATCTCCGCCCCGATGATCGGGAAGAACCAAGGTCCGTCGCTCAGCATGGCGTAGTTGCCGCCCGAGAAACCGCCCCACGAATCTGGATCACTGCCGATCGAGGACGGGCCGAGCAATCCGTCGTTCTCGAGATCGACCAGCCACTGCAAGGCCGCGATCGACGCCGCGGAATCGAGGTAGCCGCTGGCCTGGGTGTAGTCGTCGTTGGTGACGCTGCCGCCTGCGGTCCAGAACCACGGGAACACGTTCCAAGGTCCGGATCCGCCGAGGGCGAGACCCCACGTGTCGGGCTGATCTGCGAAGCCTTCAGCCACTTGACGCAGCTCGTCGAGGGTGGCCGGGGGCTCGGGGACCAGATCGGTGTTGTACACCAGCACCTGGGTGTTGGTGTCGAGCGGGACGCCGTAGTGGGTGCCCTGGTACAGGTTCGTCGCCAGCGGTCCGGGCAGCACTTGGCCGGCGAGCTCGGCGAAGCCGGGGAGCGATTCCACCTCGACCAAGGCGCCGAGGCTGGCGAACTCGGGGGTCCAGATGATGTCCATCCGCATCACGTCCGGCAGACCGCCGCCCGCCACCGCCGCGATCAGCTGATCGTGGAGTCCGTCGTAGGGCATCACGACCGCATCGACGGTGATGTTCGGACAGACTTCCTCGAATGCCGGGATCACCACGTCCATCAGCTGCTGGTTCTCGGGGCCGTCGGTGTTGTAGGTGTGCCAGAACGTGACCGTAGCCTCGGCGCCGTCGGCGCAGTCCACCATGGCGGCAGGTTCGGTGGTGGACGTCTCGGCGGGTGCCGTGGTCTCGGTGGTGTCGCTGCCTTGGGTGGTGGACGTCGTGGTCGTCTCGGCCGCCGTCGTCGTCGACTCCTCCGAGTCCGAGCTGCAGGCGGTCACCACGAGGGCCAACACTGCCAGCAACGCCAGGGAACGCATCACCCCCCTCGATCGAGGGTTCGCTCTGCTGAGAGCACGTCGTACCGTCATGAGTCCTCCTCCTCCATGGTTTCTCATTTGGTGCTGGATGCGGGCGCCGCGGCGACGGATCGTTCCCGCGGAACGGCGGTGCGATCGTGCAGCGGCGACTTGTAGAGCTCTCCCAAGACGACACACGCTGCGCCTCGGGCCCAGGTCTCGTCGCCGGCCGGTTCGATGATCACGTCGGTTCGCTCCGCGACATGGTCGAAGGCGTTTGCTTCGAAGGCACGGTGCATCGAATCGAGGCGCCAGCGTCCGGCCGCAACGCCTTCTCCCCCCACGATGATCAGCTCGGGTGCGAGCACATTGGCGACCATCGCCATGCCCATCCCGAGCCAGTGACCTGCGTCGGCGAGGGCTGCTTGGGAGACGCGGTCCCCCTGTTCGGCGGCTGCGACCACGGCATCGAAGGTGAGGGTGTCGCGGTCGAGGATGCTGTCTTCACCCCGCTCGATGGCGGCCGCGACGTGTCGCACGACCGCGGGATCGGCGGCGAGGGCTTCGAGGCATCCCCGTTTGCCGCAGCCACACTGTGGACCGTCGGCGACGATCGTGGTGTGACCCAGCTCACCGGCAGATCCCCCCCTTCCTCGATAGAACTGGCCGTTGGCGACCACTCCGAGGCCGACCCCGAAGCCGATCGTGACGACCGCGAAGTGGGCTCGATCGTGTCCGTGCCCGAACCACTGCTCTGCGATGGTCAGGGCATTCACGTCGTTCTCGACGAACACGTCGAACCCGAGGGCGGCGTGCAAGGGGCCGACGAGGTCGACGTCACGCCAACCGAAGACTGGTGAGTAGCGGCAGATCCCGGCTTTGCCGTCGATCAGGCCTGCCAGTCCGATTCCCACCCCGAGGACGTCGGCGTCCTGGACGCCACTTGCGGCGAAGGCGGCCCTGACCATGGTGGCGACGGCTTCCAGCACCTCGTCCGGGGCGGGAGCGGAGGGGTGTGCGCCGGGGAGGGGAGCGGTCTCGTGATGGATCACCTCGGCGTCGAGGTCGGTGACGACGACCGCGAGCGAATCGCGCATCATCTTGACTCCGGCGACGAAGCCGGCCCTCGTGTTGAGACGGAGGAGGACCGGCTTGCGGCCCCGGGCGGCTTTGCCGGCCCCCATCTCGCGGATGAGGTCCTCGGAGATGAGTTCGGCGGTCAGATTCGTCACGGTGGCCGGGCTGAGCCCGGAGCGGTCCGCGATCTCCTTGCGCGAGATGGGACCGCCGCTCTTCACCAGATTGAGGACGAGATTGCGGTTGACCGCCTTCATCCAATCACGATTGGCATACTGTTCATTCATTGAATAAAAAGAATCTACAACCAGGTCGGCTGACGTGTCAACCGGTGTTCTCCATCGCTGGCCGGGGTCGCCTCACATGATCGGTTCCCGAGCTTCGAAGGGCCGTTCGGTGCCTCGGACGGACCGTCCCGGCGCTGTGATGCGAGGCCGCGCCACGCGCGGATGGTTCCCCGCCTGCCGCTCCCTGTACGTTGGCCGCTGCGAGACAGGGAGGGGGAACCGGCCTCCGCTACTCCTCGGCGCCGGTGATCACGAGCGTCGCCGGCGTCGGCGCCGCGGCGGGCGTCGATCGAGCACGACAGGTCCGGCGTGGCTGAATCTGGCGGCGCGGCGATGGATCCGTCGTTCGTGCTTGTGCCTCGTTCCGACGGGCTCCCCGACATGGCTCACCGCGTAGAAGCGTCCCTTGGCGACCTCGACGATCGCCAGGTAGGCGGCGATCAACGCGGCGAGGATGGCAAAGAACACCACCGGGAGGCGCGTGAACCCAAGGATCCCGGCGAGGGGCGTGAAGGGAAGGATCGCCCCGATGGCGGCCATGGTCACCGTGGTGGCGAGCACCGGGCCGCTCGGACGGCTGCGGAAGAAGGGGATCCGGCGCGTCCGGATGACGAACACGATGAGGGTCTGGGTGGCGAGCGACTCGATGAACCAGCCGGTACGGAACTCGGGCGTGCTCGCATGGAGCATCGAGAGCAGGATGGCGAAGGTGGCGAAGTCGAAGATCGAGCTCAGCGGACCGAACACGGCCATGAAGCGGCGGATGAAACGGATGTCCCACTGCGACGGCCGGGCGAGCTGCTCGTCGTCGACCCGGTCGGTCGGGATCGTCATCTGGCCCACGTCGTAGAGGAGGTTGTTGAGGAGGATCTGGGAGGGGAGCATCGGCAGGAACTTCAGGAACAGCGAGGCGCCGGCGGCGGAGAACATGTTTCCGAAATTGGATGAGGTGGCCATCAACACGTACTTGATGGTGTTGGCGAAGATGCGCCTCCCCTCGACGACGCCGTCGGCGAGGACCCCGAGATCGTTCTCGAGGAGAAGGATGTCGGCGGCGTCCTTGGCCACGTCGGTGGCGGTGTCGACCGAGATCCCCACGTCGGCGTGGTGGAGGGCGACGGCGTCGTTGACACCGTCGCCGAGGAAGGCGACGTCCGCTCCGGAGGCCCGCTGCACCGACACGATGCGCGACTTCTGATCGGGCCCGATCCTGGCGAAGACCGTGGTCTCCGGGATGGCGGCGGCGAGTTGGGCGTCATCGAGGGAATCGACGCCGTCGCCGGTGAGGGTACCGGTCACGGCGAGCCCCAATCGCTCGCAGACGGTGCGGGCGACCCGATCGCTGTCGCCGGTGATGACCTTCACCTCGATCCCGAGGGCGGCCAGGCGGCGGAGCGAATCTGCCGCCGAGGCCTTCGGTGGATCGGAGAACACAAGAAATCCGATGAATTCGAGATCGTGCTCGTCGGCTGATTGCACCGCCGTCATGCCGGCGGCGGGGCGGCGGGCAACGGCGATGACCCGGGCGCCTTCGTCGAAGAGGCGCTGCAGGGTCGCCTCCGCCGGGGCGGGTTGCTGCCGGCACGACGCCAGGACTCGTTCCGGCTCTCCTTTGGTGACGAGCCACCGGGTACCGTCGGGATCGTCCGCCACCACCGAGGCGAGGCGGCGGGTGTGATCGAACGGAGCCGATCCCAGGCGTCGCCACCGCAGGGCCGTGGCGGAACCGTCGGCGGCGACCGTGTCGGTGCCGTTCGCCCCGTCCCAGAGGGCCATGTCGATCTGATTGCCGCTGACCGCCAGGCCCTGATCGAGGATCGCCTCGTTGCACACAAGGGCATGGACGAAGGCTTCGGGCGACGATGTCCCTGCGGCGTCGATGGCTGCCTGGAAGGTGATGCGACCCTCGGTGAGGGTGCCCGTCTTGTCGGTGAACAGCGTGGTGATGTTCCCGAGGTCCTCGATGCTCACCAAGCGCTTCACCAGCACTTTCAGTCGGCCCAGCCGGCGCGACCCGGTGGAGAGGCTCACGGTGACGATGGCGGGCAGGAGCTGAGGAGTGAGGCCGATGGCGATGGCGAGCGAGAAGAGCAGGGCGTCGAGGAACGGGCGGCGCAACACCAGGTTGGCGACGAAGATCCCGGTGGTGAGGATCGCAGCCACCTTGACGAGGAAGAGTGAGAATCGCCGGAGCCCGACCTGGAAGGCGGTCTCGGGTGGCCGGTCGCTCAGTCCGAGGGCGATCTTGCCGAAGGCGGTGGCGGCTCCGGTGGCGATGACCACGCCCCGTCCGGTGCCCTGATGGACGATCGTGCCCATCGACGCGCAGTTGGCCGGCTGTGCGGTCGACGTCGGTTCCAACGGATCCGTCGATTTCGGTGCCGGGGCCGGCTCGCCGGTCAGCACCGCCTCGTCGCATTCGAGTTCGTCTACCTCGACCAGCCTCAGATCGGCGGGGACCAGGTCGCCCATCTTGAGAAAGACGATGTCTCCGGGGACCAGGTCGACGACATCGGCCAGCGACGGCTTGCCGTCGCGCAGCAGGGTCGCCTGGTGCCGGATCCGGGAATGCAGCGCCTCCACCGCCTGCTCCGAGCGGAACTCGTTGAAGAAGCCCAGCCCGACCGAGACGGCGACGATCACGGCGATGATCACCGCGTCGGTCAGGTCGCCGGTTGCTCCCGAGACCGCCGCCGCCCCCAGCAGGAGGAGCAGCAGCGGGTTTCGGAGCTGGCGGGCGAGCACCGATAGGGGGCGGGCCCCGTGGCTGCGGAGGGCGTTGGGGCCGGACACCTCCAGCCGCCGGGCCGCTTCGGCGGAGGCGAGCCCACCGGTGCTCGAGCCGAGCGCATCGAGCACGGCGGTGACCTCGAGCGATGCGGCTCGGGTGATGTCGAGACCGGACGAGGGCTGGGAGTCGCCCGGGGGCAAGGCGGCGATCGAGGCAGGCTCGACCGGCTCGCTCACACCACCGCCCCGAAGAGTTTCCCGATGAGGGCGGTGACGGCCATGGCGAGGGCGCCCCAGAACATGACCCGGGTGGTGGCCCGCCCGACCGGGGCGCCACCGGCCCGGGCCCCGGCGACGCCGAGCATTGCCAGGGCGACGAGGGAGGCGGCCGCCACGATCCACACCCGCCCGGCGTCGGTGGCGATGGCGGCGGCGAGCAGGGGGAGGGCGGCACCGACGGCGAACGTGGCCGCGGAGGTCAGGGCGGCCTGCACGGGACGGGCGGTCATTGTTTCCGAGATCCCCAACTCGTCCCGGGCATGGGCCGCCAGGGCGTCGTGGTCCATGAGCTGCTCCGCCACCCGGGCGGCGAGGTCGGGCTCGAGGCCACGCTCGACGTAGATGCCGGCCAGCTCTTCGAGCTCGCCGCCCGGATCGTCGACGAGCTCCTTGCGCTCCTTGTCCAAGTCGGCGTGCTCGGTGTCGGCCTGTGAGCTCACCGAGACGTATTCCCCGGCCGCCATCGACATGGCGCCGGCGACGAGGCCGGCCATCCCAGCGACGAGCACGGCGCTCCGGCCGGCGGCCGCGGCGGACACTCCGATCACCAGGCTGGCAGTGGAGACGATCCCGTCGTTGGCGCCGAGCACCGCCGCCCGCAGCCAGCCGACCCGGTGTGTCAGGTGGTTCTCGGGATGGGTCATGGGGCGCACGCTACACGCGGGGCGGAGGCGCTCGCCGAGCGTCGCTCAGGCTGATTCGCTTCATCCTGACTGCCGCACCACCAGGGAAACGTCGATGATCTCGCGATGGGGGGCGGCGGAGGGATCGTCCCGCATTCCCATCAGCATCTCGACGGCGCGGGTTCCCATCTGCTCCCGGTCGATGCGCACCGTCGTCAGCGCCGGGCGAACGAGGGCGCTCACCGCGACGTCGTCGACGCCGATCACCGCCACGCCATCCGGCACCGTCCACCCGCCGTCCCCGTGCTGCTCCTCTACATCCCGGTGCAGAACTACGTCATCAGCGGGCTCACCGCCGGCTCGGTCAAGGAGTGAGTGTGTGCTACCGCGGCGGGGCGTCCCGGCCTCCCCGCCGGGGGCGGCGGGCCGTCACGCCGCCGGCGGCTCCCACCGGACCGGTTCCCCGGCGCCGCGGGCGACGGTGACGAACCGGTCGGCCTCCACGGTCTGCCACGGTCCGGTCTCGCCGTCCGGCCACGTGATCCGGATCTCCGCCTTGCCTGCCGTCCCCAGCCCGAAGTGGATCCAGCCGAGCTGGCCGGAGGCGTGACCACCGCCCACGGTCACCTCGTGCACGGTGGTGCGACCACCCACCCTCACCTCGACCCAGGACCCGATCCCGTCACGGTTGGCCCCGTCCTGCTCCAGCCGCAGCGAGATCCAGTTGCCCATGGCTGCCGGCGCGACGGCATCCCCGGCGCCGACGTTGCGGTACAGCTCCACGTTGTCACGCCGGTTCACCACCACCAGGTCGAGCAGGCCGTCGAGGTTGAAGTCGACCAGGGCGGCGCCCCGGCTCCGGGTGAAGCTGACGATGCCGGCGTCCTCGGCGCCCTCGACGAAGCTGCCGTCGGGCTGGCCCAGCAGCAGGTTGTTGGGATCGGCCGTGGCGAACCCCTCTTGCGCTTCCACGTTGCCTTTCGAGATGAACAGGTCGACGAGGCGGTCGTTGTTGACGTCCTGGAACTCGGGATGCCAGGCGGTCGAGGGGTGGACGTCGCCGCCGGTGTAGGGGCGGTGGGCGGTGAGCCCGCGCCGGATGGCGATGTCGCCGTAGGTCGGGTGGTCCGACCCGGCGGTGAGGGTCTGCAGCTTGTTGTCCCCCTGGCTGGTGAGGAACACCTCCGGGAGGCCGTCACCGGTGACGTCCTGGGTGGCGATCCCCATGCCCCAGAGCTGCATCTGCTGCCAGCCCTCCTCGTGGGTGTAGCGGCGGGGAGGCTCGTTCGGCGTGATCTGCCACAACTGTTCCTCGCCGTCTCGGTAGTAGTGCCGGTCGTTGGCCATGCGCAGGTCGGCACGTCCCGAGCGGCTCCAGTCGCTGAACAGGACCGAGAGTGTGCACCATCCCGGGGTGAGGGCGGTGGCTTCCCCGTAGCCGGAGCCGGTGGCGGCGGGCCGTACCAGGGCGTTGTCGGAGCAGGTGCCGGTGGCGGCGCCGGTGTCGTCCAGCTCCAGGTAGTTGCCGAAGGCGAGCGTCGGGAGCGTCTCCGGCTGTTCCCAGGTGGCGCTGAAGGCGGCGGTCCAGGCGTCGCCGCCGTCGATGCCCCAGGCTTCGTTGGCGCGCTCGAAGCGGCAGTCGCCCAGGCCGCGCAGCATCACGTTCTCGCCGAGCCGGAGCACCGCCAGATCGGTGACACCGTCGGCGTCGACGTCGAGGGGATAGGCCCCGAGCACCCCGGTGAGGTCGGTGGTGGCGTCGGGCACCGGGGCGAAGCGCAGCTCGCCTCCCACCGGGCTGTCGTTGCGGTACAGCGCCGCCGGGTTCTCGCCCCCGGCGAGGTAGAGATCGGATCTGCCGTCGTCGTCGCAATCGAAGGCGGCGACCCCGCCTCCTACGAAGAAGGTGAACTCGCCGTCGTAGTGATGATCGAGGCCGGCGGCGGCGGCCTGCTCGACGTAATGGGGGGCGCCGGCCGCGGCCACCGGGGCGTCAGATCGGGAGGCGGCCGTCGTCACCAGGATGACGGCGAGGCCGGCGAGGGCTCCCACCGCGAGGCCGGCCGCCAGCCAGGGGGCCCGGCGGGGGGCGGCGGCACGGGTCGGATCCGGTTCGGTCATGGTCACACCCCGTAGTACATGCGGGCCCGCTCCCAGGCGGCCCGTCCACAGTCCGCCCCCATCCGCCGCCCGGCGAGGTCGTCGGCGCTGACGTGGATGCCGCCGTAGAGACGGGAGATCCCGGCCTGGTCGGAGGCGTCGGCGTAGGTGGCCCACTGCAGGACCACGTCGTGCTCGGGGCCGGTCTCGAACTTGAAGGAGCCGGCCGGGATCGTCCACTCCCCGAGGCCGCCGGGGAAGTACTCGCTCCCGGTGAAGGCGCTCATCACCTCGGCCGACGCCCGGCTGAAGCTGCTGTGCCCGGACACGTAGCTGGCGAAGGCCGGGGTCACGAAGGTGGGCTTCTGGTAGGTGACCCAGTCGACGGCCAGGATCCAGTCGACTCCTCCCAGCTCGGTTTCGGGATCGTCGGGGTTACCGGACCAGGCCCGGATGGCGACCTCGCCGACGTGCCCGGCGAGCGCCGCGTGGCGCTCCCCCGGGGCGGAGGACTCGGCGGTGACGACCTCGATCAGGTCGGGGACGAGGGGCAGCCCTTCGGGATCGTACGAGGGACCGGCCGGATCGCTCGACTGGCCCAATCCGCCCATGTAGCGGATCATCGAGATGGGACGCACGTAGTCGTAGTAGCCCTTCGCTCCCCACGCCGCGATGGCGGCGTCGTGGTTCGCCCCGTTGAGTGCCAGGTAGAGCTTCACGTCCCATTCGAGGCGGTCGACCACCGGGCCGGTCCCCCCGATCCGCAACTCCGGGTCGAGGTCGTCGGAGACGGTGTTGGCGAGGGTGTTCCAATGCCCCGGGGGCGTCTCCGAGCTGGGACCGTCCGCCCAGAATTCGGCGATCGCTCGCCCGAAGTCGGCCCGGTTGACGGGGTCCGGCTCGTAGGGGGCCCCGGTGACGGGATTGAGGGGATGGCCGTGGCCGTCGTCGGTGCCGAGCGTGTTGTTCCCGAGGGTGCCGGGCGAGATGTCGATCGTGATCCCTTGCCGGGGATCGAGCGTGCTGGAGAAGCGGATCACCTCCACCGCCGAGTCCTTGAACGCCTGATCGGATTCGGGATCGCCGAGATGAGGGGGAGGTCCCGGGTCGATCGGGACTCCGCGGCCGTCGTCGGGCGGGAGGGCGAAGCTGGTGACGTGACCCCAGTGGGGGCCGACGAAGACCTGCTCCGGGTTCTCCACCGCGATCCCGTTCTGGGAGATCTGCTGCTCCAGCCTGAGCGGCTGCCACCGGTTGGGGTCGTTCATGGTGGTGCCCGACTCGGCGACGACCAGCGGCTCGTTCACCGGCTGGTAGTCGCCGGCGTAGCCGGCCTGCTCGTTCGCCCCGTCGTCGGCGGTCGCCGCGAGGATCGTCTGGGCGATGCGGTTGCCGAGGGCGGCGGGGGAGTTCCCGGTGGTGAGGGTGACGTCGGTGGGGTAGCAGAGCGCCTCCATCATCCGGTCGAACTCGGGGAGGGAATCGGAGGCGCCGATGGCACGGGCGTAACGGGATTCGAGCACCCGGTAGGCGGCGTAGCTGATCGCCTCGTCACGGGCGGCGGCGACGTCGGAGGCGGCGAGATCCTCGTCGACGAACACCCCGGCGGCCTCCGGCTCGTAGGCGGCCCAGGCATCCCACATCGCCGCCGAGGTGTGGAACAGGTTGCGGGAATGCACGGTGGGGGCCGGGAAGTCGCGGCGGATGGCATCGAGCAACGCCTCGTTCCACTGGCGGGCGACGGACCACTCGGGATGCTCCACGGTGCGCTGGCAGCCACCGTCGCTTGAGAGGGCACGGGTGACGACGAAGCCGCCGGTCACCGCCCCGAAACCGACGAGCGCACCGACCAGCATCGTCATCGCCCGGGACCGCATGCTCCACATCAGGGACCAGATCGTAGCCACCTGCGACAGCCAAGCTCAGGGACGGGTGGGGGAGCTACGCCTCGACGATCGCCCGGTTGGCGCGGGCGGGGTCGGCGACGACCCGGGAGAAGACCAGCTCGGAAGCCCCGATGAGGGCGGCGTCCGACTCGAGGCCGCTGCGGGTGACCGTCACCATCTCGGCCGGCGCGTCGAGGGCCCGGGTGGCGACGGCCTCGTTGATGGCGTCCTCGAGGAAGGGGAAGAGCCGGTGGTACATGCCCCCGAGCACGACGATCTCGGGGTTGAAGATGTTGACGAGGTTGCCGATCCCGCTGCCGAGCCAGCGGCCGACCTCGCTGAGGGCCCGCAGCGTCTTGGCGTCACCGGCGGCGGCCCGCTCGGCGATGGCGTTGAGGCCCTCGAGGCCGGCGACGTTGTCCGCGGTCCCGGCGTGGCGCAGCAGGGCGGCTTCGCCGGCTTCGGTCTCCCAGCAGCCCACCGAGCCGCAGCGGCAGCGGCGCCCGTTCGGGTTGATGAGCATGTGTCCCGCCTCGCCGGCGTAGCCGGCGGAGCCGAGCAGGGGCTTGCCGTCCGAGATGACCCCGGTGCCGATCCCGACCTCGCCGGAGATGTAGATGAGGTTGGCGACCCCGGGCCGCACCCCGCGCCGGTGCTCGGCGAGGGCGCCGAGATCGGCGTCGTTGGCCACCAACACCGCACCGTCGTGTCCCAGCTCGTCGCCGAGCATCTCGGCCAGTGGGACGTTGCGCCAGCCGAGGTTGGGGGCGAGGTGCACGAAGCCGTCGGAGCGGCGGGCGATGCCGACGATGGCCACCCCCACTCCGGCGAAGACGTGCCCCGGCAGCGAACCGAGCAGTGGCCCGGCCAGTTTGGCGACGTCGTAGACGGTCTCCTGCGGCGAGAACCTGCCGCGGGGCCGCGCCACCCGCAGCCGGTTGTAGACGTGGCCTCCCAGTCCCACCGTCGCCACCGCGATCGAGTCGACCGCGAGTTCGACGGCGAGCGCGACGGCACCCTCCGGTCGGGGCTGGACGACGGGGGAGGGCCGGCCCGGGCCGGAGGTGGCGAGGCCGGGTCCTTCTTCCACCAGCCCGAGCACGGCCAGTTCCGCGATCAAGTCGGCGACGGTGGAGCGGTTGAGGCCGGTCATCCCCGTCAGCTCGGACCGTGAGATGGGGCCTTGGAGATGCAGTCGCTCCAGCACGATGGCGAGGTTGTGGCGTCGCATCTCGTCGGCCGCGACGCCGCGTCCGCCGTTGTGCGGGCCTCGGCCTGCCGCGATCTCGATGCGGTTCACTCGTCCCCCGGGCTTTTGTTGAGGAGCACACTATACGTCGCGGACTGACCCGGACCGCCGGGCCGGCGTGGCAGGATCGGCCTGCCGCCCGGGGCCCGGAGCCGCCCGCGACCGGGCTCCACGGCGGTTGGGCGGTGCCGGGGGGGCTCGCGTGCGCGAGCGTCGGTGGTTGCCGCGTGTGCATTTGTTGTGCTTCCAAACATATGATGCGGTATGCTCGGCGCGGCGATACGGTCGTTCCATCGCCGAGTGCACGACGGAAGGCACCGAGGAGGTGTGAAGCACCGGATCGAATACGCGCTGCCGAGACGACGGCACGACGCGTGGAATCTCGCTAGCGTTGATGCATCCCCTGTTCGGGGGATCTCATCTTGGAGGAGGAGGCCTAAGTGTTGAATAGAAAGTTTGTGGCTCTCGTCGCCGTTCTCGTCATGCTGATCGCAGCATGCGGGAGCAGCGAAGACACGACGACAACGGCAGGCGAAGCCGCTACGACGGTGGCGGCGGAGACCACGACGACGGCGGCGGCGGAGACCACCACCACCGCCGCGCCTGCAGAGGCTCTGGTCGTTGGCGTGTCGTGGAACAACTACAACGAGGAGCGGTGGGCGGCCTGGGACGAGCCGGCGATCAAGGACGCGCTCGACAAAGCAAACGCCACCTACATCTCGACCGACGCCGGCTCGTCTGCCGAGCAGCAGCTGTCCGACGTCGAGAACCTGATCACCCAGGGCGCCAATGTCCTCATCATCCTCGCCCAGGACGGCACCGCGATTAAGCCGGCCGTGGCGAGCGCCATCGCGCAGGGCATCCCCGTCATCGCGTACGACCGGCTGATCGAGGATCCGGGTGCCTTCTACATCACCTTCGACAACGTCGAGGTGGGCCGGATGCAGGCCCGGGCCGTCTACGCGGTCCAGCCGGAAGGCAATTACGTGTTCATCAAGGGCAACCAGGCAGACGCCAACGCCGACTTCCTCCGTGGAGGCCAGGAAGAGGTTCTGCTGGCGGAGACCGGTTGTGAAGAGCTGGTCGCTCCGTGCCCCATCGTCAACGTTGGTGAGTCCTACACGGACAACTGGGACCCGGCTGTGGCCCAGACCAACATGGAGCAGTTCCTGACGCTGAACGACAACAACGTCGACGCGGTCGTCGCCTCCAACGACGGCACCGCCGGTGGCGTGGTTGCGGCTCTGGCGGCTCAGGGCATGGCCGGCCTGGTTCCGGTCTCCGGCCAGGACGGCGACTTCGCCGCCCTCAACCGGGTCGCCCTCGGCACCCAGACGGTGTCGGTGTGGAAGGACGCCCGTGAGCTGGGCAGGGCCGCCGGTGAGGTGGCGGTCGCCCTGGTGCAGGGCACCGCCATGGCCGATGTCGACGGCATGGTGGAGTTCACCACGCCGGAAGGCAACGTCATGAACTCGATCCTCCTGACGCCGATCCCGATCACCCAGGACAACCTGAGCGTGGTCGTCGACGCCGGATGGATCACGGTTGATACCCTCTGCCAGGACGTGCCAGCGGGTACCGTGGACGTCTGCGGTTGAGTCGGTAACGAATTGATGATGATGCGCCGCGCTCACGGATTATCCGTGAGCGCGGCGCGTACGCTCGACCATGGCTGAGGTGTGTGCGCGTGGCTGATGCAACCGAAATCATCGAGGCGGACGAGAAGATCGAGGGGGACGAGAAGAAGGGGGCGCGCCGATCCTTCGGCGCGATGTTGCGAGCGACCGAGATCGACACCCACTTCGTCGGCATGGTGGCGGCGCTGCTCGTCATCTGGGTCGGCTTCCACATCATGTCGGGCGGCACCTTCCTGACCGCCCGCAACCTGTGGAACCTCTCGGTGCAGACGTCGGCCGTCGCCATCATGGCGACGGGAATGGTGCTCATCATCGTCTCCCGCAACATCGACCTCTCGGTGGGGTCGATGCTGGCGACCGTCGGGATGGCCATGGCCTTGTTGCAGGCCGAGATCCTCCCGAAGTGGCTCGGGTACGATCACTGGGCAACCTGGATCATCGCCCTCATCCTCGGCATGCTCTTGGGTGCCGCCATCGGAGGGCTCCAGGGATTCGTCGTCGCCTACGTCGGGGTGCCCTCGTTCATCGTCACCCTCGGCGGCCTGCTCGTGTGGCGTGGTGTCGCCTGGTGGGAAGCGAGCGGCCGCACCATCGCCCCGATGGATGCGACCTTCCAGCTCCTCGGCGGCCTGCCCCGAGGCAGGATTGGCGGGGTGCCGAGCTGGATCGTCGGCATCGTCGCCTCCGTCGCCTTCGTCGCCATGCTCATCGTCGGTCGGCGTCGTCGCCTGAAGTACGGCTTCCGTCTCCGTCCCCGCTGGGCCGAGATCGTCTTGGGCGTCTTCGGTTGCGGCGCGGTGCTGGGGGCAGTCGCCGTCATCAACCGCTACTACATGCCGGAGAACCTGGCACGCCAGTTCGCCGAGGACCACGGGATCGCCTGGCCCGAGGGTGGCCTCCACATCTCGCTCGGTATCGCCTCCCCGGTGCTGATCGCCATCGGGGTGGGGCTGGCATTGACGTTCATCGCCACCCGGGTCCGCTTCGGGAGATACGTGTACGCCATCGGCGGCAACCCCGAGGCGGCGGAGCTGGCAGGCATCAACACCCGGTGGACGATCGTCAAGTCGTTCGCTCTGATGGGAGTCCTGGTGGCACTCGCCGCCGCGGTGCAGGTCGCCCGCCTCAACGCTGCCGTCAGCGGGCTGGGTGACGGGACCGAGCTGTACGTGATCGCGGCTGCCGTCATCGGCGGGACGTCGCTCCTCGGCGGCTCCGGCACGATCTCCGGGGCGGTGCTTGGCGCCCTCGTCATGCAGTCCCTCCAATCCGGGATGGTGCTGATGGGCGTCGACGCTCCAATCCAACAAATCGTGGTCGGTGTCGTCCTCGTGGTGGCGGTCGCCATCGACTCGATCTACCGGCGGAGGTCAACGACATGACCGTAGAGACGACGCAACAGGTTCCCCTGGTCGAGATGCGCGACATCCGAGTCGCCTTCGGTGGCGTCCACGCCGTCGACGGAGTCTCGATCGACCTGTACCCGGGCGAGGTCGTCGCTCTGGTAGGCGGCAACGGCGCCGGCAAGACGACGCTGATCAAGACCCTCTCCGGAGCCCACCGCGCCGACTCGGGCCAGATCAAGGTGAACGGGGAGCGGGTCTCGATCACCACGCCGCGCGACGCCAAAGCCCTCGGGGTGGAGACCCTGTACCAGACCCTCGCCCTTGCCGACAACGTCGATGCCCCGGCCAACATGTTCCTCGGCCGGGAGCTGATGACCAGGTGGGGCACCCTCGACGACACCGCCATGGAGGACGCTACCCGCAAGGTGATGGGGCGCCTCAATCCCGTGTTCGAGAACTTCAAGTCTCCGGTCAACTCCCTCTCCGGTGGCCAGCGGCAGTCGGTCGCCATCGCTCGGGCGGTGCACTTCAATGCCCGGATCCTCATCATGGACGAGCCGTCGGCGGCGCTCGGCCCGGCCGAGACCGCCGAAGTGGCGAAGCTGATCATGCAGCTCAAGGAGGAGGGAATCGGCATCTTCCTCATCAGCCACGACATCCACGACGTGTTCGACCAGGCCGACCGGATCGCCGTGATGCTGCAGGGCAAGCTGGTCGGCATCGTCAAAAAAGACGACGTGACGATGGACGACGTCCTCGCCATGATCATCATCGGCAAGCTGCCGGGCGAGGTCACCGAGTCCGAGCTGGAGGACCTGCGCGGCTGAGCGGCCGCGGCTCCTGGTGGGGGATCGCCGCCGGGCGGGAACCATCGCAGGTGTCCCCGTTCGTACGCATCCCTACCCTGACCGGGACGAAGCGGTGACGGGTGCCATGGATGGGCGTCGTGACGGCCGCGGTGGTGGCCGCCGGTCGTACGATGCGGCCGGAGACGGAGCGGGTCCGTGACGCCCGTTCCCCGCCAGCCGCCATCCCGTCGGGAGAAGAACATGACGCCCAGAGCCTCGATGCTGATCGATCCCGCCGCGGTGATCGCTCCGGTCAATCGCCGCACCTTCGGATCGTTCGTCGAGCACATGGGTCGGTGCGTCTACACCGGCATCTTCGAGCCGGGTCACCCGGCGGCCGACGAGCACGGGCTGCGGAGCGACGTGCTCGGGCTGGCCCGGGAACTCGGGGTCACCATCGTGCGCTACCCGGGCGGAAACTTCGTCTCCGGCTACCGCTGGGAGGACGGGGTGGGTCCGGTCGAGGAGCGGCCGACCCGCCTCGACACGGCCTGGAGATCGATCGAGCCCAACACGTTCGGGCTCGACGAGTTCGCCACTTGGGCGGGGAAGGCGGGCGTCGAGGTGATGCTGGCGCTCAACCTCGGCACCCGCGGCATCCAGGAAGCCCTCGACCTGCTCGAGTACGCCAACCATCCGGCGGGAACCGCGCTCTCCGACCTCCGCCGCCGCCACGGGCGCTCGGAGCCCTACCGGATCCGCACCTGGTGCCTCGGCAACGAGATGGACGGTCCCTGGCAACTCGGCCACAAGACCGCCGACGAGTACGGCCGCCTCGCCGCCGAGACGGCGCGGGCGATGCGCATGATCGATCCGGAGCTGGAACTGGTCGCCTGCGGCAGCTCGGGGGCCGGGATGCCGACCTTCGGCACCTGGGAGGAGACGGTCCTGGAGCACGCCTTCGACCAGGTCGACCTGATCTCGGCCCACGCCTACTACGAGGAGACCGACGCCGATCTCGGCAGCTTCCTGGCCTCCGCCGTCGACATGGACCGCTTCATCACCACCGTGACCTCGATCGCCGATCAGGTTGCGGCCCGCAGGGGATCCGGCAAGCGGCTCGGGATCTCCTTCGACGAGTGGAACGTGTGGTATCTGACCCGCCACCAGGCCCAGGATCCGCCGACCGGATGGCGGCAGGCGCCGCGGCTCTCCGAAGACGCCTACACCGTCACCGACGCCGTGGTCGTCGGCTCGCTGCTCGCCACCCTGTTGCGCCACAACGACCGAGTGGGCGTCGCCTGCCAGGCCCAGCTCGTCAACAGCATCGGCGCCATCCGTACCGAACCGGGAGGGCCGGCCTGGAGGCAGGCGATCTTCCACCCCTTCTCCCTGACGGCGGCCCATGCCCGCGGCGAGGTGCTGGCGGCGACCCCGGCCGGGCCCCGCTACGACACGATGCGTTTCGGCGAGGTGCCGGTGGTGGACGCCGTCGCAACCCACGATGCCGGGGAGGGCGCCCTCGCGGTGTTCACCGTCAACCGGTCGGCCACCGAGACCGTCGAGCTCGCCGTCGACCTCGCCGCCCTCCCCGGATACGAGGTCGTCGAGCATCTGGTACTGGCCGGCGACGACCGCCATGCCGCCAACACCGAGCAGGAGCCCGACCGGGTCGTGCCCCGTGCGGCGGGTTGGACGGCCGAGGACACCACGGTGCGGATCGCCCTCCCCCCGATCTCGTGGAGCATGCTGCGCGCCGCCGATGCGCGGAGGGTGGGCCGATGAGGGTCGCCCGGCTCCACGGCCCCGGTGACGTGCGGGTCGGCGAGGAGCCGGATCCGATCCCGGCCGCCGGCGAGTCGCTCGTCCGGGTCACCGCGGTGGGCATCTGCGGCTCCGATCTCCACTGGTACTCCGAGGGGGCGATCGGCACTGCCGCCCTCACCGCTCCGCTGGTGCTCGGCCACGAGTTCGGCGGCGTGGTGGTGGAGGGACGCGGCGAGGGTGACCGGGTAGCGGTCGACCCCGCCATTCCCTGCGAAGCCTGCCCGCTCTGCGCTCGCGGCGACGGCAACCTCTGTCCGAACGTTCGATTCGCCGGGCACGGGGAGCAGGACGGCGCCCTGCGTGAGCTGGTGACCTGGCCGACCCGGCGCCTGCACCCGGTGCCGGCGGCACTCTCCGACGCCGAGGTGGCGACACTGGAACCGCTCGGGGTCGCCGTCCACGCCCTCGACCTCGGGCATGTCCGCCCCGGGATCGACGTCGGGGTGGTCGGATGCGGCCCGATCGGCCTGCTCCTCATCCAGGCGCTGCACGTCTCGGGGGTGGGGAGGATCGTGGCGGTCGAGCCCCTGCCGCACCGCCGCGCCGCCGCGGCGGCGCTGGGGGCCACGGTGGTCATGACACCTGAGGAAGCGCAGGCCACCGCCACCGCCGGGGACCCGCAGGGTCCGGCGGGAGTCGACGTCGGCTTCGACGTCGCCGGCAGCGACGAGGCGGTGGACGTTGCGGTGCGCTGGACCCGCCCCGGGGGGAGGGTGGTGATGGTCGGCATCCCGTCCGGCGACACGACCACGCTCACCGCCGGCACCGTGCGTCGCAAGGGGTTGACGCTGGCGTGGTCCCGGCGCATGGGGGAGGTGTATCCGCGGGCGATCGCGCTCGCCACCGGCGGCGGGGTCGACCTCGGATCGGTCATCTCCGACCATTACCCGCTGGCGGACGCCGCCGAGGCGTTCCGGATCGCGGCGGGGCGTTCCGGACTCAAGGTGATCGTCGAGCCGGCGGGCTGATCCGGGGCCGGAGAGGCCCGTTTCGTTTGCATCGTCCCGGCCGGGATGGCAGTATTGAAAACGTTCTCGAAATCGTTCTCAGCAACCTGAGGGGCAGAAGGGTGCGCTCGAACGCACGAGTGACGATCGGCGACGTGGCCTCCGAGGCGGGAGTCTCCATCGCTACCGTTTCCCGGGTCGTCAACGGCCACTACGGCGTCGCTCCGGCGACCCTCACCCGGGTACAGGCGGTCATCGACGAACTCGGCTACGAGTCGAGCCTGGTCGCCCGCAGCCTCCGCAGCCGCCGCACCAACGTGATCGGGATCGTCGTCGCCGACCTCGAGCCGTTCAGCGCCGAGCTGCTCAAGGGCGCCGCCCGGGCCATCCGCGGCACCGGCTACGAGCTGATCGTCTACTCGGGCGGAGGCCACATCGAAGACGACGTCGGCTGGGAGAAGCGCTACATCTCCCGCCTCAGCGGCACGCTCACCGACGGCACCATCCTGGTGACCCCGACGGTGGTCGACGTCCGCAGCAGCGCTCCGGTGGTCGCCGTCGACCCCCATGCCGGGTCGTCCAGTTTTCCCACCGTCGACTCCCACAACCTCGAAGGCGCCATCGCCGCCACCGAGTACCTCATCGAGCTCGGCCACCGCCGCATCGGGTTCCTCGCCGGGCGCCCCGACCTCGAGTCGGCCCGGCTCCGCGAGGTGGGGTACCGGACCGCCCTGGAACGGGCCGGGATCGCCGTCGACCCCGACCTGATCCGGGTCGGTGGCTACACGCCGGAATCGGCCGACGAACCGGCCCGGCGGCTCCTCGGGATGCCCCACCCGCCGACGGCGGTCTTCGCCGCCAATGACGTGTCGGCCATCCACACGATGAAGGTCGCCCGCTCCCTCGGCATGACGCTCCCCGGCGACCTGTCCGTCATCGGGTTCGACAACATCCCGGAGTCGGCACTGACCGATCCACCGCTCACGACCATCGACCAGTCGATCCAGCAGATGGGGCACGAGGCGGCGAAGCTCCTCATCTGCCTGATCGACCAACCCGCCAGCGACCCAGTCCACCTGACGCTACCAACCGAATTGGTGGTCCGGCAGTCGTGCCGGGCCATCGCTACCTAGACCACACACCCGGGAGGAACGGAGACCAGAAACGGAGTGATGAAGACGTTTTCTGACCTGGGCACACCAAGTCCCACGACGGATGGGGAAGGAGAATGAGCACGTGAGATACACACTGAAGCGGCTCTTCATGCTGCTGGCGGTCCTCGCTTTGGTCGCCACGGCGTGCGGATCCGATTCTGAAGACACCACGACGACGGCCGCACCGGAGGCGACCACCACGGCGGCGGCAACGACGACGATGGCGGAAGCGACCACCACGTCGGAGGCTCCGATGGAGCCGGTCACGATCCGCTGGTGGCATATTCAGAACAGCGACCCCGGACTCACGATCTGGCAGAACGTGGCCGATGAGTTCATGGCCGCGCATCCGAATGTGACCATCGAGATCACGGTTCAGGAGA
>CAYQEC010000013.1:0-59000 GCA_964416425.1 uncultured Acidimicrobiaceae bacterium | reverse complement strand
CTCCCAGGGGCGACGGTACACCAGCACCAGGTCGGTCTTCCCGCCGGCGGCGGCGGTGAAGGTGAAGGTGAAGGTGCCGGCGGCTCCCACCAGGTCGGCCGCGGCGGCGGACACGAACTCCGGCTCGCCGACCATCTCCAGTACGGCGGCGTCGACGCTCTCGACCTCCCAGCCGTACCCGGTGCTCGGGTTGCCTTCCAGCGTCACTTCGATCGTGTCGCCCACCGCGACCTCGAGGTCGAGGCCGGCGTCGGCTGCGGTCAGGACGTAGGTCTCGTCGCCGGCCGGACCGCCGCCGTTGGCGGCGGGGGCGGGGGCGGCGTTTCCACATGCGCTCGAGCAGACGAGCAGGACCATCAGGGCGATGGCGGAACGCATGTTTCCTCCTTGTCTCAAAGGGTTTCGGTCTCTCGCGATGAGACGGAGATTCCGGGGTGGAGAGTTCCTGCCAGCCGGTGAATCCGGTCCCGCGGTCGCTCAGCGGCCGGTGAGTTCGTCGGGGGTCGGCCACGGGTTGGGGGTGCAGCCGCCCACCCCCTTGGTCTGCGGCATCATCACCGGTGCCGGCTCGCCGGAGGCCGGGCAGGAGAGGTGGTGGCGGCCGAGGCGGTGCCCGACCTCGTGGTTGACCATGTAGCGCCGGTAGCCGTCGACATCGGTCCCGAAGGCGTCGGCTCCCTCCTCCCAACGCCGGGCGTTGAGGACGACGAGGTTGCCGTTGCGGCACGAGTAGCGGCCGTTGGTCTGCAGCGGGGCACAGAGACGATCGGTGGTGGCGGGGGAGGCCAGCACGATCACGAAGTCGGCCGGCTCGGTGTCGACCCGCCGGAAGGCGACCTCGCCCGTGCCGATCCACCCCCGCCCGTCGCCGAGGACGCCCTCCACCGCGGCGGCGAAGCACGCCGCGTCGAGGGCGAGCCCGGCCTCGACCCCGACCCGGTAGCGGAGCAACGGGCCGGTCCCGGCCACCGCGCCTGATCCGGGGACGTAACCGATCGTGCCCTCGGGGAGATCGGCGGCGTCGAGGCGGCAGGACGGGATCGGCTCCTCGCCGGCGACCGCAGGTTCCGCCATCGGTCCCAGGTAGCGGAACGGTCCGAGCGGGCAGGCGTACCTGCGAGAGGGGATGCAGCGGTCGGGGACGAGATGGGCGGGGAGGAGCGGGAAGGGGGCGTGGAACCCGTCGGGTACGGGTGGGGACGCCGCCGTCGGGGTGGTGGCCGCCGCCATCGGGGCGGCGACGACGAGGAGGAGGAGAGCGGCGATGAGGACCGAGGCCGTTCTGCGCCGTCCCCGAAGCGGAGTGGTCCGACTCGGCACGGCGCGAGCATATCCTACCGGCGGAGGGGCCTCGTGTCACCGAGTCGGCCCCGTCGCCTACCATCGCACGCGATGGACTACCAGGCGCTCTACCGCAAGTATCGGCCGCAGCGGTTCGACGAGGTGATCGGGCAGGACCACGTGACCACCACCATCTCCCGGGAGGTGGTGGAGGGCAAGATCGCCCACGCCTACCTGTTCGCCGGACCCCGCGGAACCGGGAAGACGACCACGGCCCGCCTGCTCGCCAAGGCCCTCAACTGCACCGATCGCCTCGATTCCGGCGAGCCCTGCAACGCCTGCCTCTCCTGCATCGGCATCACCGAGGGCACCTCGCTCGACGTGATCGAGCTCGACGCCGCCTCCCACAACAAGGTCGAGGACATCCGGGAGATCCGGGTCAACGTCGGCACCGTCGCCATCGCCGGGGGAGCCCACAAGGTCTACATCCTCGACGAGGCGCACATGCTGTCCCGGGCGGCGGGCAATGCCCTGCTCAAGACCCTCGAGGAGCCGCCGGAGCACGTCATCTTCGTGTTGGCGACCACCGAGCCCTACAAGCTGCTGGACACCATCCGGAGCCGCAGCCAGCGTTTCGACTTCCATCCGGTTCCGGTGGAGATCCTGGTCGAACACCTGGCGACCATCAGCGCCCGGGAGGGGTTCGAGGCCCGTCCCGGAGGCCTGACGATGGTGGCGACCCACGCCCGGGGTTCGGTGCGGGACGCCCTCAGCCTGCTGGAGCAGGTAGCGGCGCTCGGAGGCGGCAACGTCGAAGCGGACCTCGTGGCCCGGGCCCTCGGGCTCGCAGACACCGAGGCTTTCGCCACCCTCGCCACCGCCATCCGGGAGCACGACGCCCCCGGGGCCCTGACGCTCGTCGCCGAGCTCGCCGCCCAGGGCGCCGACCTGCGCCGCTTCGTCGGCGAGGCGCTCGGGTTCTTCCGCGGCGTCTTCCTCGCCCAATACGCTCCCAACCTCGAGGAGGTGGTGGACGAGCCGCTCGACACGCTGGAGGAATGGCGCCGCCATGCCACCGCCTTCGAGGCCGCCGACGTGCTGCGCACCATCGACCATCTCTCGGAAGCATTGCTGCAGCTGCGGCAAGGGAGGGAGGAACGGCTGGTGGTGGAGCTGGCGCTGATCCGCCTCACCCGGCCCGAGACCGCCCTCGACGCTGCCTCGGTGGTGGCGCGGGTCGACCGGATGGAACGGCAGATGCGGCATTTCTCGACCACGGCGCCGCCGGCCCCACCGTCCGAGGTGGCGCCCGTCGCACCTGCTCCTGTTCCTACCCCTGCCCCTGCCGCCGCGCCCGTCCCCGACGAGGTCCCGGAGGCTCCGCCCCGCCACGATCCCGCGCCGGCGGACGAAGCCGAGCCGCCGGATGCCACCGCTCCCTTCCCGGATGCCTCCCCTGCCGCGGCGCCTCCGGCCGCCCCGCCGCCGGAGCAGCCCTCCGAGCCGTTCACCGCCCTCGATCTCGAGACGTTCGAGTCCGCCTGGCCGGCCCTCACCGCCCGGGTGCGGGACGAGGGGGGCCCGCGGCGCCACGCTCTCCTCAAGGAAGCGGTCCCCGTCGAGGTGGTGGACGGCACCGTCGCCCTGGAGCTGGAGTCCCAGTTCCACTTGGAGCAGCTCAGCGCCGATCGGGAGCTGATCGGCATGATGGAGGCGCTGGGACGCGAGCTGCTCGGGGGCGCGGTCCGCGTCACCTTCCGGGCCGCCGCTCCGTCCGATGGCGTTCTGCGGCCCGAGGCCCCGTCGCGGGCGCCCGACAAGGACGATCTGCTGGAAGAGGGCGATGACATCGCCGACCCGGCCGACCTGGTGGCGGACATCCTCGGAGGCGAGGTCGTCTCCGACTAGCCCTCACGGGAGACGGCGGCCGCCCTCGCCGGCCCCCGCGACGGCCGGGGGCCCGTTACCGGTCCGGTCGTCGGCGTCCCGGAATCAGGTCCCGGAGCCGCTACGCTGACCCGCATGGGACGCATGCCGAAGGACATGCGCCAGCTCATGGAGCAGGCGCAGAAGATGCAGGAGCAACTGTCGCAGGCGCAGCAGCAGCTCGCCGACAAGACCTACCGCGGGACCGCGGGGGGAGGGGCCGTCGCCGCCGTCGTGCGGGGGTCGGGAGAGCTGCTCTCGGTGGAGTTCGACCCGGCGGTGCTCGATCCGGACGATCCCGAGATGGCCGGTGACCTGGTGGTGGCGGCCGTCAACCAGGCGCTCCAGGCCGCCGGCGCCGATGCCGGGCAGGCGATGGGCGGCCTCGGGCTCGGGGGCCTGCTCGGCTGATGTTCGAGCCGCCGGTGCAACGGCTCATCGACGAGCTCGCCCGCCTTCCCGGGATCGGGCGCAAGAGCGCCCAGCGCCTCGCCTTCCACCTGCTCCACGTCGAGGAGGCCGACGCTCTCCGGCTCGGCAACGCCATCGTGGAACTGCGCCGCCAGGTGCGGCTCTGCTCCCAGTGCTTCAACATCACCGGCGAGGAGCTGTGCTCGATCTGCCGCGACGCCCGCCGTGACCCGACCTTGCTCTGCGTCGTGGAGCGGGCCCAGGACATCTCGGTGCTGGAACGTACCCGGGAGTTCTCGGGCCGCTACCACGTCCTCGGTGGCGCCATCTCGCCGATCGAGGGCATCGGGCCCGAGCAGCTCCGCATGAAGGAGCTGGCGAGCCGGGTCGAGACGGAGGGGATCCGCGAGGTCATCGCCGCCACCAACCCCACCGTCGAGGGTGACACCACCGCCCTCTACCTCGCCAGGCTGCTCAAACCGCTCGGGGTCACGGTGAGCCGGCTCGCCAGCGGCCTGCCGGTCGGCGGCGACCTCGACTACGCCGACGAGATCACCCTCGGGCGCGCCCTCGTCGGGCGCAAGGAGCTGTGAACGGTGGTGGCGCGACCCGAGGCGGCGCGATCGGAGGCGGCATGAGAATCGTCGTCATCGAGCCCTACTTCGCCGGGTCGCACCGGGCCTGGGCCGAGGGCTACCAGCGGTTCTCGAACCACGAGATCGTGCTGCTCACCCACGAGGCGCGCTTCTGGAAGTGGCGGATGCAGGGGGGCGCCGCCACCCTGGCGACCGAGCTCCACGCCGAGATTGCCCGCAACGGTCCGGTGGACGTGGTGCTGGGGACCAGCATGCTGAACCTCCCCGCCCTGCTCGGGCTGGCGTACCGGGATCTCGGCGAGGCCACCGTGGTGCTCTTCATGCACGAGAACCAGCTCAGCTACCCGCTCTCCTCGCAGGACAAGCCGGACCAGACCTATGCCATGGTCAACTGGCTCTCGATGCTGGCCGCCGACCTGGTCCTCTTCAACTCCGAGTTCCACCGTGACGACTGGTTCGGGGAGCTGTCCCGGTTCCTCCGCCAATTCCCCGACCACGACCACGAGGACTTCATCCCCGGGGTCCGGCGGCGCACCCGGGTGGTACCGGTGGGCGTCGACCTACGCCGCTTCGATTCCCTCGAGAGGTCGCGGGGCCCGGTGCCCCGCATCGTGTGGAACCAGCGCTGGGAGTACGACAAGGGCCCCACCAGCTTCGCCCGGGCCATGAGCCGTCTCCAGGAGCGCGGGATCGACTTCGAGCTGGTCATCGCCGGCGAGCAGTTCGTCTCCAACCCGCCGACCTTCGAACGGCTGCAGCGCCGGCTGGGGGACCGGCTGGTGCACTACGGGTATGCCTCCGACGACGTCTACGACCGTTTCCTGATGTCGAGCGACATCGTGGTGTCCACCGCCAACCAGGAGTACTTCGGGATCGCCGTCACCGAGGCGATCTACGCCGGGGCGTTCCCGGTGCTGCCCAACCGCCTGGTGTACCCGGAGCGGTTGCCGGTCGAGGTGCACCGCCACTGCCTCTACCACGGGGAGGAGGAGCTGGTCGACCTCGTCACCTGGGCGCTGCAGAACCGGGACGAGGCACAGGCGATCGCCGACGGGCTGCGCCCGGTGATGGGGGAGATCGACTGGTCGGTGGTGGCGCCCCGCTACGACGCCTTGCTCGAGGAGGCGGTCGCCCGGGGCCGGGCCTGAGACCGGATCCCGCCGAGCCGCCGGCGGCTCGTCACGCCTCCGGCGCCGCCACCCGCACCACGAGAGCCTCTCCCTGCCCACCGCCGCCGCACAGGGTGGCGGCCCCGAGGCCGCCTCCACGCCGTCGCAGGGCGTTGACCAGGGTGACGACGAGGCGGGCGCCGCTGGCCCCGAGCGGGTGGCCGAGCGCCACCGCCCCCCCGTTGACATTGACCCGCTCCGCCGGGATCTCGAGCAGGTGCGCCGACCAGAGGGCGACCGAAGCAAACGCCTCGTTGATCTCGACGAGGTCCAGGTCGCCGGGGGTGAGCCCGGCCCGGTCGAGGGCGAGGCGCAACGCTTCGGCGGGACGGTCGTGGAGGGTGGCGTCGGGCCCGGCGGTCTCGGCGGAGGAGACGATCTCGGCCAGGACCGGGAGCCCTGCCTCGGTGGCGGCCTCGGCCGAGGCCACCACGAGGGCGGCGGCACCGTCGGAGATCTGGGAGGCGTTGCCGGCGGTGATCGTGCCGCCGGCGCCGAAGGCGGGCGGGAGCGCCGCCATCGCCTCGATCGAGGTGTCGGGACGGATGCCCTCGTCGTGGTGCACCACCATCGGATCACCTCGCCGCGCCGGCACCGTCACCGGCACGATCTCGTCGTCGAAGCCTCCCGTCTCGGTGGCGGCCCGGGCCCGGCGATGGGACTCCACCGCCCAGGCGTCCTGCGTGGCGCGGCCGATCCCCAGCTCCCGCCCCTTGGTGTCGGACGACTCGCCCATGCTGCAGTTGTCGAAGGCGCACCACAGGCCGTCGTGCAGCATGGAGTCGACCAGGGCGGCGTCGCCGAACCGGTAGCCGCGGCGGGCCCCGGGGAGAAGGTGAGGGGCGCCGGTCATGGATTCCATCCCCCCGGCGACGAGGAGGGACGCCTCGTCGAGCCGGATGCGGCGGGCGGCGGCCACGATGGCCGTCATGCCCGAGAGGCAGACCTTGTCGACCGTGACCGCCGGCACCGTCAGCGGGATGCCGGCGCGGTGGGCGGCCTGGCGCGCCGTGTTCTGGCCCTGCCCGGCCCGGATGACGTGGCCGAAGATCACCCCGTCGAGACCCGCCGGGTCGGCTCCGGCCCGTTCCAGGGCGGCGGCGATGACGGCGGCCCCCAGGTCGACGGCGGGCAGGTCGGCGAACACGCCGTTGAGCTTGCCGATCGGGGTGCGGGCGATGGAGCAGATCACGGGTGGCACGGTCGGGTCCTCCTCCGGTCCGGCGGATGCTACCCACGGCCACCGGCGGAGGCCGCGGACCGGGCCGGGCACTAGCGTTCCCGCCATGTTCGCCTACAACCTCGACCACGTGGCGATCGCGGTCGCCGACCTCGATGCCGCCCTCGCCTCCTACCGCCGGCTCTACGGGGCGGAGCCGCTCTCCCGCGAGGTGGTCGAGAGCCAGGGGGTCGAGGAGGCAATGATCGCCGTTGGTGGCTCCTTCATCCAGCTCCTGCAACCGCTCGACGTGGACACGCCGGTGGGGAGGTTCCTGGAGCACCGTGGTGAGGGACTCCACCACATCGCCCTCGCCGTGGCCGACATCGAGGGGGCCCTGCAGCACCTGCGCGACGAGGGTGCCCGCCTGGTGGACGAGGTTCCCCGTCCCGGCAGCCGGGGGTCGCGCATTGCCTTCGTGCATCCTGCCGCGTTCGGCGGCACCCTGGTCGAGCTCGTAGAGTCGGGTTCATGACCGCACCGTTCGAGATCGTGGGCGGCGCCGGGGAGGCGGAGACGGCGGCGATCGCCGCCGCCATCACCCGGGTGCTGCGGGACGAGGCCGAGGCTCGTGGCGCCCCGCCCCCCCAGCCGCGTCCCAGCGCATGGGTGGTGGCGTGGCGACCCCGCGAGGTGCCGGCCCCGCTGCCGTCCCACACCTACGAATCCCCGGTGCCCACCGAGGCCGAATCGGATGGGAGCATCGACACCCCGGATCGGTGAGAGTCGGATTCCCGACACACTCGCCCGACAAGGATCTGGCGGCGGCCATCATGGCGCGTCCCCCGGCGGCGGGGAGGCCGTCCGGGAAGCGTGGATCGGGGATCCGTGGGCAACACACCAAAGAGGACGAGGCGTAGCGGCGCGACGGGCACCGGGCCGTCCGGCCTCGGATCGGGCCTGGGCCGCAAGATCGGCATCGGGGTGGTGGCGGTGGTCCTGCTGGCCATCGTCGTCACCATCGCCCTCCCCGGCCAGACCCCGGCCGTCGGCATCCCGGACGGCACCGAGACCGTGGCCGTGGCCTCGCGGGCGCACGTCGAGGGTGAGATCGCCTACGACGACGTCGTCCCTGCCGGTGGGAGTCACAACCCGGTGTGGCTCAACTGCGGTGTCTACGACGCCGCGGTGCCCAAGGAGAACGCGGTGCATTCGCTCGAGCACGGCGCGGTGTGGATCACCTACCAGCCGGGCATCGACGCCGGGCAGCTCGACACGCTGCGGGGCATCGCCGGCGACTTCCGCAAGGTCATCGTCAGCCCGGTGGCGGAGCAGGACTCGCCGCTGATGGCCACCGCCTGGGGGTATCGGCTGAAGCTCACCGACGCCGGGGACTCCCGCCTCCACCAGTTCGTCAACGAGTTCGACGGCGACCGCCACGCCCCCGAGCCGGGCGCCGCGTGCAGCGGCGGCGTCGGCGAACCGACGGGCTGACCGGACCGGAGCCGCTACGGCACGGGCTCAGGGGACTTCGCTGGTCTCGACCGGCGGCGGCATCTCCACGTGGGCGTCGTGGGTGATGCGCACCAGGTTCACGGTGAAGCAGAAGCGGGAACCGGTCGGGAAGCGGGCCTCGAACCACAGGTCACCACCCATGGCGCGGGCCAGCTTGCGGGCGATGGGGAGACCGAGCCCCACCCCCTGGTTGGAGCGGGCGTCACCTTTGGTCGCCTGCTCGAAGTGCTCGAAGATGCGCTCCCGGTCCTCTTCCCGTACTCCCGGGCCGTTGTCGCTGATGACGACCATATAGCGGTCGCCGCGGGCTTCGCCCTCCACCAGCACCTGATCGCCCCCGTACTTGCGGGCGTTCTCGAGCAGGTTGCGGATGATCTGACGGACCCGGATCGGGTCGGCGCTGATGACGACGCCACCCGGGATGGCGGCGTTGTATTCCTGATCGATGCCGGAGAACACCAGCCGGGCGGTGTCGCGCAGCTCGCCGGCGAGGTCGATTTCGGCGAACTCGAGGCGGAGCTGACCGGCCTCGAGGCGGGGGATCACCAGGACGTCCTCCACCAGGTTCCCGAGGTGGGCCGCCTCGTGACGCATGATGAGCAGGAACTCCTCGATCTCGCGGGTCGAGAGGTCCCGCCAGCTCTCCCGCAGGGTGTCGGTGAAGCCGGCGATGCTGGTGAGCGGGGTGCGCAGCTCGTGGCTCACCATCGAGACGAACTCGTTCTTGAGGCGCACCGCCCGCCGTTCACTGTTGAGGGCAGTGCGATGCCGGACGGTTGCGGCGTGGAGGGCCTGGACCGCGCCGTACAGCAGCTGGGCGACGATGGCGGTGAACACCGCGATCGTGATCGCCTCGAAGACGGTGGCGCGCACCGAGGAGATGTGGCCGTGGATCACGGGCGCCACCGAGGCCACCGCGCCGCTCCACACCGCGGCGTAGCCGAGCACGACGGCGGTGCGCGCCATCGACACCAGCAGCATCCCTGCGGTGAGCACGTAGAGAATGCCGGCGACCCCCACCGAAGCGGAGTACCCGCGGACCAGGAGGATGGCGCCGATCACCGTGACGTCGACCAGCAGCAGCGGGAGGGCGCCGGTGCCATGGTTCCGGCGGTAGAGGGCGTCGCCGAGCAGGACGAGGCCGGCGGCGAGTACGAAGGGAGCGGTGCCGAGCCCGAGCGGGAGGCCGGAGGCGGCGAGCACGACGATCGCCAGGCCCCCGATGGCGCGCGTCGTGTTGTAGCGGGTCCGTACGTCGACGTAGGCGACAGGCGCCTCGAAGCGCCCCGGACTCTGATCCGACTGGTCTTCCACGGCCGCCTTCCTGATCTGCGTGCTTATCGGGCCTGGTCACGGGGGACTTGAGCGCCCGGTTCCGCCGCTCCCCGCAGCTCCTCCAACGCCTCGTCGGGGACGGCGAGGTCGCCGTGCCCGGATCCCACCTGGAGGCCGGGCTTGTAGGTGCCGTGGAAGTCGGAGCCCCCGGTGGCGGCGATACCGAGGCGGCGACACACCGCGGCGAGGTGTTGGCGCATCTCGGGGCGATACTCGGCGTAGTGGGCCTCGATCCCGCCGAGCCCGGCCGCGGCGAGCTGCTCGAAGGCTGCCGTGTAGTCGGCGGCGGTGATCCCCAGGGTATGGGGGTGGGCGATCACCGGGACCGCGCCCGAGGCCCGGGCGAGGCGAATGGCGGTGATCGCGTCGAGGCGCTCCCGGTTCACGTAGCCGGGCCTCCCCGCCGCCAGGTAACGGTCGAAGGCCTGTCTCAGGTCGGCCACGTAACCCTTGCGCAGCAGCACCGCGGCGAAATGGGGACGTCCCACGCCCCGCCCGCCGGCCTCCGCCGCCACCTCTTCGAGGCTGAGGTCGAAGCCGAGGGAGCGGAGTCGGGCGACGATCTGCTCGTTGCGCCGGGCCCGTCCCGCCTGGATGTCCTCGAGGCGATCCTGCAGCGGGCCGGTGCCGGGTTCCAGGAAGTAGGCGAGCAGGTGCATCGGGCCGGTGGTCCAGTCGACCGAGAGCTCGGTGCCCGGGACGAAGGTGAGGCCGGCGGCCGCGGCGGCCGCGGCGGCCTCGGCGACGCCGTCGAGCGTGTCGTGGTCGGTGAGGGCGATGGCGGTGAGGCCGGCCCGGACGGCCAGGTCGATGATGGCTCGGGGTGTCTCGGAGCCGTCCGAGAAGACGCTGTGGAGGTGGAGGTCGACCGCCATCGACCTTAGATGATCACCAGGAACGGCGCCGACGCGACCGTGGTCGTGGTGGCGTCGGAGGATCCGCCGCCCCACAGCCACGACGACACCAGGATCAGAGCCAGGATCAGCCCCGCCCAGATGGCGATCCGCTTCGACCGGTTGAGGAACTGCCGGCGGCGGCGCTGCTTCTTCTCCTGGGCCTGTTTGACCTCGCGGTTCTGGCGCTGTCGCTCACGTTTGTCGGTGGCCATGGACGGCAACTATAGGAGGCGCGGCTCCGCGCTGCCGCTCCGGGAGGGCGGGCTCAGGGGGCGACGGTGACCCGTTCCAGGTAGACGGTTTCGAGCGGGACGCTCACCTCGCCGCGCCCGTTGGGACCGAGGGGGACCTCGGCGATGCGCTGCAGTGTGTCCATGCCGTCGGCCACCTTCCCGAACACGCTGTAGTTGGGGGGAAGGGCGGCGTCGCCCAGCATGATGAAGAACTGGGAGCCGGTGGTGCCGGGCCCGGCATTGGCCATGGCGACGACCCCCTGCTGGTAGACGTAGCCGGCGGAGGGCAGCTCGTCGGGCACCACGTACCCGGGCCCGCCGGTCCCGGTGGCGGTGGGATCGCCGGCCTGCACCACGAACCCGGGGGCGATCCGGTGGGCCACGGTGCCGTCGAAGTAACCCTGCTCGGCCAGGAACACGAAGGAATTGACGGTGGCGGGCGCCAGGGAAGGGTCGAGTTCGAGCACGACGTCGCCGCAGGACGTCGTGATGGTGACCGTGACCGGGATGGACGGATCGAGCCCCAGGTCGTCGGGGGAAGCGAAGGCGAGGTCGGCGGGGGGTGGGGGAGCGCTCGCCCCGCAGGCGGTCAGCTGCGCCCGGAACCCGGCGAGGTCGGCGGGGGGACGGGGCGCCGGGGCGCTGGTCGCCGTCGTGGTCGTGGTGGTCGCCACCGCCGCGGTCGTGGTGGTGGCCGCCGCAGGGGTGTCGTCCGGGGAGGCGCCGCAGGCGCAGGCGACGAGCACGATCACCGCGAGGGCGAGATGGGAGCGGCGAAGGCGGCGTGGACGGCCCATGGAAGCCGAGATGCTACCAACGCCCCGGCCCCTCACTCCGCCCCGGATCGAAACGAGTGGCCGTTCACACCCTGTACACTCCGCCGTCTCATGGCGCTCGTGGTACAGAAGTACGGAGGTACCTCGGTTGCGGACGTCGACCGCATCCGCAACGTGGCACGCCGCGTCGTGGCGACCCACGACCAGGGGCACGACGTCGTCGTGGTGGTCTCCGCCATGGGCAGCTACACCGACGAGCTGATCGAGCTCGCCCACGGTGTGAGCGAGAATTCCCACCCCCGTGAGATGGACATGCTGCTCACCGCCGGGGAGCGGATCTCGATGGCGCTGTGCGCCATGGCCATCGAGGACCATGGGGTCCCCGCCATGAGCCTCACCGGGTCCCAGGCCGGGATCCTCACCACCCCCGCCCACGGGCAGGCCGAGATCATCGGCATCCGGGGCGACCGGGTCCGTGCCGGCCTCGACGACGGCAAGGTCGTCATCGTCGCCGGCTTCCAGGGCGTCGATCCCGACTCCCGCGACGTCACCACCCTGGGCCGGGGCGGGTCGGATGCCACCGCGGTGGCCTTGGGGGCGGCGCTGCACGCCGACATGTGCGAGATCTACACCGACGTCGACGGGATCTTCACGGCCGATCCGCGCCTCGTGCCGGATGCCAGGAAGCTCGAGGAGATCTCGTTCGAGGAGATGCTCGAGCTCGCCAGCTGCGGCGCCCGGGTGTTGATGAGCCGTTCGGTCGAGTTCGGCCGCAGGTACCAGATACCCATCCACGTGCGTTCCTCCTTTCACGACGGCGCCGGCACGTGGGTAAAGGAGGAGACCATGGAAGAGGCGATCATCCGAGGTGTCGCCCACGACGCATCCGAGGCCAAGGTCACGGTGCACGGCGTGCCCGACAAGCCGGGCGTGGCGGCGGCGCTCTTCGAGCCGCTCGCCGACTCCGGTGTCAGCGTCGACATGATCGTGCAGAACGTCTCGATCCGGGGCGTCACCGACATCAGCTTCACCGTGCCCCGCAGCCACCTCACCGAGGCGCGGGCCGTCGCCGAGGGCATCGTCGAGGAGCTGGGAGCAGCCGGAGTCGATGTCGAGGAGAACATCGCCAAGGTGTCGCTGGTGGGGGCGGGGATGAAGGACGAGCTGGGCATCGCCTCCAAGATGTTCCGCATCCTCTCCGACAACGGCATCAACATCGAGATGATCTCTACCTCGCCGATCCGCATATCCTGCGTGGTCCGGGGGGAGGACGTGGGCGAGGCCGTCCGCCGCCTCCATGCCGGATTCGAGCTGTCGGCGACCGGGGAGGCGACCTCATGAGTTCGAGCAACCCGCGGGTGGCGGTGGTCGGCGCCACCGGTGCCGTGGGATCGGCGATGCAGTCGATCCTGGCGTCCCGTAGCTTCCCGGTATCGGAGCTGCGCCTGATGGCATCGTCCCGCTCGGCGGGACGCACCGTGGCGACCCCGTGGGGGGACGTCGTCGTCGAGGACCTCGCCACCGCCGACCCGGCAGGCATCGACATCGCCCTCTTCTCCGCCGGCGGCTCCCGCTCCCGGGAGTACGCCCCCAAGTTCGCCGCGGCCGGAGCAGTCGTGATCGACAACTCGTCCGCCTTCCGGATGGAGCCCGACGTCCCGCTGGTGGTCGCCGAGGTCAACGACGAGGCGATCCACACCCACCACGGCATCGTCGCCAACCCCAACTGCACCACGATGGTGGTGATGATGGCGCTCGGGCCGCTGCATCGCGCCGCCGGGCTGCGGCGCCTCAACGTGACCTCCTACCAGTCGGTGTCCGGCTCCGGGCAGACCGGGATGAACGTCCTGGCGCACGAACTCGAGGTCCTCGGCAAAGACCGGGAGCTGCTGGTTCACGGAGGGTGGTCCGACCCGGGCGGTGACCTCTACGCCCGTCCCATCGGCTTCAACGTGCTGCCCCACGCCGGGTCGTTCGCCGAGGGCGGCTACACCGACGAGGAGTGGAAGCTGGTCCACGAGACCCGCAAGATCCTCGACGCCCCCGACATCCTGGTGGAGCCCACCTGCGTGCGGGTCCCGGTGATGGTGGGCCACGGCATCGCCGCCACGGCCTTCTTCTCCCGCCCCGTCACCCTGGAGGAGGCGCAGCAGATCCTGGCCGCCGCGCCCGGCGCCGAGCTGTGGGGAGACGACAGGGTCCCGACCCCGCTCGACTGCGCCGGCAAGGACGAGATCCTCATCGGCCGGGTCCGTTCCACCGTCGGCGAGGCGGGCGGCATCAGCCTGTGGACCGTCGGCGACAACCTCCGCAAGGGGGCGGCCCTCAACGCGGTCCAGCTCGCCGAGCTGCTGCTCTAGGTCCGGCAACGCCGCCGCGGGCGTGGTAACGCCGCGGCCCCGTAGGCTGCGGTCCATGGCCCGCCGGCTCCTTCCATGATCCAGCTCACCGAGGTGACCAAGGTCTTCCCCGGCGCCGCGGCGCCCGCGGTGGACCGGCTCTCGCTTGAGATCCCTGACGCCGAGGTCGTGGTGCTGGTCGGCCCGTCCGGCTGCGGCAAGACCACCACGCTGAAGATGATCAACCGCCTGGTGGAGATCACCTCGGGCACGATCACCGTCGAGGGGCGGGACATCCTCGACCTCGCCCCCCACGAGCTGCGGCGCTCGATCGGCTACGTGATCCAGCAGATAGGCCTGTTCCCTCATCGCACCATCGCCCAGAACATCGGCACCGTGCCCCGCCTGCTGGGATGGGACAAGGCCCGCATCGCCGCCCGGGTCGAGGAGCTGACCGAGGTGGTGGAGCTGTCCCCCGAGATGCTGGCCCGCTACCCGGCCGAGCTGTCGGGCGGGCAGCGGCAGCGGGTGGGCGTCGCCCGGGCCCTGGCGGCCGATCCTCCCGTGCTGCTGATGGACGAGCCGTTCGGCGCCGTCGACCCGATCGTGCGGGCCCGGCTCCAGGACGAGCTGCAGATGCTGCAGGCCCGGCTCCACAAGACGATCGTGCTCGTCACCCACGACATCGACGAGGCCATCAAGCTCGGTGACCGGGTCGCCATCCTCAGCGACGGCGGCACCCTCGAGCAGTACGGCCCCCCGGCCGAGATCCTGCGTGACCCCGCCAACGAGTTCGTCGCAGACTTCCTGGGAAGGGACCGGGGCATCAAGCGGCTGTCGCTCATCCCGGTGGCGGCGATCACTCTCGAGCCCGGCCCGGTGGTGCCGCCCGCCGCAGTCGCCGCCGACGCCCGCGCCGTCATGGACCGCTACGAGGTGGACTGGGTGGCGGTCGGGGCGGGCGACCGGATCGAGGGTTGGCTCGGGGTCGAGGACCTTCCGGCCACCGGTCCGGTCGGGCAGGCCCCGCTCCGCCCGTTCCGGACCCGTCTCGGCCCGAACAGCAGCCTCAAGGAGGCGCTCGACGCCGTGATCACCTCCCGCACCGCCGTGGCCGCCGTGTTCGACGGGGAGCGGTTCCTCGGGATGGTCACCGCCGACGGCATCAGCCGGGAGATCGTGCAGTGATCCTCGCCCAGGCAGCCGACCAGCCCTTCATCCGGTGGGGATGGATCTGGGATCACCTCGACGACATCGCCGCCCGGGTCGAGGAGCATCTGCTCCTCACCGGGATCGCGGTCGGGGTGGGGCTGGTGGTGAGCACGGTGTTGTCGCTGGTGGCGCTGCGCTGGCGGCGGGCTTACACGCCGATCACCTGGATCACCGGAATCCTTTACTCGATCCCGAGTCTGGCGCTGTTCGCCTTCCTGGTGCCGATCACCGGTCTCAGCATCCTCACCGCCGAGATCGGCCTGGTGTCGTACACGCTGCTGATCCTGATCCGCAACATCGTGGCCGGCATCGGCGGGGTCCCGGCCCCGGTGGTGGAGGCGGCTCACGGCATGGGATTCGGCCCAGTTCGGCTCTTTCTCGACGTCCAGCTCCCGCTGGCGCTCCCGGTGATCATCGCCGGGATCCGCATCGCCACCGTGACGACGATCGGGTTGGTGACGGTGACCTCCCTGATCGGTTCGGGTGGCCTCGGCTTCTTCATCCTGCGCGGCATCAACCTCTTCTATACGGCGGTGGGAACCACCCAGATCGTGGTCGGCACGGTGGCGTCGGTCATCCTGGCGGTGGTGGCCGACCTGTCCCTGGTCGGCCTGGAGCGGTTGGCGACGCCCTGGGCACGGCGGAGGGCGGCGATCTGATGGGGTTCCTCGGGGACGTCCTCGCCTGGTTCACGGATCCGGCCCACTGGTCCGGCTCGGGCGGCATCCCGGCCCGGACCTGGGAGCACGTCCAACTCTCCGTGTTCGCCACCGTGGTGGCGGCGGCCCTCGCCCTCCCCCCGGCGCTATGGCTGGGGCACCGGCGCCGCGGCGGCCAGCTGGTGGTCGCCGCCGTCAACATCGGGCGGGCGATCCCGTCGTTCGCCATCATCGCCCTCTTTCTCCCCATCAGCATCCGGCTCGGGCTCGGGTTGGGGTTCTGGCCGACCTTCCTCGCTCTCTTCGCCCTGGCGGTGCCTCCCATGTTCACCAACGCCTACACCGGAATCAGTGGGGTGGACCCGGCGTTGGTGGAGGCCGCCCGCGGCATGGGCATGACCGACCGCGAGCTGCTGGGCGTGGTGGAGATCCCGCTCGCCTCCCCGGTGATCCTCGCCGCGGTCCGGGTGGCGGCGGTGCAGGTGGTGGCCACCGCCACCCTGGGGGCGGTCGTGGCGTGGGGTGGGCTTGGCCGCTACGTGGTGGACGGGTTCGCCACCCAGGACAACGTGGAGGTGTTCGCCGGGGGGCTGCTGGTGGCGGCGCTGGTGGTCGCCACCGAACTCCTCCTGAGCCTGGTGGAGCGACTGGTGGTGCCCGCCGGCATCTCCACCACCGGCCTCGCCGACCTCGAGATCCACGCCACCTGACCCCACGGGTGCGGCGCCGTCGATCTTGTCCGGGCCCGCAGCTAGGTTCACGGGCACACTGAGAAGGAGGGAAACCCATGCGGAGGATGTTCCGCAGCACCGTCATCGGGGCGCTCCTGGTGGTTCTGGCGCTGATTGCCGCCGCCTGTGGATCGGGTGATGACGCGACCAACGACGGACCGACCATCGTGATCGGCTCCGCCAACTTCAGCGAGAATGCCCTGCTCGCCGAGATCTACGCCCAGGCGCTGGAGGCGAAGGGTTACCCGGTGGAGCGTCGGCTCAACATCGGCACGCGTGAGATCTACAAACCGGCGCTGGAGAACGGGGACCTCGACCTGGTCCCCGAGTACGTGGGATCGGCGCTGTCGGCGCTCGATGGCACCCCCACCTCCGACACCGCGGCCACCCGCTCCGCCCTGGCCGACGCCTGGGCCGACGCCGGGATCGATGTGCTCGAGCCGGCGCCCGCTCAAGACAAGAACGGCATCGTGGTGCGGCAGGACACCGCCGACGAGCTGGGTCTGACGACGGTGAGTGACCTGGCGCCCCATGCCGGCTCGCTCATCTTCGGTGGTCCTCCGGAGTGCCCGGAGCGTGAGTTCTGCATGATCGGGTTGAAGGACGTATACGGGATCGAGTTCGCCGAGTTCAAGCCGCTCGACGTCGGGGGCGCCCTCACGGTGACGGCCCTCGAAGGCGACGAGATCCAGGCGGCGCTGCTCTTCACCTCCGACGGGGTCATCTCCGCCAGGGGGTTCGTGCTGCTGGAGGACGACAAGGGGTTGCAGCCGGCCGAGAACGTGGTCCCGGTGATCCGTTCCCAGATCGTCGACGCCTACGGCAACGATCTGGTGTCGGTGCTCAACGACGTCAGCGCCGCCCTCACCACCGAGGGCCTGACCCAGCTCAACGAGCGGGTCGGCTACGACGGGGAGGACCCCGATGCGGTGGCCGCCGACTGGCTCTCCGAGCACGGTCTCGACTAGGCGCGATCACAGCGACTGTTGGCCGGGGTGCGGGTGCGAATCCGCACCCCGCTGCCGTTGCAGGAGAGGGATCGCTTCAGCGATTCCCATGCATCGGCCGATACCTGTGAGGTCACCGTGCATGTGGTCGGGTGTCGGGTACGGTAGGGACCAGCGGATGGAGGACAGGATGATCGCTCAGGCAAGCATCTTGATCGAACGTTCTGTCGATCAGGTCTTCTCCTTCATCGCCAACGTCGAGAACATGCCCCGCTGGGTCAGTGGGGTGCGGCGGGCCCGGATGGTATCCCGCGAGGTCGGCGAGGGGGCCCGTTTCGTCGCCGAGTACGTGGCGGGTTGGCGTCCCTCCGAGATCGAGTTCAAGGTCACCTCCTACGCCCCGCCCCGCGAGTTCGCCACCGAGGCCGACCGCGGCCCGTTCTCGTTCCGGGGATGGCTGGAGCTGCACTCCGTCGACGGCAAGACCGAGGTCGTGAACCGGATCGACGCCGGGCCCGACAGCCTGGCGACCCGCTTCGTCTCGCTGCTGCTCGGGCCGTTCCTCCGGCACAGTATGCGGTCCCGGCTCCGCCGGGAGCTGGAGGTGCTGAAGAAGGCCATCGTCGGCAGCAGCGCCGCCCAGCCGGCGTAGCGCAGGGCCCGAGACGCGAAGAAGCCGGCGGGTGACCGCCGGCTTCTGGTCGGGACGGCCGGATTTGAACCGGCGACCTCATCGTCCCGAACGATGCGCGCTACCAAGCTGCGCCACGTCCCGATCAGGTGATTGTACCTCGCTGTGGGGGTGGCTCAACCTGCACCCGGTCGATCCGGTTGCGGTCCATCGCCAGCACCGTGAAGACGCACACGTCGGTCTCGATCCGTTCCCCCTCCTCCGGGATCCGCCCGGCGAGGGCCATGATGAGGCCCCCCACCGTCGAGTAGGGCCCACCGGGGAAGTGGTAGCCCACCGTGGCCTCCAGGTCCTCGAGGGGGAGCCGGCCGTCGGCGACCCACTGTCGGGCGCCCACCTGGACCACCGACGGCGAGCCCGGGTCGTACTCGTCCTGCAGCTCACCCACCAGCTCGGCGACGAGATCCTTGATCGTGACGATGCCCTCGACGCCGCCGTGCTCGTCGAGCACCACCGCGAAGGCGAAGCGGCGGGCCCGCATGTCCTGCAGCACCCGGAGGATCGTCGCCGACTCGGGGATGAACGTCGGGAGCCGCAGGATCGACCGGATCTGTTCCGGGGTGGGCTCGGCGGGGAGCTGGAGCAGGTCCTTGACGTAGAGCACCCCTCGCAGCTCGTCGAGGTTGCCCTCCGAGACCGGGAAGCGGGAATGGCCGGCTGCCGCCACCGCCGCTCTCACGTCTTCGGCCCTCACCGGGAGGGTGAGCGCCACGATGTCTACCCGCGGCGTCACCACCTCCCGCACCGGCCGGTCGGCGAGGGTGAAGAGGGCGTCGATGATCTCCCGTTCCACACTCTCGATGCCGCCGCCGTGCATGCCCAATTCCGCCAGGGCCTTGATGTCGGCCTCGGTGACGGCGTGGGTGTCGGGCCGGGCCGGGATCCGGAAGAGGCGGAAGAGGCCCCGGGTGATGGCGGTGAACAGGTGCGCCACCGGCCCAAGGACCCGGGAGAGGCGGAGGATGGTGGGCGCCACCGCCAGGGAGAACCGCTCCGGGTAGCGGGCGGCCAGGCTCTTGGGAGTGATCTCACCCACCACCAGCACCACCGCCGTCACCGTCACCGTCGCCACCCAGGGGCCCCAGCGCTGGCCGAGGCGCTGGATGAAGAGGGCGGTGGCGATGGCGGCGCCCAGGATGTTGGCGAGGTTGTTGGCGACCAGCAGGGTGCTGAGGAGACGGTCCGGGTCGGCGACGAGCTGCTGCACCCGCCGCCCCCGCTTCCCGGTCTCGGCGAGTTGGTGGACCCGCTCCTTGCCGATCCCGATGAGGGCGGTCTCGGAGCCGGAGAAGAACCCCGAGCCCAAGGCGCAGAGGGCCAGGGTGACGACGTAGACGATGTTGACGATGCTCATGGGCGGCCGCCTCAGGCGCCGGTCAGCCTCCCGTCGCCCGTTCCAGCGCCTCCCGGATCGTCGCGGTCGTGAACGGCTTGACGACCCAGCCGGCGGCCCCGGCCCGTTTGGCGAGGAAGGCGTCGGCGGCCCGGTCGAGCAGGATCACCACCGGGGTGAACTCCCGGCCCGCCAGGGCGTCGCGGTCGCGCACGTCGCGGGTGACGGCCATGCCACCCATGGATCCGACCTGCAGGTCGGTGACCACCACGTCGACCGCCTCGTCGACGGCACGGGCCGCCGCGGTGACGGGGTCGTCGTGGTCGATCAGGGTGTAGGGGGGCTCGGTCAGGGCGGCGTGGACCTCGTTGCGGACCCACGGCTCGTCGGCGAGCACCAGGACGCGTGACATGAGGTGGAGGCTAGGAGATCGGCGCCGAATCCACCAGCGCGCGGTCGGTCGCAACCGGTGGCGGCGAGATGAGCCGGGGACGCCGGAACCGGCCGGTGTGCCGAAGCGGCTCGACCCCAATATGATCCCCCCTGCTGTGCGGATCCGCCTCCTCTCCCTGCTCCTGCTCGTGGGCTTCGTCCTGCCGGTCGTCACCGCCTCCGCCCAGGAGGCCGGGCCGGTGGTGGTGGCCGACGTGCGCGGTCCGCTCGACCAGCGCGCCATCGACTTCCTGACCGGGACGATCGAGACGGGCGACGCCCAGCTCGTCGTGCTCCAGATCGACAATCCCGGGGTGGCGTCGGGTGACCTGGCCGCCCTGCTCGCGTCGGTCGAGGCGTCGCCGGTCCCGGTGGTCGCCTGGGTCGGCCCGGACGGCGCTGCCGCTTACGGTGGCGCCGCCCAGCTGGTGGCGGCGGTGCCGATCGCCGGGGCGGCTCCGGGGGCCCGCATCGGGTACACGTCGCCGACGGTGGTGCGGGGCGACGCCGCGGTCCTGGTTCCCGATCCGGCCGTCCTCGACCTGGCGCACCGGGCCGTCGAGGTCACCGAGTCCGACGCCCCGGAGTTCATCGACGTCGTGGTTCCCTCGATCGGGCAGTTCATCGCCGGCCTCGACGGGCTGGTGGCGGAAACCCCGGACGGCCCGGTCACGCTCGAGACGTCCGAGACCGTGATCGGGGACGACGGCATCGCCGTGATCATCCCCTCGGTCGAGGTGCGCTTCCTCAAACCGGGCCTGCTCACCCGGTTCCTCCGCCTCGCGGTGAGCCCGGAGGCGGCCCTCTTCTTCCTGCTCGCCGGGCTCACCGTCGCCGTCTTCGAGTTCTACGCCGCCGGGGTCGGGCTCGCCGCCGCGGTGGCGGCGCTGCTGCTCTTCCTCGGCGGGTACGGCCTCGCCACCCTGCCGGTGAGCTGGTGGGCGGTGGCGGTGCTCGCCGCCGGAATGGGGCTGTACACCTGGGACCTGCAGCGCAACGAGTTGGGGATCCGCTCCATCGGGGGGACGGCGCTGCTGCTGGTCGGCGGCATCAGATTCACCACGGCCCATCCCCAGTTCGGTCCCGGCTGGTGGCAGGTCCTGCTCATCGTGCTCGGTGTCGCCCTCTTCTTCATATTCGCCATCACCGCCGTGATCCGTTCCCGCTTCTCCACCCCCACCATCGGCCGGGAGCACCTCGTGGGCCGCGCCGGCATCGCAGCGACCGGATTCGATCCCGAAGGGGTCGTCTCGGTCGACGGGGCGCGATGGCGGGCACGGTCACGGCGGGCCGCTGGCATCCGGGAAGGCGACGGCATCGTGGTGCTGGGGGTGGACGGAATCGTGCTCGAAGTGGGTCCGGCGGAGATCCCCCAGGGCAGGCCTGTTCGCGAATAGCTAGCGCGAAACGCCAGCTTCTTCCTGGCGCCGGGTTCAGGGTTTCATTACCGTCTCTTGTTGCGGTTGCACGTTCCGTCAACGAAGCCGCGGAGGAGACCCCTAGTGATTCCGCTCGATCGCTCTTGGCAACCCGTCGCCCTCTGTCGTGGAAATCGATCCCATCTCTTTTTCCCTCCCAGTACCGCGGAGCGGAAGGACGAGCGGGAGCGGAGGGAGCTCAGAGCCAAGTCGATATGTAGCGTATGTCCGGTGAAGGGACCCTGCCTCGATTACGCCATGCAGATCCGTGAGCCCTACGGGATCTGGGGCGGGCTCACGGAGGCGGAACGTCACCAGGTGATGGCTGCGGCCTCGATCTGAGGTAACGCTGGTCGCCCGACCGGGTCGTCCAGCCTGCCGCGTCCAGCCACTCCAGCAGCGGCACCGCCTGCCGGCGGCTCACGCCGATGGCGTCCCGGAACTCGGCCACCGTAAAACCGGCGGGGAGGTCGGCGAGGACGGCGGTGATCCGCTCCATCTGCTCCGGGAGCGGCGGCGGCGACCGGGGCCCGCCCCAGGTTGGTGTGGAGCAGGACGCCGGTGGCGTTCACCACCGTGCGGGGCCGGCGCCCCTGCAGCGGGGCGAGCCGGGTGACCGCGATCTCCACCGGATCGGGGTCGTCACCGTCGCCGATGCGGCGCCGCGCCTCGTCGAGGGCGTCCCGGGCCACCGCGACGAGCAGCGGGCGGGGCAACCCGGGCCCGGCGGCGGCTTCCAGCCGGTCCGTCAGGGCGTCGACACCCGGAAGATCCCGCAATGCCATGTGGCGCAGCCTACCCGGCCCGGTAAGCTCGGAACGATGCGCCTCTCCAGCTTGCTCTTCACGGTGTTCGTGGTGACTCCCGTCGTGGAGATCGCCCTCTTCGTCGTGGTCGGCGGCAGGATCGGACTCGGTCCCACCCTGCTGGTGGTGGTCGTCACCGCCATCCTCGGCGCCTCACTGGTGTCCCGCCAGAGCCGCGCTGAATGGTCCCGGGTGCGGGCCGAATTCGCGGCCGGGTCCTTCCCGGGGCGGCCGCTCGCCCACAGCGCCATGATCCTCGTTGCCGGGACACTGCTGATCACGCCGGGCTTCCTCACCGACGCCATCGGGTTCGCCTTGCTGATTCCCGGCGTGCGGGAGGCGGTCCGGCAATGGGGCCTGCGCCGCTTCCGCAACCGCACCACGGTGCTGTGAGCGGCGCACCCCGCTCCTCGGCGACCCTCTGTCTCCTTCGCCCGGCCCTGGACGGTCTCGAAGTGCTCATGGTGCGCCGGGCCGCCTCGGCCCGGTTCATGGGCGGCGCCTGGGTGTTCCCCGGCGGGACGGTGGACGGCACCGACCGGGCCGCCCATCGGGCGCTGGTCGGCGCCGGCGGCCGGATGCGACCGTGGCAGGCGGCGGCGCTGCGGGAGCTGATCGAAGAGACCGGGGTGTGGCTGGCCGATCCGCCCTTCGTCGCCCGGGGCGGGTGGCGTGGCGCCGCGGTGTACGAGGAGGCGGCCCGTCGTGGCGTCCGACTCGACCCGGGCCAGCTCGTGCTCTTCGGCAACTGGGTCACGCCCGAGGCGCTCCCGGTCCGGTTCGACGCCCGGTTCTTCGTCGCCGCCGGCGGCGACGGGCTGGTCCCGCTCCCCGACGGGGAGGAGGTGGATCGGGCCGAGTTCGTGGCGCCCGGCGCCGTCCTCGCCCGGGCCGACGCCGGGCAATGGGAGCTTCCCTTCCCCACCAGGAAGACCCTCGAGGATCTTGCCCGCTTCGCCACGGTGCCGGAGGTGCTGGCGTCGGCCGTCGACCGGGTGGTGACGCCGATCCTCCCTCGAGTTCGCCTCACCGGCGACCGATCACTGCAGGTGGTGCTCCCCGGAGAACCGGGCTACGAGGATCCGGCCGACCCCGCCGCGGCGGTGATCCTGACGGCCCGGGTGACCGGGGTCGGTCCCGGCGCGGCAGAGGAGGCGAAGCGCGATGCAGATTGAGCGGGTCCTCGCTCCCAATCCCGGTCCCTTCACCGGTCCCGGCACCAACACCTACCTCGTGTCGTCGGCAGGCCGGATCGTCATCCTCGACCCGGGACCGGTGATCCCGGCTCACCTCGACGCCGTCGCCGGCGGCGTCGGCGACCGCCAGCTGGAGGCGATCCTGGTCACCCACACCCACCCCGACCACGCCCCGGCCGCCAACGTGCTCGGCGACCGCTTCGACGTCCCGGTGCTCGGGTTCGGGCCCGGCCCCGGATTTACCCCCACCGCCGCCGTCGCCGATCGGGACGAGATCCCGGTGGGCGACGCGGTGCTCATCGCCATCCACACCCCGGGCCACACCGCCGACCACCTCTGCTACCAGGCCGGTGACGACCTCTTCACCGGCGACCACATCATCGGTGGCGCAACCGTGGTGGTGGAGGACGCCGCCGCCTACCTGACGTCGCTGCGGCTGGTGGCGGGGCTCCATCCGGCGCGTCTCCATCCCGGCCACGGGGAGATGATGGAACCGGCGGGCGAGGCGATCCGCCGGTACATCGACCACCGGCTGGCCCGGGAGCGGCAGATCCTCGCCGCCCTGGCCGGCGGGGCGGGCACCATCGGGGAGATCGCCGACCAGGTCTACGCCGGTGTCCCCACGGCGCTGGGCGCCGCCGTCGTTGCCCAAGTTCATGCCCAGCTGGTGAAGCTCAGCGACGAGGGCGCAGTATCGTGGGGCGCGGGCGGTGTCGATCGGGCAACCAAGGTGAGCCTCTCCGAGGAGCTGACGAAGTGAAGCGACTTGCCGCCGCCCTGGCGTTCCTGCTCCTGGCGACCGTGCCCGCTTCCGCCCAGACCGGTGAGCTGACCCCCGCCGACGTGGCCGCCGCCGACGCCCGCCGCCGCGAGGTCGGCGCCGAGCTGACCGAGATCACCGCCGAATACGACCGCAACATCTCCCGGGCCTTCGAGATCGAGACCGATCTCGACACGCTCAGCGCCTCGCTGTCGGTAGCGGAACGGGAGCTCGCCACCACCCGTGTCGCCGCCCAGGAGGTCGCCCTCGAGCTGTACATGTCGGCCGGCTCCCGCGGCGCCCAGAACCTGTTCGGGTTGTCGTCGATCACCGAGGTGCCGCTCCGTAACGGGTACCTTGCGGTGGCCTCGGACGACGGCAGCGCCGTGCTGGAACGGCTCCTCGCTCTCGAGGCCAGCTACCAGGACCAGAACACCCGCCTCACCGAGGCGCTGCAAGCCCAGGCGGCCGCCAACGCCGACCTGGAGACGCAGGCCGCCACCATCCTCGCCCGGCTCGATGCCGCCAACGCCGAGTACGACAAGGTGGCCGCCGCCTACCAGCAGCAGGAGGAGGCGCGGCGGCAGCGCGAAGAGGAGGAACGGCTCCGGCGGGAGGAAGCGGCCCGGAGCGCCACCTCGACCACCACGACCACCACCGTTGCGGCGGCGCCGGACGGCACCACCACCACCGTCCCTCCGGACGTCACCACGACCACCGATCCGGGGGTGACGACCACCACCGTGCCTTCCGACGATCCCGAACCGCCGGCAGGCGGGATGGCATGCCCCGTCAACGGGGCGGTGACCTTCACCGACACCTGGGGGGCGCCCCGCTCCGGTGGCCGCTTCCACGAAGGGGTGGACATAATCGCCGTGCGCGGCACCCCGGTGGTGGCGGTGGAATCGGGCACGGTGAAGCGCATGGGCAACGGCGGTCTCGGGGGCATCACCGTGTGGCTGCGGGGGGACAGCGGCGACGAGTACTACTACGCCCACCTCGATGGCTGGGCCAGCGGCCTCGCCGTCGGCCAGCACCTCCCGGCCGGTGGCCTGCTCGGCTACGTCGGGAACACGGGGAACGCCGCCTACACGGTGACCCATCTCCACTTCGAGTTCCATCCGGGGGGCGGAGGCGCCGTCAATCCCTACCCGCTCGCCGCCAGCCTCTGTCTCTGAGCCGAAGCCGGCCTTCGGGCCGGGACGTCAGCCGTCGGCGAGCTGCTCGGCGAGCACCGTGAGGCGGGCGCTGCAGCTGTCGTCGGCGATGGGGGGAACCAGCTCGGTGAGCAGCTTGGCGGTGGCGGTGATGGCGACCGCCGCCGGGGAGTCCGGGTGGGCGGTGACGGTGGGGGCTCCGTCGTCGCCGCCGGAGACGACTGACGGGTCGATCGGGATGCGCCCCAGCAGCGGGACGCCCAGATCCGAGGCCAGCCCGTCGCCGCCACCCCGGCCGAACAGGTCGTAGTGGCGGCCCTCCTCGGTGGTGAATCCGGCCATGTTCTCGACGACGCCGACCACGGGCATGTAGGAGCGGCGGGCCATGTCGGCGAGGCGGGCCGCGACCTTCTGGGCCGCCCGCTGCGGGGTGGTCACCACCACCAGCTCGGCCTGGGGGAGGAGCCGGGCCAGCGCCATCTGGATGTCGCCGGTCCCCGGAGGCAGGTCGAGGATCAGGTAGTCGAGGTCGGGCGGCCATGCCACGTCCCGCAAGAACTGCTCTAGAGCCTTCGACAGCATCAGGCCCCGCCACATGAGGGCGGTGTCCTCCCGGTCGAGGATGAGGCCGGTTGAGACGACGTCCAGGCCGTTGACGCGCACCGGGACGATCTTGTGGTCGGCGCCGGCTTCGAGGCGCTGCCCGTTGCCGCCCAGCATGCGGGGGATCGAGAATCCCCAGATGTCGGCGTCGAGCAGACCGACCCGGTAGCCCTGCGCGGCGATCGCCAGGCTCAGGTTGACGCTGAGCGACGACTTCCCGACGCCGCCCTTGCCGCTGCCGACCGCGATCACCCGCGTGTTCGGATTCACCATGGTGGGGGCGGCCTGGTCCCGGACCCGGCGCCGGGCCCGGTCCATCAGCGATGATCGCTCCTCCTGGTTCATGGCGGTGGTCTCGACCCGGACCTCGGCGACACCGGGGAGCGCCTGGACCTTGCGGATCGCCTCGTTCTCGATCTGGTCCCGCAGCGGGCAGGCGGCGATGGTGAGGGCGATGCGGACCGTCACGACGCCGCCGGCGACGTCGATCCCCTTCACCATGCCCAGTTCGACGATGTCCGATCCCAACTCGGGATCGACGACCCGGCGCAGGGCGGCCTCGATATCTGAAGTGTCCACCATGGGACTCATCGTAGGCAGGTTGCTTCCAATAGTCCTACGGTGATAGTGCAAAGAGGCACCTATACTCGCCCGACCCAGTCAGCCGGATGGAGGTCGTACCGACCGTGATCACCAACGACGAGACCACCGCAGCCGTGATTCCCGCCAGCCTGTCGTCCGCCGCCGCCGCCAAGGTGCGCGAACTGATCGAGTCGGAAGGCGATCCCGGTATGGCTCTGCGGCTCGCGGTCCGACCCGGTGGCTGCTCCGGCTTCATGTACGACATGTTCTTCGACACCGAGGCGAGCGCCGCCGACATCGTCTCGGAGACCGACGGGATCCGGCTCCTCGTCGACCCGGAGAGCGCCCCGCTGGTCGCCGGCGCCACCATCGACTTCAAGGACCACGGGCTGCAAGGGTCCGGGTTCTCGATCGACAACCCGAGCCAGCAACGCAGTTGCGGCTGCGGCCAGTCGTTCTGCTGACCTTCCTCGCCACCGACGCCCCTGTCTCCGGTAGCGTCCCTGTCGAACCGCGCCGCGAGGAGGTCGCATGCCCAAGATCGTTCTCGACTCCCCCAGCAGTCCCACCCCGATGGGGCCCTACTCGACCGCCACCGAGGCGGCCGGTCTCGTCTTCGTGTCCGGCCAGGTCGCGGTCGATCCGGCGACGGGTGATCCGGTCGGCGACGACGTCGCCGCCCAGACCCGGCAGGTGATGCGCAACATCGGCGCCGTTCTCGGCGACGCCGGGCTCGGCTACGACGACATCGTGAAGACGACGATCTTCCTTGCCGACATCACCGACTTCCCGGTGGTGAACCCGGTCTACCGGGAGTATGTGGGGTCGGCGCCGCCGGCCCGCTCCACGGTCGAGGTGGCGGCGCTCCCCGGCGGCTTCCTGGTCGAGATCGAGGTGGTCGCCGCCCGTTGAGGGTCCGCCCGTTGAGGGTGCGCTACTCCTGCCTCCGGTGCAGCACCACGATCGCGTCCGAATCGAACACCAGGTCGAACTCGGGTGAGGCGAGCAGCTCTTCGAGCACCGCCCGGTGCTCCTCGCCCAGGGCGGTGGTGGAGATGACCCACTCGATCCGGTTCGTGTCGGGCATCACCGCGTTCTGCAGGCCGTAGTTGTGGCGCAGGAACGGGGTCGGGAAGAGGTAGATCTCCGGCCGGTGGGTGAGATGGGGCACCAGCACGCTCGACGCCGACACCACGGCGTCGTCGGGGATGAGCGCCACCGCCGTCCGGTAGTCACCCAGATCCGGTGGGGTGCCGGCCCAGTCGTTGCGGCGCGGTCCGAGCGGGAACGGGGAGAACAGGAGCTGGCCGAGGACCGCCGCCACCAGGCACCCGGCCATGATCCGGGTCGTCGCCGGGGGCCGCCAACGGGCCACGAGGCGGGCCAGGCCGGTGACGACGGCGATGGCGACGAGTGGGATCAGGAAGGCGGTGTAGTGGTAGCGGATGTCGAACTGGTAGTAGTGGGCGGTGAGCAGGTTGGCGAACAGCACCGGGGTGGCCGCCAGCAGCGCCCAGGGGGCGAGCAGGGCCATCGGCACCGGGAGCAGGAGCATCGCCACGTAGGCGACCTGGGACATGGTGCGCAACCCTTCGAGCAGGACCCAGGGCCGGGTGAGGATGCCGGTTGCGATACCGACCGGCCCGGTGCCGATGATGGCGTAGCGGTCGGTGTAGAGCAGTGAGTCCGTCGGCGACAACGCAGGGAGCACCACCCCGAACGACACCAGGAACGCCACCAGGCCGGCGGCGGCGACCACCCAGCCGCTCCGCTTCTTCCACCGCAGCGCCATCAGCAGTCCCAGCGGGACCACCACCAGGCCGGCGTCTTCCTTGGTGAGAAGCACGAGCACGATCGCCAGCATCGCCCACCCGTTGTGGTCCCGCAGCAGTGCCACGAAGGCCCACAGCAGGAGCGGGATGGCGAGCACCTCGGGATGGAACCCGTCCCAGGCCTGCCAGCCGATCGACGGCTGGAGCAGGTAGACGACGGCGGCCCCCGCCGCCCAGCGGGGAGCCAGCCCGACTGCCCGACCCGCCAGGTACGTCAGCGGGCCCCCGGCCGCCAGTGCCACCCCGGTGAGCAGGATGAGGAGGCGCACGTCGGCCCAGATCCAGTAGAGCGGTGCAATCAGGAAGAGGATCCCCGAGGTGTGGTCGGCGAACAGGTCGAGCCCGCGCACGGTGACGAACGGCTCCCGGAAGCGGCTCAGCAACCAGGTGCCCTGGTCGAAGATCCCGAGGTCGAACGCCGTGGTGCGGAAGACGTTGTAGCGGCGCAGGGCGAGCCAGGTGTAGAGGGCGAAGAAGGCGAAGGTGGCGACAGCCACGATCCGCCCCGCCGTCCGGCGGGTCGAGTCCGGCTCGATCGTGCCCGGTTGGCTGGTCGTTGCGAACATCCCGTCGTGCCTCCCGCCGGCAGCCGCGCCACCTCCGGCGCATCTCGTCCCGCGAGGTCGGCATGGAACACTATCGGGTTTGGGGAGCATGCCAATCACTGGGAAGATTCGGGACCGGGTGAACGACGGCCGGGATTCCCGGACGGTGATCGACGGTCCCCACTAGCGTTCGATGACGAAGCGGCCATGCATGGAGGTGGACGGTGAACCGCGATGAGATCCTGCGGAGCCTGGGCATCGAAGAGGTGAACCCGGGCGGGTTCGCCGGAGGTTGGATCGAGACCGGCGGCGAGGCGATCGCCAGCGAAGACCCGGCGACCGGGCACTCCATCGCCACGGTCCGGCAGGCCACCGTCGACGACTTCGAGCTGGTACTCGCCAGCGCGCAGGAGACGTTCGAGGAATGGCGCATGCTGCCGGCGCCGCGGCGTGGCGAGTACGTGCGCCGGATCGGCAAGGCACTGCGTGACTACAAGGAGCCGCTCGGGGGTCTCGTCAGCCTGGAGATGGGCAAGATCCGCGCCGAGGGCGAGGGCGAGGTCCAGGAGATGATCGACGTGGCCGACTTCGCCGTCGGTCTGTCCCGCCAGCTCTACGGGCTGACCATGACCTCGGAGCGGCCTCGCCACCGCATGTACGAGCAGTGGCATCCGCTCGGGCCGATCGGCGTCATCACGTCGTTCAACTTTCCCACGGCGGTGTGGAGCTGGAATGCCTTCATCGCCGCCGTGTGCGGGGACACGATCCTCTGGAAGCCGTCGAGCCAGACGCCGCTGACGGCGGTGGCGGTCACGACCATCGTCGAGGAGGTGATGGCCGGCACCGGGTTCGAGGGAGTCTTCAACCTCGTCGTCGGCCCGGGCGGCACGGTTGGCGACGCCCTCATCAACGATCGCCGGGTTCCCCTCATCTCGGCGACCGGCTCGTGCAGCATGGGCGAGAAGGTGGGCACCGCGGTCGCCAAGCGGTTGGGGCGATCGCTGCTCGAGCTGGGGGGGAACAACGCCATCGTCGTGATGGACGATGCCGATCCCGATCTGGTGGTACGGGCTGCGTTGTTCGCGGCAGTCGGCACCGCCGGCCAGCGCTGCACCTCGCTGCGCCGGCTCATCGTGCAACGCGGCATCGCGGACGTCATCACGAGACGGCTCGTCGAGGCGTACCAGCGGGTACCGATCGGCGATCCGCTCGAAGACGGCATCCTCATGGGGCCGCTCATCAGCCAGGGCGCGGTGGACACGTTCGCCGCCGCCGTCGGGATCGCCAAGGAGCAGGGGGGCGAGGTGCTCACCGGGGGCGCGGTGCTCGACCGGGACGGCCACTTCGTGGAGCCGACGATCATCAAGATGCCGGCCGATGCGGCGATCCTCCAGGTCGAGACGTTCGCCCCGATCCTGTACGTGATCGAGTTCGACCACCTCCCGGAGGCGATCGAGATCCACAACGGCGTCACCCAGGGCCTTTCGTCGGCCATCTTCACCGACTCGGTGAAGTCCGCCGAGCAGTTCCTGTCCCACGAGGGCTCCGACTGCGGGATCGCCAACGTCAACATCGGCACCTCGGGCGCCGAGATCGGCGGGGCCTTCGGTGGCGAGAAGGACACGGGCGGGGGCCGCGAGTCGGGGTCGGACGCCTGGAAGGCCTACATGCGCCGCCAGACGGTGACCATCAACTGGAGCGACGAGCTCCCCCTCGCCCAGGGCATCGAGTTCGGCTGACCCGCCGTACACCGAGGTATGGCCGCCGACGGCCGTTTGCATCCCGCCGCCTCCGGGTACCCGTCATGCACTGGCGGAGGGAGGAACCACATGCCGGTGTATCGCGGCAAGGACGGCGACGGCCCCTACTACCGGTGGGGTGACGCCGGGAAGCGCTACCACTACGAATCGGGGAACCGCACGAGCCGGGAAGCGGCCAAGGCCAAGGCCGAGAAGCAAGGCCGCGCCGCCCGCGCCGACGGCTACCGCGGCTGACCCATCCGGGCCGGCCGAGCGAACCGTGAGCCGAGGGGCCCGAAATCGGGTCAGGTCCTCGATGCGGGTGGGTGTGGCGCCTACTCGAGGGAGAAAGGCGGGTAGCGGTCGGTCAGGCCCGTCGCCCAACTCCAGGCCCGGACATTCCAGCGCAGGATCCCGGTGAAGATGTCGAACATGCCCCTCGGGAGCGTCCCGGTGATGGCGACGACCCAGAACCCGACGTAGGCGACGATCTCCATCAAGCTTCCCAACACGCTGATGATGACCATGTGCGGGATCAGCAAGATCAACTTGAGCCAGAAGATGGCGCCGGCCCATCCCAGCCCGCGGCTGCGCTCCGGCGCGGTGTCGCCGAACGTCACCCGGACCGGGTAGTCGGGCGCCTGCATCGCGAACGGGGGGTACTCGTCGGTCATGCCGGCGAAGTACGCGGTCACCCGGAGGTACCACTCGATGGCGCCTTCGGTGTAGCGAGCGACACCCTCGGGGAGCTTGCCGGTGAAGGCGACGGCGAAGAAGCCGTACCAGACCACGAAGAACGCCCCGATCTGCACGAAGACGAGCACGATGAAATGCGGGATCAGGAGCACTGCCTTGAGCACGAAAGCGGCGCCGAGCGCCGCCAAGCCGCGGCTGCGGGTTCCGTCTCCATAATCGGCGTTGAGCGAGATGGGGTAGTCCATCGTCCCCTTCCTCCATTGACTCGGTTGCGCCCGAGTGTAGGCAACGGGACAGTTCGCCACCCCGCTCAGCCGAAGCGGTATCCCACCGAGCGCACCGTGGTGATCCACGAGCTTCGCTCTTCGCCCAACTTGGCGCGGAGGCGGCGGACGTGGACGTCGACGGTGCGAGATCCGCCGAAGTAGTCGTAACCCCAGACCTTCGACAGGATCTGCTCCCGGGACCACACCCGGCCGGGGTTCTCGACGAAGAAGCGGAGCAGCTCGTACTCCATGTAGGTGAGGTCGCGAGGGACGCCTTCGACGGTCGCTTGGTAGGTGGCGGTGTTGAGCACCAGGTCGTGGAAATGCAGCGTCTCCTCGACCGATTCGCCGTCTGCCGGCGTGCCCAGCCGCCCGAGCCGGATCCGCAGCTCGTCGGGGTCGATCGGCGTGAGCAGCAGATCGTCGAATCCGGTCTGGTCCTCGATGTCCTCGGTGCGGGTGCGGTCGAGCACCAGCAGCACCGGCACCGCGTGGTCGCCGCGGATCTTGCGCGAGGTGGCCAGGGCGATCCCCACGTCGTCGGTGATCTCCACCACCGCCACTCCCCATCCCTCCCTCGGCCGCTTGTCGGTCAGGTTCGTCACCGAGTCGATGGGAACCGGCCGGTGGCCCGCCTTGATGATCGCCGCGGTCAGAGCGGCCGAGGGCGACGCCGGGTGGATCGGGATGTACATGGTCACAACACCGGGAGGTACTCGAGGAGCTCGTAGGTCGAGACGTGGTGCTCGTACCGCTCCCACTCCGAGCGCTTGTTGCGGATGAACCACTCGAAGACGTGCTCGCCGAGGGCCTCCCGCACCAGGTCGGACGTCTCCATCACCGCCACCGCCGCCGAGAGGTCGGTGGGCAGGCGCCGGATTCCGGCGGCGGTGCGCTCCTTGCGGGTCATCTCGAAGACGTTGTTGGCGGTCGGCTCGGGAATCTCGTAGTCGTTCTCGATGCCGGCGAGGCCGGCGGCCAGGATCACCGAGAACACCAGGTATGGGTTGCAGGCCGGGTCGGGGGAGCGGTACTCGATCCGGGTCGACGACGGCTTGCCGGGCTTGGCCATCGGGACCCGCACCAGGGCCGACTGGTTGTTCCGTCCCCAGATCTCGTAGATGGGAGCCTCGAACCCGGCGACGAGGCGCTTGTACGAGTTGACCCACTGGTTGGTGACCGCGGTGATCTCGCCGGCGTGGCGGAGCAGGCCGGCGATGAAGCTGCGCCCGGTGGAGGAGAGCCCGTTGGGGTCGCTCTCGTCGTAGAAGGTGTTGTCGTCGCCGCGGAAGAGCGAGAGGTGGAGGTGGAGGCCGCTGCCGTCGTGGCGTTCCAGCGGCTTCGGCATGAACGTCGCGTAGATGTTGTGCTCCATCGCCACCTCCTTGACCGCGAGGCGGGTGGTGATGAGGTTGTCGGCCATCGACAGGGCATCGGTGTACCGCAGGTCGAGTTCGTGCTGGCTGGGGGACACCTCGTGGTGGGAGGACTCGACGGGGATCCCGAGCTGCTCGAGGGCGACGATGGTGCTGCGCCGGTACTCCTGGGCGATGTCGAGGGGGGTGAGGTCGAAGTACCCACCACGGTCGAGCACCTGAGGCTCCGGGCCGGAGTCCCCGAAGTAGAAGAACTCGACCTCGGGCCCGACGAAGAAGGTGTAGCCGAGGTCGGCCGCCTTCTGCAGGTTGCGCTGCAGCACCCAGCGGGGATCCCCTTCGAAGCGCTCCCCGTCGGGGGTGACGATGTCGCAGAACATCCGTGCCACACCGGCGTCGCCGCTGCGCCACGGCAGGATCTGAAAGGTCGTCGGGTCCGGCTTGGCGAGCATGTCCGCCTCCTGAACCCGGGAGAAGCCGTCGATGGAGGAGCCGTCGAAGCGCATGCCCTCCTCGAAGGCCGTCTCCAGCTCCGCCGGAGTGATGGCGAAGGACTTCAGGGTGCCGAGGATGTCGGTGAACCACAGCCGCACGAACCGGATGCCCCGCTCCTCGACGGACTTCAGCACGTACTGCTCTTGTTTCCGCATCGTTGCCTGCACCTCCTGGGCCGGATCATGGTACGTCACCTTGGCGGATGGGGACAGTTGGCGGTACCGTCCGAAACACAACGTTCACACTCCGGCAACGCCGATGTAATGCGCTGCTGTGAGTGTGACCGCCGCGTGCCGAGGAGGCAGCGCAGCTTCGCGTTGAACGGCTCGCACGACGGTGCAGCCACGCAGGAAAGAGAGAACACATGCCGTACCGGGCGGAATACATCTGGATCGACGGGCAGAAGCCGACGGCCAAGCTGCGGTCCAAGACCAAGATCGTTCCCGACGGCGAAGCTCCTCCGATCTGGGGCTTCGACGGGTCGAGTACCGAGCAGGCTCCGGGGAGCAACTCGGACTGTGTCTTGCGGCCGGTTGCGGTCTTGCCGGATCCGATCCGCGGCGGCGACGACAAGCTGGTGATGAACGAGGTGCTCCTCACCGACATGACCCCGCACCCTTCGAACACACGGGCGAAGTGCGCCGAGATCTTCGAGCGCCACAAGGACCACAAGCCGCTGTTCGGGATCGAGCAGGAGTACACCTTCTTCAAGGACGGCCGTCCCCACGGCTGGCCGCTGGGTGGCTTCCCGGCCCCGCAGGGCGGCTACTACTGCGGCGTCGGCGCCGACGAGATCTGGGGCCGGGACGTGGTCGAGCACCACACCGAGGCCTGCATGATCGCCGGCATCGCCATCTCCGGCACCAATGCCGAGGTCATGATCGGCCAGTGGGAGTTCCAGGTCGGTCCGCTCGATCCGGTGACGGTCTCCGACCAGCTGTGGCTCTCCCGCTGGCTGCTGTACCGCATCGCGGAGGATTACGACATCTCGGCGCACCTGATGCCGAAGCCGGTCAAGGGCGACTGGAACGGGGCCGGGGCCCACACCAACTTCTCGACCGAGAGCATGCGCAACGGCTACGACGACGTCATCGCCGCCTGCGAGGCGCTCGGGCAGAAGGCCGACCTGCACATCAAGCAGTACGGCGCCGACATCGAAAGCCGCCTCACCGGTCTGCACGAGACGGCTCCGTGGACCGACTTCAAGTACGCGGTGTCCGACCGGGGCGCCTCGGTGCGGATCCCGTGGCAGGTCCACCGCGACGGCAAGGGCTACATCGAGGACCGGCGTCCCAACGCCAACATGGATCCCTACGTCGTCACCGGGTTGATCACCGACACGGTGTGCAGCTTCCTGGAGAGCAAGAGCAGCTAGGGAGGTAGGAACGCGAAGAGAGGGGGCGTCCGATGCCGCCCCCTCTCTTTTCGCGTCGTGGCCGGCGTTTCGACTACTCGGCGGGCTGCCGCGGGATCGGGGAACCGGCCGAGGCGGCGGTGACGACGAGCTCTCCAGGGAGCAGGATCGCGGTGGCGTGCACGCCGTAGCTCGAGTACGGGTAGCTGGCGTTCGACGTCGCGCCGTTGACGTAGAAGGTCATCGTCCCGGCGGACGTGGCCTCCACCAGCAGGGTCCTGCTGAACCCGGGAGTGGCGTTCGAGCCGCCGAAGATGAAGTCGTCGGCGTTGTCCGGATCCTGGTAGAAGACGGCGTCGGTGGAGCCGGGCCCACAATCGGCCGCAGCCAGGCTGTCGGCCGCGGTGCAGACACCGATTCGGGCATTCGCGTTGATGGCACTGCTCGAGGTGGCGTCGGCGTCGATCCACAGGTTCCCCGCCACCTGCAGGTAGAGCATGCCGGGCCCGGGAACCTCGACGGTGAACGAATCGAGGGTGGTGGCGATCGTGGCGACGACGTTATCCCAGGAGACCTCGGTGTTGCCGACCGAGGGCACGACGCCTTGGACCATCCCGGCGTCGACCACCTGGTTCTCGGAGAGTCGGCGGAGGAACGCAGCCATCTGCTCACGGGTCACGCTGTCGGAGGGGCAGAACTGGTCGTTGGCGGGCGGGTTGCATCCGAGCGTGACCCCGGCATCCGCCAGCCACGAGATGTCGCCATGGAAGACGTTGGTGTCGGGAACGTCGGTGAACGTGTGACTGGCCGAGGCCGCCACCGGTGCCAGGACCGCGAGGGCGACCACGAAGACGAGCAAGATACGGAGCCGGCGGCGTGTGGTTGCCGACTTGGGTGCGTGCATCATTGGATCCTTTCCTTCCCCAATCATGGAGGTGAAGAGTACAGGATCCACAATCAGGCGTGGGGAAGAATGCGAGCCGGCCGGGCGCTCGGCGCCGGGTGCCGGGCTAGCCCTCGCCGGTGACGGACGCCTTGGCGTTCGCCAGCGATTGCACGAGCTGGGTGGCGGTCTCCTGCAGGGTGCCGGCCCACTGGAGGCGTTTCGCCGAGCCTTCGGTGTTGACCAGGCCGTCGAACATCTCGTCGGTGGCGTTCGCCATCGCCTGGGAGACGGAGATGACGTCGTCCCATGCCACCAGGGCGGCCTCGGGGACGTGGGCGTTGCCGATCTCGGTCGTCAGCGTCCCCACCTCGGTCTGCAGGTCGCGCATGGCGTCGCGGGTCGCGGTGAAGTTGGCATCGTCGGCGTCGAAGTCGTCGTTGATCGTCTGCGACTCGGTGGCGAGATCGGACACGCGGGTCGACAGACCGTCGACCAGGGCGACGAACTCCTGGACGCCGGCGGGGAGTGTGGTGGTGGTCGAGGATTCCCCGCTGGTGGTCGATGTCTCGCCCCCGGCGAGGGTGGTGGTGGACTCCGCCACCTCCCCCTCGGGCAGGGCGTTGACGAACCAGTACGTGAAGACGATCAATCCGAGCACCACGAGGGGCAGGATCCAGCGCCCGTGCTTGGGGTCGTTCTTGCTCACCGGCGACAAGATAGTCCGTGTCCCGCGATGGGCGCTCTCCAGCCGGCTCGGAAGGGCACGCCGTTCCCCGGAGGAGGCGGTCGCGGCCGCCCGCTACGCTGCCGCCATGGACATCACGGGCCGGGTGGCGCTCGTCACCGGAGGCGGCAAGAGGCTGGGCAGAGCGATCGCGCTCGGTCTGGCGGCGGCCGGGGCCGACGTCTTCGTCCACTACCACCGGTCGGCGGCGGAGGCGGAGCAGACCGCCGCCGAGATCCGCCGGGGCGGGACACGAGCCGCGATCGGCTCGATGGACCTGCACGATCCGGTGGAGGCGCCGCGTCTGGTGGCGGAGGCGACCGAGGCGCTCGGGCCGGTCTCGATTCTGATCAACTCGGCTTCCGGGTTCCCGCTCGACACCCTCGGCGACGTGACGCTCGACGAGTGGCGCCGCACCCATGATCTCACCCTGGCGAGCCCGATCTTCCTCACCCAGGCCTTCGCCGCCGCCCTGCCCGAGGACGAGACGGGTGCGGTGGTGAATCTCACCGACGTCCGCACCGTCACTCCCTACCGCACCCACTTCTCCTACGTCGTGGCGAAAGGCGGCATCGACACGTTCACCCGGGCCGCGGCGCTGGCGCTGGCGCCCCGCATCCGGGTCAACGCCGTCGCCCTCGGCGTGATCCTGGCCCCGCCGGGCGAGGACACCGAGTACGTGACCCGCCTCGCCGCCGACCTGCCGCTGGCACGGGCCGGCGGCGTTGCCCCGGTGGTGGAGGCGGTGCGGTCGCTGGTCGCCAACGATTTCGTCACCGGGGAGATCGTCCGGGTCGACGGCGGCGGCCATCTGGTGTGAACGGACGCTGCCTCGGCTGCCGCCGGGTGACGGCGAACGGTAGCCTCGTCGCATGGAGCCACTCGACCGCATCCAGATCAAGGACCTGAGTGTCACCGGCATCATCGGGATCAAGCCGGACGAACGGGTCACCCCCCAGGAGATCCTGGTCAACGCCACCCTGTGGGTCGACACCGCCCCGGCCGCCCGCAGCGACGACATCGTCGACGCCGCCAACTACCGCACCATCGCCAAGGCGATGATCGACCACATCCGGGGCGGGGCGCCGATGCTCGTTGAGCGGCTCGCCCAGGAGCTGGTGGACGTGTGCTTCGCCACCGATCCCCGGGTCGAAGCCGTCGAGTTGACGGTGGAGAAGCCCGGAGCGCTGCGCCACGCCCGATCGGTGGGAATCACCATCCGCCGTTTCCGCGTTGAACAGCGGGAATCCAAGGAGGAAGTCCTGTGAGCAGCGGATCCGTCCACGCAGTCATCTCCCTCGGCTCGAACATCGAGCGGGAACGCCACTTGCCGGAGGCGATCCGGCAGCTGCGCCGCCACCAGGGCATCGACGTGCAGCGGGTGAGCGGTCTGTTCGAGAGCGCCCCAGTGGGCGGGCCGGCGGATGCCCCACCGTTCTTCAACGCCGCCGCCCTGATCTGCACCGATCTCGACCCGATCCACCTCCGAGCCGAGCTGCGCCGCATCGAGGGGGACATGGGCCGGGAACGGACCGGCGACAAGAACGCCCCCCGCACCATCGATCTCGACATCGCCTACTACGACGATCGGGTCGAGGACCATGGCGATTGGCGCATCCCCGATCCTCACGCCGCCACCGTTTCCTACGTTGCCGTGCCGATCGCCGACGTGGCACCCGATTGGCTGGATCCGGTGAGTGGGACTACCGCCAGGGAGGTGGCAGATCGCCTCGCAGGGTCCGGAGTGCCGGTCCGGGAGGTCAAGGGCATCCACCTCGCCTCGCCCTACGAGCTGCGCGTCCCGCAGGACTACGACGAGGGCGCCGACGTCTACGCCCCCCGGCTCGAGGCACTGGTGCGCCAGCAGCTCGTGGAGGTGGGGGAGAACCCGGAACGGGAGGGCCTGGTGCGCACCCCGCTCCGGGTTGCCAAGGCGCTCGACTTCCTCACGAGCGGCTACTCGACGTCGCTGGAGGAGGTGGTCAACAACGCCGTCTTTGACGCCGAGGGCGTCGAAGAGATGGTGCTGGTGAAGGACATCGAGTTCTACTCGATGTGCGAGCACCACATGCTGCCGTTCTTCGGCAAGGCGGCCGTTGCCTACCTGCCGAAGGGATCGATCATCGGGCTCTCCAAGGTGGCCCGCATCGTCGATGTTTACGCCCGCCGTCTCCAGGTGCAGGAACGCCTCACCAACCAGGTGGCCCACGCCCTCGATTCGATCCTCGATCCCCACGGCGTCGCGGTAGTGATGGAGGGCAAGCACCTCTGCATGATGATGCGGGGGGTGCAGAAGCAGGACAGCTCGATGGTGACGAGCGCCATGCTCGGGACGTTCAAGACGGACGCCCGTACCCGCAACGAGCTGCTCGACCTGGTGCGGTGGTGAAGATATGTTCACCGGTTTGCATATGTCGGGTGGCCGGTAACCTGCGCTCGTGAGCCTCGTCGACCGCCTCGGGCGTCCCTTGCGTGACCTGCGGATCTCGGTCACCGACCGCTGCAACTTCGGCCGCACCTACTGCATGCCGAAGGAGATCTTCAACCGGGAGTACGAGTTCCTCGCCCGGGAGCTGCTGCTGAGCTTCGAGGAGATCGAGCGGCTGGGACGGCTCTTCGCCGGGCTCGGGGTCCAGAAGATCCGGATCACCGGCGGTGAGCCGCTGCTGCGCAAGGACATCGAGCACCTCGTCGCCGGGCTGAAGAAGGTCGACGGCATCAACGACGTCACCCTCACCACCAACGGTTCGTTATTGGCCCGCAAGGCGGCCGCCCTCGCTGCCGCCGGCCTCGACCGGGTCACGGTGAGCCTCGACTCGCTCGATCCCGCGGTGTTCGCCGCCATGAACGACGCCGGGTTCCCGGTCGATACGGTGCTCGCCGGCATCGACGCCGCCGCCGCGGCGGGCCTGGATCCGGTGAAGATCAACATGGTGGTGCGGCGCGGCTCCAACGATGGCGACGTGGTGGCGATGGCGGAGCGGTTCCGCGGCACCGGCCACATCGTGCGGTTCATCGAATTCATGGACGTCGGCCGCACCAACGGCTGGCGGCTGGAGGACGTGGTACCGGCCGCCGAGATCCTGTCCGCCGTCGGCGCCCGCTACCCGCTGGAGCCGGTGGAGCCGAACTACCGGGGCGAGGTGGCGCGGCGCTGGCGCTACCGGGACGGGGCCGGGGAGATCGGGGTCATCGCCTCGGTGTCCCAGCCGTTCTGCGGTGACTGTTCCCGGGCCCGGCTCTCCGCCGAAGGCTCGCTGTATACGTGCCTGTTCGCCGCCAAGGGGTTCGACCTCCGGGCCCCGCTGCGGGACGGCGCCTCCGACGCCGAGCTGATCGACCTGATCCGCGGGGTGTGGGAGGGCCGCACCGACCGCTACTCCGAGTTGCGCTCGGAGGCGACGCTCGGCCTGCCCAAGGTCGAGATGAGTTACATCGGCGGGTAGCCCGCCTCTCCGTTCTTTGCTCGGATCAACCCTCTTGATGTCACTTGGTGCTCCGCATACGGTGACGCTATGGACCGTCACCCCGAGCCGCCCCCTCCGGACTACGAGGAGATCGAGCACATCCCCTGGTCGGCGCTGGTGGCGAACACCCCCGACTGGCGGACCCGTCTGCTCCCGATCGGGACCGTGGTGGTGGCGGCGGTGATCGCGGTGGTGTTCGGGGTGCGGATGCTCGCCGCCGGCTCACCCGACACCGTCGTCACCCTGCCGGCCGCGGTGCCGGCCGAGGTGGCCGATACGGTGGCCGCCACGCCGGATGGGCCCGCCACGGTGCCGGCAACCTCCCTCGCCGAGGTCGGCGCCCCGGCGATCTACACCGAAGCCGACCTCATGGCCGCCCCGGTCGACGACGAGGCCCGCCTCGCCGTGATGCGGGCCGAGTGGTTCGTTACCGACTACTTCACCGTCGACGGCGACCCGAGCGCCGCCACCACCATCCGTGGCGTCCTGGGAAGCGGCGATCTCGCCCTGCCCCACGACGATCCGGCCGCCACCTCCTACGTGGAGTGGGCCCGTGCCTTCCGGGTCGAGTCCGCTCGGCCCGGCTCCTACCGGGTGGCGGTGGCGTTCCGGGCCCTGGGATCGGCCGACGGGAACGGGTTCTCCCGCGGCGCGGTGCAGGCGGTGACACTCGACCTCGAGGTCGACCCGGACGGGACGGTGGCGGTGCGGGACCTGCCCACCCCCACCGAACTGCCGGCGGCGGGGGAGGCGCCGGCGTGGCCTGCCGCTGCCGAAGCACCGCCCGAGGTCGTGGCGGCCGCCTCCGACCTGGCGGCCGGGCTCGGCGACGACCCCGAGCTGGTGAGCTCGGGACGCGACGGCCAAGGATGGCGGGTGGTGATGTTGGTGACCGGGCCGGGCGGCCTGCGCTGGCCGATCGTGCTGTACCCGGAGAGCGGGCAAGGCTGAGCCGCCGACGGCGGCGTCTCCGGCGTCCCGTGTTTGAATGCCGGATGCGCAAAGGCGTCACCTACGGCATCGCGGCCTACGTCGCCTGGGGGTTGCTCCCGGTGTACTGGAAAGCCGTCGAGGTGGTGCCCGCCCTCGAGATCCTGGCCCACCGCATGGTGTGGTCGCTCGTCTTCCTCGTCGGCCTGCTCCTGGTGCGGGGCAGGTGGGACTGGCTGCGGCGCCTCGACCGCCGCTCCCTGCTCATGCTGCTTGCCGCCGGCTCGCTGCTGGCGGTCAACTGGGGCACCTACATCTGGGCCGTCAACGACGACCGCATCGTCGAGACCGCCCTCGGCTACTTCATCAACCCGCTCTTCAACGTGGTGCTCGGTGTCGTCGTGCTCCACGAGCGCCTCCGCCGGGTCCAGTGGATGGCGGTCGGGGTCGCCACCGTGGGGGTGGGCTACATGACCGTGCGCCTCGGCACGGTGCCCTGGGTCGCCCTCATCCTCGCCGTCACCTTCGGGCTCTACGGGCTGCTCAAGAAGAAGGTCCCCGGGGTCGGCCCGCTCCAGGCGCTCGCCGTCGAGGTCGGCCTGCTGTTCCTACCTGCCGCCGCCTATCTGGGGAGCCTCCAGGCCCGAGGCGACGCCGCCTTCCTCTCGGGCGACCTGCACATCACCCTGCTCCTCGCCTTCACCGGGGTCGCCACCGCGGTGCCGCTGCTGCTGTTCGGCGGCGCCGCCCAGCGGATCCCGCTGTCGATGGTGGGGCTGTTGCAGTACATCGCCCCCTCGCTCGCTTTCGTGCTCGGGATCACCGTCTACGGCGAGGTTGTGGGCACCGACCGCCTCGTCGGGTTCCTGTTCGTGTGGGCGGGCTTGGTGATCTACACCGCCGACGGCCTCTCCCGTTGGAGGCGCCAGACGGCCGAGACGCCCGCTCCGGCCTGAGTCCCGGGCCGCGCCGCGCCGCCGGGAGTGGCGGGCAGCCTCCGGCGGGACCGGCTCAGCCGAAGTGGGCGTCGAGGATGTCGCGGGCTGCGGCGACGATCGGGTCCCAGGCGGCGTCGGGGAGCTTGGAGACGGTGACGAAATCGGCCGACATGAACACGCTCGCCACCCCCGGCACCTCCACCAGGGCGGCCGCCACCGGATCGTCGACCTCCCTGCCGGGAACGAAGCTCTTGGGCCCGCCGACGTCGACCCCGACGGTGAACTTGACGGCGTTGGGATTGGGGGTGGCGCTGATAGTGACCGGCATGACCTCGCCTTCGCCTCGCCCCGATCGTAGTGAGCCGCGATGAGCGACGCCGCGTCCCGGATAGCGACCCCCGCGGCCGCCGGTAACCTCCCGTCCATGTCGATGGTGGCCGAGTTGCGGGCGCTACTGGGGCCGGAGCGGGTGCGGGCTCACCCCCTCGAGCTGCGCCTCTACGACAAGGACGCCGGGATCACGAGAGGGCCCGCGAAGGCCGTCGCTCTCCCCGAGACCACCGCCGAGGCGCAGGAGTGCGTCCGCATCGCCCGCCGCTACGGGGTACCCATCGTGGCCCGCGGCGCCGGCACCGGCCTCGCCGGCGGGGCCGTCCCGGTCGAGCCGTCGCTGCTGATCGTGACCACCCGGATGGACGAGATCGGCGAGATCGACGTCGACAGCCGCACCGCTTGGGTCGGGGCCGGGGTGATCAACCTCGACCTGAGCCGCCGCACCGCCCCCGACGGGCTGCACTTCGCCCCCGACCCGTCCTCCCAGTCCGCCAGCACCATCGGGGGCAACGTCGCCTGCAACGCCGGGGGCCCGCACTGCCTGGCCGAAGGCACCACCGTCGCCCACGTGCTGGCGGTGGAGATGGTGACCGCCGCCGGCGACGTCGTCGTCCTCGGCGGGGCGGCGCCGGATCCGATCGGCCTCGACCTGCGCGGCGTTGCGGTGGGATCGGAGGGCACCCTCGGGATCATCACCCGCATCCTCGTGAAGCTCACCGAGGACTTCCCCGAGGTACGCACCCTGCTGCTCGGATTCCCCGACATGGGGGCGGCCGCCGCCTGCGTCTCGGGGGTCATCGCCGCCGGGGTGATCCCGGCCGCCCTCGAGATGATGGACGAGGGGATGGTCGGCGCGGTCGAGAACTACCTCCACGCCGGGCTCCCCACCGACGCCGGGGCGGTGCTGATCGCCGAGGTCGTCGGCCACCCCGAGGGTGTCGCCGCCGAGGCGGGAACCGTCGCCCGCATCGCAACCGCCGAGGGAGCCACCACGGTGCGGATCGCCGGCGACGAGGCCGAGCGCGCCGCCTGGTGGCGGGCCCGCAAGAGCGCCTTCGGGGCGATCGCCCAGGCCGCACCCGACTACTACCTGCACGACATCGTCGTGCCCCGGACCCGGCTCGTCGCCGTCTCCAACCGGGTCTACGAGATCGCGGCCCGCTACGACCTCCGGATGATGAATGTGTACCACGCCGGCGACGGCAACCTGCACCCGCTCATCTCCTTCGACGGGAGCGAGCCCGGTGTCCGCGCCGCGGTGCACGCCGCCGCCGAGGAGATGATGGTGGCCGGCATCGATGCCGGTGGGGTGCTCACCGGCGAGCACGGGGTCGGCCTCGAGAAGCGGGACCTGATGGCCCGGGTCTTCGACCCGGTCGACCTCGACGCCCAGGCCCGGCTCCGGCTCGCCTTCGACCCCGACGGGGTCCTCAACCCGGGGAAGGTGCTGCCGGCCGGCTCCCGCTGCCATGACTTCGACTTCGCCGTCGAGGAGGCCACGTGACCTCGATCCGGTCCGAGCTGGCCAAGCTGCTCCCGGCCGCGGTGACCGCCGAGATCCCGGGTGCCCCCGAGGCGGAGATCCGAATGGCGCCGCGATCGCTCGACGAGGCTGCCGCCGTGCTGCGGTTCGCCTCCGGTCACCACCTCACCGTGCTGTTCTACGGCGGTGGCACCCACCAGGGAATGGGCTATCCGGTGACGCCCGACATCGTGCTCTCCACCCAGGCGATGCGGCGGATCGTCGACTGCCAACCCGACGACCTCACCGTGGTCGTGGAGGCCGGGTGCCCGGTGGCCGAGCTGGAGGAGACGCTGGCCGAGGGCGGCCAGACCGCGGTGTTGCCGGAGGACGCCACCGGCTCGACGGTGGGCGGCATGGTCGCCGCCGGGATCTCCGGCTGGCGCCGCCTCCGCTACGGCCCGACCCGGGACCGGATGCTCGAGGTACTGCTCGCCACCGGCGACGGGCGTCTCGTCCGGGGTGGGGCGCCGGTGGTGAAGAACGTCACCGGGTACGACCTGCCCCGCCTCGCCGCCGGGTCGTTCGGGGCGTTGGGGCTGATCGGCCGGGTGTGCCTCAAGCTGTGGCCGCTGGGGCGGCGCGCCGTCACCGTCCGGATCGACGATCCGCGCCGGGCCCGGGCGGCCTTCCGTCCCCTCGCGGTGGTCGAGGACCCCGCCGGCGCCTCCGTCTACCTGTCGGCCACTCCCGGCGAGATCGAAGCCCAGATCGCCGCCCTCGGGGGTGAGGTGCGGGAAGGCCTCCGGTGGCCGGCACCCATCGTCGCCCTCCACCGCTTTGTGCTCCGGGTGCCGGCCCGGCTCACCGGCGAGGCAGTTGCCAAGGTCCGCCACCACGGGCATGCCTTCCTCGCCGCCCACGGCGTCGGCGAGATCCGGTTCGGCGACGACACCCCGGACCTGGGGACGCTGGCGGAGCTGCGCAGCTGGGCCGAGGGGCAGGGCGGAGCGCTGGTGGTGGCGGCTGCTCCCGAGGGCTACGCCGCGGCGTTCGACCCGTGGGGCACCCCTCCTGCCTCGCTCGCCCTGCAGCAGAAGGTGAAGCACGCCTTCGATCCGCTCGGCGTCGCCAACCCCGGCCGGCTTCCGGGCAGGCTGTGATGCCCTGGGCCACGGCTGTGGCGCCGACCCCGTCCCAGCTCGACTCCTGTGTCACCTGCGGGCTGTGCCTTCCCCACTGCCCGACGTTCCGCGTCACCGGCGACGAGGTGGCGTCCCCCCGAGGCCGGATCGCCGCCATGGCCGCCGTCGCCGACGGCTCCTTCCCGGTCGACGCCACCTTCGAGGGAATCATGGAGCTCTGCCTGCAGTGCCGGGCCTGCGAGGCGGTGTGCCCGTCGCTGGTGCCCTTCGGTCGCATGATGGAGGGCGCCCGCGCCGAGCTGGCGGTACAGCGCCCCGGCTTCGGGAGGCGGCTGCGACGGCTCGTCGTCGGGCGGGTGCTTCCCAGCCGGCCGCTGCTCACCCTCGCCACCGCGGCGGTCGCCATCGTGCAGCGGCTCGGGTTGGGGCGCCGCCTCCCGGGGACGCTGCGACGGATCGGTGGGCTGCGCCGGCAACGGCTGCTTCCCCACACCGCCACCCCGGCGCCCGCCACGACCCCGGCGACGGCGGGAAGGGTGGCGCTCCTCACCGGATGCGTGATGGACCAGTGGTTCCCCGACGTCCACGCCGCCACCCGCGGCGTGCTGCAGGCGGCCGGGTTCCAGGTCGACACTCCGGGCGGGCAGACCTGCTGCGGGGCGCTCGCCGCCCACGAGGGGGCCACCGCCGACGCCGAGCGGCTCGCCCGGCGCAACCTCGCCGCCTTCTCCGGCGCCGACCTCATCGTGGCTGACGCCGCCGGCTGCTCGGCCCACCTCAAGGAGTACGGCGACTGGGTCGACGGTGGGGCAGAGCTGGCGGACCGGGTGAGCGACGTCACCGAGCTGGTGGCGAACCTCATCAACTCGGGGCTGCTGCCGACGCTCACCACCCCCCGGGGCCGGGTGGCGGTGCAGGATCCGTGCCACCTGCGCCACGTGCAAGGGATCGTCGCGGCCCCCCGGGCCATCGTGCGGGCGGCCGGCTACGAGCCGGTCGAGATCGATCCCGACGGGTTGTGCTGCGGCGCGGCCGGCCTCTACCTCACCCAACAGCCGGCGATGGCCGACGAGCTGGGCCGGCGCAAGGCCGCCCAGATCGCCGGTGCCGGGGCGCTCATCGTCGCCTCCGCCAACCCCGGATGCGAAATGCAGCTCCGTTTCCACCTCGAGGCCGGGTACCGGATCGCCCATCCGGTCGAGCTGTACTGGGAGGCGCTGCAGCAGTCCGCCGGGGGATGAGCCGGGCCCGGCCTCAGAGCGGCAGCTCCCACACCACGAGCGGGTGGATCTCGCATCCGGCGCTCTCGAAGGCGGCGGTGAGCCACGGCGCCGACGGATACACCGTCTCCAGGCTCACGGCCCCGGCTTCGATGCTGAGGTCGACCAGGGCCCGGGCGAAGTCGGCGGCGTCGTCAGGTCCGGTCTCGAGCCAGCCCACCTCGAGTTGCTCCGGGGAGGTGTCGACGAGCGCCCACCCCGACCGTGAGGCGTAGAGCCGGTGGCGCGGCCCGGCGGCGCGCAGGTCGTCCATTTCGAGCATGCGCCACCGCCAGTCCACCATGAACAGGCCGCGGGCGGCCCGCAGCAGCGCTCCCGAGCGCCACGACACGAAGGCCGGCTCGGCCTCGGAGGAGTGGGCGGGGCGCAGCCGCTCCCGTGCCGGGACCCGCTTCCCGCCGTTCCCGCTGGTGACCGGAGGGGCAGCCTCCACGGGACGCCCGGCGCGGTCCCAGCGGCTCACCGCCCGCATCCCGAGGCTGCGGGCGAGCGCCATCGAGGCGGTGTTGCCCTCCTCGACCACGAACCGCACCACGTCGGCTCCCTCGCCACGCGACCAACCGATCACGTCGCGGGCGATGGCGGCCGCGACCCCCTCCTGGCGCCGCTCCGGGCGCACCCGGATCCCCTCCACCCACGCCTCGTTCGGCGAGACGAGCACGCCCCGGCCCACCGCCACCGCGGTGTCGCCGTCGTCGGTGGCGACGAGGAGCCGTCCTTCCCGGTCGTCGAGCCATTCCTCGAACACCTCGTAGACGTAGTCGCCCCACCAGAACGTGCCCTGGGTGAAGGGCGCGATGGCCCGTTTATCCTCGATTCTCGCCTCGCGGATGTGGAATCCCATGTCCCGGCGAGGATAGAGCGGGTGGTGTGGTCAGTCTCCGGTGAGGTCGGCGACCCAGACGGCGGGTGACGGGCCGGTGCTGTCGAAGGGCCCGGACTCCCGCCAGCCGGTGAGGACCACGGTGTCGCCGTTGAAGGCCGCGCTGTTCGGGTAGAAGCTTCCGCCGATCGTGTCGGACAGCGAGATGGCGGTCCAGTGCTCGAGGTCGGTGGACAGCAGCACCAGTGAGGAGTCGGCCGCGATCACGTCGGGGGCGGAACCCATGAGCCCCCCGAGCTGCTTCTCGCGAGCGATGTCGACCTCGTCCCGGCCGATACTGACGAGGGGCTCCCCGGTCTCAGGGTCGGGGATGACGATGCTCCCATCCTCCCCGGTGGCGAGGTCCTCGCCGGCGATGTCGGCGACGGTGGCCCCGTCGGCATCGGTGACCACGAGCCGGCCGTCGTTGTGCACGGTGACCTCGAACTCGTCCAGCCCGATCACGACAGGCTCCAGTCCCGCGGCCGGGTTCCCGCGGGCCAGGGCCACCACACCGTCGGCGGAGCCCAACAGGGTGTCGATGATGAGGCCGCCGAGCGCGGCCCCATCACCGGTCGGCTGCCAGGTGACGCCGTCGTCCGAGGTCCAGATCGCCGCCGCCGCTCCGGCACTCCCGTAGGCGACGAGGCGTCCTTCGATGGTCGTTACTCCGGACACCGTGGCCGTGGCCGGGAGATCGGCGTGATCCCACGTCCCGTCGCGGGCGGTGACCCACATCTCCGCCCCGAATCTGCCGTACACCACGGCCGCCACGGCGTCACCGGCGCGAGCGACCCAGCTGAACCCCTCGCCGCCGGGCAGCTCCGGATACTCCCGAGTCCATTCCGAACCGTCGTCCGAGGTCCAGATGACGGGACGTCCCCCTTGCAGGAGAGAGAGGAGCTGTGGATCGACCCCGAGATCCGCCGCGGGGAGGCGGGACGTCACTGAGCCGTCGCGATCCATGATCAGGATCTCGTCACCCTCGATCGTCCATCCACCGCCGGTCGACGCCTCGGGCGGAAGCACATCCTGGAGGAGGCCCATGACGTCGACCTCGCCGTTCTGGGACCCGAACACGGTGAGCCCGGACGCGTCGCCGGCGATACCGAAGGCGGAGGTCGAGAGGGGGATGACCCTCCCGTCGACCTCGAGGCTGTCGTCACTCGCCAGCTCGCTCGTCGCCCATTCGACACCATCCGGGGAAGTCCACACGACGGGGGTCTCGCCGCCTCCCGGTCGACTCCAACTGCTGCCGAGGGCGACGTAACGGTCGCCGGGGGCCACCAGGTAGCCGACCCAACCATCCTCGGGAGTCTGGGGACCCATCCCGCCGGTCCAGTCCAACCCGTCCTCGGACAGCATCACCAGCGTCTGCCCGTTGCCCCGGCTGTAGTCGTGGACGAGGACGGCGAAGCCGGCCGGGCCGTACGTGATGGCGCCGACGTCGCCCTGGCGCACCCCCAGCGGAACCTCGACCCAGTCCACCTCGGCGGGATCGATCTCGAGGGCGCCGACGGCGATGGTCGTCCCGGGTCCGACCTCCGCAGGGTCGGGTCCGCCGTCGACCAGCGCCGCCACGCCGAGGGCGGTCCCGCCGACCCCGGCCACCGCCAGCACCCCGAGACCCAGCACGGTGGCGACCCGTTGCGCGGCGCCGCGGCGGCGCGAGCTCTCCATCCGGGCCAGTGGCTCCGGGAACGTCGCGGCGTGCTCGGCCAGGACGTCGCCGAGGACGGCGCCGTCGGGCGCGACCCGGGCCTCGACCGCCGCCAGCCGTGCCGGGACCTCCTCGGGGTCCCGTCCGGACACCGCCGCCACGGCGTCGTCGTCCCAGCCGAGGTAGTGGCGGAGGGTGAGGATGGAGCGATCGTCGAGGTCGAGGCGGTCGAAGCGCTCGAGGATCTCGTGCCCTCGTGCCGGGACTTCCGAACCGGGGAGGCGGAAGCCCTGAATCTCGGCCCTCCGTCCGCCGCTGCGCCGCCGCGCCCACCTCAGCGCCTGCCGGAGCACCTGGGCGGCGGGCTCGTCCCCGGCTCGGCGAAGCCGGCGGTGCCACCGGGAGAAGCCGCGGTCGACCGCCTCGGTGGCGAGATCACGGTTTCCTGTGATCAGCACCAGGGCCCGGTACAGGGTGCCGCGGTGCCGTGAGTACGCCGCAGCGAAGCCCGGAGCGGTCTCAGCGTCCGTCAACGACGACTCCCATCTCCCCGACGATAGAGACGCTCGATGATGGCTCCGGGTTCCCACTGCCCGCCGGAGGGTTTCGTAGCGTCTTCCTAGTAGGCGGCGAGGGCGGCGGCGCGCTCCATGATGCCCTCCACCGAAGGAAACACCTGCTGCTCGAGGCCGGGGGCGAACGGGAACGACGGCACCTCGGGGGCGGCGTAGCGTTGCACCGGGGCGTCGAGCCACTCCAGCGCCTTCTCCGCCACCTGCGCCGCGATCTCGGCGCCAAAACCACCGAACAGGTTGTCTTCGTGGACGATGAGGATCTTGCCGTTGTAGCGCACCGCCAGCTCGATGGAGGGCCAGTCGAGGGGGCGCAACGAGCGCAGGTCGAGCACGCTGGCGTCCACCCCCACCTCGGCGAGCCGGTTGGCGGCTTCGAGGGCGAAATGGGCCATCGTGCCGTAGGCGACGATGGTGAGGTCGTCGCCGATGCGCCGCAGTGCCGCCTTCCCGATCGGGACCCGGTACTCGCCGGCGGGGTAGGGACCCTCGGCGAGGCGGTAGAGCTTCTTCGGCTCGAGCAGCAGCACCGGGTCGGGGTCCTCCACCGCCGACCAGAGCAGCCCCTTGGCATCCGCCGGGGTCGAGGGCACCACGACCTTGAGGCCCGGGACGTGGGCGTAGAAGGCCTCGATCGACTGCGAGTGGTAGAGGGCGCCGTGGATCCCACCGCCGTAGGGCACCCGGATCACCATCGGCACCGTCCATCGCCCGTTGCTGCGGTAGTGGATCCGGGCCAGCTCGGAGACGATCTGGTCGAAGGCGGGGTGGATGAAGTCGGCGAACTGGATTTCGGTGATGGGACGTCCCCCGGCGGCGGCGATGCCGATCCCCACCCCCACGATGAGCGCTTCGGAGAGCGGGGCGTTGAACGAGCGACGTTCGCCGAACTCGCCGGTGAGGCCGATGGAGGCCTTGAAGACGCCCCCCTTGGGGTCGGCGACGTCCTGGCCGAAGAGGCAGACGTCGGGGTAGGTGGCGAAGATCTCGTGCATCGCCTGATTGATCGCGGTGATCAGGTTGGTGGTCTTTCCCTCCGGCGGGGTCTCCACCGCGGTGGCCGGCTCGGAGGGGGTGATCGGGTTGGCGTAGACGTGGGACGACCAGTCGTCGGCGTCCGGGGCGGCCTCGGCCTCGGCGACGGCGGCGGCGATCTCCTCGGTGACCTCCCGGTCGATCCGATCCTCCTCGGTCTCGTCGAGGAGGCGGGACTCGACCAGGTACTGCCGCAGCACCACGATCGGGTCCTTGCGACGCCACAGCTCGACCTCCTCCGGCGAGCGGTACACCTTGTCGTCGTCGTCGGAGGTGTGGGCGTAGTAGCGGTAGGTCTTGGCCTCGATCAAGGTGGGACCTTCGCCGTTGCGGGCCCGCTCGACCGCGGCGGACGCCACGCCGTAGACGGCGAGCACGTCGTTGCCGTCGACCGCCACCCCCGGCATGGCGTAGCCGGCGGCGCGGCCGGCCACGGTGCCGGCGACCTCCTCGGCGATCGGCACCGAGATGGCGTAGAGGTTGTTCTCGATCAGGAACACCATGGGCAACTTGTGGATGCCGGCGAAGTTCATCGCCTCATGCCAGTCGCCCTCCGAGGTGGCGCCCTCCCCCGAGCTGACGAGGACGACGCCGGGCAGTCCCTGCTCCATGAGCCGGTAGGCGATGCCGCAGCCGTGCGGGTACTGGGAGGCGATGACGGAGGAGTGGCTGAAGATGTGCAGATCCGGCTCGGACCAGTGATTCGGCATCTGGCGACCCCCGCTGGTGGGGTCGGTCGCCTTGGAGAACGCCCCGAGGAAGACATCCCGCGGGGACACGCCGAGCGCCAGATTGAAAGCGGTGTCCCGGTAGTAGGGGAGCGACCAGTCGATGGTGGGATCGAGGGCGAGGGCGGCGCCCACCTGGGTGCCCTCGTGGCCGGCGCCGGAGACCACGAAGGGGACCCTGGCCTGCCGGTTGAGCGCCCACATGCGGTCGTCGAGCTTGCGTGCCAGCAACATCGTCCGGAACATGGCCATGACTTGGTCGTCGTCGAGGCCGAGCGCCTTGTGATCCCGGACGTTGTCGAGCTCGAGCATGCCGATCTGCTCCTATCGTTGCGGCTCACCCCGGCCGGGATCGCACACCTTCAGGTTCGACTTCCAGCCGGCGGTGGAGGTTTCACTCCATGCCGGGGACACGGGTCGGCGGGAGGGCGGGAACGGGGAGGGGATCGCTCGAAGGGCGGCTCGGCCGGCGACTTCGACGGATCCCAAGGATGCTCTCCCTCGTGGCGGCGGGACCCGCGGAGTGCTGGGCCCGGACCCATCATCCTAGCGATCGACCCGCCGGCGGCCGGTTCTCGCAGCGATCCGAGGCTTCTAGCATCCCCCGGATGATCCTTTCGGCGTTCCTCCGTGTCTACCTCCCGGCCGACCGGGCCGGGGGATTCGAGGTGCACCGTGACCCCGCAGGTGCCGCCACAGTGGCACGGGCCGACGACCACTTCGTCTGGCAGGAACCGACCGTCGACGACGCGTTCCGCACCGATTGGGAGGGGCGGGAGTACCTCTGTCCCCGTTTCCCCCGCCTCCGCATGCTGGAAGGGCTCCTCGCCTTCAGCAACGCCTATCCGGGAGCGCATCTGGTGCCTCCGTCCGAGGTGGAGTCGGCGGCACGGGAACTAACCCGCCTCCGGGCTTCGTCCCCGGTGGCACGGTCCTACATCCTCACCTCGCCGTGGCACGTGCCGCTGCGCTGGTTCTCCCTCTTCGATCCCGGGGAGCGGGAGCTCTACCAGGCCCGCGACGGCCTTTCGATCCGCTACCGGTGCACCGTGTCGGCCGGGCTGGAGCGGGTCGATCATTCGGTGGAGGTCCTCGACGAAGCCGGCTTCGACGAGGCCGTGATCGACCAGCTTCGCGGGCTGTCCGATTGGCTCGAAGGGTTCCCGGGCGAGGCGCTGGTGGAGCTGGATTACGCCGGCGTGGCGCGGCTGTTCAGCGACGGGGACCTCACCCTCGACGAGTCGGCCGCCGAGGTAGCGGCGAGCCTCGACGCCCTGGTGCGGCACGAGTACGAGGAAGCCGGGATCTCCTACGCCGCGGTGGCGACCCGCTGGGCGAAGGCGCAGTCGCTCAACTACGTCAACTAGGGCCGCCGCGGGCGCGGCCGGCGGGGGCGGGTCAACCGGTGGCGAACCGGCGCTGCAGGGCGAGTTCGGCGAGGACGAGGGACCCGGCCGAACCGGCGCCGGAGCCGAGCTGAGCCGGGACCACGAAATCGTCGCCGGCGTGTTCGGGAAGGCCGGGGTAGCCACCGAGCCGTTCGACGAGCTTGCTGCGGACGAGCGGGATGAGCCCGGGCATCTCGGAGACGCCGCCGCCGACCACGATCCGTTCCGGGGCGATGGCGTAGACGATGTTGCGGAACCCCGACGCCAGGTAGGTGGCTTCCATGGCGAGGGCGGCGTCGAAGGCGTCACCCTCCAGCTCCTCGGCGCGCCGTTCCCACCGCTCGTTCATGGCGAACCCGCTGGCCATGCCTTCGAGGCAGTCGTCGTGGTAGGGGCAGCCGCCGCCGTAGGTGTCGCCCTCCACGCGGGGAACGTAGACGTGGCCGATCTCGGGGTGGACGAGACCGTGCACCGCCCCGCCGTTGGCCACCACTCCGCCACCGATGCCGGTGCCGACGGTGACGTAGACGTGGGTGTCGAGGCCGCGGCTCGCTCCCCAGCGGCCCTCGGCGAGCGCCGCGGCATTGACGTCGGTGTCGAACCCGATGGGGACGTCGAGGGCGGCGGCGATTGGGCCGACCATGTCGGTGTGGGACCAGTGAGGTTTGGGAGTCCGGGTGATGTAGCCGTAGTCCGATTCCCGCTCCCGCAGCTCGACGGGGCCGAAGGAGGCGATCCCGATCGCGGCGATCTCGGCGCCGGAGGATTCGAACTCGCGGAAGAACCGGATGGTGTGGTCGAGGGTGGGCTCGGGGCGGGTGGTGTCGATGCGGGTCTTGGCCCGGATGTCGTCGGGGCCGGTGCCTACGACGCAGACGAACTTGGTGCCTCCTGCCTCGATGCCCCCGAAGAGGCGCTCTGCGGCAGCTCCGTTATCGTTCACTGATCCTCCCTCGGCCATTGGTGCTTGAACGGTTCCTCGAATTCGTGACAGTACACCGGATGGCGGAATCCATTCGAGTCCCGGCATGTACCAGATCGACGACCCGAATCGGCACCGGGACCTCTAGCATGCGGCAATGCCCCGCGCACTCCCGGTGATCATCCAGGGTGGCATGGGGGTGGGAGTCTCCGGATGGAGGCTCGCGAGTGCCGTTTCGGGAGCGGGCCAACTCGGCGTCGTCTCGGGCACCGGCATCGACACCATCCTCGTGCGACGGCTGCAATTGGGTGATCTCGAAGGTCACATCCGCCGCGCCCTCCGCGCCTTTCCCGTGCCGGATGTCGCGCGACGCATCCTCGACCACTACTTCGTGCCCGGCGGCAAACGTGCCACCGAGCCGTACAAGGCGAAGCCGACCCCGAAGGCGGAGCCGTCGCGCCGCCTCCTCGATCTCCTCGTCGCCTCCAACTTCGTCGAGGTGTTCCTGGCGAAGGAGGGCCACGGGAGACCGGTCGGCATCAACTTCCTGGAGAAGATCCAACTCCCGACCTTGCCGTCGCTGTACGGGGCGATGCTCGCCGGGGTCGATTACGTACTCATGGGCGCCGGGATCCCGAAGGCGATTCCCGCGTTCCTCGACCGGCTGGCTCGGGGGCTGCGGGTGGAACAGAAGCTGGATGTGAAGGACGCCATGCCGGGCGAGGAGTACACCACCTCCTTCGACCCGGTGGAGTACGCCGGCGGGTCGCTGCCTCCCGTGAGCCGGCCCAAGTTCCTCGCCATCGTCTCCTCTCACGTGCTGGCCATCATGCTGGCCCGCAAGGTCTCTCCGCCGGTGGACGGATTCGTCGTGGAGGCTCCATCGGCCGGCGGCCACAACGCTCCACCCCGCGGGCGCCTCGAGCTGACCGAGGAGGGTGAGCCCCGCTACGGGGAGCGGGACGTTCCGGATCTGGAGGCGATCCGGGAGCTGGGACTGCCGTTCTGGCTCGCCGGGTCACGGGCCGAGCCCGAGAAGATCACCGAAGCCCTCGAGCTGGGAGCAGCCGGGGTGCAGGTCGGCACCGCCTTCGCCTACTGCGAGGAGTCGGGTTTCGAGGACGACGTGAAGCGGCACGTACTCAAGTTGAGCCAGGACAAGCGTGCCCGGGTCTTCACCGACCCGGTGGCATCGCCGACGGGGTTCCCCTTCAAGGTGGTCCCGATCGAGGGCACCATGTCCGAGCCCGCCGAGTACGAGAAACGCAACCGGATCTGCGACCTCGGGTACCTCCGCACCGCCTACCGCCGCGAAGACGGCACCCTCGGGTGGCGTTGCCCCTCGGAGCCCGAGGCCGACTTCCTGCGCAAGGGCGGCGCCGAGGAGGAAATGGTGGGCCGCAAGTGCCTCTGCAACGCCCTGATGGCGAACATCGGGATGGGGCAGATCCGCCGTACCGGCGAATCGGAGGGGCGGCTCGTCACCTCCGGCGACGACGTCGCCAACGTGGCCCGGTTCCTGCCGCCGGGCGCCGAGACCTACACCGCGTCCGACGTCATCCGCTACCTGCTCCCGACGGGGTAACCGGCGCCCGGATCTCGAAATCCCAGGTTCCGAGCGATGATCCGTCGGCATCGAACGCTTCGATCATGACGGCGACGCCGGGCTCGACGACGGTGGGGATGGTTCATCTCGGTGTCGGATAACCGGCGCTATCTTGCCCTCGGTGCTATATAAGACATTGACTCTCATCTTGTCTAAGATTCGTTCGGACATAGGGACCCATTTGTCCATGCCAGAACAGACCAGCACCCGAAGCGGATTCTATCGGCGACAACCTGCCGGGTACGACGCGTTCGTCCCGGCCCCGTTTCCGCCCACCGATCTGACCATCGATGATGAGTTCCTCGTCGAACTTGGCAGAGCAGATCGGGCACTCGCCCGGCTCGACGGAGCGGCGTCGGTCCTTCCCGCCGTCGATCATTTCATCGCCATGTACGTCTTTCAGGAAGCTACGACCTCGAGCCAGATCGAGGGGACACAAGCGACGCTTCTCGAAGCACTCGAGGTTGACGCGGAGCCGTCGATCGCCCAGGAGCGGCGGAGTGATGTTCAGGAGATCCTGAACTACGTGACGGCGATGCGTCGTGGTCTAGAACGTCTCGATGAGCTCCCGGTGTCCCTCCGACTCGTGAAGGAGATCCATGCCGGCTTGATGAGGGATGTCCGCGGTGGCGAGCCTGCGAGAACTCCAGGCGAGATACGGTGCAGCCAGAACTGGATAGGTGGCAACTCGCCCGCCAACGCGAGGTATGTGCCGCCCACCGTGGATGACATGTGGGTAGCACTCGATCAATGGGAGAAGGCGATCCACGATCCCAGCGTGATTCTTCCACCGCTCATCCATATCGGCCTACTCCATGCCCAGTTCGAGACGATCCATCCGTTTCTGGATGGGAACGGGCGAGTTGGGCGGCTTCTCGTGACCTTCCTCCTCACGGAGCGTGGGATCCTCTCGAAGCCACTTCTGTATCTGTCGATCTACTTCCGGAAGCACCGAAGCGAGTACTACTCGCGGCTCCAGGCGACCCGTGACGGCGGCGACTGGGAAGGGTGGCTTCTGTATTTCGTCACTGGTGTGCGTGACGTCGCGTCGGAAGCGACCGAGACCGTCCAGAGCATCCTGAAGCTTCGGGAGAGAGACAGGATGACGCTATCGGGGCTGGGGGGGAGGAGCGGCAACGCTCTCCGGCTTCACGACTCCCTGTTCTCAACACCCGTCGTGAACTCACCTACCGTGCAGCGGATCCTCGGTGTCTCGCAACCGACTGCCGACAGCCTCCTGTCCAGACTCGAAGATGTCGGACTCCTCAGGGAATGGACCGGCCGCCGTCGGAATCGTTCATGGATCTACGACGAATACGTGCAGCTCTTCACTGCGACCGATGCCCCCATGCGGTAGACCGTGGCGCCAGCCGGGCGTTCCTCAGCAGCCGGACCCCGTCCAGGAGACCACCGCCCAGGCGCCGTCACCGAGGGGGGCGACCTCGACGAGCGTCATGTACCCGGGTCCTCCCTCGAGGGGTTTGCCTGGCTCTACGACCAGCTCACCGGCCGCCAGAACCTGCGCTACACCGCTCGCCTCAACGAGATTCCCGACGACGAGGCCGAGGGTAGGATCGACGACTTGCTCGCCGAAGTCGGGTTGGCGGATGTCGCCGATCGGATGGTCGGCAGCTACTCGCGGGGCATGCGGCAACGTCTCGGTCTCGCCGACACCCTGGTCAAGGACCCGCTGGTGGTGATCCTCGACGAGCCCGATGATGGGGATCGACCCGGAGGGTGTCATCGAGATGCAGGCGTTGATCGTCCGCCTCGCCCGGGTCGAGGGCAGAGCGGTCCTGCTCACCAGCCACCTGTTGCATCACGTGCAACAGACGTGCGATCACATGGCGATCTTCGTCGCCGGGCGGGTGGTCGCCGAGGGCAGCGCCGCCGATCTCGCTAAGGACCTCGGTGGCGGCCTCAGCGTGTTCGAATTCGTCTCCGACAGCACCTGGGAAGCGATTCAGGCGGCCGTTGGTGGGGCGGCGCCGATCGGCGTCGAGGAGGTCCGGATGGTGGGGGCGAACCGGTTTCGGGTCAGCGTTCCCGCCGACCGGGCGATGCGTCTGCTACGCCCGGACCGAGCTGACCATCTCCCGCTTCTCGCCGGTCGAGCTCTACGACGGGACCGCCAGCGCGCTCCTCGACCCCGGGGTACGGAGCGTCGGGCTCGTCACGCTCGCCCAGCTCGACCGGGCCGTGGTCTCCGACCTCAGCCTCGGTCAGAGCCTGTTGCTGGTGTGGCCCCAGCTCGTCGGCCTCGCCGCGGCCACCGTCGTCATCTTCGCCTTCGGCTACGTCGCCTTCATGAAACAGGAGGTGCGAGCCTGAGGCACCGCGCCATCCGGAGGCGCTCCCGCATCGGGTCGGGACGCCTCCGGACGCGGCGACGCCACGCGTCCCAAACGGGCAGGCGGACCTACCGTTAGCGATGTGAAAAAGGAAGACCTGCGGCACCAGCTGTTCATCGACGGGGCCAGCGCTTTCCATTCGGTCCGACCCGATATCGCTCGCCAGCACCCGGAACTCCTCGATGCCTACGTATGCCCGTTATGCCTGGGAGCCTTCCCCGAGAGCGCTCTGGCCACAAGGCCCCCCAGACTCACGATCGAGCACGTCCCGCCGCGGAACCAGTCCGGGCCCTTCCTGAAACTGCTCACGTGCCACTCATGCAATAGTCGAGCCGGCACCGAACTCGACAGTCATCTTGACCGGCGCACGCGCCTCCGACGGATCGGCGCACCCGGAGCACCCGCCGAGCGGATCCAGATCAGTCTCGCTGGGGAGCACCTTCAAGGTCAGCTATACCACGACGAGAAGGCTGGCGCGCCACGCTTCGAAGTGTCTGGACGTTTCAACGATCCAATCTCCCTAGACCGCGTGATCACGGCACTTCGGAAGCCCGGCAACTGGGAAGCCCAGGCTCAGTCGGTGGTCAGCTACAACAAGCGCCGAGTCAGAGTCGCGCTGCTGCGTGTCGGCTACCTGGTCGCATTCGCCGAACTCGGCTACTCGTACGCCTTCACCACGAACCTCGAGCCCATTCGGGCCCAGATACAGCAACCAAAGGAGGACCTACTTCCCGGACCGTTTCTCCTACGCAACGGCTACACAGTCGAACTCGACAGGTTTGACGGCAGAGCCTTCCTGGAAAGCACAACGGAACCAAGGTGCATCGCGGTGGCGATCAATGGCGAGTCAATCTTCCTGCCCGCACGCGGTGGCGATAGTGCTGCCCTCTACACGGAACTCGACCAACGGCCGGAACCCATCCCTATGACGTTTCGTGTCCTCGACGGCTGGCCGACCAGACCGGCCTATCGAACCGACAGCACGTGAGCGGCTCGCTGTCAGCTTCATCCGATCATTTGCTCGCCCAAACGCATTACGGAGGTGGGCGGCCAGCACGGCGAGCGGGACCGGCGAGCCGGATCGGGCTCTTCGCAACCAGGAAGATGATCGGCATCAGCGTCGATGTCTCCGGCTGCATCGACACATCAGGGCCACGGCCGGTCGGTGGACAGGGCCGGCGCCATTCCGTCGACCTTTACGGTGATGGTCTGCAGACCGAGTCCGGCGACGAGATCGTCGAGGTCCACCAGATCCGGATCGGAGAGGTGATCGAGCCGCCGGGTCGATGAGAACGCGGCACCGCGGAATGGTGGTCGGCGCCGCTGCCGATCCGGCGATCGTGGCCTCCCGGAAGGTCGTCCTCTCTATGATCGAACGCGGCACCCGCGGGAGTGTGAGTGATCTCCAAGGCAGCTGCTCCAACCGGGCAATACGTCGTGCTCGGCCTTCTCGCAGTCGTCGTTCTCGGCCTTACGGTGATCCAGGCTCGGATCGATCAGTCGGTTTACGAGCCGTACTTCGGCAAGCTGAATCCGATCGCCGTGATCGCCGTGGCGTCGATCCTGGGTTTCGGGAGCCTCGGCTACCTGATGTCGCGGGAGTGGTTCGAGGTCGTCAGCCCGACCGGCTGGTGGGCCGGGATCAAGATCGCGGCGGCGATTGCTCCGCTGTTCTTCGTGATCGCCGTCATCGCCGATCTCACGCTGCGTTTCCCGCAGGACACCAACGTGCACCTCCCCGATGCGCTCTTCTTCTATCCGTCGGTGGCCTTCTTCGTTGAGGTCTGCCTCCATGCCGTGCCCTTCGCGGTCCTCGTCGCCCTCCTGGGGGGGGATGGCGGGTCGACTCGAACGTGCGGTTCTGGTCCATGGCGATCGGGGTCGTGTCGATCGAGGCCATCTTCCAGGTGGTGATTGCGGCCTCGCCGGCCCTGAAGGTGTTCACGGGCCTGCACCTCCTGGTGTTCGGTGCGGTGCAGCTCTCCATCTTTCGACGTTTCGGGTTCGTTCCGATGTACACGACCCGCCTCGTCTACTACGCCTTGTGGCACGTGGCGTGGGGATGGGCTCGGCTGCATCTCCTCTTCTGACGCAGCAGCGCCGGAACCCCCTGAGGCGGTCCCTCCAAGTGGTCGGGCACGCGAAGGCACGTGGCCGGGAAGCGATGGCAGAGAGCCGATCGCCCGCGGGTCCAACGATCATCGGGCCTCGCGGGCGTTCTGGTGGTCAGGGCCGGCATCGATCC
>CAYQEC010000012.1:0-68552 GCA_964416425.1 uncultured Acidimicrobiaceae bacterium | reverse complement strand
GCTGCAACCCGCCGGTGAACGATCGGTTCTGTCCGGATGATGGGGTGACGCGGGGCCAGATGGCGGCGTTCCTGGCCCGGGCGCTCGGCAGTGGGTGAGCGCCGTTGGTGTCCGTCCCCGCCCGTTCGTAGTATGCCGGCGCAGGCCAACCACACGGTGATGTAGTGCTCACGATCGAGCGTCTCGACGTTCCCGACGTCCTCCTCATCCAACCCACGGTCTACGGCGACGACCGCGGGTTCTTCATGGAAGCCTGGAACAAGACCGCCTTCGCTGCCGCCACCGGGGTCGAGGCGGAGTTCGTGCAGGACAACCACTCGCGCTCGGCCCGGGGTGTGCTGCGTGGCCTCCACTACCAGCTGCCGCCCCATGCGCAAGGCAAGCTGGTGCGGGTGGTGGCCGGCGGCGTGTTCGACGTGGCGGTCGACATCCGGCGCAGCTCGCCGACGTTCCGTTGTTGGGTGGGCGCCGAGCTGAGCGCCGACAACGCCACCCAGCTTTGGGTGCCACCCGGCTTCGCCCACGGGTTCCTGGTGCTGAGCGACGGCGCCGACGTGCTCTACAAGACGACCGACTCCTACGCCCCGGACTGTGACCGGGCGCTGCGTTGGGACGACCCCGAGATCGGGATCGCCTGGCCGCTGAAAGGCTCCGAGCCGATCCTGTCCGACAAGGACCGGCACGCCCCGTACCTGGCAGACGCCGAGTTGTTCGACTGAGAGGGAGATCCATGGGACGCAGCTACCTCGTCACCGGCGGCGCCGGGTTCATCGGGTCGAACTTCATCCGCTACCTGCTGCGGGAAGAGCCGAGCGCCCGGGTAACCAACCTCGACGCCCTCACCTACGCCGGGGTCCGCGCCACCGTCGACGAGCTCGACACCGCAGAGGCCCACACCTTCGTGCACGGTGACATCCGGGACGCCGCCCTCGTCGACGGCCTCGTCGCCGCCAGCGACGTCGTGGTGAACTTCGCCGCCGAGAGCCACGTCGACCGCTCCATCGACGGTCCCACCGTGTTCCTCGACACCAATGTGGTCGGCACCGGGGTGCTGCTCGACGCCGCCCGCCGTCACGGCGTCGGCCGCTACCTCCAGGTTTCCACCGACGAGGTGTACGGCTCGATCGCGGCAGGCTTCGCCGCCGAGGACGCCAAGCTCGCCCCCTCCTCGCCCTACTCGGCCTCCAAAGCCGCCGCCGACCTCCTCGTCGAGTCCTACCGGGTGACGTTCGACTACCCGGCGATCATCACCCGCTGCACCAACAACTACGGTCCCTACCAGTTCCCCGAGAAGGTGATCCCCCTGTTCATCACGAACCTGACCGAGGGCGAGAAGGTGCCGCTCTACGGCGACGGCGGCAACGAGCGGGACTGGCTCTACGTGGAGGACCACTGCGCCGCCATCCACCTCCTCGTCGACGCGGGGACACCCGGCGAGATCTACAACGTCGGCGCCAACGCCCAGATCAGCAACCTCGAGCTGACCCGTATGCTGCTCGACCTCACCGGGCGCGACGAGCGTTCCATCGAGTACGTCACCGACCGTCCCGGGCACGACCGGCGCTACGCGGTCGACTCGTCCAAGATCCGGACCCTCGGCTGGACCCCCCGCCACACGATCGAGGAACGGCTCGCCGACACCGTGGCCTGGTACCGGGAACGGGGCGACTGGTGGCGCCCGCTGAAAGGAGGGCGGCCGTGAAGGGTGTCGTGCTCTCCGGCGGTACCGGCAGCCGGCTCCGGCCGATCACCCACTCGATGGCCAAGCAGCTCGTCCCGGTCGCCAACAAGCCGATCATCTTCTACGGGCTCGAGGACCTCGCCGAGGCGGGAATCGAGGACGTCGCCGTCATCATCGCTCCCCAGACCGGCGACGAGATCCGCGAGACGGTCGGCGACGGCAGCCGGTTCGGGCTCCGCATCGAGTACGTGGTGCAGGACGCCCCGCTCGGCCTCGCCCACGCCCTCAAGACGGCGCTGCCCTTCGTCGGCGGCGACGACGTGCTCATGTACCTCGGTGACAACCTCGTCAAGCAGGGGGTCGCCGACGTCGTCGGGGACTTCCAGCGGCATCGCCCCAACTGCCAGATCCTCCTCACCGAGGTCCCCGATCCCACCCAGTTCGGCGTGGCCGAGCTGGGGAGCGACGGCCAGGTGGTGCGGCTGGTGGAGAAACCGTCCCAGCCCCGGTCCAATCTCGCCCTGGTGGGCGTCTACCTCTTTGACGCCACCGTCGCCGAGGCGATCGACGCCATCCGCCCCTCGGCACGGGGCGAGCTGGAGATCACCGACGCCATCCAGTACCTCGTCGAATCCGGGCGGGTGGTGCGCTCGACCCTGGTGACGGGATGGTGGAAGGACACCGGCCGCAAGGAGGACCTGCTCCACGCCAACGAGCTGGTGCTGGCCGACCTCGCCGACCAGATCGACGGAGAGCTGATCGAGTGCCGGGTCCGGGGCGCGATCCAGGTGGGCGAAGGGTCGAAACTGGTCGACTGCACCGTCACCGGCCCCGCGGTGATCGGGAGCGACACCCACCTCACCCGGGTCACGATCGGGCCCAACACCGCCATCGGGGACGGCTGCCGGCTCTCCGACGCCACCGTCGAGGAATCGATCGTGCTCGACGGCGCCGAGGTGCACGGCTGGAAGCTGCGTGGCTCCCTGCTCGGCCGCGCCGTGCGCCTCCACGGCTCGGCCCCACCCGGGTTCGTCGAGACGATGCTCGGTGAGCACTCGGACCTGTGCGGCGAATGACCCTCGTCATCGGCGGCAGCGGCCAGCTCGGGCAGGCATTCGGGAAGCTCCTCCCCGGCGCCCACATCCCGGAGCTGGAGGAGCTCGACCTCGCCCTCCCCGACACCGTGTACCCCACCCTGGAGCGCTGGGACCCCGACGAGATCATCAACTGCGCCGCCTTCACCGCGGTCGACGCCGCCGAGGAGCAGGAAGCCACCGCCCACGCCGTCAACGCGGCGGCGGTGGGGGAGATGACCCGCTACGCCGCCGACCACGGGCTCCGGTTCGTCACCTTCTCGACCGACTACGTCTTCGCCGGTGACGGGACCCGGCCCTACCTCGAATCCGATCCGACCGACCCGATCAGCGCCTACGGGCGGACCAAACGGGCCGGCGAGGTCCTCGCCCTCGGCTACGACGGAAGCCTCGTGATCCGCACCTCGTGGCTGGTGTCGGCCACCGCCCCCAACTTCGTCGCCACCATGATCCGGCTGGCGCGGGAAGGGGAGCTACGGGTGGTCGACGACCAGTACGGCTGTCCCACCATCGCCTCCGACCTGGCGGCCGGCACCCTGCGGGCCCTCGCCCGGGGGGCGAGCGGCCTCCTCCACCTCACCAACCACGGGGTGACGACCTGGTACGGCCTGGCCCGCCGTGCGGTGGAGCTGGCCGGCATCGACCCTGCCCGGATCAGCCCGTGCACCACCGAGGAGTACCCGGTCCCGGCGCCCCGTCCCGCCTACTCAGTGCTCGGCTCTGAGCGACTCGGGCCGCTCGGGATCGAGCCGCTGCCACCGTGGGAGGAATCACTGCCGGGAATCGTGGTGTCCCTGGTGGAGGAGGGAGCCTGACCGGGCGGCTCACGGATGGCGGGGTACGACGATCGTGAGGGTGCCGTCGCCGCGCCGGACCGCGGTCAGCCAGCCCGGGCCGGGATCGAAGTAGTCGGCGGGAACCGTGAGATCACGGTTGCCCAGGTAGGTGAGGCCCAGCTCGTGGAGCAGGATGGCGCCGTCCATCTCACCGGTGGGGAGGAACTCGCTGTTGTGCTCGAAGACAACGATCTCGCCGTCCCAGATCGATCCGCCGAAGACCTCGTTGGTGTAGAGGGGGAGCACCATGGCCATGCGGCTGTCGGTGTAGATGCGGGAGATGGTGTCACCGTCGCGGCGTAACCAGTCCCGCACCTCGTCCCATTGGGTGGCGCCGAAGGCGCGGAACTCGGTGCCGGGCGGCTCGTTATGGAGGTCGTAGGCAACCGCTCCCACCAGCAGGATCCCGACGAGCACTCCTGCCACCCACCGGATGCCCCGGATTCGCATGGCCCGCACCGTGGCCATCGACACCGCCCCCAGCAGCAGGTAGAGGGCGGGGATCACCAGATACCAGTACCGGATCCGGTTGTCGCGGATGTGGGGATGCTGCGGGTCGAAGATGCCGGCGAGCACCATCATCGGCACCCACAGCGAGGCGACCCACAGCACGAGCATGCTCCACAGCCAGCGCCGGGGCCGGTTGAGGATCGCCAGGGCGATCCCGGCGAGGGCGCTCAGCAGCAGCAGGATGCCGACGGCGTAGTGGGCGAAGGTGATCGGGGACCGAGTCAACACCGTCCAGAGGCTGGCGCCTTCCCCGTAGGCGACGAGGCGGGTGCTCTCTCCGGTGGTGCCTCTCTCGGCGAAACCGGCGAGGGCACGGAACCGGGCCAACGGGTCGTCGAACAGGACCACCATGAGGATCATCTCGATCCCGAGCGTCGCCACCAGCACCGCCCCGAGCCGGATCCAGTCACGCCGCCGCCAGCCGGTGGTCCAGCCGACGAACAGCAGCACCGGCGCCAGGAACACGGTGTAGGCGCGGCACAGGTACGCCAGGCCGATCGCCACCGCGCCGGCGGTGAGCCACCAGGTCCGCCGGGGGGAGGACCGGGCGGCGAAGAAACAGACCAACCCGAACACGAACCAGGCCGCGGCGAACGGGTCCGGCACGATCTGGCTCGACAGCTTGAGCACCAGGGTCGAGCCGGCCATCGTCACCGCGGCGACTAGCCCCGCCCCGTTCCCGGCGATCTGGGTACCCAGCACGTAGACGGCGCCGATCAGCAGCAGGGTCATCAGGAACGGCACGACGTAGTAGGCGGCTTCGGAGGTGCCGAAGATCTCCTGGGCCAGCCGCACCGGGAGCACCACCCCGAGGCGGGTCGGGCCGTGGTGGATCTGGTTGTGGCCGAGCCGTTCCGCCCACTTGAAGTACGACATCGAATCCGACGGGTAGGGGGGCCGCAGCATCGCCCACTGGATGCCGGCCGCCACCGCCACCACCGCCGCCACCACCGCAGCATTCACCCGGTGGATCTGCGGGAAACTGTCCGTGATGGAGGCGCCGAGACGCCGGAGGCGGGTGCCCCGGGTTCGTCCCGGCCGGGTGGAGGCCGGCGGCTCCGGCGACGGGTCGGTCACCGGAAGTCCGCCAGTTGCTGGCGGGAGACCTCGTGGCGCTTCCCGGTGAGGCTCTTGATCCGGAGGATGCGGACCAGGAACCAGCGGAGGTAGCGTCCCAGGAACCGCCGCAGCTCCTTGGTGGCCTTGCGCCAGCGCAGGAAGCGGTACCGGCCGGCCCGCTGCAGCTCCAACTTGCGTTCCAGCTCCCGGTGGAAGAACGCCGTCTCCGACGCCGGCACCGGCTCGTGAGCGTCGAAGTTGGGGCCGTGGAGATCGGGGGTGAAGCGTCCGATCTGGCGCCGGTAGTCGGCGTAGGCATAGGCGAAGTCCCCGAAGGTGGCGCGGTGGGTTTGCGACTCCTCGATCTCGGCGGTCGAGACATCGGTGAGCACGATGCGACCCGATGCGGCGAGGTCCCGCAGCAGCCGATCCGTTGCCGCGGTGCGGGCGATAACGAGGCTGATGCCGGTCCGTGTCGCCACCGTCGACGGGAGCCAGGCGTCGCCGACCACGACGTCGGCCAGGAAGTTGGCGTGGTTGACGCAGAGATGGCAACGGGGGGTGTTGAAATGCCGGTCGAAGGCAACCTGGTAGCTGAAGTCGACTCGCCGGTTGACCTTGGTCACCGACCCGTCCGCCGTGGTGATCTGCAGCTTCCCGACCGGGCCGCCTCCCCGGTAGCCGACGTCGGCGATGGCGTCGAAATCGATGCCCTTGAACTCGCAGATGGCGCGCAGCGCGTGGTGGCTGTACTGCCAGCCACACAGCAGTCCCACGGTGGTGTGGATCCGGTCCGCCAGCGCCGGCTCCACCTTCGAGACGTAGCTGAGGATGCCCTCCAACTCGCAGGGGATGGCAACCAGGACGTAGCGGCCCTCGTGCCGGCGCAACAGCTCGAGCACGCGGTGCTTGGGGAGGTTGTGATAGATCGACCCGGGGAGCTGATCCACCTCGTCGGCGAGGCGGATCAGGCGCGGTTCGAACTCCAGTCCGGACACGTGACCGAGGGCGATGACGCCGTCGACGTCGTCCATCGCCAGGTAGGCGGTGAGCAGCTCCTTGATGATGCCGCCGGAGCTGGCCTGGAGGTTGCGGTCGTAATCGACGCTCTGGGCGAGCGTCACCGATTCAACCACCCCGAACCGTCCCGGCACCGAACCCGGGAACCGCTTGGCCTGGAGGCCGGCGTAGTCGACCGAGATGGCGGGGCAGACCGATGCCGCCATCTCGTTGCCCGGATGGTCCGGCTCGAAGATCAGCTTGACGGGATGGAGCCGGAGCGAGATCGAAGGATCGGCCGCCACACAGGCGCCACAGCCGATGCACAGGTCGTTGTCGATGACGGGACTCAGGTCGTTCATGTTCTCCGCTCCGTCCTCGATCGACCTCGCGGGGCCGCCGCCTTCGAAGCCTCCACGCCCGAGTGCAGCCTACCGGGCCGTCTCCCGGTTCCGGCGGCTCAGCATCGTCGTAACGGCCGCTCCGGTGGCGTCGACCGCGATGAAGACGAGGCGGGCCACCACGGCGACCGTCGCCGCGATCCCGGGGGAGAGCGAGGTGGCCAGCGCCACGAATGCCGATTCCCTCACCCCGATCCCGCCGGGGACCGGCAACACGACGAACCCGACGACCCAGGAGATCGCGGTGGCCGCCACCACGTTGAGGACGGCGCCCGCCTCGCCGAAGGCGACCGCCACCAGGTAGGTGGCGAGCCCGATCAGCATCCAGCTCGGCAGCTGCTGCAGCACCACCGCCGAGGAGACTCCCCAGCGAGGGACCGGCACCGACAGGTCGCGGCCGGTGGCGCGGCGCAGGGCGCGCAAGGCGGCATTCACGACCCGGGGATGGAGCAAAGCGAACCCGAGTGGGAGCAGCAGCAGCACGAACCCGTACCGGGCATCGCCGCCGGCGCCGAACATGCCCGTCACCGGCACCAGGGTCGCCGCCAGCAGCACGGCAGCGAGGTAGACCGACCCGATCGAGAGGAACACGCTGCTGTAGGCGATCGCCCCCGCTACACCGCCGCTGCGGGCCCACTCACCCCGCCCCATGATCGCCCAGACGCCTCCAGGCAGGTACTTGCCGAGCTGACCGACGAAGTAGCCGCGCAGGGTGGGAAGCAACCGGAGCGACCCGCCCAGGACACGGATCGCGGTGTACCACGCCAGGGCGATGCTGAGCATGCCGAGGCCGCCGAGGACGAAAGCCACCAGCAGCAGAGCCGGCCGGGCATGCGCCAGGGCGTCGGTCACCGTTTCCCGGTCCCGGAGGAATGCCCGGACGACGAAGGCGGCGCCGGCGACACCGATCAGGCTGCCGGCCACGACCGACCACCGCCCGGCGCGGCGCCGGCGCCCTCCCACCGGGTCGAGGTCGGGACTCACGTCGGGGGCAGGGTAGCGGGCCCCGCCGGGGTGCCGGGTCCACGGGGAGGGGGCGTCGCCGGTGGTGCGGGTGCACCGCCGGAGGCCTTCAGGCCGGGCCGCCCCTGCTGCGGCGTGCCACGAGGCGGCGCACCGGTCCCAACGACGCGAGGCGTTGCCGCATGGTGCGCCCCTTGCTGCGCCGCGAGGCGCGGGTGCGGGCCTGCCCGGCGGTGCCGGCCTGCTTTCTCGCCACGGCGGCCTCGTCCATGGCCTCGAACCACTTCAGCATCCACGTCCCGGCGATCCGGGCCTGCTCCAGGTTGGCGGCGAACCGCTCCGGGGAACAGGCGGACCGCCGCGGGATGTCCTCCGGGTCGGCGGCACTCCAGCGGTGGGCGAACACGAGGCGGTTGGCGCGGTACACCGCACTGCGGTTGGTGAGCTTGGCCGCGATCGTCGCCGCCGAGACGTGCTGGACCAGGACCCGCTCGTCGAGCACCACCGCCAGGCCGTTGCTCCAGAACGTGAAGAGCAGGTCGAGGTCCTCGCCGCTGGCGACGGGGTAGCGCTCGTTCCAGCCACCCAGCTCCTCCATCACCTCCCGCTTCGCCAGGTAGACCACGCCGCTCGGGATCGCCCGGAACGGCGGGAAGGCGAGCACCCCGACACCGGGCTCGCGGCGCACCGCCGCCGGGTTCCCCGCCGCGGTCACGGCCGGCAACACCAGGCCGGCTTCGGGATAGCCGTCCATCGTCGCGACGAGGCGGCTCGCCCACGAGTCGGGGAACACCGTGTCGTTGTTGACGAAGGCGACCAGGCGGCCGGTCGCCGCCTCCAGCCCCTGGTTCATCCCGGCGGCGAACCCGCGGTTCTCCGGGTTGAGGACGGCGGTGTCGGCGGCTTCGGAGGCGAAGGCGGCGGCCTCGGGCGCCGAGCCGTTGTCGACGACGATCAGCTCGTACGGCACGTCGGTGTGGGCCCGTAGCGACGCGACACAGGCGCTGGTCAGGTCGAGCTGATCCCAGGCGAGTACGACGATGGAGAGGTCGGGCGGCGTCACGATGATCGTCCTGACTCTACCTTGGGGGCCTGCGGGGTCTCATTGCGGTTAGGTTCCCACCCCTGCCTAGCATCGGTGGACACCGGGAGGAGTGGAGTGGACCCCCAGGACCGCCGTCCGGCAACGCCGGGACGTTTCGACGACCTGCTGTTCAGGATCCGTGCCCGGCCTCTGCTGTGGGGGGTGATCGCCGCCGTGGCCCTGGTGCTCCTGGTGCTCGTGCTGCTGATGGCCTTCTTGGCCTTCGGTTCGGGAGGCGGCGACGAACCCGGGACCATCGATGGCTCCGGGACCACCGTCACCACCTCGCCCGGCGGGGAGACCACCGTTCCCGTCGCTCCCGACGTCACGAGCGGGGGTGCCGTCCCGGCCGACGAGAACCCGCTCACCGGTGAGACCCTCGCCGCGCCCCGCAACGACCGGGTCATCGCCGTCAAGGTCGACAACGCCCCCGAGGCCGGCCCGCCCATCGGCATCCAGGACGCCGAGATGATCATCGAGGTGCCGGTGGAAGGCGGCGCCACCCGCTTCACCGCCCTGTTCTTCGAAGCCGAGCCGAACGTGGTCGGCCCGATCCGGTCGGTGCGCCCGGTCGACGCCGACCTGCTCGCCCCGTTCCGGCCCCTGCTCGTCACCACCGGCGGCCAGGACTTCGTGTACCGGGAGTTGACGGCCGCCGGCGTCGCCATCCTCGACGACGGCTCCGACGGCGTCTTCCAGACGACCGAGCGCCGCCGCCCCTACCACCTCGTCGCCACCCTCCCGCTCGTCGAGCAGCGCGCCGGGGTCGGCCCTCCGGAGGTGGCGGTGTTCCCGTTCGGGGGAGAGTCCCTCGGCGGCGAGCCCGCCACCGACCTGGAGATCCCGTACTCGGGCGTTGCCAACGTCGCCTGGAGCTACGACGCCGGGAGCGGCAGCTACGCCCGCACCGTCAACGGCGCACCGTTCCAGGTCTACCCGAGCTACGAGGCGGAGCTGGGGCCCTTCTCCACCAACACCGTGGTGGTGCTCTTCGCCGCCCAGCGCTCCGCCGGCTACCAGGACTCGGCCGGCGCCGACGTGCCGACCTTCGACGTCATCGGCTACGGCGACCTCCTGGTGTTCCACGGGGGCGAGGTGCGCGCCGGCCGCTGGCTGCGCTCCGCCCAGGCGGACGGCTACGTCTTCGTCGACGACGCCGGCGCCTCGTTCACGATTCCGGCCGGTCGGATCTTCGTCGAGGTGGTGCCTCGGCAGCTCGACGTCACGTTCCGGTGACGGAAAGGCCCTTCAAGGTCTGCGGCCGGCGCGCCGATGGCTCCAGGATGGGTGGAGGAACCTGTTCGTCTCGCGCCCTCGTGGCGTTCTTCGTGGTCGTGTCGTCGTTGGTGGCGGTGTCCTTCGCCGCGGCCGCCCCGGCCGGCGCCGACGACGGCTACCAGATGTACTTCCCCATCATCGGGGACACCCACTACACCGACACGTTCGGTGCGCCGCGCTCCGGGGGGCGCAGCCACCACGGCGTCGACATGATGGCCGACAAGATGACGCCGGTGATCGCCGTCGCCGACGGCACCGTGGGGTGGATCGACGACGACCAGGGCGGTGACTGCTGCGCCATGGCGCTCCAACACGACGACGGCTGGGAGTCCTGGTACATCCACCTCAACAACGACACCCCCGGCACTGACGACGGGCAGGGCTGGGGATTCGCCCCCGGCATCGCCCAGGGCGTCCACATCCGGGCCGGCCAGCTCATCGGCTACGTGGGCGACTCCGGCAATGCCGAGGGCGGCTCGCCCCACCTCCACTTCGAGCTGCACCAGCCGGGCGGGGTCGTCGTCAACCCCACCACTTACGTCGACGCCGCCATCAAGCTCTCCGAGCCGGTCGCCGCCGGCTACGAAGGCCGGTTCGCGGACGACGACCACTCGGTGCACCGTTTCAACATCGACCTCATCGCCGACGCCGGCGTGACCATCGGCTGCAACCCGCCGCTCAACGATCAGTTCTGCCCGGAACAGGAGATCACCCGGGGGCAGATGACGGCATTCCTCCGGCGAGCGCTGCGACTGCCCGATTCCGAGGTCGACGCCTACATCGACGACGACGAGAACGTGTTTGAGGGGGACATCGACGCCCTCGCCGAAGCCGGCATCGCCTTCGGCTGCACCGGGGACACGTACTGCGCCGACCAGCCGCTGCTGCGGTCCGAGCTGGCGGAGTTCCTGGTGCGGGCCTTCGGTTACACCAATCCCGACGAGACCGACTTCTTCGACGACGACGGCGGCAACCCATTCGAGGTGTCGATCAACAAGCTGAAGAACCACGGGATCACGATCGGCTGCAATCCCCCCGCCAACACCGCCTACTGCCCGGACCGGTCGCTCACCCGCGCCGAGATGGCAACCTTCATGGTACGGGCGCTGGAGCTGACCACTCCCTGAACGGGCCGCAGCCCGCCATCTCCCTCCCGATGTGTCCTCGCGGCGGATCGAGTGGCGAGCCCGCCCGATCACCCCGTCTCGATCGAGTGGCGCTCAGTAGGCGTAGGTCCACGTCCACGTCTCGGACGTGGACCCGGAGGCATCGGTGATGGTGCGGGTGACCTCGTAGGTGCGCCCGCTGCCCACCACCGAGCTGGTGACGACCCGGGCGTTCGGCCCACCTTCGCTCACCACGTCGAGCACCGTGCCCGCCTGCGGGGTGAAGTCGCCGACGACGCTGCGGCTGTCGTTGTCACCCCACAGCTCCACCGTCACCGAGGTGCCGGTGTAGGAGGTGCGGATCTGGAGCGGGTGGGCGGTGTCGTTGCGAAACCTGAGGTCGACCCGTCCGGGGATCAGGGTGGACTCGATGCCCTGCGGGTAGCGGGCGTAGTCGACGCTGTGGGGCCGGTGCTCGACCTCGTCGAGGCCGGCGTAGTAGATGGCGTTGAAGAGCGTCGTCGAGGTCTGGCAGTTGCCGCTCTGGACCCGGTCCCCGATGCGATCCAGTACCGAGAAGGTGTCCCCGGGCAGGATCCAGACCCCGTTGAGGCGGTCGGCGATGGCATGCACCGCCGCGATCCGGGACTCACAGCAGTTGTGGTGGGTCGTGAAGCTCGCCATCAGGTGGAAAGGCGCCGGCGGTGGCGTCATCGGCTCCAGCCCGAGCGCCCGGGTGAGGAACGAGGCCATCTGGCCACGGGTGACGGGGCGGTCGGGGCAGTAACGGTCGTTGGCGGGGGGGTTGCAGCCGGTGGTGATGCCGGCGGCGGCGATGGCGTCGATGGTGGCGGCGTGGATGGAGTCGGCGGTGTCGGTGAAGCCGGCGTCGGGTGCGGGTGGGAGGTCGAGGGCACGGACCAGCAGCGTCGCCATCTGGGCCCGGGTGACGGGCTGGTCGGGGCAGTAACGGTCGTTGGCGGGGGGGTTGCAGCCGGTGGTGATGCCGGCGGCGGCGATGGCGTCGATGGTGGCGGCGTGGATGGAGTCGGCGGTGTCGGTGAAGCCGGCGTCGGGTGCGGGTGGGAGGTCGAGGGCACGGACCAGCAGCGTCGCCATCTGGGCCCGGGTGACGGGCTGGTCGGGGCAGTAACGGTCGTTGGCGGGGGGGTTGCAGCCGGTGGTGATGCCGGCGGCGGCGATCGCCTCGATGGTGGCCTGGTGCACGCTCAGGTCGTCGTCGACAAAGCTGCCGCCCGGAGGAAGCTCGGCGGCTGCGGCGGGACCGGCAGCAGCGGCGAGCATCGCAGCCACCACGGCGAGGGCCGCCATCAGACGCAGGACGGGTGTCATCGATGTGTGATCAGTTCTCGTCATGCCGTTCCACCTGTGCGGTTGGTCGCCTTCGCGGAGTTCCTTCGTTTTCGACCCGTTCCCGGCCTCCCTGAAGCCGCCTCGTCCAGCCCTACTCGCAGCTCCAGCCAAACCCCTGCTGGATGCCGTCGACCGGGGCGGAGAGATCGACGGTGATTCCGGGGGCCTCGAACACATAGTCGTCGAGGTCGAGCACGATGAACGTGAACGGGGTCGTCTCCACGGTTCCCCCCGACGCCGCCGTCGGCTCCCCGATCGGGTCGAGGAACTCGGTCCCGTACGGCAGCACGAACTGGGCGGGGGTGGGTCCTCCCGGCTCGGGGTCGAGGTCCGGGTCGAGCTTGTACCGCCAGCCGACGAAGCCGAGCGGCTGACTCCCGGCGGCGACCACCCGGAAGGCGGCGGTGAGGGAGCCCCAGCTGACGTGGCGCATGTTGGGGTCGGCCAGGAAGTAGGGGCACCGTTGCGGCGTGTCGGCGGTCGGGGTGCCGAAGAGGGCGGTGAGCTGAGCCACCGCCGACGACTCCGACGTCCCGATCGGGACCCCGGCCAACTCCTGGTCGGCGGTCACCGTGATCGTCGCCGGCTCGATCACGACCTCGAGGTCGAGGGCGCGGGTGAGGAAGGAGGCCATCTGTTCCCGGGTGACGGGCTGGTCGGGGCAGTAGCGGTCGTTGTCGGGCGGGTTGCAGCCGTAGGTGACGCCGGCGGTGGCGAGCCGGTCGATGTCGCCTGCGAACACCGAGTCGTCGTCGTCGACGAAACGGTCCCCGCCGCCGTCGTCGGCATAGCCGAGTGCCCGCACCAGGAACGCCGCCATCTGGCCCCGGGTGACGGGGTCGGTGGGGCAGAAGCGGGTGTTGTCGGGAGGGTTGCAGCCGTAGGTGATGCCGGCGGCGGCGAGGGCGTCGATGGTGGCTTCGTGGACCGAGCCTGCGGTGTCGACGAAGCCGGTCGGCGATGCCGCGGGGAGGCTGAGGGCGCGCACCAGGAAGGACGCCATCTCGGCTCGGGTCACGGGCCGGGTCGGGCAGAAGCGGTCGTTGACCGGCGGGTTGCACCCCAACGTGATCCCCGCCGCGGCAACGGCGTTGATCGACGGCTCGTGGACCGAACCGTTGTCGTCGACGAAGGAGTCGAGTGCGCCGGCGGCCGTCGATCCGGCAATGAGGGCGAAGGTCACCAGCAGGACCAGCAGGGAGGTGCGTCGTCTCATGGGCTCCCCTCCGGAACGACGATCACGAAGGCGTCGGTGACGTTCACCGACGCAGGCAACGGTACACGCAGGGTGGTGGGACTCCCGAGGATTTCGAAGCCGTAGCGGCTCGCCTCGGGATTCAACTCGTTGGGCCACGCCGCCTCGATGGCGGGGATGTCGACGTCGTAGCGGGATCCGAGATCGACGGTCTCGGCGACGTCGGCCTCCACGACGAGATACCGCAAACCGCTCCCGGCAGGAATGGTGAACGCCACCTCGTCACCGTCGCGGCCGAACGTCACCGGCGTCTGGGTGAAATCGTCCGCCAGTGCCGCCGCGAGCTGTCCGGCGGTGCCGGTGCCGATGAGGTCGATCGCGACGTTTCGCTCGGCCGTCTCGATCACGATCCGGTCGCTTCCGATGAGGAGAGGGCGGACCAGGTCGGCCACCGGGTAGGCGAGCCAGGGGATGAAGGTCACGTGTTCGTAGAGAGGCCCGAGCTTGTTGGAGGCGTGATAGAGGAACGAGTCGTGGAGGACAGCCGTCGAGGTCGAGTCGAGCGTGGCCGATCCCGAGCTCTCGTAGGTGGTGACCGGCCTTCCGTGGATGGTCATTGGCTCGACGGTGACGTCCGTCGTCGCTCCCGGGAGGGCGGTGGCGTGATCCTCAAAATCGATCCTCCAGTCGATGCCGAGAATGGCGGCGAGGTCCCCCGCCCGGCTCGCCGGCGACGTAGACACGACGGCCTCGTCCCACACCCCGGGAGCCGCTTCAGCCGCCATCAGCTCGGCGCCGAGCAGCGATCCCTCCCCGTTCCAGTGCGTGTCGTGCTTGAAGTAGAGATCCTCCGAGCCCGCCCGGGCTTCCATCTCGTCCCACATGAGGACCAGGCCGGTGTCGCCGCTCGTCTCGAGGGCGTTCCGCAACCTCGTGTCGTTGCCGTGGGCGCATGATTCCGTCCAGATCGCCTCCGGCACGTTCTCGGGGTAGATCACCACCTTGTCGGGTACCACGGCGTACACGAGTTCCCTCCCCGATCCCTCCACGACCGCCTCGACCTTGGCGAGCTCTTGCAGCACTCGCGCGAAGACCGAGTCGGGGAAGCACGCCTGGTTGACGGTGGAGCCGTAGTAGAGCCAGTTGTCGGTGCCGATGTGCACGGCCGTGGTTGGGCTGACGTCGGGGAGCGGCGGTGGCGGCGTGATGGCGGGGAGGCCGAGGGCGCGGGTGAGGAAGGAGGCCATCTGGGCCCGGGTGACCGGGTCGGTAGGGCAGTAGTGGTCGTTGCCGGGTGGGTTGCAGCCGAGGGTGATGCGGGCGGCGGCGAGGGCGTCGATGTCGGCTTCGTGGACCGAGCCTGCGGTGTCGACGAAGCCGGTCGGCGATGCCGCGGGGAGGCTGAGGGCGCGCACCAGGAGCGAGGCCATCTGGGCCCGGGTGACCGGGTCGGTAGGGCAGTAGTGGTCGTTGCCGGGTGGGTTGCAGCCGAGGGTGATGCGGGCGGCGGCGAGGGCGTCGATGTCGGCGGTGTGGACCGAGCCGGCGGTGTCGGTGAACCCGGCGTCGGGTGCGGCGGGCAGGTCGAGGGCGCGGACCAGGAGCGAGGCCATCTCGGCTCTGGTGACGGCTCGATCGGGGCAGTAGTGGTCGTTGCCGGGTGGGTTGCAGCCGAGGGTGATGGCGGCGGCGGCGATCCCCTCGATGTCCGCCTCGTGGATCGAGCCGTTGTCGTCCCGGAACGTGCCGCCCGGTTCGAGGGCGGCACCGGCGGGTGTGACCGCCAGCAAACCGCCGGCGAGCAGCACCGCCAGCGCCCCGGTCCGCAGACCGGGTCTCCGCCGCGACCGCAACGCGCCCGGCAATGGGAAGGGATGCATCGACACCTACCGTGGTCGTGACGGGAAGTGTATCGGCGGGTTCCCGCCGCGAGGCGTCACCGCAGGGAGTCGTAGAGAGCGAGCAGCTTCTGCTGCTCGATTCCCCAGTGGTAGTGCTCCCGGGCGCCCACGGTGGCCGCCCGGTAACGCTCCGGGTCGGCCAGGATCTTGCGGGCCGCCGCCGCCAGCGCTTCCGGATCCTCCGGATCGCTCACCTCGCCGACCCCCTCCTCTCGGATGACCCGCCCGATCTCGGGGGAGTCCGAACCGATCACGGGCACCCCGGCCATGATGTACTCGAAGAGCTTGTTGGGCAGGGTCGTGTAGTAGCTGAGGGAGGCGTTGACGATGTTGCACAGCCCGATGTCGGCCGCCGCGGTCCATCCCAGGAGCTCGTCGTTGGGGATGGTGCCGAAGAACTTCACCCGGTCGGTCAGGCCCCGGTCCCGCACCTCGATCTCGAGGGGGCGGCGGTAGTAGCCGTACCCCACGATGACCAGCACGACGTCGTCGAGCAGCGTGACGGCGTCGATCGCCGGCTCGATCCCGCGGTTCTCCTGCACCGATCCCTGGTAGAGCATGATCGGGGTGTCCGGCGGGAGGCCGAGCACTCCCCGCAGGTCCTGCGGCTCGTCGATGGTGACCAGCTCGGGGGTGTTGATCACCGTGATCGCCGGGTCGGGGACGGCCCCGTACTTGCGGCGGTTGAACTCGATCCAGGGTGGCGAGGCGACGATCATGGCGTCGGCGTGCGGCATCCAGCGTCGCTCGTTCCAGGTCGCCCAACGGCGCCACCAGAAGCCCATGCGGCTCCGTTCGGTCTGCAGCTCGTGTGAGTCGTAGACGAGCTTGGTGGCGGTGCGCTTCTTGCACATCGCCCCGACGTAGAGGGTGTTGAGGTCGTGGGAGTGGTACACGTCGGCCCCGGCGGCGAGCCCGGCGGCGATCATGCGCCGGTTGATGGCCCACGACTTGAGGGCCCGGCTTTGCTTGCCCACCAGGAACCGCACCACCTTGAACCCGAAGCGGGCGATCCGGGCGAACAGGCGAAGCAGCGGGGTGGTGAGCCGGTCCCAGAGGCGGGTGGCCCGTGACACCGGCTCGGGATGCGACACCTCCTCGATGACCATGGCGACCTCGTCACTGGGGGTGGCGGTCGACACCGGCATCCAGTCCCCCAGATCCCGGGCCCGTTCCGTGTCCGGCTGCTCACCGCTGAGGCGGGAGTGGCGGGCCTCGATGGTGCCGGCGTAGCGCACCGCGATCCGGTTGAGGGTGCCGAGGCCGAAGCTGAGCCGGCTCACCCGCACCACGTGGATCCCATCGGCGGAGGTCTCCTCCTCGGCGGTCTTGTTCGGGACGTGGATCGCCACCACCGTCACGTCGTGGCCGGCGGCGAGCAGCGACTTCGCCTCCTTCTTGACCCGGGCGTCGTACTCGAAGGAGTTCTTGACGAACATGCAGATCTTCACGGCGTCCCCACTGGCGTGATCCGCGAGGCTAGCGGCGATCGCGCCTCTCGATCCGGTTCCGTGACCCGCCGCCGGCGTCACTCCTCCGTGAGCCGTTCGTGAAGCTCGGCGACGACGTCCGCCTGGTGGCGGCGGATCGTGTCGACCGCGCCGGTGAGGTCGGCGGCGATCGTGTCGCGTTCGGCCAGCGCCCACGTCACCACCTCGTCGAGCCGCCCCATCTCGTCGCTGCGCACGACCGCCTGCTCCATCCCAACGGAACGGGCGAAATCGCGGATCTTGGGCCGGTACTCGACGGCCACGAACGGGGTCCCGCAGACCGCCGCCAGGATCGAGGCGTGGAGACGCTCACCCACGACGAGGTCGGCGGCGGCGAGCCACCGCAACGTCTCGTCGAGGTCGGCGTACCCGGGGAGGTACGGCAGGCCGGGGGCGCCGGCACGGCGCATGATCTCGATGAGCCAGCGGTCGTCGGCCGGGAACGCCGACATCATTGCCACCTCGCGACCCTCATCCCGGAGCCGCCGGATGAGAGAGGCCAGCGCGTCGAACACGGCGGTGTCGTCCCCACCCCAGAGGTTCCCGTCGGTGAAGACGGGACACACCACGACCCGTCCCGGGGTCGGCTCGACATCGGGCGGGCGAGGGAGTGACAGGGCGGGATCACCGAAGACGTCGATGCCGGTGACCACCCCCAGCGTCGCGAGGTGGCGCACCGAGTCGGGACCCCGCACCCCGGCGTAGAGCGCCGAGTCGATGAACGCCTTCCATTCCTCCATCGGCTCGGTGACGCCCCAGAACTCAGGGTTGCGCACCCCGGTGCCGAGCAGGATTCGCTCCAGGCCGGGGGAGTCGTTGCGAAGGACCCGGGTGAGGTAGTAGTGCCTGCCGTTGATGAGGGTGCCGCCGCCGACCATCAGGACCCGTGGATCGGGGAGGTCGCGCTCGATGGTCGCCCACGGGAACAGATGGCGCACCGCTGCGAGCACGGCCTCGTCGCCGAGGTTCTCCTTCCCAGTAAAACCGATGTAGGAGACCCGGACCGCCTCGTCCGGTGGCGCCACCGCCGATGGTGGTGCAGCCTCGTGTCGTACCCGTCGTCGTGCCGCCCGTATCACACGCCGGCCCGCCGTGGCGGTCTCCCGAGGCCCGGTCGCCAGCAGGTCGCGGGGCCGGACGAGGCGGGCCGGGACCGCCGCCTCCTCGGCCACCGTGGCGTGATCGTTGATGAGCAATTCGACCCGGCTCCGCTCCAGCGCCGCCGACCAGGCTTCCAGCGGGGTAGTGAGGCGGCCGGGATCCTTGAGCAGTTCGCGGCGCCGGATCGCCCCGAAGATCGGGATCCCGAAGCGCCCCAGCTCACCATCGACCGCCAGCAGATCGTCGAGGCGGCGGTACTGGCGCCCCCCGGCGAGGCGGTAGGCACAGCGCACCGCGGCCGTTCTCGGGTCGCGGTCGAAGCGGGCGACCACCCGCTCCAGGAGGCGCCGGTCGATCCGGGCCCGGCCGTCGAGCAGCACCACGATCTCGCCGCGGGCGGCCCGGACGGCCGCCTCGAGACCGGCGGTCTCGTCCAGCAAGGTGAGCCGGCCGGACACGTCGGCAGCCGAGGCGAGGAAACCGAGTGCCGTATCCGGCCCTGTCAGGACGAGCTCGGCATCGGGATAGGTCGCCCGCGACGTCTCCGCCCACACCCGGGCGGCTTCCTCCTCCGTCGCCACCGATGCCACCCAGGTCACCTTCGGCACCGAGGCGAACGGGGTCGCGACCTTGCGGTAGAAGGGATGGGGCACCAGGTCGGCCATGAGGGCGAGCGAGCGGCGGCGGGCGGCTTCGCGGCCGCCGGGGGCGTGGTCGTCGAGCTGGATCTGGTGGTAGGCGATCGCCCGATTCTCGGGAACCACGAACAGGCCGCCGTTCCAGAGGCGCCAGGTCAACTCGGTGTCCTCTCCGCCCCACGACCGGAAGTGTGGCGAGAAGCCGCCGACGGCGTCGAAGTTGCGGCGCGACACCGAGAGGTTGGAGGAGAGGCCGCTCCGGAAGGCGGCATCACCGAGCATGAGCCGCTTGGACCGTCGGTAGATCACCCGGCGCCAGTCGCCGGGTAGCGTGCCTCCGGCCGGGTCCGGATCGGCCCCGGCCGTTCCCGCCAGATCGGCGGTACCGGCGGCGATGCCTCCGGGAGTGAGCGGCGTCGAATCGAGCGGCACCCGGGTTCCGGCGACGACGACGTTGCCCGCTCGGGCATGCCAGAACGCATGCCACTCGAGGAACTCCGGACCCGGGATGCAGTCTGCGTCGAGGAACACGACCACGTCGGCGTCGGTGGCGCCCGCTCCCCGATTGCGGGCCCGGGGGGCCCCAAAACCGTCCCGCTCCTGGCGTTCCACCCGCACCGGGATCCGATCGGCATGGGACGCAGCGACCGCCGCGACGTCCTCATCCGATCCGTCGTCGACGACCACCACCTCGAACTCGCGGTAGCGCTGGGCAACGAGCCCGGCCAGGGTGCGGTCGAGCAGCGCCACCCGGTTGTGGACGGGCACCACCACCGCCAGACGAGGATCACCGGCCGAGGGCAGCTCGGCGATGCCGCGGTAGTCGTTCTCCGGTGCGACGTGGGGGGGGAGAGGTGGCTTCATCAGGAACCCGCCAGGGGATGGTTCGCGGGGCGGACCTGATAGCCGGAGGCGGGTAGCGCCACCCTCACCACCGAACCCCAGGAGGTGATCTCGGCGTCGGGGCGAAGGGCACGCACTTGCCGGGCGACGGAAGCTGCGGTGCGGCCCTCCACGTACACGTAACGACGGGCGGCGGCAATTGCCCGCTCGAAAGCGACGTCGGAGTCGGCCCCGATCACGACCGCGTCCACCTGGTCGGTCCTACCCACCGGGTCCAGCTGCTCACCGCGCCACACGACGCGGTCGGTCAGCTCGGCGGCGGCCTCGGCGGCGCCGAACATCAGGACTTCGTCCACCTCCACGTCGGCGTGGACCGCGCGGGCGAGGTCGCCCAGGTCAGGAGCGGGCGGTCTCGCAACTCGGGACGTCTCTTTCACGATTTCAACCAGCTCGTTGACGCGGTGGTCGTAGCGGTGGTGATCCATGGCGTGGCGTCGAGCGTCCTCCGCTCGCCGCGGGGTGTCGACCCGGGCGAGGAGGTCGCCGACCTGGGCGGCGACATCGTCACCGACGAGCTCGTAGTGCCAAGCCGGGTCGAACAGGAGATCCAGGCCGGGCGCCGGGTCGGTGAGCAGCAATGCCCCGGCGCCGATCGCCTCGAAGACCCGCATCGTGATCGGATGATGGCGATCTCCGCCCTCGTTGAGCACGACGCGGCTGTTGCCGTAGAGGTCGGCCATCTCGTCCGGCGGGATCCCGTAGTGGAAGGCTGACGTGGTGGGAAACGCAGCTTCGAGGGCCTTCACCAGGCGCCCGCGCCGGTTGTAGCGACCCCCGTCGGCCGCGACGCCGGCGCCCACCATGGCGATGTCGAAACGGCGCTGCTCGAACGGGATCCCGGCGCGGGCGAGCTCGGGCGCCACCGCGAACGGGAAACGATGCACCGGCACCGGGAAGCGGTGCGCCAGGTGCCAGCTGTGTGCCATGAGCACCGCATCGGCGCGGTAGCGGTCCGCCAGCCGGAGATTCGTCGCCAGGTGATGCTCGCCGTGATGGACCCAGAACAGCACCGGGATACCGGGATTGTGGCCGCGCACCTCCGCCGCCGGGTACGGGCTCTCGACGAATACCGCCGCCGCGGTATCCGGGGGAATGGTATCCCAATCCAGCGCGGCGTCGCCCTCGACGACAGTGATGCCGGCACGTCGCATGGCGGCCTCGAGGTACCGACCCGGGCTGGTGGTGGTGTGGCGGTAGATGAGGGCTATGCGGAGCCCTCGATGCCGGTCCCCCTCACACGACGTGGTGCGGGGGGCGAGTGTGGAGCGAGTGGTCGAAGGGCCGGCCGGCGACGAGCTCCAACGTGCGTCCCGAGGTGCGAGGCGGACGATGTCCCGCGGTCCCGCATCAGGCCAATGAGGCGCGGTGATGACGGCACCTGCTACTCCGGCCGCTCGCGTCGCGACCGACACGTCACGTCGGTCCATCGGGTACAGGAGCGAGGCGCCGACGCGCCGTGTCGCTCGCTCCAGGAATCGATCGAAGAGCAACCGGCGGAGGGCCGGCGGCTGCAGTCGCCGAAGGACCCAGCCCACCGGTCCCCACCCCGAGGGAAACCGGCTCGGGATCCGCCGGATGTCGAATCCCGGCAAGGCGGCATGGTGTGACCCGCCACAGACGGCCACCACTTCATGCCCGGCGCGAACCAGGCTGCGGGCGAGAGCCCGCGCCCGCGGGCTGCGGGCGACGTCGGTGTGGGAGACGAGGCAGACTCGCATGCCCGCAGATGTTACCGGTGCGTGGCCGCGGAACCGGGGTCGAGGAGCCGGATCCAGCGATCGACCACGGGGGCGAATCCGAATCGCGTTACAGCCTCGCGGCGTGCCCGTTCCCCGGCGCTCGACCATGCCGCGGGATCGCTGCCGAGTTGCAGGATGCGCTCCGCCATCGCCTCGGGCTCGGGAATCACCCAGTCGGGACCGTAGATGTCGACCGCGCCCGGCCAATCGCGCACCAGCGGCACCGTCCTCGATGCCATACCCTCCGCCGGCGCCAGGTGGAAGCTCTCGTCGGCGCTGGTGGAGAGGATGAAGCCGACGGTGCGGAACCATGCTGCGACGTCGGGGCCGAACGGCACGAACTCGACCGCGTCACGAACCGAGGGATGCTCGAGGCGAGGAGACAGGTCGTCGAAGTAGGCACGTTCGGCAGGGTCGCTCCATGCCCATTTCTCATCCGCCGGCATGGTGGTCTTCACGAGAAGCCGGAACCGGGGGTCCTGCCGTCTCACCGCTTCGATCACGTCGACCGCCAGATCGAGCCGCTTGCGGGACGACGACGCTCCCAGCAGGCCGACGTTGAACTGGGCGTCATGGTGCTTCGGCCTGTCGAGCTGGAGGTCGTCGATCAGATTGGGGACGGTGATCACCCGTTCCGGTGGCCATCCGGTCACATCGAGCACCTGCCGCCGGTAGTACGGGCCGACCGTGACGACGACGTCGACGTTCTCGATCTCGACGTCGCGCCAGTGCGGGGTGTCGAGCTCGAAGCGATGGAGCCGGACGACGAGCCGCTGGCCGGGTCGTTTCACCCTGCTGGCGTAGACCGCGTTGGGGCCACACCACTCGGCGACCACCACGTCGCATTGTTCGATGACGTCGTCGGTGACGGTGGTCGGGGACGCCGCGAAGACGGGCCACCTGTCGATGAGGACGTCGATGCCGGGGATACGGGCGAGGTGGGTGGCGATGGGGTCGAAGAACTTCAGGTTGTACCCGATGACGCCCACCCGCCGTACCGCCGGCAGAGGATGGATCGGGTAGAGGCGATCGATCATGGATCCGACGGAGTCATGCAGCTGCCGGCCATCCCGCTCGGCGAAACACCAGGCCCGGCCCGCGAGATCGCCGAATGTCCGCTCCCAGGAGCCTCTCGTGTCCTCGTCGTCGAACAGGAAGGCTTCGACATCGTCCCGTCGTGGCACCACCTCGGGTGCGGGCGGAGTGGAGGCGGCCACCGTCAGCCACGTCGCGGCAGGATCGGTTGGATCGGGCCCGGCCCCTGCCTGCCGGCGGTCGGCGGAGAGGAGGACGACGTCGGCACCGTCGGGCGAAATCGCCGGCCCAGCGGCGGGGCGCAGGAGTCTGACCCGGGGGAGGGCGTCGAGCACGGCGACGAGTGCATCGTCCACCCCGCTCTGAAGGGCGATCGAGATCGTGAAACGAGCACCGATGGAGGGGGAGCGAGGTGGGAGACGAGGCCGCTGCGGTCGCGGGCGGGGTGGTGGCGGGGGCGACGGCAGCTTGGAGGCACCGGCCGGGCGCCGCAGCAGGTCCTTCAGTCGTCTCAGCAGCCGCCGCAGGCTCCCGGCGATGCTCATCGCCCGTCACCCGGCGGACGCAGGTCCGGCACGGCGACACGAGACGGGACCAGCCCCGACCACTGCACATCGGCGCCGGAGAGGAAGGACTCTGGCCCGGTTGACCAGGTGTGGCCGCCGGCGAGGCGAACGTAACAGAATTCCCAACGGGAGTTGGCGTAGATCCGCTCCCCGGCGCGCCGCACCCCCCGGCCGAACAAGGTATCGACCTGGCGGGGCCGGTGAGGAAAGCGCACCTGCTCCCAGATGGCACGCCGGATCAGCATCGAGGCTCCGGTGACGGAGCCGCCCAGGAATGACTCCTCCTCCCGAGCCCGGCGCAAGACAGTGACGTCCTCGCTCTCCACGTAGGTGAACTGGGCGCCTTTGCCCACCACCCCGGCCCCCGAGTACCCGAGGGCATGGACCCCGTCTTCGAGATGGGCCGCGCCGTAGACATCGTCATCGTCGATCTTGGCGATGATCTCCGCCCCGGTGGTCGCAATGGCGTTGTTGAGGCATTCTCCGAGACTGCGCTCTTCTGAGAAGCGCAGAAGGGTGACGGGGATGCTCTCGACGGCGAGCCGGTCGATGACCCGAGCGGCTTCGGTCGCGGCCCCGTTGTCGGCGCCGTGCAGGCCGATGACCACCTCGACCGGCCGGTAGGTCTGCCCCAGGACGCCGATGAGGGCTTGCTCGAGCCGGTGCGGACGCATGGTGATGAGGACGGCGGCTACGGCGGGTCGCGGATCGGGGGCCGCCACCCCGGCGAGGTCGAGGAGATGACGAGCCCGCACCTCCGGGGCATGCTCTCGATACGCCCAGCGCCGCGCCGCGGTTCCGGCCCGGGCGAGAGCATCCGGGGCGGCATCGAGAGCGCCGGGGCATACCGGGATGCCGGAAGCCGCCATTGTCACCAGCCACGGCGGGGGGGTGTCGAGGCATGCCTCAGCCTCGATGACGGCAATCGGCCCGGCCGATCCGTTGAGAAGCCGGACGCCGTCACGGGCAACCTCTTCCCGTTCTCCGCCAGCGTCGAACCTGCGCCCGATCGGGTTGTGCCGTGCCCGATCGAACGACGCGGCCAGGAAGGAAGGCGTATGGTCACCGTCGGGCGCTGCGCCACCGGGGTCGATCGTGAGCACCAGGTCGGCGGAGGCGAGCAGGTCGCTGTCCGCTGTGTCGGGCCCGTCGCCGTACCAGACCACGAGCGGCTGCCGGGCCGGGAGCGCCGCCCATTCCCGCAGCGCCGTTACCAGGTCGGTCGGGAGCGTGGCCAGCGCGGCCGGTTCGACCACGACGAGGTCGGCGGAGGCGAGCGTGTTCCGGTCCTCGCCGAGAGGGGTCGGCGCCAATGCGTCCAGGGTTGCTTCGATTCCCGGGGTCCTGGTCGCCGTTGCCACCGAGATCGAGGGAAGCGAGAAGGAGGTCCGGGTGGGAACCGCCTCACCGGAGGTGGCACGACGCGACGTGGCGACGGGGATGGGGGTGCCGCCGCGGCTTCGCCTCCGCCGCCGGGGCCGTCGCTCGGCGAGGAGCCGCTCGATGCGATCGGCCCGCTCCTCGGCCCGCTCCCGCCACGTCACCGCCTTGTCGGCCTGATCCGAGGCGCGCCGCTCCGCCGCGGCGCGGCGCGCTCGCTCGTCGCGGAGGAGTTGTTCGAGTTCGTCGATACGGCGATCGCGGCTGCTCATCGCAGGGTTCACCCGCTTCCTGGTGGCAATGTAGTCATGTGCCGCCGAGACGACACCGAGGCCATCCGGCCGGGTGGAGAGAAGAATCTCCAAGATTGGTGCGGGGCGTGAGTATCGTCGTTTCCGGTGAGAAGGCTCTCTGCGCTCTGGCTGGCCTCCAGCGTCCTCCTCGCGGGGATCGCTCCCGTTCTCGCCGACACGCTCCCCCCGGGTGGGACGTTCGCCGACGACGACGGCAACGTCCACGAGGGCACCATCGAGGCCATCGCCGCCGCCGGCATCACCCGCGGCTGCAACCCTCCCGCCAACGATCGCTATTGCCCCTCCCGGGCGGTGACCCGGGGCGAGATGGCGGCGTTTCTGGTTCGGGCGCTCGATCTCCCCGCCGGCCCCCCCGACCGCTTCACCGACGACGACGGGTCGCTCTTCGAGGGCGACATCGACCGGCTGGCGGCGGCCGGGATCACCCGGGGCTGCAACCCGCCGCTCGACGACGCGTACTGTCCCGCCCGGGCCGTCACCCGGGGCGAGATGGCCGCCTTCCTGGTCCGCGCCTACGGCTACACCGACCCCGGGGCAGGAGACCGTTTCGTCGACGACGACGGGTCGGTGTTCGAGGGCGACATCGACCGGCTGGCGGCGGCCGGGGTCACCCTCGGATGCGACCCGCCCGCCAACGAGCGCTTCTGCCCGAACGACCCGGTGCTGCGGGACCAGATGGCCAGCTTCCTGGCCCGGGCCGAGGGCCTCACCCCGATCACGCCTCCGCCGCGGGCCGTTCCCACCCTCCAGGAGGTCGTCTCCGGTCTGACTCGGCCCGTCTTCGCCACGGCGCCGCCGGGTGACGACCGGCTCTTCGTCGTCGAGAAGGGTGGGCGGATCCGCATCGTCGCCGGCGACACGGTGCAATCCGGGGCGTTCCTCGACCTGAGCGGCCAGGTGAGCAGCGGGAGCGAGCAGGGACTGCTCGGCCTCGCCTTCCATCCCGACTACGCCGGCAACGGGCGGTTCTACGTCTCCTACACCGACACCGCCGGCGATTCCCGCGTCGTCGAGTACCGGGTGTCGGCCGACCCCGACGTCGCCGACCCGGGGACCGCCCGAGCCATCCTCGGCGTCGATCAGCCCGCCTCCAACCACAACGGGGGCATGATCACCTTCGACGCCTCCGGCAACCTGCTGCTCGGGCTCGGCGACGGCGGCGGCTCCGGGGACCCCAACGACCGGGCCCAGGACCCCACCGACCTCCACGGCTCGATCCTGCGCATCGGCGTCGACGGCGACGACTTCCCCTCCGACCTCGCCCGCAACTACACGATTCCCCCTGACAATCCGTTCGTGGGGAGCGCGGCGGGCGCCGACGAGGTGTGGGCCTTCGGGCTCCGCAACCCGTGGCGCTTCGCGCTCGACCCGGTCACCGACCTGCTGTTCATCGCCGACGTCGGCCAGGACCACTGGGAGGAGGTCGACGTGGCGGTGGCCGACGCCGGCGGCCTCGACTACGGCTGGAACACCCTCGAGGGCAGCCACTGCTACCAGCCCTCCTCCGGCTGCAGCTCGACCGGCACGGTGCTGCCGGTGCTCGAATACAGCCACGACGACGGGTGCTCCATCACCGGCGGCTTCGTCTACCGGGGGGACGAGCTGCCGGATCTGGTCGGCCACTACTTCTACTCGGACTGGTGCGCCGGGGTGATCCACAGCTTCACCTACGCCGAGGGACGGGTGACGTCGCAGCGGCGGTGGGACGAGTTCGGCTCGGTCGGCAACGTGACCAGCTTCGGGGTAGACGGCCACGACCGCCTCTACGTGCTCGTCAACGACGGCCGGGTCTTGCGTCTCGCCGCGGGATGATCGGAGTCTCAAGGGTGAAGGGGAGGGTGCCGATTCGCCGGGGAAGGGGGCGCGGGGAGAGGAGTTCCGTGACCGGGAACACGCGCCGTGTCGTCATCGCCGCTGCCTGCCTGATCGTCTCCGGTCTGGCCGGCGTCCCGGCAGCTTCCGCCGGCGTGGGCGAGGGGACCGCCACCCCGTCGTTCAACGAGTCGTGGGGCTGCGAGCAGCCGTCCACCGCCGGCGGCCTCGTCGAGCACTCCGGGTGGCTGTCGGACGGGGAGCCGGTCCGGGGCTACCGGGGCGACTTCTTCGGGCGCACCATCGGCGACATCCGTGACGCCCTGGTCGACTGGACCGTCCCCATGAGCGGTGGGTTCACGGTCAAGGTCCACCAGCGGGCCCTCCCCGCCTTCGAGCAGGTCACCCGCAACCTGGCGGCCGAGCAGGCGGCGGGGCACTACTACCAGGTCCGGGGCAGCAGCACCTACGGGTTCGCTCCCCGCACCATCAGCGGCAACCACAGCCTCTCGCTCCACGGCTACGGCGCCGCCGTCGACATCAACGCCACCACCAACCCGTACCGGGCGGATGCGGTGCTGATCACCGACATGCCGCGATGGTTCGTCGACGCCTGGAAGGCGGCCGGGTTCTGCTGGGGCGGCGACTGGATCGACATCAAGGATCCGATGCACTTCTCCTGGAAGGGCCCCAACGCCACCCCCGACTACGGGGAGGTGCCGCTCTCCGCCGCTCCCAAGACGCCGGCGGCCGGCTTCGACGAGGTGTACCGGAGCGACACCCCGTTCGGCCCTGCCGATCCCGCCACCGACTACCTGATCGGTGACGGCAACGGCAACGGGCTCGCCGACGTGTTCAAGCTGGTGCCCCAGGACGGCGGCCTCCGCCTCGAGTACTCGCGGACCCATCAGGCCAACGCCTGGTGCTCGGTGGCCCGCAACTTCGCCACCGGGGCCGCCGTCGACGGGCGGATCCCCCTGCTCGGTGACTACTCGCGGGTCGGGCGCAACGACTTGTGGCTGCTCGATCCGTCCTCGGGGACGCTCCAGATCGAGGTGCTGCTCAAGCCGAGCGACTTCGACGAGTCGGCCACCATCGCCACCACGATCTCGACCGAACCGTCCGACGTGTACCTGCTCGGCGACCACGACCGGGACGGCTACGTCGACCTCTACGTGATCCGGCGCCCCGCCGGGCGGACCTGGGTCGAGGTGTGGGACGGGGCGGACGGCTTCACCACCAGCCTGCTCGACGTGGCCACCCCCCTCACCGACACCGCCGGCTGGCAGTTCACCCTCGGCGACACCAACCTCGACGAGCGTCCCGAGCTGTTCGCCATCTCCTCGAACGGAAGCACCACCGACGTGTCGGTGCTCGCCAACGGCTACGAGGTGGTGCTCGACACCCACCACCTCGCCGGCGGCGGGGACTACGTCGACGTCGCCGTCAACGACTTCGACGGCGACGGCCGCGGCGACCTGTTCCTGTTCGACGCCGCCGGTGAGTTGAGCGTCCGCCTCGGCGACGTCCCCCTCCCCGGCATCGGGCTCACCACCTGGCACCGCACCGCCGACTGGGGGTGCAATCCGGACAGCCCGCCCTACGTGTTCGACGGGACGTTCCGTGACGACGACGGCAACATCCACGAGCAGTCGATCGAGGTCATCGCCGCCACCGGGATCACCCGGGGCTGCAACCCGCCCTACAACGACGACTACTGCCCGCGGCGCAGCGTGACCCGGGGCCAGATGGCGGCGCTGCTGACGAGGGCGTTGGGATTGAGCGACGACGGTGGGCGGGACTGGTTCGTCGACGACGACGACTCGGTGTTCGAAGGCGACATCAACCGGTTGGCGGCGGCCGGGATCACCGCCGGCTGCAACCCACCCGCCAACGACGCGTTCTGCCCGGGTGCGGAGCTGACCCGGGGTCAGATGGCGGCATTCCTGGTACGGGCGTTCGGGCTGAGCGACGACGGGGGGCGGGACTGGTTCGTCGACGACAACTCCTCGGTCTTCGAGGGCGACATCAACCGGCTGGCGGCGGCCGGCATCACCCGGGGCTGCAATCCCCCCGCCAACACCCGTTTCTGCGGTGGCCGCACCCTTCCCCGCGACGAGACCGCCAGCTTCCTGGCCCGGTCCCTTCCGCTCCTTCCTTGACCCGAAAATGCGACATTGGCGGGCGGATGTAGCAACATTCGGGGCAGGGTGGGGGCCTCAAGCAGGCGGCGGAGGGAGTCGATAGCCATGAGCATGCCGTATCGACGGTCCCGATCGCTCCGGGCCGCTCCTCGCATGCTCCTGTTGGCGGCGCTGCTCGCCGCTGTCACCGCCGGCCCGGTGGGCCTGCCGGCGGCCGCTGCCGATGACGGCACCTCCGTCATCTTCACCGGCGCCGGCTGGGGTCACGGGGTCGGGCTCAGCCAGTACGGCGCCTACGGCATGGCGCGCGAGGGATACGACTACGAGCAGATCCTCACCCACTTCTTCACCGGTGCCCACCTCGGCGTGCTCGGCGAAGGCGAGGTCGACGCCGCCGGGCCACTGTGGGTGAACCTCGAGTACGACCGCAGCGAACTCGCCCTCGCCGTCGTCGCCTCCAGCTACGCCGGCGACCCCGGCGCCACCCCGGTCCCGGTCACCGTGATCCGTAACCCCGGTGACCCAGGTGAGGAGCGCTGGGATCTCGATGTCGAGCCCGGCCTCACCAACCCTCGCATCGAGATCACCTGGGACGGCGAATCCACCTGCACCCCCACCCTCTTCGCCGCCGGGGGGGCGGCGATCGAACCGGCCCCCGGCCCCGGCCCCTGCGACCTCGACCTGGAATGGGACGGCTGGATCGACGAGCCGACCCGCCTCGTCGAGATCGAAGGCTGCACCCTGGCCAACTGGAACACCATCCCCACCAGTTACCCGCCGTGCCGCTACGGGCGGGGCACGATGCACCTCCGGCTCGGGCCGGGAGGCATGGACCTCTCCGTCGAACTCGACATCGACGACTACATCCTCGGCATCTCGGAGATGCCCTACCGCTGGGGCCTGGCGTCCTACGGCGGCTACCAGGCACTCGCCGCCCAGGCGGTGGCGGCCCGCTCCTACGCCCGTGAGCTCCAGATCGACCGCGGTACGCCGGGCGACAACTCCTGCGCCCGCTGGTGCCACGTCCGGGACGACACCACGGATCAGCGCTACATCGGCTGGGGCCACGGCGGCGAAGGGCAGGCGGAGTGGATCCAAGCCGCCGAGGAGACCGCCAGGGAGGTACTCATCCATCCCGACGCGCCCAACAACCACGTGGTGCGCGCCTACTACTCGTCGTCCTCAGGCGGGGCCACCGAGAACATCGACGAGGTCTGGAGCAACCCGCCGCGGGAGTACTACTCCTCGGTCGACGACCACTGGTCGCTCGATCCCAGCCTGAACGGCAACGCCTCCTGGTCGAAGACGGTCGCCGCCGCCTCGGTCGCCGCCAAGGTCGGCCTCGACGAGATCATCTCGATCCACGTCACGGAGCGCAACACCTCCGGGAGCGCCCGCACCGTCGAGTTCACCGGCGTCTCCGGCGGCGACGTCGTCACCGTCGCCAAGGCCAGCTCGTGGGTGAAGAGCACCTTCGGTCTCAAGTCGATCTACTTCGACGTCGGCCTCGAGCAACCGCCGCCGCCCTTCGTCGACATCGTCGGCTCCGTCCACTACGACGCCATCGCCGCCATCTGGCGTGACGGGATCACCTACGGCTGCAACCCGCCCGCCAACGACCGCTACTGCCCCACCGGGTCGGTGACCCGGGGCGAGATGGCCGCCTTCCTGGTGCGAGCGCTCGACCTCCCCGCCGCCGGCGGCGACGCCTTCGTCGACGACGCCGATTCGATCTTCCAGGACGACATCAACCGCCTGGCGGCCGCCGGCATCACCCGGGGCTGCAACCCGCCCGGCAACGACCGTTACTGCCCCGACGACCCCGTCACCCGGGAGCAGATGGCGGCCTTCCTGGTGCGCGCCTTCGCCTACTCCGACCCCGGGGCCGGGGATCGCTTCGTCGACGACGACGAGTCGATCTTCGAGGGAGACATCGACCGCCTCGCCACCGCCGGCGTCACCTACGGCTGCAACCCGCCCGACAACGACCGCTACTGCCCGCTGGACCCGGTGCGACGGGACCAGATGGCCTCGTTCCTCGACCGGGCCCTCAGCGGCGCAGGCGCCTGACCCGTCTACACTTCCGGAGTCTTCATCCCTCCGCGTTCGAGGTGAACACGCATGTCTGACCGCGCTTCCTCCTTTGCCGACGACTCGTGGACGGGGGGCGTCATCGGCCTCGGCTACGTCGGCCTGCCGCTGGCCGTCACCATGGTGAGCCGCGGCCTCTCCGCCATCGGGTATGACCGCTCCGAGGAGCGGGTCGCCGCCCTCCGTCAGGGCATCTCCTCGGTGGAGGACGTCTCCAACGAGGAGCTGGCCGCCGCCCTCGCCTCGGGGCTCGAGATCACCTCGAACCCGGACCGGCTCTCCGACGCCGCCGCCCTCTTCATCTGCGTGCCGAGCCCGCTCGGCCGCAACCGGGAACCGGACCTGTCGTACATCCGGGCCGCCGCCGACACCGTGAGCCGGGTGGTGCGACCCGGGATGCTGATCTCGTTGGAATCGACGACGTACCCGGGCACCACCGAGGACATCCTGGTCCCGGCCGCCACCGGAGGCGGGCTCGTGCTCGACAAGGACGTCTTCGTGGCGTTCTCACCGGAGCGGGTCTCGCCCGGCTCGGAGATGAAGACCGGCGAGATCCCCAAAGTGGTCGGCGGGGTGACCCCGGCGTCGACCGCGGTGGCGGCCGCCGCCTACGGGCGCATCGTCTCTGCGGTGCACCCGGTGTCGTCGGCCCGCGCCGCCGAGATGGCGAAGCTGCTCGAGAACACCTACCGGGCCGTCAACATCGGGCTCATCAACGAGATGGCCCAGCTCGCCCACGAGCTCGCCATCGACATCTGGGAGGTGGTGGACGCCGCCGCCACCAAGCCGTTCGGTTTCCAGCCCTTCTACCCGGGCCCCGGCGTCGGCGGTCACTGCATCCCGCTCGATCCCCAGTTCCTCGCCTGGCGGGCCCGGGAAGCCAACTTCGCCACCCGCTTCATCGACCTCGCCGAGCAGATCAACACCAAGATGCCGTCCTACACCGCGGGACGGGTGGCGGACCTCCTCAACAGCCGTGGCCTTCCCGTGTTCGGCACCCGGGTGCTCGGCGTCGGCATCGCCTACAAGCCCGACATCGCCGACGACCGTGAATCGGCCTCGATCGAGGTGCTCCACGAGCTGCAGCGCCGCGGCGCCCAGGTGGCGGTGCTCGACCCCGTCGTCGGCAAGGCCGGCATCGAGGCCCACGGCTTCGAAGCGATCGAGGCCGGCGCCGCCCTCGACGGCTACCAGGTGGCGGCGATCCTCACCGACCACGCCGTGCTCGACCTGGCCGCCATCGCCGCCGCGGTGCCGGTGGTGCTCGACGCCCGCGGCGCCTACCGCCGGGCCGGGCTCGACCTCCCCAACGTCGTCGCGTTGTGAAGCCCCGGCTCCTGGTGGTGACGCCGGTGCATCCGGCCGACGACCCCAGGATCCGGGCCAAGCTGATCGGATCCCTCGCCTCCGAATGGGAGATCCGCTACGCCACGGGACCGCCGGGACCGGCCGACCCGGCCGGCCTGCAGTGGGTCCCGCTTCCCGGGGGAAGGATCCGGCGCCACCTGCGGTCGGCCCGGCTGCTGCTCGCCGGCGGCTACGACCTCGCCTCGTTCCACGATCCTGAGCTGCTGCCGGAGGCGATCCTGGCCCGGCTGCTCCGGCGCCGGGTCGTGTTCGACCTCCACGAGGACCTGCCGGCCCAGATCATGACCAAGCCGTGGCTGCCGCGGCCGCTGCGGCGCCTCACCGCGGCGCTGGCCCGGCTGGTGCTCCGGCTCGCGGAACGTGCCATGCCGATCACCCTGGCCGAGCCCGGGTACCGCTCGCTGCTGTCGCACGATCATCCGGTGTTCCCCAACTACCTGCACGACCTCCCCGCCCTCGGGACCGATCGCCCCGCCGGCGGCCCCGTCGTCTACCTGGGGGACGTGACCCCCGATCGTGGAATCGAGCTGGCGGTGGCGGCGCTGGGCCGCCTCCCGGCGCCACCGCCACTGGTCGTGATCGGGCGCTGCGGCGCCGAGTTCGCCGACCGGCTGCGGGCACAGGCCGCGGCCGGGTCCGTTCCGCTCGAGCTGACCGGATACCTGCCCCACGAGATGGCCCTGCCCCGGGTGGCAGCGGCCCGTCTCGCGCTGGCGCCGCTGCTGGACCGACCCAACTACCGGGAGTCGCTGCCGACCAAGGTCCTCGAATACCTGGCGCTCGGCGTTCCCGTGGTGGCATCCGACCTCCCTGCCATCCACCGCCTCGCCGCAGAGGTGGCGGGGATTCGGCTCTTCCCGCCCGCGGACGCCGCCGCCCTGGCCGGCGCCGTCGGGAACGCCCTCGGGGACGAGACACTGGCGGCGGAGGCGAGGGACGCGGCCGGCGAGGTGCGGCGCCGGTTCACCTGGCCGGCCGGCGAAGTGCGGGACTACTACCGCAGCCTCGTCTCCTAGGGTCGCCCCGACCGTCCCAGCAGGAACCCGCCACCCCAGGCGAGGTGCATCGTCGCCACCGCCACCGGGAACAGCGCCACCGCCGGATCGCGCCGCCGCACCGCCTGGACCGTGGTGACACCGGCGAGGAGAGCGAGGTATGCGATCGGAACCGGCAACGCCCAGGCCCGGAGGGGAGTGACGGCGAGGACCGCCGAGACGGCGAGACCGAGCACGAAGGCGGGCGCCACCAGTTGTCGGGCCCGCAGCGAACGCGGGTGGCGGCGCACCACCCGGCGCTTCCACGTCCCATACTGCCAGTACTGGCGCCACAGCGCCCCCAGCGAAGCGCGGGGCCGGTAGCGGACCCGCAGCTCCGGGTCGAAGTAGACGATGCCGCCGGTGCGGCGGATCCGGTGGTTCAGCTCGTAGTCCTGGTTGCGGACGAGCGTCTCGTCGAAGAGCCCGACCCGCTCCAGCGCGGCGCGGCGGAACGTCCCCAGGTAGACGGTGTCGACCGGGCCGGGAGCGCCCCCGTAGTGGAAGCGGGCGTCCCCCACCCCGACTCGGGAGGACATGGCGTAGGCGACGGCGCGCTGGACGGTCCCGACACCCTCGGCGCTCTGGACTCCTCCCACGTTGTCGGCGCCGGTCCGTTCCAGGGTGGCGACGGCCCGGGCCACGTAGCCGGGAGGCAGCTCGGCGCGGGCGTCGCACCGCACCACCACGCTGCCGGTGGAGGCGGCGATGGCGGCGTTGAGCCCGGCCGGGGTCGCCCGGTGCGGGTTGTCCACCAGCCGCACCCGGGGATCGGCGGCGGCGACGGCGGCGACCGCCTCGCGGGTGCCGTCCTCGCTCATGCCGTCGGCCACCACCACCTCGAGCGGGCCGCGGTAGTCCTGGTCGAGGATCGAGCGCAGCGCCGCCCCGATGGTGGCGGCGGCGTTGTGGACCGGGAGCACCACCGAGACCGCGGGGGCCCGCTCCGGTTCAGGCATGGGGCACGCAGCGGTCGCTCATCGCCGGCAGGGTACCGGCGCCGCGACGCCTCGGGCGTCTCTGCTGCGGCGCCGGGCTACTCGATCGTCCAGGTGCCGTGGGCCTTCACCAGATCGGCGAGGGTTCCCGGGCCCCGCTTGGCCTTGGCCTCGTCGATCTGGCGGTGGAGCCGCTCCTCGTAGGTGTCCCGCATCACGTCGCGGAAGATCCCGATCGGGGTCGGCCCGTAGGGCCCGTGCGAGAGGCGGCTCAAGGCGAAGGCCATGCTCGGGTCCGGGTTGGCCGGATCGTGCACCGAGATGGCGTCGATCCCCACCTCGGCGACGTCGACGACCCGGGCCCCGGTCGCTCCCACGATGACGCCCCGCTCGTGGTCGGGACCGAACAGGATCGGCTGACCCGGCTCCAGGGTGATGCGGTTCTCGTCACGGCCGGGCCGGCCGGTGAGGGCGGCGAACGCCTTGTCGTTGAACACGTTGCAGTTCTGGTACACCTCGATGAAGGCGCTGCCGCGGTGGGCGACGGCGGCTTCGAGCACCATCCTGGTGTGGTTCCGGTCCATGTCGATGGCGCGGGCCACGAAGCTCGCCTCCGCGCCCAGGGCGAGGCTCACCGGGTTGAAGGGACGGTCGATCGAACCGGCCGGGCTGGTCCGGGTGCGCTTCCCGACCTCGCTGGTGGGCGAGTACTGCCCCTTGGTGAGGCCGTAGATCTGGTTGTTGAACAGCACGATGTTGACGTTGATGTTGCGCCGCAACATGTGGATCAGGTGGTTGCCGCCGATGGAGAGGGCGTCACCGTCGCCGGTGATCACCCACGTCGTCAGCTCGGGATTGGCGACCGCGATCCCGGTGGCGAGCGCCGGCGCCCGGCCGTGGATCGAGTGCACCCCGTAGGTGTTCATGTAGTAGGGGAGGCGCGAGGCGCATCCGATCCCGGAGACGAAGACATGCTTCTCCCGGTCGATGTCGAGGTCGGCGAGGAGGTTCTGCAGCGTCGCCAGGATCGTGTAGTCGCCGCATCCCGGGCACCACCGGACCTCCTGGTCCGACTGGAAGTCTGCTCTGGCGTACCGTGTCGTGGCATCGGTCATGACGGGTCCTTGAGGAGTTCGACGATCTTGTCGGAGATCTCGATCGCCTTGAACGGGATCCCCTGTGTCTTGTTGAGACTGATCGTTGCGACGAGGTAGTCCGAACGCAGCAGCCGGGCCAGCTGGCCCCGGTTCAGCTCGGGCACCAGGATCTTGTTGTAGCGCTGCAGGATCGGCCCCAGGTCACGCGGCATGGGGTGGAGCCAGCGGAGGTGGACGTGGGCCGCCGGGAATCCCAGCTTCTCGGCGTTGTTGCGCCCGGCCCGCACCGCCCCGAAGGTCGAGCCCCAACTCACGACCAGCAGCTCGGAATCCGGGTTGCCGGCGACCGTGATCGGGGTGATCTCGTCGGCGACTTGGGCGATCTTGGCCTCCCGCAGCGCCGTCATGTGCTGGTGGTTCTCCGGGTCGTACGACACGTTGCCGGTCAGGTCCTGCTTCTCCAGCCCGCCGATCCGGTGCTCCAAGCCCGGGGTACCGGGGATGGCCCACGGCCGGGCCAGCGTGTCCGGGTCCCGCAGGTACGGCAGGAACCGGCCGTCGGGGCCGTTCGGCTCGGTGGCGAACTGCGCCGGGGTTTCGACGATGGCGTCGAAGTCCGGCACCTTCCACGGCTCGGAGCTGTTGGCGATGTAGCCGTCGCTGAGCAGGATCACCGGCGTCATGTACTTGACCGCGACCCGTACCGCCTCGATGGCGGCATTGAAGGCGTCACCCGGCGAGGCCGCCGCGATGACCGGCAGCGGGGCCTCGCCGTGCCGGCCGTACAGCGCCATGCCGAGATCGCCCTGCTCGACCTTGGTGGGGAGGCCGGTCGACGGTCCGGCCCGTTGCACGTCGACGATCACCAGCGGCAGCTCGGTCATCACGGCCAGGCTGATGGTCTCGCTCTTGAGGGCGAGACCCGGGCCCGAGGTGGTCGTCACCCCGATGTGGCCGGCGAACGAGGCGCCGAGGGCGATGCCGACCGCGGCGATCTCGTCCTCCGCCTGGACCGTGCTGATCCCGAAGTGCTTCAAACGAGCGAGCTCCTCGAGGATGGAGGTGGCGGGGGTGATCGGGTAGGAGCCGAGGAGGAGGGGGCGCTCCACCGCCTCGGCTCCGGCGATGAGCCCCCAGGCCAGCGCCCGGTTCCCGGTGACGTTGCTGTAGACACCGGGGGTGAGCTTGGCGGGGTGGATCTCGTAGGTGTGGTGGAACTCCTCGGTGGTGATCCCGAAGTTGAATCCCGCCCGGAAGGCCTCGGCGTTGGCCTTGCCGACCGGGTCGTCCCCGAACTTGGCCTCGATCCAGTCGAGCACCGGCTCGGTGGGACGGTTGAACATCCAGGAGATGAGCCCGAGGGCGAAGAAGTTCTTGGAGCGGAGCACGGCCCGCCCGGTCACTCCGGTGTCCTTCACCGCGATCTTGGTGAGCTCCTCCATCGGAGCGGTGAGGAGGTGGACGCCTCGCAGGCTGCCGTCCTCGAGCGGGTTGGACTCGTAGCCCGCCTTGGCCAGGTTGCGCTCGTCGAACGAGTCCCGGTTGACCAGCACGAGGCCGCCGGGCCGCAACTCCTCGATGTTGGCCTTGAGGGCCGCCGGGTTCATCGCCACCAGGACGTCGGGGCGGTCCCCGGCGGTGAGGATGTCCCAGTCGGCGATGTGGACCTGGAACGACGACACCCCGGGGAGGGTGCCGGCCGGGGCCCGGATCTCGGCCGGGTAGTTGGGGAAGGTCACAAGGTCGTTGCCGAACGCCGCCGAGGCTGCGGTGAACCGCGAGCCGGCGAGTTGCATGCCGTCTCCCGAGTCGCCCGCGAAGCGAATCACGACGCGGTCGCGTTGCTCGGGTGGGGGAATGGTGAGGGTCTTGTCTGCCACGTGGATGCTCCTGTCAGGGGTATCTCTGGATGGCTCCAGCTCTGCTTGCCAACCCGCGGGGAGACGGGAGAACAACCCCTATGGGCACCGGCCACAGTCTATGCACGTCCCGATCGATTCTGGGACAACCCGGCCGGCGCCTCACCCCGGTGGGGTCATTCCCAGCTCAGGGGCCGCGAGCTCGGGAAGACCGAGATCCAGAGCCGGCCGGGCGGCACGGTCATGGGAGAGCCGTCCGGGAGCAGCAGGCGGAACGGATCGTCGATGCTGCCCCGTTCCCAGGTGCCCTCGACCACCACACCACCGTAGAAGAGGATCGCCTGGCCTTCGCCGACGGTCTCCAGCGCCGGCACCGGCGTCCCGGAGCCCGAGGCGGGCCGTGCCGTGTAGCGCTCCGCGGTGAGCACCACGAGGGTGTCGGTGGCGATCTGGGCCCGGTCGGGCTCGGACACGTCGGCGACGCCGTCACCCGAGGTCGTGGTGGTGGTGTCGTCGGCCGCCGCGTCTTCGCCGGTCTGGCCGAGGGCTTCGGCTTCCGAGATCCACTCCTGCGGGGTGTCGCCGTTGAAGCGGAGGTACTCGGTGCCGTCCCACTCCCAGCGGACCACGGGTCGGTCGGACCAATCGAGGGTGATGTCGACCGCGGGGGTGTCGCTCGGCGACGGCTCGCCGAAGTCGAACATCGGCGGCGGCGGGTCGTCGGGATAGCCGCGGGCGTCGGCGACTTCCCGCATCAGCAGGGTGCTGCCGTACAGGTTGTGGGGCGAGCTGCGGGTGGGGATGCGGAACGTGGTGTCGCCGTTGTCGCCGATGAGCTTGACGCCGTCGCTGTTGATGAGCGAGACGACCCAGGCCTGGGCGCCCGAGATCTGGAGGGGTGCCCCCAGCGGCTTGACGAGGGTGGGGTCGGTGGGGCGCCCGGAACGGATCGGCCCGAGGAACTCGGCGTCCGAGCTGTGGAAGAGGGCGATGAAGCGGGTGAGCCCACCCTCCACCAGCAGCTCGTAGACCGCGTCAGCCTTCTCGATCCCCGACTGCGGTTGGGCGTCCCAGTGGTTGTCGATCTTGACCGCGATCACCCGGCGATCGAGGGAGGCGGCGTCCTCGACCCCGAGACCGTTGAGGGGGGAGGGCGGCAGCTCGGGGACGGTGGTGGTGGTCGTGGTCGTGGTGGCGGCGGCGGTGGTGGTGGCGGCGGTGGTGGTCGTCGCCGGCGTGGTGGTGGTCTCGTCGCTGCCGCCGCCGGAGCACGTCGCCAGCACCACGGCGAATACGAGGAGGGGGACGGCGATGCCGGCTGCGATGAAGAGTCGCTTCTTGGTCACGGCGGCGGAGTGTATACACGGTGGCGCACCTGTCCCATTCGGCCCGGTCAGGTTCGAGGGGGGTGCCGGCCCCCGCTGCCAGGGACCTCCAGGGGCCTCGAAGGTGGAGCGCAGCGGCGCCGCGGTAAGGTCCGCCGATGGACGAGCGTGTCGCCTTCGTCGCTTCCGCCCTGGCGGACGTCGCCGACCCGGAGCGGGCCCGGGACATGGCCGCCTACATGAAGACCGAGATGCCGTTCTACGGGGCGACGTCGCCGCAGCGCAAAGAGATCTTCCGGGAGATGCGGCGGCGTTTCCCGGTCGAGAGCGAGCAGGAGTGGGCGGCGGCGGTGCTCGCCCTGTGGGATCGGCCCCATCGGGAGGAGAAGTACCTCGCCGTCGATCTCGCCAAGGCACACGCGGCGTACCACACCTCGGGCAACGTGCCGCTGTTCCGCCGCCTCATCGTGGAGGGGGCGTGGTGGGATTTTGTCGACGTGGTGGCCGCCCACTGCGTCGGCAGGGCCCTGCTGCGGGAACGCTCCGAGCTGAAGCCCCTGATGGATCGTTGGATCGACGACCCCGACCTGTGGGTGCGGCGATCGGCGCTGCTGGCCCACCTCGGCCACAAGGAGCACACCGACGAGGCCCAGCTCTTCGCCCACTGCCTGGCACGGGCCGGCGAGAAGGAGTTCTTCATCCGCAAGGCGATCGGCTGGGTGCTGCGCCAGTACGCCAGGACCGCCCCCGACGCGGTGGCGGCCTTCCTCATCGGCCACCGTGAACGCTGGTCCGGCCTCACCTTCCGCGAGGCCTCCAAGCACCTCGCCCTCTGAGCCGCCGCTTGATGCCACGTCGCAGGGCCCGGCGCCGGGTATTGTCCACTCATCTGTCCACTCACCGAACACGAGGGAGAGCCTGATGAAGAGACTGTTGATGGTGGGAGCGGCCCTGGCGCTGCTGGTCGCCGCCTGCGGCAGCGACGGTGGGGGGGATCTGAGCGCCGACGATCAGGTCCTGGCCGACGCCATCGCCCAGGAGATGCTGGCCAGCGCCGGGCCCACCGAGGGTATCGGCGCCGAGGAGGCGGCCTGCTTCGGGAACGGCATCGTGAGCGAGATGGGCGCCGACCGTCTCGCGGCCGTCGGTCTCGGTGCCGACGCCCTGGCGGAAGGCGCCACTCCCGACACCGCCGACCTGAGCGCAGACGACATCGACAAGATGTCCAAGGTCATGGTCGACTGCGTCGATTTCCGGGCGGTCATCGCCGAGCAGATGCTGGCCTCCGGTGTCAGCGAGGACGGTGCCAAGTGCATCGCCGACGGCTTCGACGACGAGCTCATCGCCGAGATGGCGAAGGCGTCGTTGGAGGACCCGTCGGGCGGCTCGGTGGCCAACGAGGCCGTCATGGCCAAGATGTTCTCCCTGATGGGCGAATGCCTCAGCGCCGAGGATCTGGGCAATCTGGGCGGCGGATGATCCGATTGGGTCCCCACTCCGGGCGCCGATAGCATCGGAGCCATGGGCGGTGACGGCTTCGGCGGGATGAGCAGCGACGAGTACCGGCGGCGCTGGGACGACCGCTACGCCGAGCGGGGGATGGCGTTCGGATCCGAGCCGAACGCCTTCGTCGCCGAGCACCTCGGCGGCCTCCCCCCGGGCCGCGCCCTCGACCTCGGCAGCGGGCAGGGCCGCAACGCCGTCTGGCTGGCGCAGCAGGGCCACGCGGTCCTCGCCGTCGACCTGTCGGAGGTGGCGACCGGGCAAGCCGCCGCCTGGGCCCGGCAGGCCGGTCTCGACATCCGGTTCGTCAGCGCCGACCTGCTCACCTGGGAGCCCGAGGAGGCGGCATTCGATCTCGTGCTGCTCTCCTACCTGCAGCTCCCTGCCGCAACGCGGATCGTGATCCACGCCAAGGCGGTCCGGGCGCTGGCGCCGGGGGGCACCCTGCTGCTGATCGCCCACCATCGCGACAACCTGGAGCACGGCGTCGGGGGACCGTCGTCGCCGGATGTGCTCTACACCGAGCAGGAACTCGCCGCCGACTTCGGCGATCTCGCCATCGAGCGCAACGAGCGGGTGCTGCGGCACGTGGAACGCGACGACCAGGAGGGGGACGCCACCGGCGTGCTGCTGCTGGCCCGCAAGCCCTAGCCGGTCACAGCAGGCCGATGCTCCCCGGGGGCCAGTAGCGGGCTGTCACCTTCCAGCGGGCGGGGGCGGTCACAGGCCCGAGGGTGCGGCTGTCGTCGACCGACACGGCCCGATGGTCGCCGAGCACGAACAGCTCGTCCGGCCCGAGCCGCCAGTCGCCTTCGGGGCGGGTGATCCCGTCCGCCCACGGTTCGGCGAGCACCCCCCCGTCGACGTGCACCTGACCGTTGGCGATCGTGATCCGCTCCCCGGGCAGCCCCACCACCCGCTTCACCAGCTCGAAGCCCTCTCGGGCCGGGTGGGGGATGATCACGACGCTGCCCCGTTCGGGGAGCCGGGTGAGGCGCTGGGCGATCAGGTAGTCGCCGGGCCGGAAGAAGGGGCGCATCGAATCCTCGGCGACGACGTAGCGGCGGACCCGGCCCCGCAGCGAGGCGACGGCCGCCAGGACGACGGCGCCGAGGGCGGCCAGGGATCCTTTGCGACGGCGCACGCTGCTCCTTTCGGACCCCGAGTGTAGAGGTCGAAACGCCCACCGGCGGGGCCGTAACCCAGGGCGCGGGCAAGGTGTAGGGTCGATCGGTGAAGCAACAATCGAGTATCACAGGAGGTGACCCGTGGGTCTGTTCCGACCGACCCGAGTGGCTCATGCCCATTGCGACCTGTTCTGCGGGGTCTACGACCCGGCGCAGGCGATGATCGAGGCCAAGTCGGTGCTGAACTGCTGCACCAAGTACCACGCATCCGACGACGACGTCTTCCGGGCGCGCTGCATCTCCATCAAGGAGGAGCGCGCCGAGCTGGTCAAGCATCATCTCTCGGTGCTGTGGACCGACTTCTTCAAGCCGCCGCACCTCGATCAGTTCCCCCAGCTGCACGACCTCTTCTGGCGTGCCATCAAGCAGGCGGGGGATGCCAAGAAGTCGATGGATCCGGACGTGTCGCAGAAGCTGATCGACCTCATTCAGGAGGTGTCGGACATCTTCTGGCAGACCGAGGCTTCGGCTTCGGCGGGGGTCTATCCGCCGGCCTGAACCGGGCACCGGACCAGTCGAAGAGGGTCGCCCCTTGGCGGCCCTCTCCCGCGTGACGGCTCGCTACTCCTCCGGGTAGGGGGGGAGGGGCCGGACCCGCTCCTCGTCCTCCGTCACGCCACCGGCACGGCGCGCCGCGGACCAGTCGTGGAGCACGCCCCCGAACCCGAATGCCACCGCGGCGAAGGCAACCGTGCCCAGGGCCACTGCCGCGATCGAGCCGGCGAACCCGGTGGGCACCACCCCTTGCACAGCGCGGCTGACGAGGGCGGCCGCCACCGCCCCGGCGGCGATGAGCGGCACCGCCCGGCCGGCGACGGTGAGCACGCCTCGCAACCGCCGGGCGCCGTCCGCGTCGCCGTACCAGATGGTGGCGAGGATGGACGTGTAGATGGCGAGCACCAGCGCCGAGGCGATCGCCACCCCGCGCAGCCCGTAGGCGTTCTGCAGCATGGCGTAGATGGGGATGGCGGCGAGGGTGGCGGCGGTGCCGACCACCACCGGCGTCCACATCTCGCGCCGGGCGTAGAAGGCGCGGTTAAGGATCTGCAGCATGCCCCACAACGGGATGGCGAAGGCGTAGCAGAAGAGGGCTGCAGCGGTGGCGGCGGTGTCGGTGGCGGTGAACTGGTAGCGCTGGAAGAGGGCCCGCACGATGGGGGTGCTCATGGCGGCGACCAGCCCGGTGGCGACCATGGCGAGCACCACCACGTAGCGGAGCGCCTTGTCGACGGTGCGCTTCATGGCCTCGATCCGCCCTTCGGCGAAGAGGCGGGCCAGGAACGGGTAGGCGGCGACGGCGGCGGCCTGGGCGATGACGCCGACCGGGACCAGCATCGTCTGGCGGGCGTACCGCAGCTCGGTCTGGGCGCCGGTCCCGACGTACTGGCCGAAGATGCGCATGAAGGTCTCGTCGAGCACCACGATCGACTGGCCGATCATCAGCGGCAGGGCGATGAGCAGGTACTCACGCAGCGCCGGATGCCGCCACGACAGGCCGCGACTGAAGTGCATCCCGACCCGGCGGGCTCCCCACCACTGGAGGGCGAAGTTCCCGACGAAGGCGCCGGCCAGGGCCCCCCAGACGAACCCCTCCGGATCGGCCTCGCCCACCACCAGGGCATAGGCGACCCCGCCGGCGATGATCCCGAGGTTGTAGACGATGGGGGCCAGGGTCGGGATGGTGAAGACGCCCTTGGTGTACTGGACCGCGGTGAAGAGCGCCCCGACGACGAAGAAGAGCTGGGCGGGCAACACGATCCGGGTGAGGTGGACGGTGGCGTCGATCTGCTCGGGCGTGAAGCGGGGGAAGAGCAGCTCGATGACGGTGGGGGCGAGCGCCACCCCGGCCACCACCAGGGCGGTGATCGCTACTGCGATCGGCCGGATGATGGCGGTGAGGGCGGCCCAGCCGCCGTCCTCGTCGTCGTCGGCCAGGTAGTGGGAGAAGATCGGGATGAAGGTGATGGAGAGGAAGCCGCCCGCCAGCAGGTAGTTGAGGAAGTCGGGGATGGTGAAGGCGGCGACGTACTGGTCGGTGACCCCGTCGGCGCCGAGCATGGAGGCGAAGACGACGTCCCGCACCTGGCCGAGGACGCGGGACAGCAGCACCCCTCCGGAGACGATGAGGGCCGCGGTTCCCATGCGACGGCCGAGCGACGGGATCCGGTGTGTCGTCACGGGGTGAAGGTAGCCGCGATCGGCGGTTGCGCCCCTGTATTCCGTCGGTTTCGGTGGGCGTGGCGTGACACCGGGCAGGAACGGCGGGGGAGGGGCGGCTGGTGGGCGCTAGGCGAGATCGCGGCGCCGCAGGATCCAGCCGGTGACGACGACGGAGAGCACGCCCAGCACCAGGACCTTGACGATCGATCCGCCGGCGCCCGGCTCCAGTGTGCCGAGGGCGAAGCTGCGGATGTCGGCGATGGCGGTCTCGAAGCTCGCCGGGGCGAGGTCCACCATCGCCGAGAATCCGAGCCGCCACGGGGAGAGCCCGGCAAGGCCTTCGAGAGCCCCGGCGATGCCGTTCTCCCACACGAAGACGTAGGCGAGGCCGATGAGCGTGGCGCGCTCGGTGATGTAGCCGAGCGGCATGAAGATGGCGGCGTAGGCGAGGGTGGCGACGGCGGTGCCCACCAGCAGCGGGACGACGTAGCCGGCGTCGTGCAACCTGACCAAGGCGACGATCCCTAAAGCCAGCGCCCCGAACCCGGTGAGGGCGAAGGCGGTGACGAAAGCGGCGGCGAGCTTGGCGCCGGCGATGGAGAGGCGGGAGATGGGGCGGAGCACGAGGAACGACAGGGTCTGGTCGCGGCGCTCGGAGCCGAGCACCGAGGACGCCATGATCAGCGTGATGACGGGGACGACGAGGTTGATAAAAGCTCCGACGACGGCTCCGGCGAGTCCTTCGGCGATGCGGCCCGGGTCGCTGCGCGCGCTGCCGAGGAAGAAGATGCCGGCCGGCGCCACCGCGAGCAGGGCGAGGCCGATGAGGCGGCGCAGTCCGAGCACCTGGCGGACGGTCATGCGGGTGATGGCGAGCACCGCGGTCATCGGCGCCTCACCAGGTAGCGGAACACGCTCTCGAGCGATTCGTCCTCGGGCCGGAAGCGGGTGAGTCGCAGGTCGAGGTCTCGTGCCAGCCGGGCGATGACCCGGCCCAGCGAGGCGAGGTCGGTGGTCTCCACCCGGAGGGCGGCGCCGTCGACGGTGACCCCGAACACGACGTCGCTTCCCACCAGGGCTGCTCCGAGGCGGCGGGTGTCGTCGGTCTCGATCAGCACCCGGTAGGGGATGTCGGACATCGCCCGGCGGATGGCGCCGATGTGGCCGGCGGCGGCCAGCTTGCCGTCCACCATGGCGATGACCCGGTCGGTCATGCGCTCGACCTCCTGCAGCACGTGGGAGGAGACGATCACGGTGTGGCCCTCGTCGCCGAGCCGGCGGAAGAGGGCGATGAGGTGGGCCCGCTGGATCGGGTCGGTGCCGTTGAGGGGCTCGTCGAGGATGAGGATCTGCGGTTCGTGCACCAGCGCCGCCGCCACCTTGACCCGCTGCCGCATGCCCTTCGAGTAGCCGCCGATGACCCGGTCGGCGGCATCCTCCAGCTCGACGACGGCGATGGTGCGGGCCGCGGCCGCCTTCGGGTCGGCGAGCCCGGTGAGCTTGGCGGCGTACTCGACGAACTCGCGCCCGGTGAGCGCCCCGTACACCGCCGCCTCCTCGGGGACGAAACCGAGGCGCTCGTACACCTCCACCTCGCGCCGCGGCAGCTGCCCGTCGATGGTGAGGGTGCCCTCGGAGGGGACGGTGAGGCCGCACATCATCCGGAGCAGGGTGGTCTTGCCGGCGCCGTTCGGTCCGAGCAGACCGGTGAGGCCGGGCCCGAAGGAGCAGGTCACGTCGGAGACCGCCACCTTGTGGCCGAACCACTTCGACACCGCGGTCGCCTCGACCGTGGCGTCGGCGACCAGCGCCGGGTTGGATGCGACGGCGGCGTCGGTCACATCAACCTCCGGTAGCGGCGGTGGATCAGCACCCCGGTGAGGACCGCGATGGCGATGATGACGGCGAGCGACACCCACGGGTCAAACCCGGCTTCGGTCGGGATCGAGCCGGTGTCGGGGACGCGCCCGAAGATCCACGACCGCACGATCTCGGGGTGCTGGACCAGCGAGAGCAGGGAGCCCCAGCGTCCCCCCGGGATGTCGGCGGCCTGGCTGAGTCCCTGGGCCAGCCCGGTCGATCCGAGGATGACCGCCAGGTAGACCCCGGTGGCGGGGCCGTTGCGCTTGGCGTAGGTGGCGATGAGCAGGGCCGGCGCCCCGTAGGCCAGGAGATAGGCGGCGGTGGCCCCCAGGATGCGCAGCAGGTCGGCCCAGTTCCCGACCAGGGTCGAGGCGAAACCCCGCTCGTCGAGGGCGGCGAACCCGACGTACATGAGGAGGTTGGGCACGATCATGAAGCCGGCGACCACGATCGCCATCGCCCCCGCCCGCGCCAGCAGGTAGTCGCCGACGGTGAGGGGGCGGGAGCTGTACACCGCCAGCACCCCCTCCTCCCGGTCGGGGATGAGCAGCTCGGGACCGGCGAGGGCGACGAAGAGCAGCACCAGTGTCCCCACCAGGCCGATGTACTCGACGTGGCCTCCGAAGGGGCTTTCTGCCTCGGGGCTGAAGCTGCCGACGAAGAACGCCAGGCCGACGAACACCGCCGCCGGGAGCAGGGCGAAGCCGAACAGCAGCCAGGGCATCACCTTGCGGCGGGCTTTGCGTCGCAGCCCGAGCACCCGCCGCACCCCGTCCTTGAGCACGGCGCGCACCGCCCCGAAGCGTCCGAGGCGCGGGCCCTCGTGCGGGCTGTAGCCGAGGTCGAAGACGACGCCGCGGTCGCTCACGTCTCACCTTCCTCTTCGAGAAAGATGTCCTCCAGGGTGGTGGTCTTAGGGCCGAGGCGGCGCAGCCCGGCGCCGGTGTCGGCGAGCACGTCGCGGGCAAGCAGGAAGGCGTCACCTTCCCGCAGCGTGAAGAGGATCGTCTGGCGGTCGACCTCGACCACCGCTCCCCGGGCGGTGAGGGCGGCCGCCACCGGGGCAGGGTCGTCGACCAGCTCGATCTCGACGGTGCCGGTGTCGGTGAGGCCCTCCAGCGGGCCGGCGCGGAGGACCCGACCCCCGTCGAGCATGACCACCCAGTCGCAGGTGCGCTCGATGTCGGGGAGCACGTGGGACGACACCAGGACGTTGATGCCGAACTCCCCGAGGCGGGAGATGAGGTCGAGCATCTCGTCACGGCCTTCCGGATCGAGGCCGGCGGTCGGCTCGTCGAGGAACACCAGCCGTGGGTCGTGCACGATCGCCTGCGCCAAAATGGCCCGCTGCTTCATCCCCGTGGAGAACTCGCCCAGATAGCGGAACCGCTCCTCGTGGAGGCCGACGAGGGTGAGCACGTCCGAGGCTCGCTGCCGGGCCGCCCGGGGCGGGATGCCGGCCAGCTCGGCGGCGTAGACGATGAAGTCGGCGGCGGTCTGATGCAGCGGGAGGCAGCTCCCTTCCGGCATGTAGCCGAGGCGGGCCCGCACCACGATCGGCTCGGTCTGCGGGTCGGCGCCGAAGACGGTGGTAGCGCCGACGGTGGGGTGGAGCACGCCGAGCAGGATCTTGATGAGGGTGGTCTTCCCCGCCCCGTTCGCTCCCACCAGGCCGACCCGACCCGGAGGGATCTCGAGATCGACGTGATGCAGCGCCACGATGTCGCCGTAGGCGTGGCCGAGGCCGGTGCTCGTGATGATCGGGTCCGTCATGTCAGGCCAGGACCCTAGTGCCTCCGGGCCCCCCCCGGCGTCCCCTCATCGGCGCCGCTCCACGAGGTGCCGGAACCGGGTGCGGAGGCCGTCGAGCCACCGTCGCGCCACGGCGAACTCGGTGGCGAGGATGGCGAGCCCGGCGACGATGAGCAGCATGCCCGGCAGGATGGGAAGGAACAGCCCGAGCACCCCGATGAGGATGGTGACGAGGCCGACCACGGCCACCACCACCTTGCGGGCCAGGTGCACCGTAAAGGAAGCGGCGTCGGTGGTGGGGCGGCGGCGCATGGCGCAATAGTACGGGAGCAGCCGGGATACAATCCGTCACCGAACCGGCACGGTGGGGCGCACCACCCGCTCGGAACGATCGGTGAGGATCACCCCGCCCAGGATGAGGATCCCGCCGAGCACGATCCCAGCCTGGATCCGCTCGTCGAGCAGCAGCGCCCCCGCCGCCAGCGCCACCAGCGGCACCACGTACCCGATCAGCGACGCCTTGGTGGCGGTGACGTTGCCGAGGAGCCAGTAGAACAGGGTGTAGGGGATGACGGACCCGAAGATCGCCATGTAGACGATGAGGAACCAGCCCCACGCCGTGATGACGGGCGGCATGCCCTCGGCGATGAGCATGGCCACCACCAAGATGGTGGCGCCGGTCCCGAACTGCATCCCCGTGAGCTCGACCGGGCTGTAGCTGCCGACGTGGCGCTTGGCGTAGACACCGGCGAAGGACGCCATGACGACGGCGCCGAGCGAGAGGGCGACCGCCGCTACGGGCCGGCCGCCGGAGGCGAGGCCGCTGTCCCCGGAGGCGACGAGCACCCCCACCCCGAGCAGCGACACCGTGAGCCCGACGACCTTGGCGACGTGGAGTGGCTCGTCGGCCAGCATGTAATGGGCCCCGATGGCGGTCCCGATCGGGATGAGGGCCACCAGCAGCCCGACGAAGCCCGCCGAGGCGTACTGGTAGGCCAGGGTGAAGAGCACGAAGGGCACGGCGAGGTTGGTGACCCCCATCACGAGCCCGGTCGTCCACTGGCGGCGGCCCCGGGCGGGGGAGATGTGGCGCATCCGCAGGTACCCGTAGATGAAGACGGCGGTGAGGGCGGCCCGGATCGTCACCATGGCGTAGGGAGGGATCCCGTCCTCGAGGGCGGCGCGGGTGGCGACACCGGTGGTTCCCCACCCGACGGCCGCCGCCACGATCGCACCCCACACCTTCAGGTTCACCGGCTGCAGCCTAGAGGTGCCGGCGGCGCGGTCGGTTTCGTAGACTGGGGTCCCGATGGCTCCTCCCTGGTACAAGACCGCGGTCTTCTACGAAGTCCCGGTGTACGCCTATTGCGACGGCGACGGCGACGGCACCGGCGACTTCGCCGGCCTCACCAGCCGCCTCGACTACCTGCAATGGCTCGGGATCGATTGCCTGTGGCTGCTGCCGTTCTTCCAGTCACCGCTGCGGGACGGGGGCTACGACGTCTCCGACTTCCGGGCGGTGCTCCCCACCTACGGCACCGTCGAGGACGTGCGCCGCTTCCTCGCCGCCGCCCACGAGCGCGGCATGCGGGTCATCTGCGACATGGTTGTCAACCACACCAGCGATCGGCACCCCTGGTTCCAGGAGGCCCGGATGCCGGACTCGCCGACCCGGGACCGCTACGTCTGGAGCGACACCCCGGACCGCTGGAGCGAGGCGAGGGTGATCTTCACCGACACCCAGGACTCCAACTGGACCTGGGACGAGCAGGCCCAGGCCTACTACTGGCACCGCTTCTTCGAGCACCAGCCCGACCTCAACTTCGACCACCCGGACGTGCGGGACGAGATCGAGAACGTGATGCGGTTCTGGCTCGACGCCGGCTTCGACGGCCTGCGCCTCGACGCCGTTCCCTACCTGTACGAGCGGGACGGCACCAACGGGGAGAACCTGCCCGAGACCCACGCCTACCTGAAGCGGCTGCGGGCGGTGGTCGACGCCGAGTACCCGGGCCGGATCCTGCTCGCCGAGGCGAACCAGTGGCCGCAGGACGTGGTCGCCTACTTCGGGGACGGCGACGAATGCCACATGGCGTTCCACTTCCCGGTGATGCCCCGCCTCTTCATGTCCCTCAAACGCCAGAGCGCCGCTTCGCTGCGCGACATCCTGGCGGCGACGCCTGTCATCCCGTCGAGTTGCCAGTGGGGAGTGTTCCTCCGCAACCACGACGAGCTGACCCTCGAGATGGTGACCCCGGAGGAGCGGGACTTCATGTGGCGGGAGTACGCCCCCGATCCGCGGATGCGCAAGAACGTCGGCATCCGGCGCCGGCTGGCGCCGCTGCTCGACAATGACCGCCCCACCCTGGAGCTGATGTTCGGCCTGCTGCTGTCGCTGCCGGGAAGCCCGATCATCTACTACGGCGACGAGATCGGGATGGGCGACGAGTTCCTGCTGGAGGACCGTGACGGGGTGCGCACCCCGATGCAGTGGGACGCCTCGCCGGCGGCGGGGTTCTCGGAGGCGCCTCCGGAGGATCTCTACCTGCCGCTGGTAGCGACCCCGGGTTACGAGCCGGCCGCCGTCAACGTGGCGGCGGAGCGGGACGACGAGGGCTCCCTGCTCCGCTGGGTGCGGTCCCTGCTGGCGCTGCGGGGCCGCCATCCGGTGTTCGGCACCGGCGAGTACCTGCCGGTCCCGTCCTCCAACCCGGCGGTGCTCGCCTTCGCGCGCCGCGACGACGGCGGCGAATCGATCCTGGTGGTCGCCAACGTGGCGACGACGACCCAGTCTACCGTGCTCGATCTCGACGCGGCCGTGGCCCGGGTGGATCTCCGCAGCGGCGAGCAGGCGCCGGCGGGTCCGGAGCTGACCCTGGGTCCCCGGGAGTTCCGCTGGCTGGGAACGGTCGGAGACTGAGGCGGCCTCAACGCCGCGGCGAACGGAGCCGTCGCACCATCTGGAGCCAGAGCCGGGTCGTCGCCGGGAGGCGGACGGGGGCACGGGGCGTCGTCGTCGCCTCCTCCTGCCGCGGCGCCGGCTCGATCTCGGGTCCCGGCCCTCCCGGGCGCCCTTCCAGCTCACGGCGCAGCTCGGCGAGGCGCTCCCGCAGGAACCGGGCCTCGGTCTCGGCCCGGCCGGCCCGTTCCCGAGCCTCGGCGAGCTGCTGGCCCGCCTGGTGCAGGTTGCCGAGCTGGAGCAGCATCTTGTCCCAGGCGGCGATGGGCACGATCATCGTGCCAGGAGGCGGCTGGGATGGGTCGGCCGGCGGCGCCGCCGAGGACGGAGCGGACGGCGGCGCTTCCCTGGCAGCAGGCGCCGGTGGCGGTTGCGGCGGCGGAGCGGCCGGCGCCGGCGGTGGCGGTTCCGGCTCGGCGACCGGCTCGATGGAGCGGCCCAAGTCCCGGGCCCGGCGATGCACCGCCACCAGGTCGATCATGCGCCGGGTCCCGAACGGGCCCTCCTCCAGGAACGACGGGACCGCGTCGCGCCGCGCCCACTTTCGCAGCGTCTCCACCGGGATGCCGGTGGCACGGTGACCGTCCCGCAGCGTCACCCACACCATGTCGCCTTCCCCGCCCCGTCCGGCCTGGTCACGGGCCCGCCGCTGCGCCACCGAGCGCATGGCGGCGGTCTCCCAGAGGAAGGCGGGGTCCCGATCGGTCATAGGGGCATCATACGGTGCGGCCGGCGCCCCCGACGGGCCGCGGGCGGGCAGCCCCGCCGCGGCTCGCCCCCCTAGGATGAGCGCTCTCCCCATGGGAACGGTGCGATGACACAGCCAACTGCGAGCGGCGCCGCGGCCCGGTCGCGGCCGCCGGACCCGGACGAGGTCCGCCAGCTCGTCGGCCGCATCGTCGACGAGCTGCTCGCCTCCGGGACGCCGCCACCGGAACCCCCGCCGGCGACCTCCCCGGCGGGAGAGGATCGGATGCCGCAGCCGGGGAGCGACGCCATCGCCATCGGGGCCGACCACGGCGGCTACCCGCTCAAGGAGCGGCTCGCCTTCAAGCTGCGGGAAGCCGGCCACGAGGTCCACGACTGCGGCACCGACTCACCTGCCGCGGTCGACTACCCCGACTTCGCCCACGCCGTGGCCCGCCTCGTCGGGGAGGGGAAGTGCCGCTGGGGGATCGTCATCGACGGCGCCGGGATCGGCTCGGCCATCGTCGCCAACAAGGTCCCCGGGGTCCGGGCCGCCCTCTGCTACGACCTGTCGACGGCTCGCAACAGCCGGGAGCACAACCACGCCAACGTGCTTACCCTCGGCGCCGGCCTCATCGGCGAGGCGCTGGCCTGGCAGATCGTCCAGGAGTGGCTCTCGGTCGAGTGGGGCGGAGGCCGTCACGCCCGCCGAGTCGACAAGATCACCGAGATCGAACGAAGCTACCTGAGGACATGAGCACGATGGATCGCACAGAGCTCGTCGAGGCGGTCACCCGCCAGGTGCTGGAGGCGCTCGCCGCCGGCTACGACCTCTGCGACACCCCCGAGAAGGTGCGGCAGGTGGTCGCCAACGGCGCCGACCGGGTCAGCTTCCACGGCGACGCCGCCGACGTGCCGCTCGACCTCGCCAAGTACATCGACCACACCCTGCTCAAACCCGAGGCCACCGCCTCCGACATCGACCGGCTCTGCGCCGAGGCCCGCGAGTACCGCTTCGCCTCGGTGTGCGTCAACCCGACCTGGGTGAAGCGGGCCGCCACCCAGCTCCAGGACTCCGGGGTGGTGGCCTGCTCGGTGATCGGGTTCCCCCTCGGAGCCACCCCACCCGAGATCAAGGCGACGGAGGCCCGCCGCGCCCTGCGCGACGGGGCCCGCGAGGTCGACATGGTGATCAACATCGGCGCCCTCAAGTCCGGCGACGTCGCCCTGGTGCGGGAGGACATCTCCAAGGTGGTCGACGCCGCCCACGAGGTGGGGGCGCTGTGCAAGGTGATCCTGGAGACCGCCCTGCTTAGCGACGAGGAGAAGGTCGTCGCCTCGTCGCTCGCCAAGGCGGCCAAGGCCGACTTCGTCAAGACCTCGACCGGCTTCGGTCCCGGCGGCGCCACCGTCTACGACGTGGCGTTGATGCGGGAGACCGTCGGCCCCGACATGGGTATCAAGGCCGCAGGCGGGGTGCGTACCCTCGAGGACGTGGAGGACATGCTGGCCGCCGGCGCCACCAGGATCGGCGCCTCCGCCGGCGTGCAGATCGTGGCGGGAGAGCAAGGAGACGCCAATGAAGAGCGATATTGAGGTCCGGTCCTACGCCTTCCTGGACAGCCTCCAGCCGCAGTACGCCGCCTTCCTCGGCACCGTGGCGCAAGGGTTCCTCCCACTCGCCAACGACGCCTCCCTCTGGGTCGAGGTGGCGCCCGGCATCGAGATCAACCGCCTCACCGACATCGCCCTCAAGGCCACCAAGGTCAAGCCGGGCATGCAGATCATCGAGCGCTACTTCGGCGTGCTCGAGGTGCACTCCCCGGACCAGGCGGAGACCCGGGCCGCCGGTGCCGCCATCCTCGACGCCATCGGGCTCACCGAGGCCGACCGGATGAAGCCGCGCATCCTCTCCAGCCAGATCATCCGCCGCCTCGACGACCATCACGCCCAGCTCATCAACCGGACCCGCCACGGGCAGATGATCATCCCCGGCCAGACCCTGTACGTGCTCGAATGCGAGCCCGCCGCCTACGCTTCCCTCGCCGCCAACGAAGCGGAGAAGGCGGCCGAGATCAACGTCCTGGAGGTGAGGTCCTACGGCTCCATGGGCCGGGTCTACCTCGGAGGTGAGGAGCGGGACATCGACGTCGGCTGGCGGGCGGCGGTCGCCGCCCTCGAAGGCATCGACGGACGTCAGGCCACGAACAAGTAGACGAACTGGAAGGAGGAGCTTCATGTCTGAAGCTCTGGGAATGATCGAGGCACGAGGCTTCGCCGCCATGGTGGAAGCGTCGGATGCCATGGTGAAGGCCGCCAAGGTCGAGCTGGTCGGGTACGAGAAGACCGGAGGCGGCTACGTGACCGCCATCGTGCGGGGTGACGTCGCCGCGGTGAAGGCCGCCATCGACGCCGGTGTGCGCGGCGCCGAGAAGGTCGGCGAGGTCATCGCAACCCACGTCATCGCCCGGCCCCACCTCAACATCGATCTGGTGCTGCCCCTTGGCCGCGTCGAAGAGGCCCAACAGGAGATGGGGTAGGAGCACGACGAGGCCGGGAGCGGACGGCCGCTCCGGCCGGGAGGTGAGCCATGTACCTGGGACGGGTGGCAGGCACGTTGGTGGCCAGCCGCAAGGAACCCCTCTTGGAGGGGATGAAGTTCCTCGTGGTACGCCAGATCGGGACCGACAACGAGGACGCCGCCGGTTACGTGGTGGCGGTGGATGCGGTCGGCGCCGGGGTCGGCGAGGTGGTCATGTACGCCCAGGGCAGCTCCGCCCGGCAGACCGAGCTGACCAAGGACCGCCCCTGCGACGCGGTGATCATGGCCATCGTCGACACCTGGGAGGTCGACGGCGACGTGAAGTACCGCAAATGAGGCGACGGCGCCGCCGGGGAGGTGACGGTACGGCATGCTGACCGAGCGCGAGATCCAGGCGATCATCGAGCGGGTCAAGGGCCGGGTCGCCGCCGCCGAGCACGACCACCATGGTCCGTCGCTACGCGCCGCCGGCGAACTCACCGGATTCGAGTCGCAGCTCGGGGACGGGATCCACCCCGGCATCGAGCAGGCGGTGACGGCCGCTCGCGGCGCGTTCGTGGCGTACCGCGAGATGGGCCTGGAGCGCCGCCACGCCATCGTCGACGCCATGCGCAGCGCCATGCTGCGGGAGGGCGACCGGCTCGCCTACCTGGCTCGGGAGGAGACGGGGATCGGCCGGGCCGAGGACAAGATCGTTAAGAACCGCCTCGTCACCACCAAGACCCCGGGGCCGGAGGACCTCGAGCCGGTGGTGGTCACCGGAGACCAGGGCATGATGGTCACCGAGTGGGCCCCCTACGGGGTGGTCGCCGCCATCACCCCCACCACCAACCCGACGTCGACCATCATCAACAACGCCATCGCCATCGTCTCGGCGGGCAACGCCGCCACCTTCAACGTCCACCCCAACGCCAAGCGGGTCTCGGTTGAGAACATCCAGCTCCTCAACCGCGCCATCGTCGCGGCGGGGGGGCCACCCGACCTCGTCACCGCCCTCCCCAACCCCACCCTCGACAGCGCCAAGGAGTTGATGCACCACCCCGACGTGCGGGTGCTGCTCGTCACCGGCGGTCCCGGGGTCGTCAAGGAGGCGCTGCGGACCAACAAGAAGGCGATCACCGCCGGCCCCGGCAACCCGCCTGCGGTCGTCGACCAGACCGCCGACCTCGACCAGGCGGGGCGCGACATCGTGCGGGGCGCCTCCTTCGACAACAACGTGGTCTGCATCGACGAGAAGACCACCATCGTCGTCGACACCGTGGCCGACCGCCTGGTGCAGGCGATGACTGCCGCCGGCGCCCACCGGCTCAAGGAGCACGAGCTGAAGCGGCTGGAGCGGGTCATCTTCACCGAGCTGGGGCCGCCCTCCAAGCCGGGGGTGGTGAACCCGAAGTTCATCGGCAAGGACGCCTCGGTGATCCTCTCCGAGATCGGGGTGACGACCGACGCCCCCGTGAGACTGCTGGTCGCCGAGGTGCCGTGGGAGCACAGCCTGGTGTGGACCGAGCAGATGATGCCGGTGATGCCGGTGGTGCGGGTCAAGGACGTCGACGACGCCATCGACCTGGCGGTGCGCTCCGAGCACGGGTTCCGCCACACCGCCTCGATCCACTCCACCAACGTGGCGACGATCACCCGCATGGCCCGGGCCACCAACTGCAGCATCTTCGTCGCCAACGGCCCCAACTTCGCCGGGCTCGGCGCCGGGGGCGAGGGCTTCACCTCGTTCTCGATCGCCTCGCCCACCGGGGAGGGCCTGGTGCGGCCCCGCACCTTCTCCCGGGTCCGCCGGGTGACCGTGGTGGGAGCGTTGCGCATTGTCTGACACCTCCCCGCCCCCCGCGGCTCACCTCGACCCGGCCGTCGGCATGCTCGAGTTCAGCTCGATCGCGGTCGGCATCGTTGCCGGGGACGCCATGGTGAAGGCGGCGCCGCTCGGCTCGATCTACGCCGGGACGGTCCACCCCGGCAAGTACCTGGTGCTCGTCAGCGGGGACACCGCTCCGGTCGAGGTCGCCCTCACCGTGGGGGGTGAGGTGGGCGCGGAGTGGATCCTCGACCGCCTCTTCCTCCCCGACATCCACCCCGCGGTGACCGCCGCCATCACCGGGGGCGGCAGCGTCGCCACGCTCGGCGGGGAAGCCCTCGGGATCGTCGAAACCGCCACGGTCGCCACCGTGGTGCAGGCGGCCGACGCCGGAGTGAAGGCGGCGCAGGTGGAGGTGGCCGCGGTGCGTCTCGCCGACGGGCTCGGCGGCAAGGGCTACGTACTGTTCAGCGGCCACATCGCCGACGTCGAAGCCGCGGTGGAGGCGGCCCAGGGTTGGAGCGAAGAGGCCGGCCAGCTCGTCGAGGCCCGCATCGTCGCCCAACTCCACGACGAGATGGGAGCCAACCTCGGCTCGGATCTCCGGTTCCGGCGCCGGGTGGCGCTGCGGCCGGTGGAGCGGGAGGCCTGAGGGTGCAGCTGGGACGCGTGACCGGGACCGTGGTGGCGACGATCAAGGCGGACGGCCTCGCCGGGGTCCGCTTCCTCGTGGTCCAGCCGCTCGACAAGCACGAGAACGAGACCGGTGCGCCGTTCGTCGCCGCCGACGCGGTGCACATGGCGGGGCCGGGGGAGCTGGTGTACTGGGTCGGATCGCGGGAGGCCGCCGAGGCCTTGCCGGTGCGGTTCGTCCCGGTCGACCATGCCATCGTCGGCATCGTCGACCAGCTCGCGGTGAGGGAACCGTGAAGATAGGCCGGGTGACCGGTACGGTGGTGTCCACCATCAGCCACCCGTTCTTCGACGGGCAGCGCCTCCTGGTCTGCGACCTGCTCGACGCCGCCGGCGACCCGCACGACTACCTGATCGCGGTCGACGTGGTCGGCGCCGGGGCGGGGGAGACCGTGCTGATCATCGACGAGGGCAACTCGGCCCGACAGATCTTCGGGGTGGACACCGGTCCGATCCGACCAGTGATCGTCGGCATCGTCGACGAGGTCGTCGTCGACGGGGAAGATCGCCCCGTTTCCTAGACCTCCGATCACGGAGGCCCCCGGCTATGGTGCCCTCGCTCCGATTCGAGAGGACATCATGAGGAAGATGGTCACGGTGTTGGCGGTGCTGGGGCTGATCGTCGGCTCCTGCGGCGGCTCCGACGCCGACTCCTGCGAGGGCCTCGCCGATCAGAGCATCGACGTCGTGCAGCGTGGTTGGACGAGCTCGACGCCATGACCCCCGAGGAGATGCTGGCCACCGAAGAGCCCGGTGTTCATGAGTGAGGTGGAGACGGAGATGCTCACGCTCCAGCTGAAGGCCGAAGAGGCGGGCTGCTCGACCGAAACGATGAACAGCCTCGTCGAAGCGCGGGTGGATCGACTCTCGTCCGACTCGGAGCTCGGCCAGATGATGCTCGAGCTGGTGAAGTCGGAGGGCTTCTCGCAGTAGTTCGCTTCCCATACGCTCCACGGCGCATCCACCACCCGGGAGTATCGTCCCCGGTGAGGGGCGTCTCCCTGCGCCCCCGGCCGCGGCACGGCGCGCGTGAGACCAGGAGACGGCGACCGCTGGGAGGCGATGCCGACATGAGGAGAGCGATCCTTCTGGTGGTGGCGGCAGCCGTCATCACCGCCGGCTGCGGTGGCGGCGACGCCGACACCTGCGACGGCATCGCCGATCGCTTCATCGAGACCACCCAACGCTACGTCGACCGGGTCGACGACCTCACCGAGGACGAGATCGCGACCCTCCAGGGAGGAATCGACATGCCCGGCTGGGCGACGGCATTCGAGGAGGAGCTGAAGGGGTTCGGGGTGCGCGCCGCCGAGGCGAGTTGTTCCTTCGAGACGATGAGCGAGCTGATCGACGCCAGGCTGGATCGCCTCGCCGCCCAGACCGAGGCGGGCCGGTACTTCATCTCTCTCACTCCGGAGACGCTCGGATGGTATCTCGGGAACTGACCCCTCCCCGCCGCTTCTTCGTGTCCCTGGTGGTGGTGGTGCTCGCGGTCACCGCCTGCGACCGGCCGGTGCCGGAAGCGGCCGAGGCAGAGAGCTGCGGGAGCCTGGTGCGGGTCGGGGTGCAGCTCGTCGAGGATTACGCCGCCGCCCTCGTCGACGTCCCGCTCGCCGTCGTCACCGGCGACGACGACCTGCCGGCCGATCTCGCCGAACTGGCGGAACGGGGACGCCAGCTCGACCTCGGCGCGGCCCGTCTCGAATGCGATCCGGTCGAGCTGAACGCCGAGATCGTCGTCCGCACCGCCGACCTCGCATCCGACGACCCGACCGTGCAGGTCTACCTGGACACGGTCCGCCGCGGCGTGGTGGGGACGCTGCCGCCCCCACCCACGACTACGACGACGAGCGAGGAGCCTTCCTGAGCCGGGAGGCGGCCGCCTCGTCGAGCAGCCAGGTGACGGCGCCGGCCCCCGCGGCCACCGCCCGGGAGGGGAGCGGCGCCTCGTCCTCGACCACGGCGGCGATCGTGGCGGCCTTGGCGACACCGGCGACGACGAAGACCAGCTCCGTCGCCGCCCATAGCAACGGCATGGTGGCGGTGAGCCGCCAGGTGTCCTTGGCGGGAACCCAGTTGGCGACGTAGCGGCGCGACCGCTCCTCGAGGGCGGCGGTGCCGGGGAACAGCGAGGCGGTGTGGCCGTCGTCGCCCAGGCCGAGCAACACCACGTCGGGGGCGGGCGCTCCGTCGGAGCCGGCGAAGAGACCGAGGAGGCGATCTTCGTACTCGGCAGCGGCACGCTCCGGATCGCCCGGGGTGTAGTGGGGGGCGAGGAACCGGGCCGGGACGGCGCCGGCCAGGATGCGGCGCACCATGGCGGTGTTGGAGTCGGGGTGGGTCTCCGGGACCCAGCGCTCGTCTCCCAGCCACAGCACCACCCGCTCCCACTCGATCGGGCGGTCGGCAAGACGGGCGTAGCCGGCCTGCGGGGTGTTGCCTCCGGCCAGGCCGAGGGTGAAGGTCCCGGGCGAGGCGGCGGCGCGGTCCTCCACCAGATCGGCCAGGGCCGTCGCCAGGTCATCCGGAGTGGGGGAGACCTCGATGCGCATGAGTCCACGCTACCGGAGTGGCTGCCGGGAGGGTACGCTCCCGCCGGTGGCGCGCACGCTGCGGATCACGTGGACGGCGGGCGAGAAGGTGACGGGCCGGCTCGCCATGCCGCGCCGGTCGGGTGACGTCGGGGTGCTGCTGGCCCCGGGGGCGGGAGCCGGGCAGGACCACCCCTTCATCGTGACCCTGCAGGACGGCCTGGCCGGCGCCGGCTTCACCACCCTCACCTTCGACTACCCCTACCGGGAGGCGGGGAGGAAGGCCCCGGATCGGCTCCCCAAGCTGCTGGCGGCACACCGGGCGGCTGCGGACCGGCTCGGTGGGTCCTGCGCCCGTCTCGTGCTCGCCGGAAAGTCGATGGGCGGCAGGGTGGCGTCACACCTCGCCGGCGACGAAGGCCGGCCGGCGGCCGCCCTCGTCTTCTACGGCTACCCCCTGGTGCCGCTGGGGAGGGGGGAACCGCGGGACACGACCCACCTCGGCCGCATCACCGTGCCGCAGCTCTTCTTCGCCGGGAGCAAGGACCGGCTCGGTCCTCCGTCTCTCATCCGCCCGCTGGCGGCCGGACTGCCGGACGCCACCGTCGCCACCGTGGAGGGCGCCGACCATTCCTTCCGGCTGCCGCGGCGCCTCGACCCGTCGGGCGCGGGGGCGGTCTCGGAGCTGATCGAAGTGACGGTGTGGTGGTTGCGGAGCCGGCTCGGCCCTCAGGACGGCGGGGCGAGATAGCGGGCGGAGACGACGGCGCCGTCGATGACCTCGAGGATCCACACCGAGGCCTTGGGCCAACGGAGCCGGCCCTCCACCCGGACCCCGGTGCCGGCGAGGGGGCGGATCACGCTCTCGACCACCTCGCCGTGGGTCGCGGCAACGACCGATTGGCCGTCCTGTGCCTGCAGCCAGCGCATGATCCGCTTCGGGGTCGCCTTCTCCCCGAACGTCTCCTCCTTCTCGACCGGGAGGCCGATGACGGTCGCCAGCGGCTCGATCGTCTGGCGGCATCGCACCGCCGGCCCGGTCACCACCCGGGTCACCGGGAACTGGGTCAGCTCCTGGGTGATGGCCTGAGCCTGGGCGAGCCCCATCTTGGTGATGGGGCGCTTCCGGTCGGGGCCCTGCCACTTGGCCCGGACGCCGGCGTTGGCGTGGCGCAGCAGGTAGAGCGCGGAGGAGTGCGGGTTCGTCGCCAGGGCGTGGCCCCGCTCCAGCACGGCCAGGTCGCGCTCGTAGCTGAGGAGCCGGCGGGCGGCTTCGATCCCCACCCACTCGACCGCGTCGACCTCGGCGTTGCGGCGGAAGCGGCCCCGCTCGGACTCCATCAGCCAGTAGCGAACCGCCTTGTGGTTGGCGGCCGTCGTCCGGTAGGCGATCGTCCCCACCTCGGGGCCGAGTGCGCAGGTGTACCCGGTCTCCTCGTGCGTCTCGCGGATGGCGGCGTCGGCCATCGACTCGCCGTCGTCGAGCTTGCCCTTGGGGAGCGACCAGTCGTCGTAGCGGGGACGGTGGACCAGCAGGTACTGGATTCCCCACTTCGGCCGGTGACGGTGAACGACGCCACCCGCCGCCCAGATGCTCGGGTCGGAGGTGAGAGGGGTCATCGAGGTGGCTACCGGTCGTCGCTGGCGCGCTCGAGGGCGAGCTGCCAGAGGCGATCGTGAGTGCTGACTCCCTCGACGGTCGGGACCTTCTCCCAGGAGCCGTCCGGCTGCATCTCCCAGGCGAGCACGTCGTCGGCGAGGTTGACTTCGAGCATCTCCTCCAGGCGCCGCGCCAGGTGCGGATCCTGGACCGGGGTGATGGTCTCCACCCGATGGTCGAGATTGCGCTGCATCATGTCGGCCGAGCCGAGGTAGTAGGCGGCGCCGTCCTCCGGATGGCCGAACCGGTAGACCCGGGAGTGCTCCAGAAAACGGCCGACGATGGAACGAACCCGGATGTTCTCGGAGAGCCCCGGGACCCGGGCTCGCAGCGAGCACATGCCGCGCACCACCAGGTCGATGCGGCACCCGTTCTGCGAGGCGGCGTACAACTCGTCGACGATGTCGGGATCGACCAGGTGGTTGAGCTTGAAGACGATGCGGCCGTCGCCGCCCCGCCGTCCCTGCTCCCGGATGCGCGACACGAAGTAGCTGCGGAGCGCCCGCGGCGCCACCACCAGGCTGCGGTAGGAATCCCAGCGGGCGTAGCCGGTGAGGGCGTTGAACAACTCCGACAAGTCGGCGCCGATGTTGGGGTCGGCGGTGAAGATCCCGATGTCCTCGTAGAGCCGGGCCGTCTTCGGGTTGTAGTTGCCGGTGCCCACATTGGCGTAGCGCTTCAGCTTGCCGCCCTCCCGCCGCACCACCAGCAGGATCTTGGAGTGGGTCTTGAGGCCGGCGACGCCGTAGACGACATGGGCGCCGGCGCTCTCCAGCATCTTCGCCCAGTTGATGTTGGCGGCCTCGTCGAAGCGGGCCTTCAACTCGACGAGCACCACCACCTGCTTGCCGGCGTCGGCGGCGGCGATGAGCGACTGCACGATCGCCTCCTCACCGCCGATCGCGGGATCCTCGGGCACGGAGGTGCGGTAGAGGGTCTGCTTGATGGCGAGCACGTCGGGGTCGGCGGCCGCCTGGGCCAGGAAGGCGCCGGTGGAGGTGGCGAACGACTCGTAGGGGACGTGCACCATGAGGTCGCCGGCGGCGATCTCGGCGAAGAGATCGACCGGTTTGCCGGTCGCCTCGGTGAGACGCGGCTGGGTCTGGGGCGACCAGGCCTGCTCCTTGAGGTCGGAACGGTCGAGCCCGTAGATCGCCCACAGGCCGCTGAGGTCGAGGGGGGTGCGGCGCTGGTACACCGCGCTCAAGGGGAGGTCCAGCTCCCGGGTGAGGAGGTCGAGCACCTGGTCGGTCATGCGCGGGCTCACCTCGAGCCGGACCGCCCTCGCCGAGTGCTGGCGGAAGCGGAGCACGCTCTCCATGGCGGCGAGCAGGTCTTCGGCCTCCTCCTCCTCGACGGCGAAGTCGGCGTTGCGAGTGACCCGGAACATGAACTGGTCGATCACCTCCTGGCCGCCGAAGAGCCGGTCGATGTGGCTGGCGATCACCTGCTCGAGGGGGACGAAACGCTTGCCGTCGGGAAGCACGACGAAGCGGGGCAGGATCGGCGGCACCTTGACCCGGGCGAATTGGAGGCCGTCGACGTTCGGGTCGCGCAGCAGCACCGCCAGGTTGAGCGAGAGGTTGGAGATGAAAGGGAACGGGTGCGACGGGTCGACCGCCAGCGGGGTCAGCACCGGGAAGATGTCGTTCTCGAACTGCTCGTCGAGGTGGAGCCGCTCCTCCGGGCCCAGCTCGCTGATGTGGGCGAGGCGGATGCCCTCCTTCTCGAGTGCCGGGAGCAGCTCGTCGAGGAGCAGATCGTCGATGCGGTCGTTGAGGGCCGTCACCTTGGGTCCGAGTTGCTCGAGCTGCTCGCTCGGGGTCAAGCCGTCGTAGCGGCGCTTGACGACCCCGGTGGCGATCTGGTTGGTGAGACCGGCGACCCGCACCTGGAAGAACTCGTCCATGTTCTGGCTGACGATGGCGACGAACTTGATACGTTCCAGCAGGGGCAGTTCGGGGCTCTCGGCCAGGCCGAGTACCCGGAGCTGGAAGTCGAGCAGCGACAGTTCACGGTTGACGAACCGTTCCGTCGGGGGGAAATCCATGGGTGGCATCGTAACGACCCGGCGGTGCCATGTCTGCCCCGCGTTTCCGACTCAGGCGCGTTCCCGCTCCAGGGCGGCCACCTTCTCGAGGCGCCGCACGAAGCGTTCCTTCCCGGAGAAGGTCGCCCCGACGAAGGCCTCGACGATCTCCCAGGCGAGGGCGGTCCCGGTCACCCGCGACGCCAGGGCGATCACGTTGACGTCGTCGTGCTCGACACTTTGGTGGGCGGTGTAGGTGTCGGTCGCCTGGGCGCAGCGGATGCCGGTCAGCTTGTTGGCGGCGATGCTGGCCCCGGCGCCCGAGCCACAGACGATGATGCCGCGCTCCGCCCGGCCTTCGATGACGGCCCGGCCCACCGCGGCGGCGAAGTCCGGGTAGTCGACCGATTCGGTGGAGTCGGTCCCGAGGTCGAGGACGCTGTGGCCGGCGTCGGCCAGCAGCACCTTCAGCTCTTCCTTCAGTTGAAAGCCGGCGTGGTCGGCGCCGAGGGCGAGTCGCACATCGCCTCCTTCCTCCGACTTCGGAGGCTAGCGAATGGGGCGGGCGGTGTTTGCCGGGAGCGACCAATACAATCCTGCCATGGCATCGATTCGGGTCACGGGCGGCGCACCCCTCGCCGGAGAAGTGGTCGTGCACGGGGCAAAGAACGCCGCCCTCAAGCACATGGTGGCGACGTTGCTGGCGCCGGGGAGTCACCGGCTCGACAACGTCCCCGGCATCCTCGACGTCGAGATCATGGGTGAGGTGCTGCAGCACATCGGGGCGGTCTGCTCCCGGAGCGGGGACTCGCTGCTGATCGAGGTTCCCGAGCACCCCAATCCGGAGGCGCCGCTGTCGCTGGTGCGCCGCATGCGGGCCTCGATCCTGGTGCTGGGGACACTGCTGGCACGGTGTGGGGAGGCCCGGGTGGCGCTCCCGGGAGGCGACGACTTCGGGGCGCGCCCCATCGACATGCACCTCGACGGGCTTCGCCAGATGGGAGCCGAGTTCGAGCTGCGCCACGGGGTGCTGCGGGCCACCGCCCCCAACGGCCTGATCGGCACCGACGTCTTCCTCGAGTTCCCCAGCGTCGGGGCGACCGAGAACATCCTGCTGGCGGCGGTGGCGGCGCGGGGCCGGACCACGATCGGCAACGCGGCCCGGGAGCCCGAGCTGGCCGACCTCGCCGCCTTCCTCAACGCCATGGGGGCCAAGATCGAGGGCGCCGGCACCTCCACCATCGAGATCCGGGGGGTCCCGACGCTGTCCCCCGCCCGCCATTCCGTCGTCCCGGACCGGTTGGAGGCCGGGACCTACGCCCTCGCCGCCGCCGGCACCGGCGGGGAGGTGACGGTGCGACGCTGCGATCCCGACCACCTCCGCATGGAATTGCGGAAGATGGAGGGGTCGGGGTGTGAGGTCACCAGGGGCGACGACTGGTTCACGGTGAAGGGACCGGACCGGCCCGAGCCGGTCGACTTCGCCACCCTGCCCTATCCCGGGTTCCACACCGACATGCACCCCCAGATGGTGAGCTACCTGTCCCGTTCGTCCGGCACCTCGATCATCACCGAGAACGTGTACGACGCCCGGTTCCGTTACATCGGGGAGCTGAACCGGATGGGCGCCGACATCCACACCGACGGGCAGCACGTCGTGATCCGCGGCGTCGACACCCTGAGCGGTTGCGAAGTGGACGGCTGCGACATCCGGGCCGGGGCCGCCCTCGTCATCGCCGGCCTCGCCGCCGACGGCGACACCATCGTGCACGAAGCGCACCACATCGATCGCGGCTACGACGGTTTTGTCACCACGCTGCAGTCGCTGGGGGCGGCCATCGAGCGTATCTGATTCCGACAGCCCCGGCGCCCTGAGAGAATGCACGAGTGAACACACCGTCCGTCCTGCTCGTCGCCGCCCTGCTGTTGCCGTTGCCGGTGACCCGGCCGGCTCCGGCCGAGCCGGTGGACCACATCGAGTTGGTCCCGGGGGAGGGCACCGTCGTCGAACTCGGCTACGGCCGCCACACCGGGACCCTGGAGGTCACCGCCGGCGTCGACGGCTTGGGCGTCGTCGAGGAGATCCCGCTCGAGTCGTACCTGCTCGGGATCCGGGAGGTGCCGACCTCCTGGCCGGCCGAGAGCCTGGCGGCCCAGGCGGTCGCCGCCCGCACCTATCTGGCCTGGACGCTGCACCGGGGCCGCACCGCCTCCGGGACCGAGTACGGGTTCGACATCTGCGCCTCCACCGCCTGCCAGGTGTACCGGGGCGACGTCGGCGCCGACGCCGCCTGGACCCGAGCGGTGGAGCGCACCGCCGGCGAGATCCTGCAGTACGGGGGTGATCCGGCCCAGGCGCTCTACTCCTCGAGTACCGGGCACCGCACCCGGGCCGTCCAGGACATCTGGGGTGGGACCGCCCTTCCCTACCTGCAGCCGGTCGACTCCGACGAGGCCGGCGTCACCCCCTACGAGCGCTGGGAGCTGACCGTCGACACCTCGGTGCTGTCCCGCGTACTCACCACCGGCGGGTATGCGGTCGGCGCCGAGTTGGTGTCGATGGCGATCGAGCGCCCCCCGGAGGGGGAGGGTCCGGGGACGCTGGTGGTGGGGAGTGAGCTGGGCCTGACCCGGATCCCGGTGACGGCGGTGCGGGCGGTGATCAACACCCACGGTCCCCAGCTCTACCCGGGGCTGTTCCCGGCGCTGCGGCCGGGCGGGGGCCGGTGGCCGCAGTCCATCCTCTCCTACACCTTCGAGGTCGAGTTCCAGCCGCCGACGGGGCGCACCGACATCCCGCTCATCCCACCCGGGGAAGCCGGCACCCCGGGGGTGGCGACCTTCGTCGGGGAAGGCTGGGGCCACGGCGTCGGGATGAGTCAGTGGGGGGCGAAGGCGATGGCCGACCGCGGGGCGAGCTACCGCGAGATCCTGGCCCACTACTACGGGGGGCTCGAGCCGGAACCGGCCGGCGACATCCTCCCGGAGACGGTGCGGGTCGGGCTCGACTGGGGCGTGCCCACCGCCACGATCGTCGCCACCGGGCCGATGACGCTGCGGATCGAAGGAGAGGACGTCGTCACGCTGCCCCCCGGGGAGTGGATGCTCCGGCAGAGCTCGCTCGGCGTGGCGATCTTCCCGTCTTCGGGGCTGCTCGCCGACCTGCTGCGTTCCTTCCTGGGGATCGGGCCGCCCGATTGAGGGAGGGGCAGCCGGCCTCCCGATTCGCACTACACTCGTAGTAGGAATCGGAATCAAGCGGTGCAACGCAGCGTTGCAGTGTGGGTAATGAGCGACAACTCCCAAGTGCAGAGTTCTGTCATCCAGGTCGCCTCCCCGGTGGACACGGCCCCTGCCTCCGCGCCCGAGCACGCAGAGGACCTGATCGACGTCGTGATGCTCGAGGAGACCCTCGAGTACATCCGCCCCGCCCTCCAGGCCGACGGTGGCGACCTCATCCTGCTCGGCACCGAGGGGAGCACCGTCAACCTGCAACTCGTCGGCGCCTGCGGCGGGTGCCCGCTGTCGACCATGACGCTCACGGCCGGCATCGAGCGCATCCTCCAGGACCGGGTACCAGGCGTCGAAACCGTCGTCGCCATCTGAGACGGCGGCCGGCTCAGCCGGTCACGTCGCAGCACACCTCGGCCGGCGCCGCGCCGTTCACCTGCACCGACGCGACCCGCGCCCGTCCCACGGTACCGCCCCGAACGCGACGCGGCGGGCCCCGCCGGCCCGGGCCTCCCTGCGGGTTCCCGCCCACCGGTAGGCTCGTGGCCCTGATGACGCCCGCCCCATCGCCGGAGGACCTCCTCGCCGCCGCCACCGCCGGCGACCGGCGCGCCCTGGCCCGGCTCGTCTCGTTCGTCGAGGAGGCGGGCCCCGGCGGTGACGGCGTGCTCGCCGCGGTGCATCCCGCCACCGGGCGGGCCTGGACGACCGGTATCACCGGGGCGCCCGGTGCCGGCAAATCGACCCTCACCTCCCGTCTCGTCGAGGTCATACGCCTCGCCGGAACCAGGGTGGCCATCGTGGCCGTCGACCCGTCGAGCCCCTTCAGCGGCGGCGCCGTGCTCGGCGACCGGGTCCGGATGCAGGAGCACGCCGGCGACCACGGGGTCTACATCCGGTCCATGGCGAGCCGGGGCCATCTCGGCGGCCTCGCCGCCGCCACCCCCAGAGTGGTGGCGATGCTCGACGGCGTCGGGTTCCTCGAGATCCTGGTCGAGACCGTCGGGGTCGGGCAGGACGAGGTCGACGTCGCCGCCAACACCGACACCACGGTGGTGGTCGTCACCCCTGGATGGGGGGACGGGGTGCAGGTCGCCAAGGCCGGGCTGCTGGAGGTCGGCGACGTCTTCGTGGTCAACAAGGCCGACCGTCCCGGGGTGGAGCAGGCGGTGGACGACCTGAGCCAGATGCTCGAGATGGGGGGCGATCGGGCGTGGCGACCTCCGATTCTGCCGGTGGTGGCGACGACCGGGGAAGGGATCGGGGCGATGTGGGAAGCGGTGCACCGCCACCGGGATCACCTCGTGGCGTCCGGTCTGCTCGCCGGCCGCCGAGCCGCCCGCCTGCTCGCCGAGTTCGAGGCGGCGCTGCGCGCCGGGTTGCGGGATCGCATGCGGCAGGCGGTGGCGGACGGCGGCGGGGAGGGAGTGGCGGCCGCCGTCGCCGCCGGGACCGTCGACCCGTGGACCGCCGCCCGGCGCCTGCTGGAGCGCACCGATCTCTGAGGCCGGCGCCCCGGCAGAACCCTTCCCGGCCGGCACCGTGAGCGGACGCTCCCGGCCCCACTAGCCTGCTTGCGGCGACCGAGAGGAGCGGAGGAGTGAGTCTGGTCGACTACGAGGTGGACGGCGCGGTGGCGCTCATCACCCTCGATCGTCCCCCTGTGAACGCCCTCGACGTCGAGCTGATCACCGCCCTCGACGGCGCCATCGGCGCGGCCGGGCACCCGGTGGTGCGGGCCGTCGTCATCACCGGGCGGCACCACTTCGCCGCCGGTGCCGACATCAAGGCGTTCGCCCGCTCCGTGGAGGGGGGCGGGAGCGACCCGCAGGCGGTGGAGCTGGGTGCGGTGATCCGTCGGCTGGAGCGGCTCGAGAAGCCGACCATCGCCGCGGTGTGCGGCTACGCCCTCGGTGGCGGCCTCGAGCTCGCCCTCGGTGCCGACTTCCGATTCCTGGCCGACGATGCCGTCATCGGGCAGCCCGAGGTCCTGCTCGGCATCATCCCCGGGGCGGGCGGCACGCACCGGCTGAGCCGTCTCGTCGGCTACCAGCAAGCCAAGGAGATGGTGCTCTCCGGCCGCCGGATGGGGGCCGAAGAGGCGCTCGCCGCCGGCATCGCCGATGAGGTGTTCCCGGCAGGCGAGCTGGTGGCCGGCGCCATGGAAGCCGCCGCCGCCTGGGCCAACGGGCCGACCCGCGCCTACTGGGCCGCCAAGCGGGCCCTGGGCGACGGCTACGGCCGGCCGCTCCCGGCCGCCATCGAGATCGAGCGTGCCGCCTTCGACGAGGTGTTCGCCACCCAGGACGCCCGCGCCGGCATCGAGGCGTTCGTCGCCAAGGAGACGCCTCGCTTCGAGGGGCGGTGACGGGGGCGACCCGGGCGGCGCCGCCCTGGAATGCGGCCTCGCCGGCAGGCTCCTAGCCTGCCCGCATGGAGCCAAGCCGCCTCGGGATCTGGCTGCGCCGCGTCGCGGTCGTCCTCACCACCCTCGCCGTCGCGGGAGCGGTGGTGGCGGTGTGGGCCGGGGCGGCGGCCATCAATGCCGACCTGCTGACACCCGCCCGGCAGGTGGCCGCCTCTGATCTCGAGATCGTGGCGGTCGAGACGGGGCGGATCGTGCTCACCCGGACCCGCCTCTCGGAGCAGGAGGGCATCTGGGGGGTGGAGGGATCGTCAGCCTACGGCCAGGTCACCGGCCTGATCGGGGTGGGGGAGGACACGGTCGAGCACGGCTTCCGGACCCTCGACGGCACCTTCTTCCCCGGTGAGCTGGTGCGGTGGGACCGCTACGCCTTCAACGGTGATCCCGCCACCGCCGCCGGGCTCGCCTTCGAGGAGGTCCGGGTCCCCGGCGAGCTGGGCGTCGACCCGGCATGGCTCATCCCCGGCATCCGCGACACCTGGATCGTGCTGGTGCACGGGCAGGGCCTCGACGAGCGGCGCCAGGCGCTCCGCATCATCCCCACCTTGGCGGACCTCGGCTTCCCGATCCTCGTCGTCACCTACCGCAACGACGGGGCGGCGCCGGAGGCGGACCCGAACCGCTTCGAGTGGGGGCTCACCGAATGGCCCGACATCGACGCCGGCGTCAGCTTCGCGCTGCAGCGGGGCGCGCAGGACGTCGTGCTGTACGGGTACGGGATGGGCGGTTCCATCGTCACCACCTACCTGCACGAGAGCGACCACACCAGCGCGGTGCGGGGTGTCATCCTCGATTCGCCGGCTCTCGACGTCGGCGTGCTCGCCGATCGGGCCGTCGCCGACCATGGGGTGCCGTCGCTGTTCACCGGCCTGGCCAAGGAGGTGGTGCGCATCTGGAACGGCACCGAGTGGGCGGCGCTCGATCAGGTGGCCCGGGCCGACGAGTTCGACGTGCCGATGCTGCTGATGCACGGGAGCGACGACGCGGTGATGCCGGTGGAAGTGAGCGACGCCCTGGCGGAGGCACGTCCCGACATCGTCACCTACGAGCGTTTCGAGGGCGCCACCCACGACGGGCTGTGGAACGTCGATCCCACCCGCTACATGGCGGCGGTGGCGGATTTCCTGGCAGTGGTGGCACCGGACGAGGGCCTCTAGGAGGCTGCGGGGAATCCGGCGGCGGGCACCCGGCGGCGGTCGCAACACCTG